>NZ_QQTY01000004.1 GCF_003670115.1 Natronorubrum halophilum
ACTGGGAGGGTTCATTTGGCGGTGAATGTCGTATTCTTGTACACACTCACACATAAATGGGTCCACGTTCGGTGACCGCGATCGAAGACCGATCGGGCGTCACCGAACTACCAAGGCTAACATCAGACCCCTTCTGTACGGCGGACCGCAGGGGAAGGGTCCTCATCTTCCTTCGGATATAGTTGTAATCGCCGATCACTACTTAAGGCCTCCGAATCGGGACCTCAAAGGTAGGTAGTACCACGCACCCCGCTGTTATGTTTCTAAAACGGGACTTTCATAATCAGAGGAATGTTGAAGTACTGTCTCTGAAGGAGTATCGGCTCGAGTGACGTCTCGACTCGCAAGAAAAGTTAACCGCCGTGAGTCTCGAGACCGCGATGAATCGTGACGCGATCTCCAAAACGGACGGTGCGTTCTCAGAAGAGCAAATAGTTCTCCGAGAGTAGCTGAGAACGGCGATTCGCGGATCGTGGTTTCGATTCGCCGTGACGAAAACTCGAGGACCGAATTCGCTTATTCGATACTGGCGCTGGTGTCAATCTGCTAGAAGTAACCGCGATGATAACATGGCGACTATCTCACTCCCGAGACTACCGAGTGACGATGGGAGGAGAAGTCAACGATCAACTGGTCGATTTTTGTCCTCGGTTCCCCGTGATTCTTCTTTTTTCGTTCGAACCCACGTCCAGAGACGAGCGCCAAAGAGCCACTCGGGCCAGGTGAGTTCACGACGTCGCTGGTTCTGTTCAGGAAAGCGTCGGGTTTCGGTCATACTATAGTTGACGAGAGCGACAAATACGAGACCTCCAACGGTATTCCCGAGGACGACTGGCACGAAGAAGTCGGAGAATACCACGAGCAATTCTGCCTGCCCATTGAACACTAAAAAGAGTACTTCGCACGCGCCGACAATGCAGTGGAAGAGATGCGCGATGGGAATCAAAATCATGATGATATACACGATGAGAAAACGCGAGATGGTATCTCGCGCCGCGTGCACTACCCAGACCATCGTTGCGACAAGCCCACCGGCGAAGACGCCTTTGTAAAACAGTGCAGACCATGACGTACTCATCGCGTGTTCTCCGAACTCCGATGCGGTCTCGGCGATGGCCGGGTCGAGAACGCCCGTCCGAGCCAGAATAAACGCGACGACCCCTGCGCCGATGACGTTCGCGGTGAGCACGATCGTCCAGAGACGAAGGAGTTGTGGAAGGCTCGCGAGTCGTGTTAAAACGAGCGTAACTGGGGTGAGCGTGTTTTCTGTAAACAGTTGATAGTTCCCGAGGACGATAATGATGAATCCGATCGGATAGAGGAGATTTCCGACTCCAGACGGATCATCCGGATACGCTGCGGTCAACGCCGCTCGAGCAAGAAACGTCGCGCCGACGCTGAGCCCTGCGGCGAGTCCGCTGAAAAAGAGCAGTCGTTTACTGCGCCCGACTTCCTCGCCTGCAGTTGCCGTAACCCGCTGGAAGATCTCGTCCGCAGAAAACCGATCGCGAACCGCTTCACCGGCGGCGGGTGCGCCTCGACGGGATCGATCGATCGTTTCTCGAAACTCGTGATTCTCGTACTTGAGTGACTGTTCGAGATCGATGAAGTTCCCCGCATCAGCGATCTCGGCGAGCATCGAATCGAGATCCAGCGGGCCGTCGTAACGCGTTCCGTCGATAAAGAACGTTGGCGTCCCGTTCACGCCGCTCTGTACACCACTGAGAAGGTCCTCCTGAATTCGTTGTTCGTGTGCATCCGTTTCCAGTTCGGTTACGAACGAGTCGATGTCCAGATCGAGTCGCTCAGCGTAGCGAACCAGATCGTCTCGAGTAAGTGCGTCTTGATTCTCATAGAGGAGGTCGTGCATCTCCCAGAACCGGCCCTGAGCGCCGGCGGCCTCGGCCGCTTGCGCTGCCTGTTGGGCATGCGAGTGTTGTTGTGTGAGTGGAAAGTGTCGAAAGACGAGTCGAAGACGAGTCCCGACTCGGTTCAGGAGTCGCCGGACGATCGGGTAGATATCTCCGCAATACGGGCATTCGAAGTCGCTGTACTGGACGAGTGTTACCGAGGCATCGTCTGATCCGCGGATATGATCGCGCTCGCGTACCGGTAACGTTAGCGTAGTCGTCTCAGTTTGACTCATACGAATGCACCTCGCGACTGCGTACGAGGGGCCATGAATTGGGAACGATGCCGAACTGCTTAAATCACCGATCCGCTACCTCACCGTTTTGTACCCGCTGGTTCGGATTCGGCCCTGTGACTATCCAGCAACCACAGTATCTCTTCGACGATCGGTTTCGCAGGCTACCAGGACTGCTTCTCCGAGCGGAGCGAGTACCGTCTCACGGTCCCACGGCTGTCCGTAGCGTACCGCGCTGGTAGTAAAATCGCCATCTCGCGGTCATCGTTCACAGATAGTCGATGGCAGATTCAGAGACGTAATCGTGACCCACAGATAATCGATCCCACAGACGACACGAACGGTACTGGTGAGTGCTAAAAATGGCGACACCGGGCGTTTAAGAACTCTGCAAAAGCCGGTGGCCAACTCGGATTTGAACCACCTCGAGACGGCCCTGCTCACCTCGTTGCACTCGGTTGCGTGGGTCGCGACTCGTGGAATTCAAAACCTCGTGACTGTATGTATGTACTCGCGGCTCTCGATATTGTCCGTCGCGAGAAATGGGCCAACTCGGATTTGAACCGAGAGCCTCCACCTTATCAGAGTGGCGCTCAACCTGATTGAGCTATTGGCCCGCGTCGCAATCAGTAGTTGCCCGGTGGGATGTTTAAGGGTTTCTTTCTTCGGCCCCCGTGCGAACCGCTACCGAGCGTAGGGGTCGTCGTCTTCGTCCGTTTCGTCCGCCCGATCCGACGTCCGTTCGTTGCCGAAATCGATCGAGTACGAGTCCTCGCTGCGGTCGGCGTCGACAGTATAGTCGTCGGCACCGAGGTCGTACGTTCCGCCGTCGGTTGGCTCGCTCCCGCCGTCTCGAGCCACCCCTCCGTCCGGGAAGCCGAACGTCCAAACCTGGCCGCTGGCGAATCCGCCGGTCTTCTTGTCCGCGTAGGGGATGATCACGAAGCGTTTGAGTGCGGCACGGATCGGGATTCGAGTCAGCGGAATCACCAGGAGGAATCCGATGGCGTCCGTGACCAGTCCGGGAGTCAAGAGGAAGGCTCCGGCGGCGATGAGCAGGCCGCCATCGAGCAGTTCGTCGGTCGGCGGCTTCCCCTGGGCCATGGACCGTTGCATTTTCCGGATGGTTCGGCGACCCTCGGCGCGGACGAGCAACATGCCGACGAGGCCGGTCAAGACGACGAGCAGCACCATCCCGACCCAGCCGAGGTACGACGTCTGGCTGACGACGACGGCCAGGATCACCGCATCGAGGAACGGAATGAGCAACAGCGCGAAGATCCACCGGAGCATGCCGTCATATAGGCAGCGGAGAGTGAAAACGCTTTACTCTCGTGTCTCCCGGAGCAAGCGGACTCCGCTCGAGCGGTGAGAGAGTCATCGAGTCCCGTGCTGGAACGAGTCATCGGAGGATCGAACGAAGGGCTTACGCCCGCGACACTCGAGGCACCGGTATGGACGATCCGACACGCGTCGAGTGGCGGGAATGGGGACGGGACGCCTTCGACGAGGCGACGGCGGCCGACGTGCCCATGTTGCTCTCGCTCACTGCGACGTGGTGTGACCACTGCCACGAGATGGACCGGGAGACCTACGCGGAGCCGCGAATCGCGGCGAACGTCAACGATAGTTTCGTTCCCGTTCGCGTCGATGTTGATCGTCACCCGCGCGTTCGTGATCGATACAACATGGGCGGTTTTCCGTCGACGGTCTTTCTCGCCCCCGACGGGGCGGTGTTGACCGGCGCGGGCTATCTCGGCCCGGACGGGATGCGCCAGGTGCTGGACAGCGTCCGGACCATGTGGGAGACGAAAGGAAGCGACGCCGCACGGATCCCGCGGCCGCTCCGGGAGGACAACCCGCCCGCGGGGGAGCTCACGCCCGACATCGAATCCGCGATGCTCGGTCAGTTGACCGAAACCTACGACGAGATGGCGGGCGGGTGGGGACAGAGCCCGAAGTTCCCGCTCCCCGACGCCCTCGAGTTCGCGCTCAAGCGCGACCGGGAGATGGCGCTTCGCTCGTTCGACGCGGTCAGTGCGAACCTTCTGGACGAGTACGACGGCGGGTTCTATCGCTTCGGGGCCAATCGGGACTGGTCCGGGCTGCAGTACGAGAAGTTACTCGACTCCAACGGCGCGCTCGTGCGTGCGTTCGCGAACGCGTATCTCCACACCGGCAAAGACGAGTACCGCGAGCCCGCCGACCGAACCGTCGAGTACCTCACGGCGACGCTGTGGAACGACGATGCGGACGCCTTCGCGAACAGTCAGGCACCTGGAGAGGACGACGCCCACACGCTCGACGCGACCGACCGCGCTGCAGCGACCGAACCGCCGGTCGACGAGGGCGTCTTCGCCGGGCCGAACGCGCTGGCGATCGAGGGACTGCTCACGTACTACGCCTACACCGACGACGAGCGCGCTCGCCGCTACGCCGAACGGGCGCTCGCGACGCTGCGAGAGGACCTGCTCACGGACGGCGTCGTTGCCCACACGCTCGAAGGCGAGACAGCACTCGGCGAGGGCAGCGAACCGGTTCCGCTGCTCGCCACCCAGGCTCGCGCGCTGTCCACGCTGACGACGACAGCGAGCACCCTGGAGACGGACGTTCTCGCGGACGCGACGGCGGTTGCGGACGCGACGATCGAGCGACTCCACGACGGAGAGTCGTTCCTCGACGGGCCAGCGGCGGGAGTGGGACTGGTCGAGCGACCGCTCCGACCGCTGGACGCGAACGTCGCGTTCGCGGACGCGCTGCTCGAGGTGGCGGTCCTGACGGGCGAGGAGCAGTATCGCGAGCGCGCACGGGAAACGCTCGAGGCGTTTGCCGGGGCGAGCGACCGGTTCGGGGTCCAGATCGCCCGCTACGCGACGGCTACCTCGCGCCTGCTCGACGGACCGCTGGTGATTCGCGTCGGAGTCGAACCCGGAGCCGACCTCCATCGGGCCGCCCTGAGACTCGCGGACCACGAAAAGATCGTGGTCCCAAGCGCGGACGGCGGCGGCGATCTCGAGGCGGGGACGGCGCGAGTCGAGCGCGGCGACCGCGTCTCGAACAGCGCCGAAACCCCGGAGGAGTTGAGCGAACGGGTGCAGTCGCTCCTCGAGTAACGGCCGACGGCCCGGCCGTGGGCGAACGAGAAACTCGGCTATCAAACCACCACAGCGTTTATGTTTCTTCGGTTGGTCCCACAGCGTATGTCCAGCCTCAGGGATCTCGGGCTCTCGGAATACGAGGCTCGAGCGTATCGAGCGCTACTCAGTACCGGGCCCACAACGGCCAAGGAGTTGTCACGCGCGAGCGACGTGCCGATGGGACGGATCTACGACGTGTTAAACAGCATCGAACAGTACAACCTCGTTCGGAGTCAGACCGCGAGTCGCCCGAAGAAGTACGTCGCCGTCGAGCCCGCGACGGCCCTCGACCGGCTGCTCGACGACAAGAAACGCGAACTCGAGGAGAAAGCTGACCAGTACGAGTCGATCGTCGACGACCTGGCCGACGAACTCGACGCCGCCGAGCCGGTCGAAGATCAGTTCTGGACCGCCGCCGTCGGTCCCGAGGAGACGATCGACCTCCTGCTCGAGCGGCTCGCAGCCGCCGACGACCACATCGTGATGGTGTCCGCAAACGCTGCTCCCCAGTGGGATCTGCAGGCCGTCAGCGAGGAGGTCAACGCGGAACTCGAGGAGGCGCTCGACCGGGGCGTCTCGATCGACCTCCTGATGACTCGCGAGATGGTCGGGTCCCTCTCGGAGGACGTGGGCCGACGCTACCGAACCACCCTCCAGCAGCGCGACGACTTCGACGTCCGGACGAACGACGACGTTTCGGGATCGTTCAACATTATCGACGGCGTCGAAATCTGTATCCAGGTGCCCAACCCGCTCTCCTCGGGCGACGCGTTCGGGATGATCGACCTCAAGGACCCGGAGTTCGCCGCGAACGTCCACGCCGAGTTCGTCCCCCGGTGGGAGGAAGCGGAGCCGCTCGAGTTCTGAGCCTGACGACCGGCGACGCCGCTCCCGAGCGGCGACTACTCCTCGTCGAGGACGACGGGAACGCCGCCGGCCGCGACGTCGGCGGCGAACGCTCGGGAGTCGGCCTCCAGGTCGGGGAAGGTGTTGTAGTGGATCGGGAGCACGAGCTCGGGCTCGATAGACGTCGCCAGCTCCGCGGCCTCGGTCCGGTTCATCGTGAAGTTCTGTCCGATCGGCGGCACGAACAGCGAGACCTCGAGGTCGTGGTGGACGTCGAGCACGTCGGTGTCGCCGGACCAGAACGCGCTCGTCCCGTCGACGACGAATCGATAGCCGCAGCCGAACCCCTCCGGATGAAGGGGATTGCCGTCAGCGCCGACGTTGCGTCCGTCGGGGTGGTTGTACGCGGGGACGACCTCGAGATCGACGCCCGCGACGGTCGCCGTGTCGCCGTAACCGACGCGTCGGACGTCGTAGGGCAGCGACTCGAGGTCCTCGACGTCGCGGCCGCCCTCGCGGATCGCGCTCGCGTCGACGGACTCGTAGGCGACGACCGTCGCGTCGCCGCTCGCGACCCGGCGGACGCCGTCGGAGTCGTAGTGGTGATCGTGGGTTACCAGCACGAGGTCGCCGTCCCGTTCGTCGTACGTCCGGCCGCGCGGATGGGGCACGTTGCGGTCCCACTCGCCGGTGAGCGTGCCGTACCGACCGGGGTCGACGTAGACGACCGTCCCGTCGTCCGATTCGATCCTGACCGTGGCGTAGCCGAGCCACGTAACCGTCAGTTCGTCGTGTCGTACCGTCACGGCGGAACGTATCCCGGTCGCACCGATAAACGTTGCCTCGAACGGGACGGAAGCGTCTCGAAGAATTCGGGAGCGTCGCGAACGCCTCGAGCGCCGGTGGAGATCGAACCGCTAGATCAGGCGTCGCCGTTGACTTCCTCGCGCAGCGTCTGCATCTCGACGACGCGGTCGGCGTGGGCGTTGTGTTGGTGGATCGATTCGTCGTTGGACTGTTTCATCGTGATCACCGCGTCGTCTGGCAGGTGATCGAACTCCTCGACGGTGCCTTCGGCCAGCGCGCGGACGCAGTCCTCGACGAACTTCGCGTCCGCGTGGGCCGCGTAGGTCATGTGATCTTCGTCCGGGCGCTTCGCGAGGTTGTAGATTCGGGCGCTCATCGAGTCGCGCGCGATGTCGATGATGTCGTTCAGGTCGACCGCCGGATCGCCGTTCGATTCGATCGTCAGCGTCGCGTGGCCCCGCTGAGAGTGTCCCGCCTGCGGGACCTCGTCCAGAAACGCCGTGATCGTCTCGTCCTCGACGCCGAGGTTCTCGAGGGTCTGTTTCGCGCGCGCGGCGGACATCCCCTGGGAGCAGGGACAGACGGTCATCCCGGTCACTTCCGCGCCGATTTCCTCGCGGGTCCCGTCTTCGGTCGCGGTCGCCGAGGCGATGATGTCGACGGTGTGTTGGGTCTCACGATCGCTCGCGGGCGTCCGCTCGCGGCGCATGAACTCCGCTCGCATCGACACCTTCGCGGTGGAGGTGTAGTCGTGTTTCTCGAGGAGTCGTTCCGCGGCCTCGCCACAGACCTCCTCGACGCGGTAGGCTTCCTCGCGGGTCGCGTCCTCGAGGATTTCGTCGATGACCTCCATGTTGCGGCTCATATCCGCGCCCTTGCGCCAGGCGGGGAGGTCGACGAAGACCTCGAACTCGGCGGTGAGCACGATCGGGCGTTTGCCCTCGCGGGCGAGTTTGACGAGTTTGTCGACGCCGGTGACGCCGACCTGACTCAGTCCGACGGTGACGTCGGGCGACGTGGCTTGCACGTCCGGAAGCTGGTGACTCATTGTCCGCATTCGGGGCAGGGGCCGATTCAACCTTTCGGAACTGGCAGTCGCCGACGTGTGATCGGGGATACCGAACCGATTCTAGCGACGGCGATCCGTTCTCGAGTCGCTCCCGATCCCGCGTCGTTCTTTAAGTGCTTCTGGTCACAAGGTAAAGCTACGAAGGGCATTCGGGCGTGGTCCGCCCGCTTCTCGTTTCGCTACTCCTCGAGTGTCAGCTATGACTACCGTCCCGGATCACGTCTTCGAGGCCGCCGACGAGTTGCTGACGGCGATCGAACGCGGGCACGACGTTTCCATAGCGCTGGCGGCCGCCCGCGGCAGTCACGCCTGGGGTGCGGCGAGTCCCGAGAGCGACTACGACGTCGGCTTCGTCTTCGTTCCTGACGACCTGCGGCGCTACGCCCACCTCGAGGAGCCACCGGCGACGATCCACGAGACGGCTGACGGCGACGAGATCGAACTGCAGGGCTGGGACGTTCGCACGTTCGCGCGCCTGCTCGCGGACTCCAACGACGGCGCGATCGATCTGCTTCGGAGTCCGATTCACTATCGAACCGCCTACGATCCGACCGATCTCGCCGAATACATCGAACGCACGTACAACCCGATAGCCCTCTACCACGCGTGGCGGGGGATCGCGACGGGCAACTATCGCAAGTACATCTCGCACCACCTCGTGCGCACCGACGACGAAACGTTTCCGATCCTCGAGATGCTCGAAGACGCCTACGTCGTCGAAACCGACGACGGGACAGCGACGATTCCAGCCGACGACGAGCGATTCGCCGAAACGCAGACGAAACCCACGGTGAAACGGAACCTGACGATCTGTCGGGCGGCGATGTCGGCCCGATACCTGAAAGCGACCGGAGAGCGCGGGACGCACGAACTCCCGGCGCTCGAGTTCGAGCGCTTCCTGAGCGAACAGGCACCGGCGGTCTTCGAGCCGGATCGGATCGAACTCGCTCGAGACATGCTCGAGCGGAAACGACGGGACGAGGGAGCGACGACCATCGGCGACGCCGTCGGTCGCGAGTTCGCCAGACCGCCGGCCGATATCGACCCCGAGGTTCACGCCGGCGATGGACCCGAAACTGAACGGCTGGACACGTTCGTCGACGAACTGATCGCCGCAGTCCGGTAGCCGCGCCATTGATGTTAGCTGTTCGAGAGGTTCTTTAAGTATCTCTGGTTACAAGGTAGAGATATAGCAGGGGGACGCCGTTCTCGAGCGCTCGAACGTGCGAGTCACGACGCTTCCGAATTTTCGGCGGCAGGTTCGTCCGCTCGAGAACGCGACGTTGCGAGAGGCGACCGTTCTTTAAGTGCTTCTGGTCACAAGGTATAGCTACGAGGAGCTTTTCACGCCGCCACACCCAGAGCGAGAGCGCCGTCTAGCGGTCGGAACCGGTTGGAAAGACTGTTAGTCGCCCTATCAGACCGTTCGAAACGAGCGAGCCTTTTTCTGTCTGCCTGTCTGAGCGAGACGTAATGAGAGACGACGGTATCGAACCCGGCCCGGACGGCGAGCAGCCTGCGGCCGTCGGCGACAGTCCGCCCCTCGAGCACGACGAGCGCCGCCTCGAGACGCGTCCCGGATCCGGGGCGCTCTCTCGAGCGGACGTCCAGCGGGATTCGACGATCCGCCAGTGGGGCGTCGTCACGCCGAGTGCGACCGTTATCGGTCGCGCGGAGTCGCCCGAGGCGGACCTCTCCGAGAACATCCGGCGTCTCCACGACGAACAACACGGGGCGACGCCGGGCTACAGCGAGCGCGCCCACCACCTCGACCGGCTCCGGACGACGCAGGCGCTGTGCAACGCGCTCGACCTGACGCCGTGGCAACGCGACCTCGCGCTCGGCGTCATGGACAAAATCGACCTCACGGAGTTCGGTAGCCAGCGCGCGATTCCGAAAGTCGCCCTGGTAGTTATCCGGCACGTGGTCGACGTCGACCGACAGGCGTACTTCGGGCTCGACGACATCGACATGCAGGCGCTGTCGGCCGACCGGATGGAAGAGCTGTTCGGCCAGTACCGAGCCCACGATATCACGGACGAGGAGACGTTCAAACGGCTCACCGCCGAGTACGGGCTGGACACGACGAGCCTGAATCGACTCCGAAGGGTGCTCACGGAGCAACTCGAGGACGAACTTCCCGCCTACGGTCGAAACCCCTACCGAGACCCGAATCTGCCCGATCTACCCGGGACGAGCGATGCCGGCAACGGAGGAGCCAGCGCGACAGCCGGCGGGGACGCGAACGGAAGCTGAACGGGGCGTCAGACGATCTCGTGAACGGGACGTCCCACGATCTTGTTGATCTCGCGCGCGCGTAACGCAGAGACGAATTCCGGTTACTATCGACTTTTCCGTCCGGACTCCCTAGCGACGCTATGTCCGATTCAGTCGACCGACTGCAGCTCTACGCCGACTACGTTTGCCCGTTCTGTTACCTGGGAACGCGATCGCTCGAGCGCTATCGCGAGGCGCGCGAGGACCCGCTCGAGATCGACTGGCGGCCGTTCGACCTGCGGAGCGGAAAGCGAAACGCGGACGGATCGATCGACCACGACGCGGACGACGGCAAGGATGACCACTACTTCGAGCAGGCGAAACAGAACGTCCGTCGCCTTCAGGAGGAGTACGACGCCGAGATGGCCCAGGAGCTGGCGATCGAGGTCGACTCGCTGCCCGCCCAGCAGGCCTCGTGGTACGTCAAACGGGAGTATCCCGACCGGTGGGCGGCGTTCGACGAGGAGATTTATACGGCGCTCTGGCGGGACGGTCGCGATATCGGCGACGGCGACGTGCTGGCGGATATCGCGGAGACCGCCGGGGTACCGGTCGACGAGATCCGATCCGCGATCGACGACGACGGACTCCGAGCCGAACTCGAGGGCGAGTTCGCCGCGGCTCAACAGCGGGGGATCACCGGCGTTCCGACGTTCATCTACGAGGACCACGTCGCTCGCGGTGCCGTTCCGCCGGCACAACTCGAGCGACTGCTCGAGGGAGCGACCGACGATGCACGAACGGGCGCGGGACGGTAACGGGAACGGCGAGTCGTAGCGCCTCTTATTCGAGTTTCTCGAGGCTCGAGATGAAGTCCCCTTGCGGGCCGACGAGTCTGGTCGGATCGTCCGCGACCGAGACGGTGATCGTCGCGGGTGGCTCGAGTCGCTGCCGGTTGCGCCCGTCGCTGATCACGTAGGCGGTGTCGGTATCCGAGACGGAGAGAGTGAGATCGGTGCCGGGTTCGACGATCAGCGGGGGCATCGAGTCAGTGGCGGCCATCTGGCTGACGACGAGGGCGTGCGTCGTCGGGTGGACGAGCGGGCCCCCTTCGCTCAGATTGTACGCGGTCGACCCCGTCGGCGTCGCCACGAGCACGCCGTCGGCGTGACTCTCGGCGTAGCACTCGCCGTCGACCCGAATCTCGACGGTCGCGCCACCGCCGTGGCCCCGCCGCGGACCATGGACGACGATTTCGTTGAGCGCCGGTTCGAGCGTCCACGCGGAGTCGACGTCGTTCGCCTCGAGGCGAACGAGATCGCGACCCTCGAACCGACCGGTTTCGCGGTACTCCGCGACGAGATCGGTAACGACCGCGACGGCGTCAGCGGGTGCGACGGCGTTGAGAAAGCCGACTTCGCCGAGGTTGACACCGAGAAGCGGCGTCGAACCGACCTCGCGGGCGACGAACAGCAGCGTGCCGTCGCCGCCGATACTCACGACGAGGTCGCGGTCGGCCATTTCGGCGACGGGAACGGCGGTCGCGTCGATCGCCTCGCCGGTCGCTTCGTCGACGACGACCGACGTATCTTCGTCTGTTCGACCCTGTACACCCCCGCGCTCGAGCGTCTCGGCCAGCGTCGCGGCGAGTCCCTGTGCGCGCTCGTTGTCTCGTTGGGCGACGATTCCGACGGCGACGTCCATCGTCGGCGGCTACCCGCCCCGTGATCAAAAAGCCACGCTTCGCCGCGTACCGCTCGCGCGCCAGCACCGGTCGTCGAGATACGCAGTGCTCGAGCGGGCCTGCCGGCTGGAAGCCAGTAGGTAGCTCCTGGATGTCACGGCAGTAACAGACTGTTAGCCCTGCGTTCGCTGCCCATACTTTTGCGGGCGTCGGCGCGATGACTCGTATGGCCCAACGGACAACAGCCGACGAGACGCTTCCGCGAACGGCCCTCGCATCGTATCTCGAGGCGCTCGCCGGGGAGTTCGAGGCGGACGAAGAGGAGGTCCACGTCGACGTCGGCAACAAGACGATCACGCTCACACCGCCCGAGGACGTCGATTTATCCATCGACGTCGTCGAACGGTCCTCGCGGCTCCGAGGGAGTCGGGAGACGATCGAGATCGAACTGAGTTGGAAACCCTGATCTCGAGCGCGAACGGTTCGTATCGGACGAGCGGATCCTGCCAAAAATATAGAATTACAGACGTATTTCCGATTCCCTCAGTAGACCGATCGCAGAGACGGCAGTAGCGGGACCGTACACCGGTTGGCGCCGATATCACGAGGCGGACATCACGTACTTTGATATGTTTTCCATCGGTAGTGAGCGAAGAATGCGTCGCTCGCTCGTAATCGCGATCACACTGCTCGCACTGTCCGTGCTCTTCGTCGGCGGTCCGTCGCTGTTGTTCTCGCCATCGACCAGTGACATCGCACCCGACGAGACGGAAGTCTCGCCGCGAATGACTACCGTGGGAGACTCCGAAAGCAAATTCTGGCGGTTTATCAGCCCGCAGGAACGGTTTCAGCAGCGAAGCCCGCTCAACGTGATCGTCCGGGGAGACACCGACGATATCCTGCAAGTGATGTCCGAAGAGGGTGACGGAGAGTGGGCAGAACTGGATGACCGAGCGGCGAACGACACCGAAAACGAGACGATCCTCGAGGAGGAGAACGGTCACGCGACGGGGGTCAAGTGGGGTGACGCTACCGGAGCGACCCGATACGCGTGGGTCGATCCGGGTCCCGGTGAGGACGCCTACTGGACGACGGAGTCGGCCCAACTCGAGGACGGTGACTACTACGGCCAGCGCTATCACATCCGGCTCTACGAGAGCCCGAACCCGGACGACCAGTGGGTTGCCATGCAGGGACACACCGAACACTTCGACTGGTTCACGCTCCGTCACCGCGTCGACGGTGTCGAAGCCGCCCAGTCGAAGATCGAATCGGACTTTATGGCCCTCCCGCAGGTCGATACCGAGCAGGACGTCCGTCGGATCTATCTCAATAATTCCGGCCCCTCGGACGCCAACGGCTGGGCGACCGTCGTCGATCTCACTGGGATGATCCTCCTGCCCGCGGGCGTGGGACTTGCGGCCCGCAAACGCACCAGGAGTACCGGGACCGGCACCGGTCGGGGAACGAATCCCGAGCGCGTCTCCGAGCACGCGCCCGACGCCGTCGACGATCGCTTGACCGACGTCGACCGCCGCCGGATCGCGGCCGCCTACGATCGCATCGAGGCCGGGCACATCATCCTCGTCTTTACCGTCCTCGCGCTGTTCCTCGGCGTCCGGATGGGCGGACTCCTCCTCGAGCGCCGTGCCGGATTCATGACGCCGCACATGATCGCCGCGATGTTGTATCCGGTCATCGCGCTGGGAATCCCGACGGCGACCTATCTGATCGCCGGGACGCTCACCCGACGACTCGACGCCGCCATCGTCGCCGCGGGCTCGCTCGCGGTCGCAATCTGGCTCGATTACGGTCTGCTCGGCGTGGATTCGCTTCCCGTCGACGTCGTCTTACAGCGAATGCTCGTCGTCGTCGCGCTGGGGCTGATCGCCGGCGGTGCAGCCAAACGGGCGACGCGCGACTCCCGGTTCAACGATCTGCTGCTCGCCGGCGTCGCGATGTGGGTCGTCGTCCTCGTCGGAACCTTGTTCGGCTACTTCTGAGAAACCGGTCTCGAGGGGCTTCCGACGCCGGGATATCGATCGTTCTGCGACCGCGTCTCGGTCCGAGACGCCTTCGGCACGAGACGGGTCCGCTACCATCGTTTCCCCGGTGCTCGCCGAGTCGACAGCGTCGAGTATGACTTCGATACCGCTCTCGTGCTGGCAAGCCCTTAAGCCACTGGGACTCCGATATCGATTCGAAATGGCTAGTTCCACCCGCCAGCGCCAGCGTGATTCTGAAACGGACGAAAAAACGCAGGAATCAGGGGGTGAGCGGGTATGCAGTGAGTGTGACAGCGGAACACTCATCAAAAGCGAGGATCAGGGAGAACTCGTCTGTGACCACTGTGGACTGATCGTCGAAGGAACGAACATCGATCGCGGCCCGGAGTGGCGCGCGTTCAACCACTCCGAACGACAGAACAAGTCTCGCGTCGGCGCGCCGACGACGCAGACGATGCACGACAAGGGGTTGACGACCTCGATCGACTGGAAAAACCAGGACGCGTACGGACGGTCGCTCTCCTCGGACAAACGCAATCAGATGCGCCGACTGCGCAAGTGGCAAGAGCGGATCCGAACGAAAGACGCCGGCGAGCGGAACTTGCAGTTCGCCCTTTCGGAAACCGACCGGATGGCCTCCTCGCTCGGCATCCCCCGGTCCGTCCGCGAGGTCGCCTGCGTGATGTACCGACGGGCGCTGGACGAGGACCTCATCCGCGGCCGCTCGATCGAGGGCGTCGCGACCAGCACCCTCTACGCCGCCTGTCGCATGGAGGGGATTCCCCGATCGCTCGAGGAGGTCGCCGCCGTCTCCCGGGTCGAGCGCAAGGAGATCGGTCGGACGTATCGGTACGTCGCCCAGGAACTCGGCCTCGAGATGAAACCGGTCAACCCGACGCAGTACGTGCCGCGCTTTTGTTCCGAACTCGAGCTTTCCGAAGAGGTGCAGGTGAAAGCCAACGAGATCATCGAGACGACGACCGAGAAGGGACTCCTGTCGGGGAAGTCGCCCACCGGCTACGCCGCCGCCGCGATCTACGCCGCGTCCTTGCTCTGTAACGAGAAGAAGACCCAGCGCGAGGTCGCCAACGTCGCCCAGGTGACCGAAGTCACGATCCGAAACCGGTATCAGGAGCAGATCGAAGCGATGGGCATCTACGAGTAAGGCGCGCCATCGGTCTTCGACACGCGGTCGGTTCTGTCATTTTGATTCGGCTCCGACGCTCGAGCGCTCGCCGAGCGACGCGATATCCAGAAACCAGCGGATGCGCCGACCGGGAGTCGAACCCGGGCTATGAGCTTGGGAAGCTCATGTCCTACCACTGGACCATCGGCGCGCATCGTCGCTGCGAGCCTCGCGCGGCGAGGCCCGCAAGTCATCCGAACGTACCCGCCGATTGCACTTCAACGTAGCGCTCTCCCCTCGAGTCACCGCATCCATGGCACCTCGAGAATGTAACACCCGTCCACTTTTTGCCTGCGAGGGGAGGCTATTAGGACGAGCCATCCGTACGAGGAGACATGCCTACGCTCGACCTTCGCTTCTCGGAAGGGGAACTGGAACAACGACGCGAACACATTACGGACTTTATCCGCGAGCGGGTCGATACCGCGGGAGCGGAGGGTGCCGTCCTCGGCCTTTCCGGCGGCATCGATAGCACGCTCACCGCCGAGCTCGCCGTCGAGGCGCTCGGCGCGGAGAACGTCCACGGGCTCGTCCTGCCCGCGACCGTCAGCAGCGGCGGGAACATGAGCGACGCCGAACGGGTCGCCCAGGACCTCGAGATCGGGTACGACGTCATCGAAATCGAACCGGTCATCGACTCGCTGCTGGCGGCCTACCCCGAAGCCGAGGAGGACCGCGAGGCCGTCGGCAACGCTCGAGCGCGCGTCCGGGCCGTCCTGAACTACCTCGTGGCGAACCACGAACAGCGACTGGTGCTGGGAACCGGCAACCGCAGCGAGGCCGCCGTCGGCTACTTCACCAAGTACGGCGACGGAGCCGTTGACTGTCACCCGATCGGCAACCTCTACAAGGCGCAGGTTCGACAGCTCGCTCGCCACGTCGGCGTTCCGGAGGATCTCGCCGCGAAAACCGCCACGGCGGAGCTGTGGGCCGACCAGACCGACGAGGACGAGATGGGCGTCAGCTACGAGACGCTCGACTCGATACTCGCGACGCACGTCGACGGCCCGCTGTCAGTCGCCGCGACCTGCCGGCTGCTCGAGGTCGACGCGGAGACGGTCGAGAAGGTCCGCGGCATGTACGAGCGCAGCGAGCACAAACGACGGGTGCCGCCGGCGCCCGAGCCGCCGAACTGATCGCGACTCGCACAGTCCGCACCCTATTCCGATTCCGTCTCCGAGCGCCACTCGTCCTCGAGGACGCCGTACCAGTAGGTGTCGTGGTACTCGCCGTCGACGAACGCCTCGTCTCGGTGGACGCCTTCCCGCGTGAATCCGACCGACTCGAGCAGTCGCTGCGAGGCCTCGTTGAACTCGAAGACGCGAGCCGTGAGCTTGTGCAGACCGAACTGGTCGAAGCCGTAGGTGACGAGACGCTCGGTCGCGTCGCTTCCGTATCCCCGTTCGTGGTACGCTGGGGCGATCCAGTAGCCGATCTCCGCGCGCCGGGACTCCCACTCGATCGAGTTGAAGCCGATCGTTCCGACCGGCGTCGAATCGGCGACGACGAGCAGGTTCACCGTGTCGTCGTCGCAGACGACGTTCTCGAAAAAGTCCTGTTCCTGCGCTCGGTTGATCGGCCTCGAGCCACCGATCGCCCGCCAGACGCGCGGATCGTTGATCTCTCGTTGCAAGAACTCGAGGTCGTCCTCCTCGATCGGTCGAAGATCGACGCGATCACCGGCGAGAAATACCGTCTCGGGCATTGGTCTGTGTACTATCGAGCGCATACAAAACCGTTAGGATACTCACACGTTCGCGGTGACCGACTGCCGCACCGAACTCGCGGCGACTACTCGAGCAGCGCGTCGATATCGTCCGCGTGGGCTTCGACGAGGTCGCCGAAGGCCTGCGCTTCCCGTCGCTCCTGCGTCGCGCGCTCGCTGTCGTCCCGGATCCGGCGTTTCAGGACGGCGAGGGTGTCGACCGCGTTCGAAGCGATCTCTTCGGCGACGTCTCGCGGGTCGTCCTCGATCCGCGAGATCAGACCCATTCGCAGGGCCTCCTCGGCGTCGACGGCTCGGCCCGAGAGCGCGAACTCGAGGGCGTTTCCGTCGCCGACCGCGCGGGGCAGCCGGACGGTGCCGCCCCAGGCACCGAACAGCCCGAACGTCACGCCGGGCTCGCCGTAGGTCGAGTCGGGCGCGCCGACGCGGACGTCACACGCGAGCGCGAGTTCGAGACCGCCGCCGCGCGCGGGACCGTCGATACCGGCCACGACGACCGCCGGCGAGTCCTCGATGGTCCGGGCGACGCGCTGGCCCAGGCGGGCGAACTCGACGGCCCGGTCGCGGTCGCCGTCGAGGCCGCCGACCGCCGCGAGGTCCGCGCCAGCACAGAACGCCGAGCCGCGTCCGCGAAGATAGATCACGGGTTCGTCGGCCGCCTCGATCGCCGCCTCGAGCGACTCGAGCCCGTCGACGGTCAGGGCGTTTCGCGCCTCGGGGCGGTCGATCATGACGGTGCGGACGGACCGGTCGGCATCGATATCGACATCGATCATGTGCGGCAGTCTATCAGAGGTTTCCAAAGGTCTTTGGCTCCGCCGTCGTAAGCCTCTGCCAATGGAAAAAGCCGACAGCTGTCGGCGTGCCGCCTCCGAGGCCGTCGCGGACGTGGAACCACCGCAGCTACACGACCACATCGAAACCACCCTCGAGGAAGCGTCGATGCTTCCGGGCGTGCTCACCATCGAGAGCGCCGCAGCGACAGTCGACGGAAGCGACGGGACCGCATTCGAGGCCGACCGATCGACGAGCCGAGCGCAAACCGGGGACCACCAACGCGACCGCGACACGGATCGCAGCCGTTCCTCCGAGCGCGAATTCGACGGCATCGCCACGCAAGCAGCCGGTGTGCAGCTCATCTACGAGGGGCTGCGCCTGACGCGGGCGCTCGCCCGCGACGAACCGTGGGCGGCGATGGAGACCGATCGGGACGACACGACCGCCAGCGACCTCGAGATTCTCGCCGCCGATATCCTCGTCGCTCGCGGGTTCTACCTGCTCGCCCGCACCGACGCCGCGGGGAAAGCGGTCCGAACCGTGCAGGCGTTCGGACGGGATCAGAGCCGCCACGGTGCAGTCGCTGACGCCGACGAGTCCGAACGCGAGTCCATCGACGCCAACCTGGAACGAGACATCCTCGAACTCGCCGTCCTCACCGGAGCCGCCGCCGTGGGCGACGCCCCGAGTTCGCGGCTGCTCGCCACGGCCGACGCCATCGCTGACGCCGTCGGGGCCTCGTTCCCGCCGGCCGGGACGTATCTCGTCGACCCCGATCCGTCGCGCTCCGGGCAGTCACTCGAGGACCACACGACCGATCGAGCGACCTCCGCGACCGATCCCTGACTCGAACCGCGCCACACCACCCCACGCCCGGTGGCGAATCGAAACGCATAAAGACGACTCGAGACAACGATGAAATGCGCGCCTGGGTAGCTTAGCGGTAAAGCGCGTCCTTGGTAAGGACGAGAGCCCGGATTCAAATTCCGGCCTAGGCTTGGTTTCTCCACTGGACTCGAGCCCGTATCCTCGAGTCCAATTCTGGACAGGTTCGACGTCACTACGAACGGTCCCGTGGTCGCTCGAGCCACGGCGAGTACGAGACCGCGACGGTTCCGACGCCGAAAAACAGCGGGAGCCAGTACGTCGCCGCACGGTAGAGCAGCGTCGCGGCCGCCGCTTCGACGGCGGGAACGCCGGCGGTGGCGACGAGCAACAGGATGAACACCGACTCGACGGTGCCGAGTCCGCCCGGGAGAGGAAGCACGTTCGTCGTCGCGCCGAGCGGGACGATGAACAGCGCGATTTCCGGCGGGATCTTGTACCCGACCGCGTAGACGGCGAGCCAGAGCGCGAGCGAGAGACAGAGCCAGCCCGCCGTCGAGGAGACGAGTGCGCGCTTTAGATTGCGTCGGTCGGCGGTCACCCGTTCGACTTCTTCGACGAACAGCTCGAGGCGGTCGTATAATCGATCGACCGAAACCGCCCGAATACCGGGCACGACCGCGCTCACTCGAGTCGAGAGGCCGCCGAAGAGACGAGCGGTGCCGACTATCGCCCGCCGCCGATACTGCCATCCCAGAACGATCCCGCCGAGAATGAACCCGAACACGGCGACCACCGCCAGGAGTGCGAATTCGACTCGTCGACCGAGCGCCGCGGTCACGGTGATGTAGACGACGCCGATCCCGGCCAGTGGTAGCATGGGGGCGTAATTCAACAGATCGACGCTCGAGACCGTCGCGAAACTGGTCTCGTAGTCGCGGCCGGTGTGACGAGTCAGAAAGAACGCGGCGAGGGGTTCGCCGCCCAGATACGTCGACGGGGCGACGCTGTTGGCAAAGAGCACGTCGCCGAACATGAGGACCGCACCGATCGGGCCGTGGTCGACGTCGAGAATGTGCAAGACGATCGAGAACGTGTACGTCCACGCGCCGGCCCAGAGCACGACGGCCGCGAGGACCGCGATCAGGCCGATGCTGTTTGCGGTCGCGACGGCGGACGCTGTCGCTCGAACGCCGACGGCGGAGAGAACGAGAAGAATCACGCCGAAAGCGACGACGAACCCGACCGCGACGGTCGTCACGCGAACGCCAGTAGTATCCATGCGTGTGCCATACCGCGAACAGGAACAAAACAGTAGGCCAACACGGGACGGGACGAGCGCGCCCCGCCGACGCGAGTTCGCGACACCGGTGCAAATATTTGGGACCACGGTTTAGTGGGGTGACCGGTAGACGTCTAGCATGACCGAGCTATCGACGCCGGAGTTCGATCACGACGTCAGTACCGCAGTCGTCACGGGTGCCCTCGGAGACGTCGGTTCGTGGGTCGTCGACCGACTCGCGGATGGCGGCGTCCACGTCGTTGGCATCGATCGCGAGCGTCCCGAGGGAGTACGCGCGAACGCTGAGTTCCGTGCCGTCGACCTGACCGAACAGGCCGCCACGTGGGAGACAATTCGCGAGGTCGATCCCGACGCGATCGTCCACCTGGCGGCGATCTCAGACCCGCTCGTGAACCCGGCGACGCGGGTCTTCGAGAACAACGTTACGAGCACGTACAACGTGTTCCAGGCGGCCGGGCGCACGGGAACCGACGTCGTCTGGTCGTCCTCACAGGCGGCCTACGGCGCGCTGTTCGCGGAGACGGACTGGACGCCGGACTACCTGCCGATCGACGAGGAACACGACCGCCGTCCGGAGGATTCCTACGGGCTGTCGAAGGTCTGTAGCGAGGAGATCGCACGGACGACCGCTCGGCGATACGATGTGACCGTTACCACCGTTCGGCCGGCGACGGTGTTCACGCCGGACAACGCTCGAGCGCGCCCGACCGAGGACGGAACGGATCTCACGGACGAGGCGTCCGGCGGAAACTTCGGCTCCTACGTGGACGTGCGCGACGTTGCCCGGATGGTCGAAGCGGCGCTCGGAGCCGATCACAACGGCCACGAAGCGGTCTGTTGCGTCGCCGACGAGAACTACCTCGGACGGCCGACGAGAGAACTCGTCGAGGCTGTCTGTGGCGAACGTCCCGACGACGCCTCCCTCGAGGGCAAGCAGTCCGCGCTCTCGAACGCGAAAGCCGCTGAGCTACTCGGGTGGACGCCCGAATACTCGTGGCACGACGAGGATGCGGCGGACGCGTCTGGGCCGAACTGGTTGTGATACGCCGACGGGACGGCGAAACCGTCGAGAAAGCGTCCGAGAGCGACCAGTAGGCGAGTCACTACGAGACGTACAGCGAGTAGGCGATGATGAGAAAGCCGGCGAGCATGAGCAGACTCTCGAGAAGAATGCCCGTCATCAGCGGGACCTCGAGCAGTTCGTAGAGCAAGCCGGCGAGCACCAGTCCGAGGGTGACGAGGCCGAATCCGGCAGCGAGATAGCCGAGCGCGCGCTGACGGGTCCGACGGTAGGCCTTGTACGCGAAGAACGTGATAACGCCGCCCACGAGCAGGATCAGCGTCTTGACGACGGTAAGGATGATCGCGATCGACGTTCCTGCATCGTGGAAACTCATGTCAGTTGCGTACGTCGAAATTACGAACGGGAACCAAGTAGCTTGCGTTTACGACGATTCCGGCCACCGCCTTCGGTCGCGACTCGAGAGCGGAGCGACCGATGACCAGTTCCTTTTCGGCGATCGGTCCCGAACCGCGAGTGATGACACGACTCGTCGAACTCGAGGCAACCGGCCCGCGAAAACTGGACCCCACCGATATCGACGACGAGAAGGGCGACGTCGCGATCTGTCAGTGCGGTCTCTCGGACTCGTTCCCGTTCTGTGACGGG
The DNA here is from genome assembly GCF_003670115.1 of Natronorubrum halophilum. NCBI lineage: Archaea > Methanobacteriati > Methanobacteriota > Halobacteria > Halobacteriales > Natrialbaceae > Natronorubrum > Natronorubrum halophilum. Next base: position 21,399 of record NZ_QQTY01000004.1, read on the forward strand.
AGCCACCGCCACACCGAGGGCGAGGATTCTGAGACGACCTACGTTTACGAGGACGGCGAGCGCAGGGCAGTCGACCGCGTCGTTACGGCGGACGAGGGATAACGCAACACAGTCCCTCGAGCGGCGAATCGGAATGGATACCGGTAGTTCACCACGTTTCGATCCGGCCCTCGCGAACGTCCTCCGCACAGCCCTCGCAGTCGGGATGGCCCGCCTCGTAACAGGCCGGCCGGTACTGCTCGTCGAGCATCGCCGCTCGCTGTTCGGCGTAGCGGCGACAGACGATCTTCGCCCGTCCCGCCTCGTCCGAGGGGATCCCACGGGCGTTTTTCGCCACCCGGTAGGCCTCGCGAGCCTCCGCGAGTTGCTCGTCCGTCGATCCGCGAACCTGTTCGTACTGCTCGCCGGCTTGCTGGAGCTTCGAGCGAAGGAACCGCTCGAGACGACGACGGTCCGCCATTACCGATCCGTTGGGCCGCGGGCCACATAGTCCCGTCGCCGGAATCGGAGCGGACCGCGAACCGAGATCTGGTTGCAGTTTCGCAGTTCGAGTCGTCCCGTTCACTTTCACTCCGGCCCCGTTACTTTAAATACTATTGGGCGCGAAGCTGGGTATGCCTCCCACTGAAACGAAAGAGGAGGCGTGACACAATGAGCGACGTACGACAGCACGCGGACGACATACACGACCAGTTTTCAGACCACATCGACGTCTCCGTCGACGACGTCGAGGAGCGCCTGACAACGCTCGTCGACGAGTACAAGGTTCCCATCGACGAAGCGCGACGGAGCGTCACCAACCACTACCTGGAGGAAGCGGACCTAGAGCGCGAAGACATCTCGCGCGGCGGCAGCGAGGCCGTCAACGTCGAAGACGTCGACGAACCGGAGCAGTGGATCGACCTCACCGCGAAGGTCATCGAGCTCTGGGATCCCCGAAGCGACTCCGTCGCACAGGTCGGCCTGCTGGGCGACCCCACGGGAACGATCAAGTTCACCAAGTGGGCGAAATCCGACCTGCCCGCCCTCGAGGAAGGCGGCGTCTACGAACTCCAGAACGTCGTCACCGACGAGTACCAGGGCCGGTACTCGGTCAAACTCAACAGCACGACCGTCATCGAGGAACTCGACGAGGAGCTCGAGGTCGGCGACGACACGAGCGTGATCGAAGGCGCGCTCGTCGACATGCAAAGCGGCAGCGGGCTCATCAAGCGCTGCCCGAAGGACGACTGTACGCGCGTCCTCCAGAACGGCCGCTGTAACGAACACGGCGAGGTCGAAGGCGAGTTCGACCTCCGAATCAAGGCCGTCGTCGACGACGGCATCGACGCCCACGAGGTCATCTTCGACAAGGAGGCCACCGAGGACCTCACCGGGCTGAGTCTCGAGGAGGCAAAGGAGATGGCGATGGACGCGCTGGATACGACCATCGTCGCCGACGAGATCATGGACGATATCGTGGGCACCTACTACCGAATAGAGGGGCCGACCTTCGGCCGCTACGTGCTGGCCGACGACGTCGAGGAACTCGACGGGCCGGCCGATGCGGAGGAACTGCTGATCAAAGCGAGGTCGATGTGACATGAGCCAGTCAGAACTCACCCGCGAAGTCGCCCGACGCGTCTTCGCATCCGAATTCAACGATTCGACGTACACCTTCAAAGAGAGCGACGACGAGCGCGCGCCGAACTACGCGCTCCTCCCGACCGGCGACCGCGCGAACCGCGCGTTCATCGTCGGAACCCTCACCGAGACCGAAGACGTCGGCGACGAAAGCGAGTACTGGCGCGGCCGGGTCGTCGATCCGACCGGGACGTTCTTCGTCTACGCCGGTCAGTACCAGCCCGAGGCGGCCGCCGTTCTCCGGGACACGGAGCCGCCGGCCTACGTCTCGATCGTGGGCAAACCCCGAACCTACGAGACCGAAGACGGTACCGTCAACGTCTCCGTCCGGCCGGAGTCGATTTCGATCGTCGACGCCGCTACCCGCGACCGCTGGGTCGTCGAAACCGCAGAACGGACGCTCGACCGCATCGAAGCGTTCGAGGCGTGGGAAGCCGAACAGGAGGCACCCGAAAGCGGCTCGACGGCACCCACGAACGAGTACGCCCAGATGGCTCGCGAGCGCTACGACTCGCCCGTCATCAACTACCGCAACGACGTGATTCAGGCCCTCGAGAGCCTCGAGGATATCGAGAGCGACGACGCCGAAGCGACGGTCTGAGGTCGGTCGCGGTCACCGTTCTTTTTCGCAGCCGCTCGCGAGCGCAACCGGCGGAGCCTGCCGGCACAGTCGTTACCGGGCTCGAGCCGGAAGATAGCCTATGGTCGACTCGGATAGCACCCACAGAGACGACGGACGCGCCAGGCTCGTCGGTATCAATCACGTCGCTTGCGAGGTCGGCGATATCGACGCCGCACTCGAGTTCTACGAGTCGCTGTTCGCGTTCGACCTCCGGAGTCGGAGCGATACGCACGCGTTTCTCGATATGGGCGACCAGTTCATCGCGCTCGCGGAAACCGATGCGGCTGGCGACGAGATCGACGACGCTCGCCACTTCGGTCTCGTCGTCGACGATACAGATCGCGTGTCCGAGCGCCTCGAGACGCTCGAAATCGACCGGCTCGATGAACCGGGGATCGAGATCCGTGATCCGTGGGGGAATCGCGTTCAGATCGTCGACTACGCGGAGATCCAGTTCGCGAAGGCGGATCACGTTCTCGAGGGGATGGGTCTTGGAGACCTCGACAAAACCGACGACGCGCTCGCGGAACTCGCGGCGAAAGGGGTAGCACCCGATTCCGAGTGATCGGATCGGCGCAACTACGTCTCCGTTCGGTCACCCTCGAGAACGGCCTCGAGTACCGTTTCGATCGCCTCTCGAGCGCCCGACGAATCTACTCCCGTGATAGAGCCCTGCCGTGTCGGTGAGCGGCGGGAAACTTCGATCTCGGGAGAGTATACCGTCGCTCGGCGGGTCGGACGGACACTCCCGTCGTCCGACGGTACCTCCCGTCTGACGAACTGTTAAGTGTTATGCCCGACGAATAGCACTCAATGGGCAACAAGAACAAGACGATCTCGTTTCGTGTAAACGAGGACGCGTTCGCGGCGCTGCAGGATATCGCCGAGGAACGCGACATCTCGTTGTCCGCGGTCTTCCGGGACTACGTCGACCAACTCGTCGAACACGACGGGCAGGTCGCGGTCGTCACCGAGGCGGAACTCGAGGCGAGAGACGGGAGCACGGACGGCGAGGAGCAAACGTTCCCCCCGACCGTCGAGGTGCCAAAACGCTTCATCCGCGAACACGAGCGCCTCGAACTCGAGGCCGACCACCTCCGCGAGCAACTCGACGAGTACAAATCCTACGTGAACGACCTACAGGATCGACTCGAGGAGGAAGAAGGCGAGGTCCTGTTGCTCGACGAGTTGGACAACGAGGACGAATCGTACCAGCTTCGATAAGGACGACGGTTCCGACTCGACTCGGTAACGATGACGGCTCTGACTCGCGTCTAACGACGACGGCCCTTATCTCGAGAGATTCCGTTTTTCCCGCCGAATTTCGTCGTACTTCTCGTCTGCACCGTCGACCTGGGCGAGTCCCTCGGCCGCCTCGAGCGTGCGTACGGCGTTATCGAGAAACGAGAGCACGTCGCCGGGGTAAGCGTAGACCATGTAGTCGTCGGTCATCACGTCGACGATCGCGTCCGGCCCCAGCCCCTGCGCGCGGAGTTCGAGGAGATACTGGAGGAACTTCCGTTCCGGACAGCCACAGTAGGGGTTGTTGTCACAGCCGCAGTCGAGGAAGTCCTGCGTGAAATCGAGCACGCGATCGCGCGTCGCGTCGTCGAGTTTCTCGAGCCCCTGGCCCTGAAAGAGCATGTCGAGCGTCGCTCCCTTGAACGCACCCTTCGGGATGTTCGTCTCGAGTTGGGAGCTGAGTTGGCGGTGATTCTTGACGTAGATTTTGTCGGTGATGGCCACGCGTTGGCGGTGATAGCGCCCGTACCCCAAAAAACGTCTCGGTCGTGAGTTGTCGGCGACTACCGACGGGCGGTGGGCATCCACCCGGAGATCGCGCGGTACGGAGTCGCACGGCCTCGTGCTCGAGTCGTAACGTATTTGAGGGCAACCGCTCCTAATTCAGGACGCAAGCGTGTCCGGGTTAGGGTAGTGGACTATCCTTCAGCCTTGTGGAGGCTGAGACGCGGGTTCGATTCTCGCACCCGGACCTTTTGACGACGGCTTCACGGAGGAGTCAAAAGTCCGACCGAGATCGAACCACGCGAGACGAGCGTCAGCGAGTCTCGCAGTCGGGTTCGATTCTCGCACCCGGACCGGTAATCGAAATCGATACTCGTCCCTGAGACGCTCGACGACTTACTCACCGGAAGATGCCCTCGAGAGATCGCTCCGCGGAGGTTCGGGCCTCTTCGAGAAGCCAACATCCTGTTCGCTCGAGCATTCGTCCGTGATAACCTCGGACGTCGTCGGTAATCAGCGGGGATCGTACGCGCCTGCTCGAGCGCTCGAGACGTCGCAAGCGGTGTCGTTCCGACGGACGCGAGCGAGCGCGGACCCACGGACAACGCCAATACCGGTCCGTCCCTACACCCGATCGATGTCAGAACCGGACGGTCCGTTCGAGTGTCGTTCCTGTGAGGTTTCGGTAGCGTTCGAGGACGCCCGTCGGACGAAAACGATGGGGGGACTCGACCCGACGAAGTGGCAGACGCTTTGCTGCCCGAACTGCGGTTCGCGGCTGCAGACAGTTTTCGTCGGCGACTGAGACGACGGCTCAAGCGCCCGACGGCGGCGTGTTCATGCCTTCGCGTTTAGGCCGCCAAGCCTGTAGTGTGGCGTATGGCGGAGCCCCAACTCGATGAGACGCTGGATTCGACGCAACGAAACGCGGTGTTAGCCTGGCTCGTCACCGTCATTCTCGCGGCGCTCGCGGTCAATCACGGTCTCGCCGACTCGTATCGCTGGTTCGCGTTCACCTGGTTTGCGGTCGCGATCGTGTTGCTTCCGGTCGCCGCGTTCCGGGATCCGCTCGCGATGCCCCCCTGGGAGTTACTGGTCCTCGTCTTGCTCCCGGTCGCCGACGCGACGGTGCTCGGCGAATCACCGCTGACGATGATCGCGGTCTACATCGCCGTCGCCGCGGTCGCGCTCGTCGCGATCGTCGAGGTCGACCGGTTCACCGCGGTCCGAATGAACTACCCGTTCGCGATCGTTCTGGTGGTGCTCACGACCCTCGCCGTCGCCGGCGCGTGGAACGTCGCCCAGTGGCTCTCCGACGCGACGTTCGGTACTAACTACATTCTGGACGGGCGCTCGCAAGATGCGGCCAACTACGCGCTGATGGTCGACTTCGCCTACGCGGCGCTCGCCGGCCTGCTCGCGGGCGCCGTCTTCAGTCGCTACTTCCAGTCCGCTCGCGAGTACGCTGACGAAATAGACCGCACCCCGACGCAGGAACCGCAAGACAAGACGGCCAACTCGGGAACCGGGGCAGTTCCCAGCCTGATCCGCGATCGGCTGGACGTCCCCGATCGAACCGTCCGACTGCTCTCACGCGTTATGCAGGTCGCCCTCGCCGTTCTTCTGCTGTACGGGCTCGTCACGCGTGACCCGACCACGGTCACCAACAGCGCCATCGCGCTCGGCATCACGTTCCTCCCCGCGATACTCGAGGACGATTACCGGCTCCCGCTCGAACCGGGGCTCGTCTTCTGGCTCACGGCGGCGGTCTTCCTCCACGCGCTCGGCTCGGCCGGCCTGTACGGGGTCATCGGTCAGTGGGACAGCGTGACGCATACGGTTTCGGCGTCGATCGTCGCTGCGGCCGGATACGCGGTCGTTCGTGCGATCGACCTGCACACTGACGAGATATACGTTCCGTCGCGGATGCTGTTCGCGTTCATCCTCGTGTTCGTGCTCGCTTTCGGCGTCGTCTGGGAGCTCGCAGAGTTTGCGATCGACTGGAGCGCACAGCAACTCGGTATGACGGCAATCGTTGCCCAACACGGCATCAACGATACGATCGTCGACCTCGTCTACGACGTCGTCGGTGCCATCGTCGCCGCAGTCTGGGGTTCGTTCTACCTTACCGATCTCTCTCAGCGTATCGCTGGCCGGCTCGAGGGGTGACGCCGCTCTCCGAGCGCGGGTCGACGGTATCGAAGGGATGCGAATCACCGGCGTCGAAGAAACCCGATTCAGCGTGGGTTACTCCGCGATATCGGTCAGACGCTGTACCTCCTCGTCGTCCAGCGAGAGCCGCGAGGCGGCGACGTTCGACTCGAGATGGTCCGGATCCGACGTCCCCGGAATCGGGAGGATGACGTCCGAGCGCTCGAGCAGCCACGCCAGCCCGACCTGTCGTCGGGTCGCGTCGTGGGCATCAGCAATCTCGTCCAGTAGGTCCCCGTGTTTCTCGAGGTCGTCGCCGTCGATCGGTGCCCACGGGATGAACCCGATATCGTTCTCCGCACAGACCTCGAGGACGTCCGCGTTCGAGCGGTCTCCCACGTTGTACCGGTTCTGGACCGTCGCGACGTCGACGTGTTCCCGGGCCGTCTCGAGCTGTTCGACGGAGACGTTACTGACGCCGACCTGATCGACGAGGCCCTCGTCTTTGAGTTCGGCGAAGGTCTGCACGGAGTTCTCGAAGGGCGTGTCCGGATCGGGGCGATGGAACTGGTAGAGGTCGATCGTATCGGTTCGGAGCCGGTCGAGCGAGGCAAGCACCTGATTTCGGATGTAGTCCGGTTCGCCGTGGGCGAGCCACTCGCCCTCGCGGTTGCGCAGGAGGCCGGCCTTGGTCGCGACCAGCACGTCATCGGGGTCGCCGATCGTTTCTCCGATGAGCCGCTCGCTCACCCCCGGCCCGTAGGAATCAGCTGTATCCATGAAGTCGACGCCGCAGTCGACAGCGTGCTGGACGACTTCACGCGCGGTTTCTTCGTCCTCGGGCGGGCCGATGATCGCGTCGCCACAGAGCCGCATCGCTCCGAATCCCAGCCGATGGACGGTTTTATCGCCGAGTTCGAGCGTGTCGCTCTCGTTTTCGATCGTGTTGCTCACACGTCCAGTACGCCGGAATGCCAGATAATCGTTAGGTGTTCAGCCGCCAGGCCGTGTTCGGCGAGCAGCGGATCCACGGTAGCTATCACCGCCGGATGGGATGGGTGCACATGGCACGAATTTCGTACGTCGATCGCGGCGAGATGCCGGCCGACAAACGCGAACTGCTCGATACGCTCTCGAACGAGGACGGAGACGAAACGAACCGCAATCACTCGCTGTCGGGGGGCACCCTGAACGTCTATCGGGCGATTGGGCGAAACGTCGATCTCCTCGAGGGATTTCGCAGGTATGGATCACTGGTCTGGCAGGAGAGCGGCCTGTCGCCCCACGAGCGAGAACTCGTCATCCTCGCGACGGCGTATCACGCGGAAACGGCCTACGAGTGGCAACAGCACGTCCGCGTCGCCCTCGACGAGGGGATGGACCCGCAACGGATTCTCGCGATTTCGCGCGAGGAACTCGAGCGACTCGAACCCGCTCACGCGGCCCTCGTCGAATACGTCGAGCAATTCGTCGGGGGAGCCGTCGATGACGCAACCCACGAACGGCTGAGCCAGCACTATAGCGACGGCGTGATAGTCGGCGTTGGAATGCTCGCCGGGTGCTACCTCGGTCTCGCGCGAGTGCTCCAGGCGCTCGAGGTCGACCTCGAGCGCGAATTCGTCGGCTGGGACCTCGAGAATTGGTGAGGACGACGGATCGGGTCGCTCCGCCCGCGGGAGGGCTCGAGCCAAGCCACCACGCGCTCTGCTACTCCGTCCGATGTACGAACGTGGAGGTAGATTAGCGAGGGTTGGATGAGGATATGTTAACTGCCCATAACGCCGCGTTTGTCGCCTCAAACGGCGTATTTATGCGATCTACTCTACATCCTGACAGAATCGATACATTATTTTGAGAGGTTTGCGATAGGAGCGTATCGGCGTTCGTACCGCCGTCGATCGACGACTCAGTTCACGACACACGCACACAGAACCTACCGACAGGGGTACAACACGGAATCAGCCGCCGCCCAGAACGATCGCAGCTACCTGATCAATGACAAGCCACCACGCTGGAGACGCGTCTTCGCCGACCGCCATCGAACCGATCATCGACCACGAATCGCTGCGTGAACGCGACGACGTCCCGTTTCACGAGGAGACGGACGTGGTCGATGCGGAGATCGTCGAGCAAGTCGCTGCCCTCGCCGACCTCGCTGGTGTCGGCATCACGAACCGCGACGGCGAGGTTCTACTCCGACGGCTCACCGACACCTGCTCGTGGAAGATCCCCGTCGCCCCCGTCGGTCCGGAAGAGGATTTCGCCACAGCAATCGCGGCGCACATCTCGAAAACCATCGGACTCGCCGTTGCACTCGACGCGATCGAAGGCGTCTGGGATATCAGCGTCCGGACGGACAACGGGACACAAACGGCGTCGCGAGCCTTCGTCATCTTCAGCGCCTCCGCCGTGTCCGGTACCGACGACCTCGAGGCAGCGACTCCCGAAGGTGATGCCGTCGAGGCGGCTGACTGGTTCGACGAACTCCCAGATGGGGCGGACGAAATCCCCGGCACAGGTCTGTTCATCGACTGAAAGGGCACGGAGGCGACGGGAGCGAGTCACAGTGGGTGTGGGCGCTGTCTGTCGTCAATCGGTCGGTGATAGGGTGCTGTTTCCCGGATTTGAACCTACTGTGTCCTGGGTCACGGTCACCGTTCCAATCGACCTAGTGTCACCTCCCATTGATGAACCGTCGACGGTGATTCTGCCTGCCAGTTCGTGCTCACCCGGTTCCTCGAAGGTGTAACTGAACTCGTACTCCGGGCCGCTGGCATATTGACAGTCTGTACCACTGTCAACCGTTCCGTCGCGAGTTTCGATCGCTTCGCCGTCGACCAGAAGTGCGGCAGTAAATGACGTCTCAGCACCGAACGTTGCAATGCTGAATACCACCGTGACGTCCTCGCCGACTGACACTGTCTCAGGCTCGAACTCAGGTCGCCAAACATCGAGGGTTGGCGAATCCAGATAGTGAGAAACGGTGAGTTGTTCCGAAGCAAGAATCTCCCTATCTGGGCCACGAATCCGTACACGTTTGTCGCCTGGACCGGGAATCGTCCGTACGTGTTCTGGTCCCTCACCGCCTGGTCCCTCGCCGAAATCGACCGACCACCTACCATTGTTGGTCTCGAAGGTAACTTCCTCAATAATTTCCTCGTCAACGATTTCGAGGATTAGTTCCGCGTTGCAGTCCTCTGCTTGTCCCTCTATGCTCCCTGTTCTGATTGGACCGGCACCACACCCGTATTCCACGGATACGGACGCTCGGGTAATCTCAACAGTATCGCAAGCTTGAGATTGCGACGAGTTCGAGAGACAACCAGCCGAAAGCAGTAGAGCTGAGCCTGTAAACGTCGCGAGGAAAGCACGTTTTCTCATCAAAAAATTAATACGTGATGTTCTGCATAAGCTTTTTGCCGATACGGTTCAGGAGCGTCAGCGTACCACGGCGAGCGAAGTGAGTCGCGGTTTCACTCGACGCTCCCGTCGGTCGCGTCGAGGTGCTCTCACCTGGTTTTTGCGACCGAGAGATTCCCGTAGCGGGCGTAGTGAGCGAGAAAACCCGAAGGAGTAGAAGAGGTATGCCACCTCCCGGATTTGAACCGAAGGAAGACGGCCGCTCTCGCTCCGCTCGAGCGCTGCGACTTCCAGGGTTCAAAATCCGGAAGGCGTCGTTTCTACGTCTCCTCACTTCGTTCGTCGCCGCAGAATATGCCGCCTCCCGGATTTGAACCGGGGACAGCTCGATCTTCAGTCGAGTGCTCTCCCAGTCTGAGCTAAGGCGGCGCATCTCTACCTCCGTCCATCGTATAAAAAAGGATTTCGAATCGGAGCCGTCGTTCGACCGACCGCGTCGATCCTGCTAGTCTCCCGTTCGCTCCGCTGGTAGGCACACATATCACGCAGTAACGACAGAAATACGCACCCGTTTACCAACCCACGGCTCCGGTCTGTTGGATTTTTAGATATTCAAGACACCCTTTTCCGCTCTGGCGGGTAATATCGTGTTATGGAAGCACTTACCTCGAGTCAGGGGGCACAAGAACTCTCTGCAGATACCATCCTCGAGTTGCTGGCGAACCGTCGCCGGCGCTACCTCCTCTACGCGCTTCGCGGGCAGGACGGCCCAATCGAACTCTCCACGCTGTCCGAGCAGGTCGCCGGCTGGGAACACGACGTCCCGCCGGACGAGGTCGCCAAAAACGAGTACAAGAGCGTGTACGTCTCCTCGGTGCAGTGTCACGTCCCGAAACTGGCCGATGCGGGCGTCGTCGACCACAACGAGGATAACCACACCGTCATCCTCTCGTCGAACTTCACGCAACTCGAGCCCTATCTCCGAATCGTTGTCAAAGACGAACCGGAGAATTCGACGTTGCACGCCGCCCTCCAGACGGAATCCGGCGACGGTTTGCTCGGACAGATTCGGGAGAACGTCGCACGACTCAAGCACTGACTACTCGTTTTCGAACGGTGCGGACGGGGATAGTGGCGGCTTAGCGAGAACGGGTTGGCTCGAAGGACCCCGCATTTTTCGGCCGGAGAATGCAACAATTGTGACCGCCAGCGATGACGCCGTTCCCGGAGCGAGTTCCGGTGTCTCACGGACGATGGTGACGGTGTAGCATCGAATTACCCGCGCGAAACGTCGGTTGGGGGACGCGTCGCGATTCGTGCACGGAACCGACCGGCGGGAGCGATCCATCTCGGAGTGAGCTGGGTTCTGATCGTGCTCGGCGTTCATCTCGAGAGGGGTGGCGCGTAGTCGGTCTCGTCGTGTGGCTCGCGGAATCGTTCGACAGAAATGGGCTCGGGCGGGTTCGAACTACGCCGAGACGTGCTCACTTCGTTGCGCGCGTCTCGTCTACTTCGAACCGCCACTCGCGCTACGATTCACTCCTCACGTCCGTTCGTCGCAGAATCGAAGTGGGCTCGGGCGGGTTCGAACCACCGACCTCGGCCTTGTAAAGGCCGCGTCATAACCAGCTAGACCACGAGCCCGTACTCGAACCCTGTGCCCCCGTCCGAATAACCTTTACTTTCTCCCGTCGGAACATCCGCCATGGTTCTCGAGCGCGTCTGGAAGGCGCTGCTGGCCATCGTCGTTGTCGCCGTCATCGGCTTGCTCGTCCTCCAGATCGGGCTCGTTTCCCCGCCGTGGGCCGAGGACCAGGCCGAGGTCCGCGTTCTCGACGGCGACACCGGCGACGAACTCGCGGCCGTCGACGCCAAGGTCGCGGACACCCCAGCCGAGCGCTACACCGGGCTGAGCGATCACGACTCGCTCGAAGACGGCGACGGAATGCTGTTCGTCCACTCGAGCGAGGACGAGCGAACCTACGTCATGCGGGACATGGAGTTCGACATCGACATCGTCTTCATCGACGCCGGTGGCGAGATCACGGCGATCGAAGGCGCGAGAGCTCCCGAAGCGGGCGAGAACGGAAACGGCCTCGAGTACGAGGGCCGCGCTCGATGGGTGCTCGAGGTCCCGCGGGGGTACGCGAACGAGACGGGAATGGACGTCGGTGACGAGGTCGAGATCGAGTACGAATGAGTCACTGAACGACCGGGAGAGACACTGTTTCGATTCGTAGCAAACCCTTATTGGCAACGACCCCCGAGACGAACGTAATGCAGGACGTCGACTGGGACGAAGACGACCCGTTCGAGGATCAGCGGGAGCAAGTCGAGAGCCCGATGCGCCGGCTGTTGTTCGAGTACGGCCGTCCGTACTGGTTCACCGTTACCGTCGGGCTCATCTCGAGCGTGCTCGCACGGGCGCTGGATCTGCTGCCCGCCCTCCTCCTCGCAGTTGCGATCGACGCCATCTTCGGCGAGGCGGTCTTTGCAGAACAGGTCCCGCTGGTGGTCCTCCCCGAAGCGTGGCTGCCGGCGACCCAGGAAGGCCAGTTCTGGTTCGTCGCGATCGCCATCGCGTCGTCGTTCGTCCTCGGGGCGCTCTTTCACTGGCTACGAAACTGGGGCTTCAACGCCTTCTCGCAGGAGATCCAACACGACGTCCGGACCGCGACGTACGACAAGATGCAGCGCCTGGACATGGAGTTTTTCGCCTCGAAGCAGACCGGCGAGATGATGTCGGTCCTCTCGAACGACGTCAACCAGCTCGAGCGGTTTCTCAACGAGGGGATGAACTCGGCGACTCGGCTGATCGTGATGGTCGTCGGTATCGGCTTCCTGCTGTTCTGGCTCAACCCGCAACTGGCACTAATCTCGCTGGCACCCGTGCCGTTGATCGGGGTCTTCACCTACATCTTCGTCAAGAAGATCCAGCCCAAATACGCCGCCGTCCGCTCCTCGGTCGGGAAGGTGAACTCGCGACTCGAGAACAACCTCGGCGGGATCGGGGTCATCAAGTCCTCGAACACCGAGGGGTACGAGTCGGAGCGAGTCGACGACGTCTCCCGGAACTACTACGACACGAACTGGGAGGCGATCTGGTTGCGCATTCGCTTTTTCCCCGGCCTGCAGTTGATTTCGGGGATCGGTTTCGTCCTGACGTTCGCCGTCGGTGGCTACTGGGTCTTCACGGGAACCGCCCCCGGACCGTTTACGGGCACCCTCCAGACCGGGACCTTCGTCGCGTTCATCCTCTTCACCCAGCAACTCGTCTGGCCGATGGCGCAGTTCGGCCAGGTCATCAACATGTACCAGCGCGCAGAAGCCTCGAGCGAGCGCATCTTCGGCCTGATGGACGAGACGGGCCGGATCGAACGCGACGAAGGAGCGGACGACCTCGAAGTGTCGGACGGACGCGTCGAGTACGAGCACGTGAGCTTCGCCTACGAAGACGACTACGCCGACGCGGATCGCGAGGAATCGTCCGCACAAGAGCGCACGCGGTTCCGCGACGTGAGCGACGACGAAAGGATCATCGACGACATCTCGTTCGAGGTCGATGGCGGCGAGACGCTCGCACTCGTCGGCCCGACGGGAGCCGGGAAGTCGACCGTCCTGAAACTGCTGCTTCGACTCTACGACGTCAACGAGGGGGCGATCCGAGTCGACGGACAGGACATCCGCGAGGTCTCGCTGCCGAGCCTTCGCCAGTCGATGGGCTACGTCGGCCAGGAGTCGTTCCTCTTCTACGGTACCGTCGAGGAGAACATCACCTACGGCTCCTTCGACGCGGACAGGGAGGAGATCGTCGCGGCGGCCAAAGCGGCGGAGGCCCACGAGTTCATCCAGAACCTGCCCGCGGGCTACGACACGATGGTCGGCGAGCGCGGCGTCAAACTCTCGGGCGGCCAGCGCCAGCGCGTCGCCATCGCCCGCGCCGTGCTCAAGGATCCGGATATCCTGGTGCTCGACGAAGCCACCAGCGACGTCGACACCGAGACCGAGATGCTCATCCAGCGCTCGATCGACGACCTGACCGAGGATCGGACAACCTTCGCCATCGCCCACCGCCTCTCGACGATCAAGGACGCCGACCAGATCCTCGTGCTCGAGGGCGGCGAAATCGTCGAACGCGGCACCCACGACCAGCTACTGGAAAACGGCGGCCTGTACTCGCACCTCTGGGGCGTCCAGGCCGGCGAAATCGAGGAATTGCCACAGGAGTTCATCGAACGCGCCCAACGCCGGACCGCACGCACGGAAGCCGGCGATGACGACGACTGAGCGATCAAACCGGCGAAATAACGGACGCGCCGGCGGAAACGCCCTCTTCTCGAGATCGGAACCCGCTCGAAAATCAGCTGAGTATGGTCCGATTGAACCGATAGTAACCGATCGCGAGCGGAACCAGGATCCAGGCAGCGACGAACGCCCAGGCGAACCAGGGCTCGAGGAAGAACGGAACGTCTCCGGCGAGTCGATCCGCCGGCGAGACGGTCTCGGAACCGGGGATCTCGACGATCGTGCCGGAGATCGCGGCGAGCGGTTCCCAGATACCCAAGCGTTCGACGAAAAGGTACCAGACGGGGAGATCGGTACCGCCGGGCAGTTCGCGCTCGAGAAGCCAGTAGATCGCCATCGGGACGACCCACCAGAGCCAGTCGGAGATGATGTAGACGCCGAGCACGCCGGCGACCGCCTTCGCGCGCGTGTCGACGCTCGCGGAGACGCCGACGGCGAGGGAGACGTACACCAGACCCACGAGGAGCGAGAACGCGAGGAGACCGGCGTAGGTCGCGATGTCGAAGCCGTCGTAGAGGATCGCGATCACGACGCCACCGACGGCGAAGCCGATCACCGTCGGGACGGCGACGACGGCTGCCCGACCGAGCACCTTCCCGACGACGACGTCGAGGCGGGTGTTCGGCAGGCCGAGCAGAAAGCGAATGCTCCCGGACTCGCGTTCCCCGACGATAGACTGATAGCCGACGACGAGGGCGATGATCGAGGCCATCGTCACGACCACCGAGAACAGGAAGCTTATCGCCTCGTCGAACCCGGGGGCAGGCCCCTGTCCGGGGGTGTGAATGAGGTGGGGGATCGACGAGATGCCGGCGACGAGCAGGATCATCAGCGCGGTCAGTATCCAGAGCGTCATCGCTCGACTCGCGTCTTCGAAGTCCTTCCGGGCGATCCGGGCCCAGGTCATGCGTCGACCTCCTCGATGAGGTCGTCGGTCTGAGGCGGTTGGTGACCGCTGGGGCGTGCGCCCTCACCGGTCGTAAACGCCGCGAACAGATCGTCGAGCGAGTGGTCCTCGGCGGTGATATCGGCGACCACGCCGCCCGCGTCTTCGACCGCGTTGATAACTACGGCCTTCGATCGCGGGTTCGCAACCGTCGTTACGATATCCGCCCCGTCGACACGGACATCGTGTACGCCGTCGATCGCTTCGAGCGTGCGCGCGATTCCGTCGGGGACGGCGTCGACGGTCAGCGTGAGACGGGATTCGGCGTCGAACTGGTCTTTGAGCGCGTCGATGGAATCCTCGGCGACGAGTCGGCCGCCGTTCATGATTCCGATGCGGTCGCAGATCGCTTCGACCTGTTCCATGATGTGACTCGAGAAGAAGACCGTCGCGCCCCGGTCGAGTTCCTCCTGAATGATCGCACGCATCTCTCGAGCGCCGTTGGGATCGATCCCGGAGGAGGGCTCGTCGAGAATGAGCAGGTCAGGCTCGCCGACGAGGGCCATCGCGAGCGCGACGCGCTGTTTCATGCCCGTCGAGAAGCCGCCGGCCTTTCTGTCGGCGGCCTCGGCCAGTCCCACGCGCGCCAGGAGGTCGTCGGGGTCGTCGGTTGCGCCTTTCGTATCGATGGCGAACTGGACGTGCTTTCGAGCGGTGAGGCGCTCGTACATGCCGAAGTCTTCCGGAAGGACCCCGATCGATTGTCGGATCGCGAGCGACTCGTCTTCGATGTCGTAGCCGAGTACCGTTCCCGACCCCGACGACGGCGGCGTGAATCCGAGGAGCATATTGATCGTCGTCGACTTGCCGGCACCGTTCGGACCGAGAAAGCCGTAGGCCTCGCCGGCTTCGACGTGGAGGTCGAGCGACTCGACGGCCGTGACGTCTCCGAATCGCCGAGCGAGTGCACTCGTTTGTATCGCAGTCATTAGTTCACCTATACTTTCCCAAACGGGAAATATCATAACTGTTCCGATCCGTTCGGCGGGTAGATCGACGGGAACAGAAGTGTATGCCGCACTCAACGACCGAGCGCTCGAGGGCTCAGTTCGCCGTCGAAGGATCGGACGGGTTCAACTCGGCGATCACGAGCCGATCAATCATCTCTCGTGTCTCGAGGAGCGCGTCGTCGTTGCCGAGAAAGATTTTCTTGCATTGCGCTCCGGTGATGAGGTCGTCGATCACCTTCGCGAGGCGGACGGTATCGACGTCGTCGAAGACGCCCTGATCGATACCCTCCTGCATGATGGCGCTGAAGTGATCGACTGAGCGGTCGGTGAGTCGGTTGATTAGCTCTTGATGATCCGGATTGTGGTGAGACTGGGCCATGATTTCGTACAGCGCCGTCGCGAACGTCCAGTAATCGAACTCGTCCACCCCCGTTCCCAGGAGGATCCGATCGATTTCGCTCGTCAGTTTCGTCAGCGGATCGTCGTCGACCGAGCTGTCTAACTCCTCGGAGTGGTGGTCGACGAGGACCGAGAGCGTCTCGGTCACCAGCTCGTCCTTGCCGTCGAAGTAGTGGTGGATGAGCTGGCGACTCTTCGGAAATTCGGCGTCGATATCCCGGACCCGCAGATTGACGTACCCCTTCTTGGAGAGTGCGATGAGCGTCGCGTCGATGAGTTCCTCGTACGTGTCAGCCGGTATTGATGGAGAGTTTGTCGCAGTCATATCGGTCGGTCGTCGCCTACGTCTAGTGGCTCAGACAACTTGAACTGTTCTTCCCTGCCACTCGTTACGGCGTCCGCGCCGTTCGCCTTCAGAAGGACTCCTGTTCGCGCTGGTCGTCTTGCTCCGGCGCACCCTCGTCCTGTCGATCCTCGCCCGCCGCGGGCGGCGTGCGGTCGCTGTAGTTCTTCCGCCCGATCGCTTCGTCGCCGACCATGTTCATGATCGCCTGTTCGACCTCGCCGTAGTCTCTGTACTCGTCCTCGTTCAACGGCGCGATGAGTTCCTCGAGCGTCGCCGTTTCGTCCTCCATCTCGATCTCCTCGTCCCCGTACGTCTCGAGCAGTTCGTCCTCGCTGAGCGGGTAGTCGGCCGACTCGAGCTGGTCGCCGAGGTCGCCGAGTTCGACGCCGAGTTGGCGATTGTCGTCTGCCATACTCGTGTGTTGGCGAGGCGTCGGAAACCGGTTGGCCCTGCGTTCGCCACCGAATCGGCCGTCTCGACGCGCTGGTCGCACCGTGAGTCGTGCGATGTGAGCGGTCCCATCGGGCTCACGTCGACCACCGCGGAACCACCAGCGCTGGTGCGATCGCGAGCGCACCGAGGGCCGCAGCCGGGACGACCGTCATCGGCCCGCCCTCGAGGACGACGAGACCGGCGAGCAGCGCGAGTGCAGTCGTTGCCGTTTCGGCGTGATACGTCGTTCGCGGCGTCGGCGGCGATCGAGGTCGCGGCCGACCGATCGACCACGCGGCGAGCCCCCCGGCGGCGAGCGCGGCGTACGTCACCGAGCGACCCCCGGAACCGCTGACGGCCATCGCGACGAGCGCGAGGCCGAGCGCCGACGCGAACGCCGTGCTCGTCCGATCGAACGGGGAGCGCTCGAGGAGCCACAAGATCGCCGCGAGGTAGCCGACGCCGACGGCGATTCCGGCGACGATATCAGCCGGGTAGTGGACGGCGAGCACCACTCGAGAGAGGCTGATCGCGCCCACGAGAACGGCCGCGACTGCGAGCCGAACCCGTCGCGTACCGGTCCGTATCGTCAGCGCCAACAGTCCGTAGGCGACGGTTGCCCCGATGGCGTGCCCGCTCGGGAGGCCGTAGCCACCCACCGTCACCGTCGAAACGTACGTCGACTCGAGGGCGGTCGGCAGCACCGCAGGGGTCGCTGCGACGAGTTCCGGCCGCGGGAGCGCGAAGAGGTATTTCAGCGCGGTCATCGCGGCCAGTCCGCCAACGACGACGCCGACGAGCCAGCACGCGGAGCCGTGAGTCGGTGCGTCGCGGGACGAGTCCGCGTGTTCCTGCCGATGGGAGTCGGCGTTGGCTCGGCCCCACGTCAGCACCCACGAGGCCGCGATCGCGACCGAAATGACGATCCAGACGTCGCCGAGACGCGTCACCAGCGCTGCCAGAAGGAGCACCCACTCCGGAACGGAGTCGTGGACGGCCTCGAGTACGTCGCCACCGCGAAACATGCTGTTCGGTTCGAGACACGACACGGTAACGGTCGGAGCGGCAGTTGCAAGGTCACTATCCCGCGGCGATTCGCCACGGCCACCGGGAGTTTCATATCCGCCCCGCGGGAGTACTCCCGCATGGACCTACGCGACGCGACGTGGACGGACGTTCGGGACCTCGAGACGGATCTCGCCGTCGTTCCCGTCGGCAGCACGGAACAACACGGCCCCCACGCCCCGCTCGGCACGGACGTCGTGACGGCGGAAGCGGTCGCCGACGCTGGTCTCGAGCGATTCGACCACGAGGCCGTTCGCGCACCGGCGATCCCGGTCGGTGTCGCCGAGGAACACCGACAGTTCCCCGGCACGATGTGGGTTTCCGAGGAAACGTTCCGAAACTACGTCCGCGAGGTCGTCGAGAGCCTCGCCTCCCACGGCTTCGATCGCGTCATCATCGTCAACGGCCACGGCGGCAACGTCGACGCCGTACGAGAGGTCGGCGGCACCGTCACCCGCGACGGCGAGGCCTACGCCGTTCCCTTCACGTGGTTCGAGGCCGTCGGCGAGCACGCCGCCGAGATGGGCCACGGCGGCCCGCTCGAGACCGCCCTCCTGCGCCACTGCGAGCCGGAACTGGTTCGCGACGATCGGATCGAGGAGGCGAGCGCCGGCGGTGCCGATAGCTGGGGCGAGTGGGTCAGCCACACCAATCTGGCCTACGACGCGGCGGAGTTTACGGAAAACGGCGTCGTCGGCGATCCCCGGGACGGGGACGAACAGCGGGGCGAAGAACTACTGGAGTTGGCGGGCGACGCGCTGGCCCGACTGCTCGAGGCCGTCGCCGAGCGTGACGTTTCGCGGCCCGAGCGTCGATAGCGCTGGACGCGTCGGACGAACTCGGCGGCATCGGTGGGTCGCGTGGCGGGAGGCTACGCGTGCGACGGGAGCGGTGAACGACGGCTGGCTCGGCTTACTCCTCGTCCTCCTCCTCTTTGTCGACGTCGTCCGCCTCTGCCTCGTCCGCATCGTCGTCTTCGGCAGGCCCGGCGTCCTGTAGCGTCCCGCGAAGCGCCGGAATCGTCGAGGTGAGTTCGCCGACCTGTTCGCCCGCATCGGCGATGCCCTCGATCGCCTCCTCGAGGTCGGCGATCTCCTCCTCGAGATCGTCGGCGTCTTCGAAGGCGTCGGCCCGCTGGCCCATCGTGAACCACTTCTTGGCGTCGCGGAGGTGGTCTTCGGCGTCGCCGGCGTCCAGCGCGGACTTGAGGCCGTTGAGCACGCCCAGTACGTTGTCGGCGTCGGTCTCCCAGACGTCGTCGGAGCTCGGAAGCCCCTCCCACGCGCTCTCGAGCGACGATTCAACGTCCTCGCGCATCTCGTTGGCGGCTTCGCCGAACAGTTCCTCGTCGTCACCGAGTGTCGCTTGACTCATGTCTTTGCCTTCACGGGGACCGAGGTTAAAAGGTCGCCCGAAAGTGAAAGTGAAAACGAACTCGAGCGGGGCGATACTGCCGCATCGACGGATAGATTTCGAAAAGAAGGACGCTGGCCGTCTCCGTTTCGACGAGTCGCCGAAGGGGCGTTACACGACAGTCTACCGACAGGATTGCGCTCGCCGGCGTCGTTATCGACCGTGAATCGACTCGATGCGCATCAGCGGATAACCGTCTTCCATCTCCATACGCGTGCGGACTTCACAGCCCTCGTAGTCGACGACGATCTCGACTTCGAGAAACCGGCCCGTCAGTTCGGTGTAGTCGGCGGTGGACGCCGCGAGCGCGGCCTCGAGTTCATCGATCCGGACGTCGACGGTCACGTCGGTACAGTGGGGCTGGTTCTCGATGGCTTCCTCCATCGCCGTCGCGAGGCTCGAGGCGCTGTCCGGCGAGATCGGCGTGCCGGCGAACTGGTGGTAGAGCGTGCCGAACTTGATGCCCGCCTCGAAGCAGGCGGCCTCGGCGTCGGTCGGCGTCTCGTCTGTCGACATACGCGAGTGCTCGAGCGCGGTCGGGAAGGGGATTGCGGTGCCCGCTCGTCCAGCGGAAGACGCGACGTGCGTCTATCACTCGCCTCGTTCGCGACGGCCTCGAACGGCGTCAGGCCGCGACTCAGCCCGCACCGCCGCGGACTGGGCGCGCGGCACCGCCGATCGCGACGACGCGGAACCGCATGGTACTTATCGCCGCTTTCCCTCACACCGAACGAATGGCACAGTCGGTCCTGCTGACGGGGGCTGCGGGGCGCGTCGGAGAGGCGATCCTCGACGGCCTCGCGGACGAACACGAGTGGCGATTGCTGGATCGCGATCCGCCGACGGACGAGCAGCCGGGCGAGTTCGTCGTCGCGGACATCACCGACGACGAGGCCGTCCGCGAGGCGATGGAGGGGATCGACGTCGTCCTCCATCTCGCGGGCGACCCCCGAAAAACCGCCCCGTGGGACAGCGTCCTGACGAACAACATCGACGGGACACAGACGGTCTTCGAGGCCGCCGTCGACGCCGGCGTCGAGAAGTTCGCCTTCGCCTCCTCGAACCACGCCGTCGGGGCCTTCGAGACCGACGAGCGAACGCCCGATCTGTACCGCACGCACGACGACTACCTGCTCGACGGGACGGAACTCCCCCGGCCGGGAAACCTCTACGGCGTCTCGAAAGTCGCCGGCGAAGCCCTCGGACGGTACTACCACGACGAGTACGGCATCTCGGTCGTCAACGTTCGCATCGGAAACCTCACCGAGGGCCACCCGCCGATCGACTACGAGCGCGGGCAAGCGATGTGGCTCTCCTATCGGGACTGCGCGCACCTGTTCGATCGCTGTATCCGGGCCGACTACGAGTACGAAATCGTCTACGGCATCTCCGACAACGACCGCAAGTACTACTCGCTCGAGCGCGCTCGGGAGGCGCTCGGCTACGAGCCGCGGGACAACTCCGCGGATCACAACTGAGGTCGGCCAAACCTGGCCATCGATCCCCGTTTCCGCCCTTCGATGTCCGTTTTTCGCACTCGAAACGACTCCCGACGAGCGTGAGTGCCGGCGACTCGAGACGCCGGACAGCGACGTTTTTAACGGTCGGCCGTCGCAGAGGGTCCTATGGAGTACACCACGCTCGGTTCGACCGGGATGTCGGTTAGTCGCATCGGCCTCGGCTGCATGAGTTTCGGCAGCGGTCGGGAGTGGATGCTCGAGCGCGAGGAGGCCATCGAACTCATCGAGCGCGCGATCGACCTCGGAATCAACTTCTTCGATACGGCGAACGTCTACTCGACGGGCGAATCCGAAGCGATTCTGGGCGACGCGCTCGCGGGCTACGATCGGGACGCACACGTCATCGCGACGAAAGTGTACGCCGAGATGGATCCGGACAACCCGAACTCGAGCGGCCTCTCCCGGAAGACCATCGAGCAGGAACTCGAGGCGAGTCTGGATCGACTCGGGGTCGACACCATCGACCTCTACCAGACCCATCGGTGGGATTCCGAAACGCCCATCGAAACCACCCTTCGGGCGCTCGACGACGCGGTCCGTCGCGGAACGGTACGGTACGTCGGCACCTCCTCGATGTGGGCTCACCAGTTCGCCGACGCCTTACGGACGAGCGACAGGCTGGGGCTCGAGCGGTTCGCGACGATGCAAAACCACTACAACCTCTTCTACCGCGAGGAGGAACGCGAGATGCTCCCCCTCTGTGCGAAGGAGGGCGTTGGCGTCACCCCGTGGTCGCCCCTCGCCCGCGGCGTCGGAACCCGCCCGCACGATCGAATCGAATCGACGACCCGCGGCCGGACGGATCAGTACCTGGAACAGATTCCGTACCTCCAGGGCGGCGGCGAGGAGATCAACGAGCGCGTCCAGGAACTCGCCGCCGAGAAGGGCGTGACGATGGCCCAGATCTCGCTCGCGTGGGTGCTCCACAAGGAACGGGTCGACGCCCCCATCGTCGGCACGACGAGCGTCGACCACCTCGAGGAAGCCGTCGAAGCGATCGAGATCGACCTCTCGCCGTCCGAGATGGCGTACCTCGAGGAGCCCTACGCGGCGCTGCCGATCGCCGGACACGAGTGAGCCGGTACGTACCGCGAGGGGCGGCTCAGAACAGTCCATCGACGGACGACTCGCGGGCCTGTCGTCGCCCGACGTGGTCCGTCAGTCGCCGATAGACGAGGCCGCGGTGCTCGTCCTCGCGGACGAAATCGAACAGCAACGTGATGAACCGGCTGTCGTCGTCGCCGGCCTCGAGATCCGCGCGGGCGTACGTCCGGGCTCGCTCGATCGGCTCCGCATCGAGTCCGAACTCGTCTGCAAGGACCGTCGCCGCGACCGCCGTCGGCGCGAACTCGAGTGCGTCGAGCGACGGGACGGTCCCTTCGTGCTCGATTCGAACGGGTCGTCGACGCTCGAGGAGTTCGGGATCGGCCGCGAGGGCCGCGAGGAACGCCCGCACTGGCGGGAGTCGGACGTCCCGATACGCCGCGGGCAACTCGGCGAGGTACTCGAGTGCGCTGTCCGCCAGTCCGGTGGCCCCCTCCCAGTTGCGCTCGCGGGCGTGGTGCACCGCGGCCGTGAACTGGATCAACCCGTGGAGCAGTCGCTCGTCGTCGGTGCCGGCCTCGAGGTCGAGCCAGTACGCCTCCCACGCATCGTGGGCAGCGTGGTAGTGCCCCGCGTTGTAGATCGCGGCCCCTGCCCGAAGCTGATCGCGCATACCGTTCGTAGGGACTCGAGAACCGAGATACTGTCGGCCGTGAGGGGCGGTGGTCGCGATAAAAACGGCGAGTACCGGACACGTACCGCCTCCGGCGGGGCGGGTAGACAACTGTGGAAGGGAGTACGCCGCCGGCCGTAACTGGGTTGGAGTCCCCGAACTGTCTCGGCGACTCCGCCGACACGGGCTACGGCCGACGGGATACATCGGTCGCTGCAATGACGGGCAGCGGACCGCGTGCGGGACGAACAGCGGGTCCCCGACCGGTTACTGGCCGCCACCGGTCATGGCGGGACTCGATGAGAGGTCGGATTGGGATATGAGTATGTCCCGATTTCGGGAGTGTTTGGGATCGGTTGACGACGCACGGGAAGCGAGTAAGCGGATGCTACTCGTCGCGCCGGGGGTGTGATTCGCCCTCGGATAGTTCGTGATCCTCGCGAAGCATCCCCTCGGCCTCGGCTGAACGCCGGTGTTGTGGCGACGCGATCGGCTCGCCCGACCCCTCGATTCGTTCTTCGGGGTCGTCCACCGCAACCCACTCGCGAAGCCGCGAGAGCAGTCGTCCGAACATGGCTGTCTCTACCGGTTTCTCGAGCATAGTTCTTGGGCGTCGCCCGCCGGTCGGGTAACTGTCCGACAGCGTCGGTTCGATGTGTACCCGTTCGAACCGTCGCGATTCGGAGACCGGAGGCCGAAAACCGCGTTACTCCCACCGGAACCGGCCGTTTCGCTGCACGACTTCCCCGTCGATCTCGAGTCGCGAGTCCTCGCTGACGTCGGTGATCAGGTCGACGTGGATCGCGGAGTCGTTTCCCGACTCGCCGTCGGGGAGGTTCGCGTCGTAGGCCCGGCCGAGCGCGAGATGGATCGTATCGCCCATCTTCTCGTCGAAGAGGATATTGTCCGTATAGCGGTCGATACCGCGATTCATGCCGATCCCCAGTTCGCCGAGACGGCGCGCACCGTCGTCAGTCTCGAGGATTTCGGCGATCACGTCCTCGCCTTGCTCGGCGTCGTAGTCGACCACCGCGCCGGATTCGAACTCGAGGCGGACGTTCCGAACGGATTCCCCGTGGAGCGTCATCGGGACGTCGAAGGTCACCTCGCCCTCGGTGGCGTGCGGTGCGGTAAAGACTTCGCCGCTAGGGAGGTTGTGCGAGTCGTACGCGACCGACGCGGCGCTGTTGACCGCGGTGCGGCCGTCGATCCGCATGGTGAGGTCGGTGCCCGTCGAGACGAGGTGAACCTCCGATCCCGAATCGAGCAGCGCTTTCAGTTGTGCCATCTCCTCGGCGAGGGACTCCCAGTCGCGCAAGATGGCGTCGTATGCGAAGTCCTGGTACTCTTCGAACGCCATGTTCGCCTGCTGCGCGAGCGAGCGCGTCGGATGAACCGTCGAGATCCAGCGGGTGTCGAGGCGGGCCTCGCGGATGTCGCTCCTGGCGCTACTGTAGGCCTGTCGGATCTCGCCGGGAACGTCTGCCGTCGCGCTCGTATTTCGACCGCCACCGAGCGAGAGCACGACGTCGGCCCGTTCGAACAGCAAGCGTTCGTACTCCGGGCTCTCGTCGAAGTCGCCGTCGTGGGTCCGGAGATAGGCGCGCTTGATTTCCCCGGAGCTGTACATCGTGAGCAGGTTCGCACCGCGTTCACCGAGCGCCTCGGCGACCGCAACGGCGAGGTCGTGGGCGTCGGGCCCCGCTACGAGCACGACGTCGTCTCCGTCCTCGACACGAGCGCTCCAATCGACCAGCACTGCGGCGTGTTCGCGTACGCGTTCGTCCATACCGGCCACTCGCAACCGATTCACTAAACGCTCCTCGTTTGCCGTGACGAGTCGGTACTCGAGGAGAAACGGAGGAGAGATCGGAGACGGACTCAGGCGGCGTGAGTCTCGTCGGCGGTCGTCTCCTCTCGCGATCGGACGAGCGAAACGACCGCGTAGACGACCGGCGTATCGAGGACGGCGATGGCGAGTTTCAGGAGGTACTGACCGACCATCAACGCGAGGAGGTCGCCGACGCCGAGGACGGGGCCGACGCCCACCAGCGCGGGCGCGAGCGAGAAGGCAATCGCGACGAAGATGACGGTGTCGATGGCCTGGCTGCTGGCCGTCGAGGCGATGTTCCGAAGCCAGAGTTTGTCGGCTCCGGTGTACGCCCGGATGCGGTGAAAGACGACGACGTCCCAGTTCTGGCTAACGACGTAGGCGAGCAGACTTCCGAGGACGATATTCGTCGAGGCACCCAGAACGTCCGCGAACTGCCCGGAAACGTCGGGGTCGGCCGCCGGCGCTGCGATCGTCGACCAGACGAGCGCGAGCACGACGAAGTTCATCGCGAAGGCAACGTTGACGACCACCTGCGCCGCTCGCCGACCGTACAGTTCCGCGTAGCAGTCGCTCGCGAGGAAGGTGAGCGCGTACGCGAACGCCGCACCGGGCAAGACGAGTTCCGCGCCGGTGATCGGCAGCGAGAACGGCAACGAGAACGCGAGCAGCTTCGAGGCCGTCAGCTGTGCCGTGACGAGCGCCGTCACGAACAGCCCGATCAGCGCTACCTGCGCGATCATCGGCCCCGCGGATGGCCGGGACTGCGAGTTCGAGTGGGTCATGCACATCGCGTATCCACTGAGACCACCTAAACGGTTCGAGACAGCCGATACGAACCGCTCGAGCGAGAGACCGACGGCTCAGGAAGCCGTACGGATCGAACACATCAGACAACGGAGAGTCGAAACGGGTAGCAACGGGCCCGGACGGGCACTTCTCACGCATCTAAGAACAAACTACTCTGACATCTATCAATTTCAAAATGTGGAAATAGCGGCACTCTCCCCGAAGAGACGCCATTTCGCTCACGTGTGTGTCTGACTCTCGAGAGGACGAGTATAACACAACTGTTATACGTCTCCCGGGGTTTTGTTGAATCGCAATGGCGAAAGGAAACGTTGATTTCTTCAACGACACAGGCGGCTACGGTTTCATTGAGACGGACGACGCAGACGATGACGTTTTCTTCCACATGGAAGACGTTGGCGGTCCGGACCTCGAAGAAGGCACAGACATCGAATTCGATATCGAACAGGCCCCCAAGGGCCCCCGCGCCACCAACGTCACCCGCCTGTAACACGGCTTCTAGCGTTCGGTAACGCGTTTCAAACCTAATATCATTCTTCGGACGACTACCTCGGAAGCGATAGCTTCGTCCCCAGTCGCAGTCACTGCGGGCTGAGTGGTTTCGGCCGGCGTCAGCTACGTCTCGAACTCGGAACGGGGTACGCCGACGTCACAACGGATACACTCGCCGTCAAACGAAATGTATCTAGATGGAACGTCTGTAGTCCCCGCTTACTAATTCCAGGGGGACCGATCATCGTTAGCGGCTCAGTTAGCCCGTCAAAACGTCCGAGAAACAGTTGATACGAGAACGATAACAAATAGTCGGTTAGTTGGTTTGTCGGTGTGGTTGTAACATGGACGATCTGACCGGATTTCAACGCGATCTTCTGTACGTGATCGCCGGGGCCGACCAGCCGTCGGGCCAGGAAGTAAAAGACGAAGTCGAGAAGTATTACAACAGTGAAATCAATCACGGCCGACTGTATCCCAATCTCGATACGCTCGTCAACAAAGAGCTCGTCGAGAAGGGAGAACTCGACCGACGAACGAACTACTACGCGATCAGCGACAGCGGATACGAGCAAATCGAAGCCCGGAGAGAGTGGGAACAACAGTACATCGATTGACCCGACCTCGAGTAGGGCAGACTGGACTCCTTGTGACAGCTACGGTGCTGTGAGTAGCGTCTCCGACCGCCGCTCGCTCGAGCGACGGCAACGGCACCGGCCGCCGCGAGCGTTGCGACGGCCGGTCGACCAGCGTGGTCGGTTCCTGACCGCTATCGGGCCGACCCGAATTTGGAACCCGTCCTCGAGGCGACCCGACGAGGGCGTTTGGCATCGTCCATCAATTCGTCAGGTACCATCCGAATACCAGTGGAGAGCAAAAGAGTACCAGCGGGACGAGTATCCAGACCTGTCCCGCGAACACGTTGTACTGTGCGAGCGTTACCGCAACCGGTGTTCCCTCGAGATAGCCCACGAGGAACTCGAAACCGACGGTCAACGCCGTCCACAGCGTTCCGACGAGTAGCAACTCCACCGGAAGATACGCGATCGGCGTATTCGTAAAGTACAGGAACGAAAGAACGAGGATCACCGTCGTCAGAACGGCCGTACTGAGAACATGCCCGGGATACGCACCGACGCGAGGAATCAAGACGACTTCTCTCAGTCCGCCGTTCAAAACGGCCAGAACCGCCATGAGAACCCAGACGCCGAGCGGGTACAGGAACACGCGTGGGCGAACCGCCCGAATATCCATACTGGCGATCATCAACGAGGACATCGTCTCACACAGACACCGTACGCAGGGAAAATCACCCGTCCGCGATTTCAGTGACTGTCGTCTTGAGCGACACCAGTCTGTGGACCTATTTCCCGGTCGACCGATCGCAGAGACGGTCCGATCACCCGATGCTCATGGACAGGGTGTACGAGCACTGCGTCTCCCGTTACTTCGGCGGTACGGTGGCGTCGACTATCATCGGACGGACCGGGCGAAAGAGCGCTGGTGGCCGATTTGAACCACCCCTATCGATAACGACGGTGTGGTTAGCACTCTTGATAGTCCTCGGGAAAAGATATTATTTTCACGGTTAGTATAGAAGAATTTAGACCATAAGGGATATGTTCCGGCTCCGCTGACGGGTGCGTATGGTTCGCTACTCGGATGAGCGTTGTTCCGATTGTGGTGGCAAACAGAAGGTACGAGCGGACAGTTCAGTGTGGTGCCCGAACTGTTCCCTGTTCACTTCTCCCGAAGTGAAGCCGTAACAGTCGGCTCTGCTGCACTCCCAGCCTGGAGACGTGTTCGGGCGTGAAACGGATGTTTACGCCACGTGCGTACCGGTCGGTTCTCACCCTTCTCGGCTCGAGTAGGTGGAGAGACCGACGACGTTCGAGAACCCTCTACTAGCAACATCCTGTCCGTTCTGACGGGAGGTTTTTCGTCGGTTACCGTGTCTAGGTAGTATGGCAACCAGGTCTCCGATTTACTGTTGCCTATGTAACGAAACGATCGCTCCAGACGACGACCTCGAGCATCACTTAGTGTACAGCCACAAACCGCGTGAGCTCGCCATGGAACTCGCTTCCGAGTGGGAAACAGAAGAACTCGGCGATGCCGTGTAACCGCGCCTCGTTCGATGGCCCTGACGCGGAACGTCCAGATTTTCCGGGGAACGTCCAGCTGTTAGTACGCGAGAGAAGCGCCAAAAGTGGCGTTTAGAATTTGCTGTCTCCGGCCTTCTGTGAGAGACCATGACGGAAAACCTCGAACCCCTCGCACCAGCGGAAGCCATGAAGATGTACTCGACGAGCGACATCACGAACTCGCGGATGCGACGGTTCAGTCTCACCGTATCGTCTCAAGCAGTTCGTCCAGTGGTGTGAACAGGATGGTGTCGGCAATCTCAACGAATTTAGCGGACGGGACATCCATCGCTTCCGCATCAAACGGGGAAATGAAGACGAACTCGCAACAGCCAGCGTGAAAGGGCGGCTGGCAACCCTGAGAATGTTCCAAGAGTATGATATCACTTTCAAACCCCAGAATCAGAGATTAACTGACTTTTAGTGTTTATTCCTCTGAGCGATACACCCACTCTCGGCGGTATTGCGATATGTTATAGAACCCAAATTGTATAACTGTTAGATGGACGCAGACTAACAGAGGTTCGATCAATTGATTGGTTCCTTTCCCACACGGGGTCACACGTCTCGAGAATCGGTTTCCCGAATATGAACACGAGCGCGAGCACCGCGTGTTCATATTTCGTCGATCGCGAGCGCGATCGCCACGTCGACCGCGCCGATCACCGGCCACCCCGACATACCCTTTATATACAGAACCCTGTTCGCTCACCCGAAAAAACTAGGATATCCGACTCGTGTTCACGAGCATGGTCCGAGACAAGACCGACATTCCCGGCTCGGTTCGAATCCGAACCGACGACGGCAACGAGTGGCGATTCGACGAAATCGAGAAAGCTGCCGACTATTACGACTGTAATCGATCGAATGCAGCCGCGTTCGCCTGTCACGACGTTACCCGGCTCGTCGCGAACGCTCGCCACGTCCTCGAGCGTTCAGATCTCACCCTCGAGCAGCGCCAGGAGATCGCCGACCAGCTGTCGACCGGCACCGTGACGTTTTCTGTCGAGACCGGCGTCGAGGTCGAAACCGGCCGCGACTAGACGTCGTGCGTGGTGCGGGCGTACACCCGCACATCGCCTGTACGCTACGTACACGTCGCCTGCACACCGCCTGTCTGCGTATACGCGATCCGCCTGCGACGCCTGCGCCTAACGCCCATCCGACGTGTACGCGTCGCTCGCCCGTCGCCTGCACGATACGTACATCCGCCCGCCCGTCACACGCCTCACGCCTACACACCCGCCCGACACGCATACAACGTCACGCGGGTCTTCCCGAGCGCGCATTTACGGCGCGCACCCGTGGGGGGGACCCCACCGCGCCTATCTGAACTGCGCGCGCGCGTATTCTGTCGATCGCGACGCTCGAGCCGCACCAGTATCTGTTCTGTCGACGTGAAACCGGCGTCAGTGTCCAAGAATGACGAGATCCACCGGTAGCACCACCCTTTAACACTGGGGAGGTTACTCCGGTCAGTTACCGCATGGCAATTCGAAAAATCAGAGATATTGACGGCTCTGGCGGCGTAACGCTCCCAAAAGACGATCTCCGCCGAGACGGAATCGTAGATTCGGATGGAGAAGTTCTGAGCGCGTACGTGACGATCGATCGCGTTGACGAGGGCGAGTATTTAGTACGACAAGTTGATCCGGACACTCTCTGAACTTCGGTTCAAATATGATCAATTCAATCCCACACCCGCTGACCCCGGTTATCGCAGATCACATCAGCCGATCGAACGTCATTCGCGAACTCCATCCAGAAGTTGTTTCCTCCAGGTACGCCGATGCGAGCACCACCCAGGTGATTCCTGCGTTCTTCTTGCTCACGGAGAAAAATGCATTCGCAGTCGTCGAAAACGAACACCGAGATGGCTACCGAATACTCAGCAAAGGCTCTGTCCACGATCAGGATGCTGTCTACGCCGATCTCGACGACTGGTGTGAACAGCACGGCTATCTTGAACAATAACAGTCGGTAATAGCAGTGGTTCTTTTCCGGAATAAGATCGAAACTGGATCGGGCGATTCGGCAACTACAGGTGCGAACAGAGTACCGAATCGGGTATTCACCGATCAATAGGGAGTCATAGAACAGTTCACAAGGTGTTTGATTTCATTGCCGCTAAAGGTAAATCTCGTGCTTGGTACAGGAGAAGCACAGAACAAAGTCCACCGTCACGGAATTACGTCGCGAGCGAATCTGGGATTGTCAGAGTCCTCAATGAGATCGAGCAGCAGTCGAGCCTCATCGAACTGTGGGCCCTTTGCAACCATTCCTTGCTCGCGGTCCCAGTCAACAAAGCCTGCATCATCGAGTTTCGGGAGGTGGGTGTGATGGAGGGCGATTTCAAACGACTCAGGCGGCACCTTGTAGATACTTGGTTCATCAGGTAGCGCGTTAAGGTCGATCGGCGAATTACGCTCGTGTAGGACCTCCAACACCCATCGTCGCGTGGCATTGGACAAGGCCCCAAAGGCCTCTTCACTCATAATATCACAGATCCACAGCCAACCGAATACGCCGTATGCAGGAGACTGCCAGTGAAAATGATATTTCACCTTAGAAACGTCCTCCCTTCATCCGCTTTCAGATATCATCCACCAATGCTCAAATATAAATCACTCAATATCTTTATTTTTCCGCTGTCGTCCTACCACACAAGCTGTTGTCCTGCCGAACACTCCACTTGTAGCTGTAGTGAGCGAATAGAGGAAGCGGAGAACGCGGGTACGAGAACCGTTGTATGACACCCTCTGACAAATTCAAAAGGGCTATAGTTGGTCCCACTCCCAATTACCTCAATGCGCCTCTGGGAACGCTTCGTAGGCGTTATAGGTGGCAGAAATGTGATTATAGCTCTCGGCGGGCTGTACCTCATACTCGTTATAGGCTGGCTGCTCATGCCGACCTCTCCGCAGATGACTCTTGCGAATACTCTCATCGTTGCCTGCTTTATCGGCGGCTCTGGTGCCCTCCTCCTCGGTGGCGGATATCGATTGCCCCGCACCGACATCCACCCGAGATTCTACTCCACTATTGCCGGCTGGTGTCTCGTCAGTATTGGGGTAATGCTCGCTATTCTCGCGCTCTACAACTTCCAGCCCGGTCCAGGCCTCTCTAACCCAATCCGGTCTGTGCTTATGCTTACAGGGTTCAGTTCCGTCGCCGGATACGGTGTCGGGACGTACGCTGCGCAAGCGAAAACACGGGCCCACCAACTTGAACGGCAAAATTGTCTGCTGGAACAAACACAAAGACAACTCGAAGAATCGAACCAACGACTCGAGCAGTTTGCGTACGCCGCATCTCATGATCTACAAGAGCCGCTCCGAATGGTTTCAAGTTATCTGGAACTTATCGAGCACCGATACGGTGACGAACTCGACGAAGATGGTGAAGAGTTCCTCGACTACGCGATTGACGGATCGGAACGAATGAAAGAGATGATCCAGGGGCTGCTCGAATATTCACGTGTAGACACGCAGGGGGAACCGTTCGAGCCCGTTGATCTTGACGAGGTGCTTGCCAACGTTCGCAAGGATCTCGAACTACAGATCAATGAGTCCCACGCCACTATCGAAACCGGCGAATTACCACGTGTTGAGGGTGATGAGAGACAATTATACCAACTCTTTCAGAATCTCCTTTCGAACGCGATTGAGTATAATAGCGACGAACCGCCACGAATCGACGTTTCCGCTGAACGTGATGCCGAGAAATGGGTTATTTCGGTTTGTGATAACGGCATCGGGATCGATCCAAAGGATCAAGACCGCGTCTTCGAGGTATTCCAACGGCTTCACAGCCAAGAAGAGCATTCGGGGACGGGAATCGGACTCGCACTCTGTAAACGAATTGTCGAACGACATGACGGCGAGATTCAGATCGATTCCACAGCTGGCGAGGGGACGTCATTCACGTTTTCGTTACCAGCAGTGCTCAATAGTGCAGATAGCCACTCTACACAAAACGACTCAGTATCGACCTGAATAGTCTATTTTACTGCGTCGGTACATTAGCGGCCTGAAACAAACGCAGTTGGTGGTGCTGAACTCAATCTCTGTATTTAGCATGGTATTTATGACGCCTTCTGGAGATAGAGAGTGCCGCCCGGTAACGTCTCCACTGTACTTGCCGCGAGAAAGTTGAGTCGCCCTTAATTTTCTCCCGTCCTAAGGCTCTCCGCTAGCCGCTGTTATCACGGTCCCACCATCTGTAACAGTCACTCTCGAGCACTCAGCCGCGTGGTTTCTGCAGATCGGCCTTTCCTCGAGCGCGGCGCGCGCTCTGCGCGCCGCAAGATTACCCTGCCCCCTTAGGGGCACCTACGGTAGGGGTGCCTGCTAGTCGCGGTGCGTATACCGATCCCTGAAACGCCAGATTTAGGACCGTACGTACGCTTACTCTCCCGTCACCACATAGCCAGTTTTCGCTCCAACTCGCCCAAAACGGTCCGCTTTCGCTCGTTAACACGCTGGTGAAAGTGAAATACGCGTCAACGTGAGAACTTGTCTGAAATACCTGTATGATTCGGTGAAAGTTATCGACGAAACACGCGAGAAAAGACGTCTGCTGTAGCTATTCGACCGAGCAAACCGAACCGACGCAGGGTTATCTCAGTCGGCCCGGCAGCTCGTCAGCGCGAACCCGAACGTCGCGATCGTCGAGCCGATCGCGGTCGTACTCGAGCGCGATATCAGCGAGCGACGCACTCAGCGTCGCGAGGTACTGGAAGCCGATCTCGTCCGGATCACTGGCGCTATCAGGCGCTGGTTCGTCGTCGGTGCTCTGTTCCTCACGTTGTTCCTCACGGCGCTCAGTGCGTTCCTCAGCGCGTTCTTCCATGTCTTCGGGCATATCCTCCGGCCGCACTTCTCGAAGGATCTCGCGAGCCCGCTCGAGGAGCGCCTGGGAAACGAACACAACGAGTACCGGATTCCCAAGTCGTTTGACGACACCAGCTTCCGCGAGTCGAGCGACGTGATACCGGACCGTCGATCTCGCGAGCCCGGTCCGCTCCTGGAGACAGTCGTAACTCGCGCCGGTTTCCTCAGCGATCACGCGGAGGATATCGTAGACGGCCGTCGTGCTTTCCTTGAGCGCTTCCCGGTAGATATCCGTCGCCAAGTCTTCGTACCGGTTCTTGAGCATCTGACGGCGTCCTGTCGGACGTTCGAACTCCCACGGTGGAGAAGTCGGTCCGTCGAAGAAATCGTCGGCCACGAGGTCCGAGCGCTCGATACCGGCCCATTGCGCGTGCGTAGCGACGATCGCGCGGAGGTGATCCATCACCGTATCCCACTCGTCAATGTGGGGGAGTTCCCCACCGTTCACACCAGCGTAAGACGCTTCGAGCTTCGGGTGGTGGAACGGATCGTTTTTGGGCTTTTTGTGCCAGCCGTTCGCCTGGTACAGCTTCAGTTCCGTACTGTAGCGCTGCTCGTCGAACCCGAGCAAATACCATCGATCGGTTTCGACCTTCGCCTCGAGCCAGCCTTCTTGCTGGCGCCGCTGGTGAGCGTCGATCTCCGACTCGCCACCCCAGGCGACGAACTGCTTTGATTGTTCCATCGTCTCGACGACGGCGTTTTTCTTCGCGATCAAGAAGCGAATGTGCGCTTCGGCTCTCGCGAGTTTTCGCGCGTCGTCGACGCGATCGCGAAGGTCGAGCGCGTCGTTTCCGTACACCGCGAGAATCGCGTCATACATTCGGCGTTCGATCTCGTAGGGATCTTCTGCCCAGGTCGTCCACGCGAGCAACCGCGTTCCTTCTCCGTGTGGACACTCGAGCGGATCGCCGGACTTGTAGACCATATCACGGAACTGGGGCATGATCTCGACGTGTAACGCCAGCGGTGGCTTTCGAAGCGACCGCTCGCCGTTATCGTCTTCTGGTCCCCACTCGCGGAGCTTCAGGTGCTGTTCGTAATACGCGCGGTAGTCGTCACCGCGGCCGGTGCCTGCTTTCCAGCGCGACGACGTGAGCACAGCGCGTAGTCGCCTCCAGGTAACCACTCGGCGTCGAAATCTTCGACGGCAATATGCGGCTCGAGGTCGCGATCGCCGACGTTCGGTATCGAAGTCTGATCAGTGGATCCGCTGAGTACGGAATATCAATACGACACCGATTGGTCTTCTGCCGATGTGCCAACGGAATGCCTGGCGCGCTCACATGTATGCGACTGGGCTACCATCGGACAGGTCACTGAACCGATAAGGCGACTGCCACGCGAGAAGCGGCCTGAAACCTGGCTTCACAGCCAATAGGCTGGGTGGGATGAGAGGAAGAAGTCAGACGTGAGGGATTCTCTATAGCTAACGCAATGCTGGATACGCGTGCGTGTTGATCGAAAAGTCGGTACCAATATCTGGTGGATTGGGAGTACCGCCAAGTTGTGCTGAACACACGGCGCGAGTCGGTCGAAAGACGCTGTCAACGCGACAGTCACGGCGACCGTTCCGGTCTATAGTGGATATGACCGTACTATGATTTGACACTGCTAGCTTATGCTGCATCCAGCCCTCTCTACTCACCATGACTCATGGCGCCGTCGATAACGTAACTGAGAGCGTTGCGAAACCGGCCGTCAGCGATTTGACGGGGGCGACTACGCAGCGAGCCACTGACGAGTCCCGACGAGACGACGGACGGATGCGGGCGGTCGTCCACACCCGCTACGGGCCCCCGGACGTGCTCGAACTGCGGGACGTCGAACGTCCGACGCCTGACGCAGATCAAGTGCTTGTCCGCGTGCGGGCGGCGTCGGTCAACGCCGCTGACGGACACCTCATGCGCGGGACGCCGTTCCTCGTGCGCCTCATGGGATACGGGATCCTGGGACCCAAGCGCCCCCAGTTTGGGGCCGACGTGGCTGGCGTGGTCGAAGCAGTCGGGAGCAGGGTGACGTCGTTCCAGCCCGGAGACGGCGTGATCGGCGACCTCTCGGGGTCGGGTAGGGGCAGTTTCGCGGAGTTCGTCTGTGCCGACGAGGCTATGTTGGCATCCCTTCCGGACGGCGTCGACTTCGAGGCGGCCGCGGCCGCACCGATGGCGGCGGTCACCGCGCTCCAGGCTCTACGAGACCACGGGCGGATCCAGGAGGGTGACCGTGTACTGATCAACGGCGCTTCCGGTGGCGTCGGGTCGTTCGCGGTGCAGATAGCGAAGGCGTACGGCGCAACGGTGACCGGCGTCTGTCGCACGGAGAAGGTCGAAGCGGTCAGGTCGATCGGCGCCGAGGACGTCATCGACTACACCGAGGTGAACTACGCCGAGACCGGCGAGCGTTATGACCTGATCCTCGACGCCGGCGCACACCAGTCGGTGTTCGCGTCACGCCGCGCTCTCGCGTCCGGTGGTCGGTACGTCCTGGTCGGCGGAGCCCTGGGGCCGATGATGCAGGCGATGGTACTCGGTCCGCTCCTTTCGCGACTCGGGTCCAAACACACAACCGGCTTTATCGCATCGCCAAATCGAGCGGACTTAGACGTCGTGGCCGAACTCATCGCATCCGGTGACGTCGTCCCCCTCGTCGACCGACAATTCACCCTCGAGGAAGTACCCGAGGCGATCGCCTACCTCGAAGCGGGTCGGGCGACCGGGAAAGTCGTCGTCACCGTCGAGTGACCTTCTCGCCGTCGTCAACAGACCCGGAGAAGCGCTTCCTCGACGGCTACGAGTAAAATCGTTGATTCATATACAGTGCCCGAACTTCGTTCCCACGTGTGAACCTAAACCGCTTTGCTGAATAGAACCTCTGTATTCAGCGCGCGATTCTCGACAGCCAGCAGATAGATCGACGGCTCTGCTGGTAACGCTCTCACCTGTACGTAACGCGGAATCTTCTTGATGTGATTTACTACAGTTAGTTCGAATTCTTCCGCATCCATATCAAGGACAGTAGCAGTGAGAGCACTAGTACCATCACAATGTATTCGAGGCTGTCAACGGGGGTTCGAACAGCAATGATCCACACTGGAAATATTGTCTCAATGACACGGGCGATGACCCAGAACACGAGAAGGCCAGCGTTGAATAGAACTCCCAGTCTGAACGTCCACCGACCAGGGTCGAATAACAGATTGACAGCCAATAGTCCCTGACCAATAGCAAGCGCCGCAAAGAACGCCCCGTGTACTGGCCAGAATAACAGTGCCTCCGCCGCTACCCAGAGATAGAGCAGTTCTACCACGAATGCAAGACCAGCTGTGAGATATTGCGGCCGAGTAACCGACTCACCGACGAGAGAGCCAAACAGTGATCTCTCCGAGTTCGACTGGGGATCCAGACTCACGTCAGACCACCTCAAAGTTTGCCATCATCATCATATCTTCGTGCTCAAGGTTGTGACAATGGAAGACGTATTTCCCACGGTATGGTCCAAATCGAGCGACGACCTCGATAGTGTCACCGTCTAAAAAGACCGTATCTTTCCACCCCGCATCGTACGGACCTGGAGGGCCGCCATTTCGGGAGAGGACTTTGAAGTGAACCAGATGCAGATGAGCAGGATGGGCAGGGTCGCTATCGAGCTCCCAGATTTCTACCGTGTCAAGTTTCGGGTTAGCGTCGATTCGCTCCGGGTCGAACGATTGGAGGTTGATCGTTGACATTCCTCCTTCCATCCCCGCGAGGAAGTTGAACCGCCGAGTTTCAACAGCATCGTCAGGATCAGGGAACTCTAGTGGAGGGGAAAGTGTCGATGTAATCTCACTTTCATCGGATTCTTCGCGGGTCACCTCAAACTGCATGATGTCGGCCGTCTTTCCTGATCCACGCCGGTTCGTGAGGGTCACTTCTGTCCCGATCGAATAGTTCGAGAAATCAATGATGACGTCGAATCGCTCCGCCGGTGAAATACGAAGTCGATCGTGTGAGAGTGGTGTTTCAAGCAGTCCACCATCGCTTCCGATCTGTACGAATGCACTTCCATCAGATGGTACCGGGTCGAGTTCGAGATCGTACACCCGCGCGTTTGACCCGTTAAGCATTCGAAAGCGGTACTTCGTATTCGAGACATCCAATTTGGGCCACGGTGCCCCGTTTACGAGTATCGTATCGCCGTACCAGCCGTCGCTCGCAACCGGCAGGACCCCGTGTTCGCCGAGGAGCGACGGATCGAGTGACGGGTAATACAGTTCGCCGTCCTCTCGGAAGGTCCGATCGCAGATCAAGAGTGGAATCTCTTTCTCGCCTGATGGGAGCAGAAGGTCATCTTCGATCTCATCGCGGATGATGTAGAAACCCGCTAGTCCCTTGTAGACCTGTGGGCCGGTGAAATCCATCCGGTGATCGTGGTACCAGAGCGTCGCCGCCCGCTGTTCGTTCGGGTACGTGTACTCTTTGGTGCCGTGAGAAAACCCATCAACGGTGCCAGCAGTGTGATGACTGGGGATTGCATCGTGATCGAAGTCCGGTGGAAAGAGGAGATCCGTAGGGTATCCATCGCTCTCCGGAGGAGTGACGCCGCCGTGGAGGTGTACGGAGACTGGAACGGGTAACTCGTTTTGCTGTTCGATCACAACGCTCCGTCCGCTTTGCGCTTCAATCGTTGGACCGGGAAAGAGCCCGTCGTACCCCCAGATCGTCGTTTCGTATCCGGGGAGAATTTCTGCCGTTTCCTCCTGCTGTGTGATTTCATAATAGTCGGTCGTTTCATCGGTACGGACCGGTTCCGCCGTCGGTGGCACGGGGAGTGACGTCTCAAACCGTTCAACTTCGGGGCTCGCAACCCGACTCGCATCAAGGAGGCGCGCAACGGGGCGCGAGAGCGCACCGACGGGGAGGGCGACTCCGACCCCGGCCGTCAATCCGAGCTTCGTCAGCTGTCTGCGGGTAAATTCCATGCGATACTCGGATCTGGAGTCAGATTCCGTTCAAGATGCTGGTGAACATGTTGTTCTCGACCAAATAACGGGACCCAGTGGAGATTCGCGGGGTTTGGATCTGGAGTGAGAACCAACTATTGTTCGACGACGGACGGAATTCCGTTCGTTATCGACGGTTCGAGGTAGGTGTAGTAATTGAACATATCTGTGTAAGATGGCCGATCGATTTCGACCAATGTGTCCTCGTAACTCGCGTCTAGCGCGCTTTTCGCGTCGTCAAGCGAGGTTCCCTCCGAGAGGAATCCGCGAACTTCGTCGCCTCGGCGGAACGCGCGCCTGCCGACGAGTAGCGCGTCCGGTGGGACGCCGCCACGAACCCGAAGCACGGGTGGAAGCGTTTCGAGTAGCGCTTCCGGCGCGCTACTTGTGTTGATGCGTCCGTGCTGACCGAAAGCGATACGATCGGCGATCTGCGCATCGAGCGGTGTGTGACTTGTGATGAGGAACGTGGCTCCGGTTTCTCTACGTTCGAGGATCATATCGTGTAGCACCCGAATCATCGATAGATCGAGTTCCGCGACGGGTTCGTCGAGGAGATACAATGGGACATCCATCGACAGCGCGATTGCGACCTCGATCTTCCGTTTCATCCCGCCGGAGTACGTCCGGACGAGGCGATCGGCGTCGTCTTCCATCGTGTATAGAGACTATGTGTACTCTCCAATATCTCCTCACAAAATCGATGATAAGTGTAGGAACCAGAGGGTGGTAAAGTGAACATGTGGCCGTCAAATCTCAACCGTCTCTGCGGCCATCATCTACCTGATGGCAGAGTTAACAAACGTGCAATGGAAACGGATCCTCGCCGGTGGCATCGCTCCCCACGCGCTCTCGATCGGCCTACTAATCGTAGCGATCGTCGCGTATACATTCCTCATCGCGTTCGGAACTGGTGGCGAACCCGACCAGGGATCACTGGACCAATTCAACACGGTAGTCGGGACGCAGCTGTTTCCCATCGTGACGATTCTGCTCACAATCCCGGCCGCAGCATGGGCTGCCAACAAGGCCGATCCGAAGGTGGCTACGATGCACGGGTTCGCTGTCGGATTTCTCGTCGCTGTAATCGGACTCGCCTTCGGTGCACTTGATCTACTGATGGGAGTTCAGTTTGTGATCACCATCATCGCCGGGATTCTCGGTGCGAAACTGGAACCGGCGATTTTCAGCCGGTAGCAGAATCCAGGATTGAAGATCGTAAGACTCTATTTTGCATTTTATGCGCCGTTACGGGTGAGGGACTGTCTCGGAGTCTCGTGGATCTCCGATAGCATCTTTGATGATCTCCCCTTCTGCCCGATGGAGGACACCGCTGATGACCGATTTATTGACGTTGAGTTCGTCGGCAAGATCAGTGAGTGAACACCTGCGCGGGTTATCGTAATACCCTCGCTCGATAGCAACAGTCAATATTTCGCGCTGGCGGGCTGTGAGCGAATCGACGACGTCGTACCCTTCCGTGATAGATAACACGTCATAATTGACGTCTCGCTCATCCAGAGACTGCCACAAGTCACCCATCTTTGATTCTGGCATAACGAACTCGATGAACAGGTAGCCGTCACGAGCGACGACGGGAGATGTTGGATGGTATCCGATGTCTTCAGAAACGAAATACCCCTCGGGTGGTTCCCCTTCTAACATGACGACCACCGTCTCGTCGTCACTGTGCAATATCTCTACAGTCTCCGTGTCCCAGTACTTCATCGTTTCTTTGAACCGTTCTGTTTCATCCGTTCGAACTTCCAGTACGCTACAAACGTCCTCATCTTTCGGATAGTTCGCTAAAAATCGGAGAGAAATATCTGGAAATTCCTCGGCTAATGTCATCATATCCGGCATTGGTCCAACTTTCAGACGGACTCGTGGCATACGCACTCTTGGAGGTCTGACCTATTGGGGGCGCGGGTGAACATGTTGGCGTTCTTGCGGCGGAACGTTTCAAACTTATTTTACTAGTTCAATCGGTTCGTCCCACCCGACTCGATATGAGTAGATCTGCTCGAAGCGTTCGACTCCCCGCTTGAGGAAAAACGGAAGGACGAGATCACGGAATTTTCGAGTTATCACGTTCGATGGTGCCTTCTGATTTCCCGTCTCCCGAGACATCTCGACGATCGCTTCCACTCGTTCTCTCCGAAGTTCTTCGAACACTGCGAAGGCATCAGACACTCCCTCCACGTCTCGGAGACACTTTGCCAGTACAATTGCATCTTCCATCGCCAGTGACGCTCCTTGGCCAACATGTGGAGACGTCGCGTGAGCAGCGTCACCGATCAGACAGACCGTATCTTGGTGCCACACCGGGAGCGACGGCAGGTCGTATACTGGCCACTTGCCGATGTCTCCTTCAGTCGAGCGAATGATGTCGGTAATTGGCTCGGAATCAGGTTCGTGTAGTGTAAGCAGTTTGTCTTTCCACTGGCTCTGAGAGATTTCGTCCAGCTCTCCGCGACTAGGTGCGTGCGACTGCTCGTGGTTTTCGAACCAATAGATCTCCCCGGCCGGGACCTTCTGGTAGCCGAAAAACCCGTTCACGCCGAACGTCATCCGCATGATCCCATCGGACGGAGGGACCGACTCATTTCGCGTGAACGCACCGGAATCAATTATCCCGGTGTACTCCGGTTCAGGTGCGTCTGGGAAGATTGAGTTCCGGGTCTGTGAGTGGATGCCGTCGCAACCAACAAGGAAATTCCCGTGGGCTTCTGTTCCATCGTCAAAGTATGCGATGGCCATGTCTTCGTGCGGGATCTCGACGTCAGTGAGTCGCTTTCCGAACTCGATGGTGATTCCACGTTCGAGCGCTTCTTCTCGGAGCGCCTTCGTAAGGTGCCCGCGCTTGATGAGTACGGTTTCCTGCTGATTTTCACCAAGTCGTTTGTTTACGTGATTCTGAAAAACCAGTTTCTCCGATCGGTGGCCATGTTCGAGAACATGCTCTTCGATTCCAAGCGTTTCGAGTACGTCGGTCCCGTTCGCCGCCAGATTGAGGAAGAAACCCGCATCGTCTCGCGGTTCGGGTTTCCCTTCGAAAATAACCGGTTTGACTCCAATCCGTTGGAGAAACATCGCAAGGACTGGTCCTGCGACCCCACACCCGATGAGTAGTGCTTTTTGATCTGAGACCTCTGATTGATTGCTAGCCGTTTGTTTAGCGCTACGGTTATTTTGTCGGTTCATCAATAGGTGATAGCATTTAATCCAGATTCAAGATTCAGATGAACATGTAGACCAAAACTCTGGACCCGTCATTCCTTCGAATATTGATGGCTCAGAACCCCGCAAATTTTTGATGATTCCCTCGCCCGAAAATGAGTGAAATGCCAAATTTAGCCGCTTCAGTGCCTCAAAGACGATTTTACGGGTGCCATGGGCCCTGACGGGACTGGACCCTCGGGTCGTCGCAGTCGTCTGATTTTCGTGGATCATGATCATAGGTCTGGAAGGTAGTCGCGTCGCTGTTCTGCCTTTTCTCGGGAGTTACGGCGGTCATAGTGGCGATCGAGAATATCGTCACTCGCGTCGAGACGATCGCCAACGACTCGACGCGGGACGTCCTCACGGCGGTAGGCCGTCACCCGGCCACTTCGAACGTCGTGGGGCGACCTCGAGGACGGACACGTGCTCGCCTTCGCGTAGTATGTCGCGTCACACTCGGCAGGGTCACGGTCGTGTGGACACTCAGCGTCGCGCCAACAGGGACGGGTGAGTCCGTACATCGTGTCTCGAAGCGTCGAAATAGATGGCCTACCCGCCCTCGTCGTCAGTAACGGTGATCGGTCGTGGTCGTCAGTCACTTCCTCTCGAGGGCCGTCGACGTAGTCCAGAAGGACGCCAGCGACGTGACCGCTGATACTGTTCCACCGCTCGCCCTTCTCACCCTTCTTGAGCGGCGTTTCCGTCTCCGGTCGGTGGACGAATTGGAATCCGGGCGAGTCGCCCTCGAGGTCACAGTCACGGAGATCAAGCGCTCGAATACCTCCCGCACGCGCGCCTGTATGCCAGAGCAAGAGGAGCGTGACGTGCTTCCGGGATGCGTAGTGATACCGCGCCAGGTAATCGAGAATCTCGACAACGCGGTCCGGCTCGAGTGTGCTATCACTCACGCCTTCGCTCGCTGAAACCGTCGGGAGCGGCACCTTTGCGAACAGGTCCTCCGGCACGGCGTCGATGTCCGCACAGAATCGAAGGAACGCGCGCAGCGTGGCCAACTGACCACGGAGAGTTATCGTCGTTACTTCCTCGCGGCCCTCGCCATTGCCTTCTCGACGCCAGACTCGGTAGGCGTACAAATCGCGTCCCGTGAGTTCGTTCAGGTTCTCGATTTCTTCCTCGGCGCACCACTGGGTGAACGCCTCGAGGCGGTAGACGTGCGATGGAAGCGTCTGGGCGCTCAACTCGTCTCGACGGCCCTCAATGTACATCTCGACAGCCTGTTCAGGAGAAAGCGGATCAAGGCCGCTCATCGATACCCCTCAAATATCTCGGCGTCAGCACTACCTCCGGTACGTTTACTGTGGTTGCGTGTAATTTCGATCATGGTCTCACTGTTGTGGGACCGCGGACTCACCGCGTGCGCCGCTTGTTGGACCAGGAGGCGCGCGCGGCTGCTGTCCGTCGGTGCGTTGTAACGACTGTATGTGACCCTCTTAGTTGTCAGAAGGCGATTTCCGATAGTTCCGAAAATAGTCGGATTCTGTGACTGACACGCTCTCGTTAATGTTGAGCGGCGGTTCTCCATGATTCCGATAGTTTCGATATCGGAACTCGAGGCGGCCGTAGGCTGTGGGCCGCGGTCCGTACTATGCGATCGATCGGGGGCTTTATCCCCCGTTGCATCGGGTGAATACATGCTTCCGTATCTACGGTACGGAGGCCAGCGGGCCGGTGCTACTACACCGGGTCCGCGTTTCTGACGAGGACCCGACCGAGTAGCGGCGGGTCCGTTGGCTTCCGTTGCGCTCACGGAGGAACGGTGGGTACTTGAAACTAGTGCATCAAACAATGCACTACAGAAATGGAAACAGCGCTACAATACCATCAAATCGAGCATTCTAACAGGGTGTTCCGTGTGTTGACGAACGAATGCGACGCCCTCGGGTGGACTGGATGACACGAGCGGACGATGCGATTCTCGAGTTCCTTCTCAACGAGGGTAACAGGCCACTCATCGCGAATCCGTCCACTGTCGAGGCCAACATCGATTACAAGATTTCGCACGTCCGGCGGCGGCTCCGTGCGCTACAGGACGGCGGACTCGTCGAATACTACGACGAAGACCGCGGTCTCTATCAAATCAGCGAGCGAGGGAAGGCGTACCTCCAGGGCGAACTCGAGGCTGTGGATCTAGAGTCGGACGAGTAGTTTCCGATACCGAGTCAGTCCGTCGGTTCGGCCGGCGTGCGATACCGCGGCTGCAGTCCGAGCGAGCGCGCGGCCGCTGCCGAGATCGTCACCATTCGATCGCCGGAGGTCACCGGTTCTTCCGCGACGTCTTCGATGAGCGCGGCCAACTCGTCGCGGTAGGATTTGGAACGTTCCTCTTGAATCTGGACGGTATCCTTCGTCCGCTGGTGAATCGCCCGGTTCGCGAGGTAGGCGAGCACGAACATTTCTCGGACCTCAGGTGGTGCCTCGTCGAGATACCACGGGAGCGAGAAGTCTTCGAGTTGGGCTTTCGGACCGACTGGCGCACCGAGGACGGCGAGCGTTCGTCCGAGAACCGTTCCACCGCTCGTTGGCCGGACCTCCGTCGCCCTGGAGTCGTCACCCTCGTGGAAGAAATCGTACTCGACGCCGGTAGCCTCGAGCGCGTCGATCACGTGGGACCGGTGATCGTGGTGGTTCAACGCGAAGGACGGGACGAACGTCTCGGTCGCGATCGAACCGCCGGAAAAGACGTTCGCCACGAGGGTGTTCAGTGCGGTGAACTTCGGGTCGAGATACGTCGCATCCAGCCAGCCGTGCTCGCGGGCGGTTTCGAGCCCGCGGACGGCATCCGGCTTCCTGTTATCGTCGGTCCACCCCCGAACGCGTCCGCGCGGGATTTCGAGTGCGGTCGCGATCGCGTGCGAACCCTTGTTCGGGTGCTGGCTCGCGTAGCGAAGCACCGCCTGGTAGTCGAGAACCGCGGCCCACGGGTCGCTGTACGCACCACCGTCGTAGGTGCG
Organism: Natronorubrum halophilum; assembly: GCF_003670115.1. Classification (NCBI taxonomy): domain Archaea; kingdom Methanobacteriati; phylum Methanobacteriota; class Halobacteria; order Halobacteriales; family Natrialbaceae; genus Natronorubrum; species Natronorubrum halophilum. Next base: position 65,338 of record NZ_QQTY01000004.1, read on the forward strand.
CGCGAGGTCGCGTTCGTCGATCAACGGCTCATCCAACTCCATAGACGAAGATTCCACCGAGATGGCAAAATGGTACCGTCTACGGTCTCACATTTGATATCGCATGACTGCGTAGCTTCAAGACCCTACTGTAGCTCTTCTATACCCACCTAATTATCAGCATTGAAACCGTATCGCTTATTTTATTTGTCAAGAACCTTCTCACTATCAACTAATTATATATACCTCGAATTCTCTCGGTGAGATTAACCCGAAGACGACGAGAAGGCGACGCCGAGGTGGTGCGGATTCCAATTCCCCTCGAGCGTCACCGGGGCGCTACCACACTCCCCGGATACGCGTTCTCACCGTTGAAGGGTGCGTGGTAAACAGAAATCCAACTATGGATCTAAGCAAATACCGAAACAAGCTGATCGGAAGCGAAGAGGAACGGGCAGTATCACCAGTTATTGGCGTGATCTTGATGGTTGCGATAACCGTCATTCTCGCGGCCGTGATCGCGGCATTCGTGCTGGATATGGGCGATAGTATGGGTGATACACAAGTGAACGCTGTCGTTGAATCTGAAGCGAACTCTGCTGGTGACACAGTGTCCGTGTCTGTCACAGATATGGGTAATGCAGATGGAGTTGTTCTCGTTGATAATAGTGGTCAACCGGTCTCTTCTGACGTGATTACCGCAACAGGCGGGTCGGAAGACTACACTACAACTAGTGGAAATGACTACACTATTCAGGCATTCCAGGGCGATACAAGCTTGTCTACAGGAGACAATATTGACGATCAAGTAGATGCGACGACAGTTGCCGGAGAAATAACTCCTTAAGGCAATATTCTGGCAACTTTAGCAGATTTTATTCATAGATGGTATAAATGCGTTTAGTGCCGAAGACACTGTAATACTTGGAATGGCTAGCTTTGAGGGTTAAATTATTTGATTATAGATAGTGAATTGTTATTGTGAGAATTAATTTGACTGGCATGGTTCCGTGTTATCGATTCCCTCAACAAGTTCGAGTGTCCATTCTCCCTCATTGACGTGCCGAACGTGGAAATGATATTCATCGTCAACGCACCCATTCTCGTCGAGCAGCCCCTCAATTCGGAGATCGTCTTTCGGCAGCGTAATGCCAGCAGAGTTCTGGTCTAACTGTCTGAGTTTGTTCAGCGCCATACTCGGCGGGCAACCCGCCTTGGTATAAAGGTTGGTGAACCTTGGTTTTCCTGACCTTTTCGATGGGGCGGGGAAACGGGGCGTTCGTATGGCACTTAGCCTACCGCAGAAGTACGTTCCTGACTCGATTCGTCAGGAAGACGGTATTGACCTCACAGACAGTATTCTCGCGCCATTGTTCGTGCTCGCGTCGATCTCGGTCGGCGCGGTCGGCACGCTCCAGTTCAGCGCGCCGCTGAATATGTCGCTCGCAGACTCGCTGTACAGCGCCCACGGAACCGAGGTCACGTACGGGTTCATCCTCTCGATGGGAATTCTGCTCATCGGCTGGCTCACCAACGAGGGGACGCCAGAGGACTGGACTGACGTGGAAACGGTCGTCGTGTTGCTGGCGATCATCATGAACATTCTCGCGGCGCTCGTGCCCGCTGTGGCGGTCACGATGGCGAGCATGTGGTACGTCGGCTGGTTCACCGTCTTCCTCAACGCCGCCGCGTTCTACGTGATCGCCTACAAGTAACCCGGAGATTCAGACAATGCATTCCAACGTTTTCAGCGGTCAGACGGAACAGTGGTACAGTTCGGTGATCACCGGCTACGTTGTGACGGCCTCGAGCGTGTCAATCGGCCTGGCGGCGCTGATGGCTGTGGGGGTGGTCTGAATGTCGGCCCAAAGCCCACGGCCCACAGATTCGGACGGGGCCGGCTCGAGGATGACTCGGCGCGAGTTGTTCCGTCGCTCCGCGATTGCGGGCGGGACGATGGTTGTGGCTCCGGCGACCGTGAATCGGATCGCTCCGCGTCACTCGCCGGTCGGTCGTGCACAGGCGGCGGTGCCGCTTGCTCCGGTCCTGATCGCGGGCTATGCGATCACTCACTACGTGTTGAACAACTACAGCGGCGATGATGTCTCGAAAGAGTACAACGCGATCGCGTTCGAGAACCATCTGAATATCTACAATGACGCGATAGAGATCCACGACATATCGGACGAGAATTTACTCGCCTCGCTGGAGACGAACGCGAATAGCCTCCAGAACACTGCACGAGAGGAGGCGATTATGCAGATCTATGAGACGGTCTCGACCGGCGGCACAAGGTCCGAGGCGCAGACAGCGGCCGAGGACGCGATCGCGGAAGTGTTCATTGAGCCTGAGAAGTCCCTTGCGACTCGTGTCTCGTCGCTCGTGAATGGTATCATCACTAAAGCGGCTGATATGGACGTTCTGGCTCTGCGGAATTCTGACGGTGGCTCGAAGAGCAGTAGTCAGGTCAGTAGTGTTGGCGTTGATTTCTACGAGAACGAGAAGGATTTCGTTGATGGGACGTCTCAGTCGATGTCTTACCCCAGTATTAGCGACACATCGTGGACTGGCGGCTTCAATCCGATGTCTCCTGACACCTCGTTTGAATATAAGATTTTGACGATAGACCCGCCAGACCCGTCCAATTATGATGGCGTGTCTGCGGACGATTACGACCTGTCACATGTGGATGGACAACAAGATCTGGTCGATTCGGACGAGTATCGGTCGGTCCGCTCGGCGATCACGTCGTCTTACAATGCAGTCTTGGATGAGGTTGAATCGTTGCTATCGACCCACTACGACGGCATGAGCGCTGGCGACCTGTCGCTATCAGATATGCTCTCGACCGGGGCGATGCTGGATACTGTTGAAGGTGCCACGTCGTGGCAAGAGGCGGCGCTGTACTTCCGAACGGTTGGACTTCCTGAGGCCCTTGAACCCGGCCGAATCTCGTTCGATCCGAACGACCTTGAATCGGTGTCGGATGATGACGGAAACACCACGGACGGGAACACCACGGACGGCGGCGATCTCCCCGACGAACCCGTCAAGTTCGATGGAAAACTCGGCTGGTCGCTCTCGACGGAGGTCGAAGGCAACGAGTTGCCGGTTGGCTCGCGGATCGATCCGTCGAACTACCCCGGACAGATCTACGCCGCGATAGAGTGGGAAGACGACAACGGCGATATGCAAGCTGACGTCTTCCACCTAACCGGTCCATTCACGATCGAATCGGTCAACAGCGGGAGTGGGACGCTAAAATTCGAGGCTCGCGATGTTGTGACCGCGGATACCTCGGCGGAAGAGGCCCGGGATATCTTCCGTCAGAATCGACAATCTGAGGAAACAGCGAAAGACCAGACGATCGAGGTCGTTGTTGACGATGGTGGTGGTGGTGTGACGATTCCCGGTGTTGATGAGCTATTCAGCTCTGGCGGTGGCTCACTCCTTGGACTCGGCATCATCGGTGTCATCGTGCTCGCTGTCGTCGGATACGTGACCGACCTCATTCCGGGACTCGGAGGGAACTGAGGATGCGACGGATTTTTTTCGTGCTCGTCATCGTAGCGGTGGCGCTCGCGATGGGCATGGGCCTTGGGCCAGTCGCCGCACAGGACGGAAACGAAACGGAGAACGCGACGACCGAACCCGCGTTTGAAGCCGAGTTCGGTGACGATCTCCGAATCACTGAGTACGAACTCGAGAACGGCACGGCGAGCATCACCTTCGACGCCGATCGGCCGCGAACGGTAACCGTCTCGGACGCACTCGCGGGCGTCGGCGAAGAAGGAGCAGTCCAGGTGCCGAGCGAAGACTACGACCTCGAGCGTGGCGAGACGACGATCTCGATGGATGTCCGCGAGATGCGCGGCGCATCGACGGTCGGTGTCAGCGTCGGCGGAACCACGGTCCGACTCTCGAGCGAGATGGAAGAACCGAGCGAAGCCGACGAGAACCCGTTCCGGCACTTCGGCGGTGAATCGGGGCTGTTCTCGGGGATTCTCATGACCGTCGGGCTGGCCGGCGTCGGGACGTGGCACGTCCTCCGCTCCGAAGAAAGCGGGGTGATGGAGGCGTGAGCGAACAGACGAGCGGAACGTTCGGCTCCTGGGCGGATCGACTGACGTACATCGCTGCCGAGGGCCAGCTGATCGTGCTCGGTGTCGTGGTGTCGCTCGGGGCGGCACTCGTCTTGATTCGTCCCAGTGTACCCGGAATCCCGCCGATCGCGGTCGGCTGGTTCGCCGCGCTCCTGTTGCTCGGCCCGCCGCTGCTCGCGTTGTTCGTCACCGGCGCTCGAGCACTCCGAAACCGGCGGATGACCGAGGTGTACCACGTTAACGGCGTCGAAGACGTGCGAAAGAAGTTCTACGTTGAACCAGAGGTGTGGTCGAACAAGACCGTCGAAGGCCCGTCACCATACCGCGTAAACGATAACGAATCGTTCGAGGTGCGAGAATTCGACTGGCACCCGGACCAGGGCGAGAACGGGACGCTCATCGTCACCGGCTGCTACTTCAGCCAACTCTCGGATTCGAAACTCGTCACGGTCAAAGCCATGCTCGAGGACGTCCACGGCGAACTCGTCGAGACGGCGATCGCCTACAACAAGCTACGCGGTCGAATCTCGAGAATGGGTATTGAGATCGAACGCGACACGATCAATGCGCACGCCGAAGCGGACGAACGCGGATTGATGACACAGAAAACCAGCGTGAAGGAACGCTTCGAGGCAGCCGAAGACGACGCTGAAGAGTGGTCGAGCGACGAAATTAGCGACCTCGGCGAATACGAACAGGAGTTCGACGCGACCGACCCGATGGAAACGGCACCCGTCACGATCAACACGGGCGGCGAGCAGACGGCAGCAACCGACGGAGGAAGCGATGACTGACGACAACGACCTACATGTTACGGCGGAGGCTCGAGAGCACCAGGAAGGCTACGGACAGCGAGAGAACCGGGAGATCGCCGACCACGGTGGCATCGTTCGCGACGAGCAGATTAGCCGGGCGATGGCCGTTCGATCGATCCACTACGATCCGACGTCGGCCGATCGGCCCGACAAAATGCCCGGCCAATCGAAAGACCTCACGAAACACGAGGAAATTCGGATGGTCGAAGGGACCGAGAACTTCCGCAGAGCGATGGATAACGGCGATATGGCGACTATCAAGCACATGGTTGGGGACACGTCACAGCGAGCGGACGTGAGCGGTCTGAAGGCCATCGGCAAGGTGGACGAACTCATCAACGGCCCGGCACCGGTAATCGTCGTCTTGGGCGAGATGGGCGCGGGAAAGACGGACTTCGCCTGCTTGCTCGCACAGCGGTGGCGTGCGCTCCATCAGGAGAACTCGCTGCTTGGCACGAACATCCAGTCGCTCGAGGAAAAGAACCGCTGGGTAGACGACGACGGCGATGTACAGGACGGCTGGATCGGCGACTACGGCACCCTCATGGAGTGGGTCGAGCAGGACGGCGACCCGCTCGAGCACAGCCAGCGAGACAAACTGTTCATCGGCGACGAGTTCTCGAGCGCCGCCAGTGGGACCGGCAAGCAGGGCCACGAAACCCGGAAGAAAATGGCACCACTGGTGTACAAGATTCGGAAGTACGGCGGCGCTCTCATCTACATCGCACACGGTGAACGATCGATTCATCCGATGCTCTGGCGCGTCGGCACGATCGTCAAGAAGGTAAGCCAGAAAAAGGCGGTCATCGCCGACTCGATTCGGAACGCGCAACTCGCCGATATTGAAGGCGAGATCGAAGGCGTACCCCCGACGGATCTCCGATACAACACGAAAGAGGCGTCAGATTGGAGTTGGTCGCAGTACGGCGACGAGACCGATGAGATGGAGGCGGGCGAAGCAGCCCGTCAGACGGCCATTTGGACGGCTATCAGGTGCAAAGAGGAAGGCATGACAAACCGCGAGACGGCGACGTACGTACCCTACAGCCGCGAATGGGTCGGAACTCGCTGGCGAGAGTACCGCGACGAAGGCGAGCACGTCGATACGCTTGCCAAAGTCGAAGAGGTAATCGCATGACGGCGCGGCGCTGGCAGGCTGGCAACGGCAACCGTGCCCCCTTTACTATGGGCGTGGCCCGACAGGGCCACGTACCGCGGCCCATCGCCTGCATTTCCTGTAGTATGGGGAGAGGAGAAATAAATAAAGACGCGCGACGAGCGCGTACGTGATGAATCGAAAATGACTCGGAGTCGATCGAAGCGAGCGAATCACTTCGGCACAGCCTGCGAGAAACGGATGGCGAAGAAACGACGGTTTGAACTCGAGCGCGCCAGCTGGCACGATGCCAGGTTCGGAAACGGAACACCCGTCGAGATCAAGAGCACCATGCTCGAGCACAGCGACGGCCAACCGGGGAACTTCAAGATCTACAGAGCCTATCACGAAAAGCTTCGGCGAGCGGACGGCTGGTACTGTTTCGTCGTCTACCGGCCACACGGTCGCTCCGGCTGCACGGTCGTCAAAGACAAGATGGGCAAAGCGTCGAATCTCCCGCTGCTTCGGTGGCACGGGGGCGGCGATCACCGTGGAACCGAGCAAGCAAAAATCTCGATCGGCGATATTTTCTAATCCGACTCTGTTGAAACTCTCAGCAAGGAATTCGGTTTTTCATCCTTAGCGGCAAGTACAGTCTGCTAATGTAGCGAGTCTTTTTACAGTTCTCTGTAGGATGCCATCGCATGGTAGCGACAAATCAAATCCTGTCCGTGTTCATCATCTTTGCGCTCGCGCTACTTGTGGTTCGGATCGGAGCGATTGCGCTTCGAATGACTGGTCTCTCACCGGACGTGGCCGCGTTTCAGGCAGCATCGGCATTTTCGGGAGCGGGATACACGACCGAAGAGGCAGAGTTTACGGTCTCGGAACCAAGCAGACGGACCATTGTCATCTGGCTTATCCGACTCGGAAGCATCGGGGTTGTGAGTGCGTTTGCCTCACTCCTTCTGTCGTTCATCAACGCTGAGGGCGAGAACGTTCTCACACTCATCTACGTTATCGGTGGTGTTATCGGGATTGTTCTTCTCGCTCGTAGCCAGCTGTTGAATCGAGCGCTGACGCCAATTCTCGAGCAGGCGCTTGACTATACGACGGATCTTACCATCCAAGATTACACGCAGGTACTCGGTCTTCAGAGTGAATATCGCGTCGCCGAAGTCGAGATCAACGAAGACGAATGGCTGGCAAATGATACGGCCAGAGAGTTGAATCTCTCTGACGAGGGGGTGATCCTGCTCGGGGTTGAGCGAGACGAGGACTATATCGGTGCCCCCGGTCCCGATACAGAGATTCAACCGGGAGATACCGTTACCCTCTACGGGAAAGAAGACCGATTACAGGAACTCGCAGATCGAGACGAAGGGGACGTTGAGGCGCACAACGAGGCGCGTGATGAGCACGAAGACATCCTCTCTGAACAAGAACGAGTTATTAATCAGTAAGCAGCTGTAGTGTGCAGCTCTGTCACCGAGACAACTATCTTAGGACTCAAACAGGGCTGCTACTCCTTTTCGACAACTACGGACTGGCCAACATCGAAGGTCGTGACTCGAGTACTCAGCGTCTCGGCGATCTCCCGGCGTTGCTCGTGCGTGAGGTCGTCGCGCTCGAGGACCTGGCGGGCAGCTGCAACCAGTCGGGGCACGTCGTCACACGCTGAGACGACGGCTTTCGTCTTGTTACAGTTGTAGAAGCGTGCTGCACGGTCAATCGCGTCGTTTCGGTAGGCATAGTCCCCGTCAGTTCGGATTCGCATACTCGTACACACGAGCCCCCGAATCCTAGTTTTTTCGACTCACTCAACGCCGCCCATAGCCCATAATCGGTGTGTTTCTGTCACCCAATCAGAGTTGTTCCGAGGTTCGTCGCGGCGATCGTCACTCGATATGCACACGGCCTTTCCGATCTCGTGTGCATATTCGGGAAACCAGATCTGTCGGCGTGCAACCCCACGGGGCCGACAGGGGACGTCGATAGCAAGAAGGTAGTCCGTTGATTATAGTCTAAGAGAAATCACCGATGTTGTTGCCCATCCGATTGCTAATATAGTTATTAGGAAATGTGATTTTCTCCTAAGCGCGTCTTTCACCCATATCTCCAACTCATGGAGAGATAGAGTGAGCGATGGACTCTCGGGATAATAAATTATCAATTCCCTTTGTGGGAGCAAGCCGCTATCATAGTCAACAAACAAAGCTGCATTCGGCCCTATTGGAGTTTTTGCCCCCCGTGGCATACTATCGTTCCAGTCTAATACCTCAAAGAGTTCAGCTCTCCCATAAATCATGCCTATAGTAGTGACATCTAAATCCTTTAGAGAACGATTTTGTGAGATAGCATCTAATAATATGCCAAATCCAGGATCGCCCTTCTGAACGTAACCCATCTCTATCTCTTGAAGTACGTTTTCTTCATCTAACTCATCACGAAGGTTATTGAGATCTATATCCAACTCTTCTGCTATAATCTTTAAAAGCTCCTCCTCGGTAGTACCTGACTGTTCTGAAATGGCACTAATGTCAATTAGATCGAACGGTTCGTCATTCCTTTGTCTTAGGCGATCAATCGCATTTCTTGCCCGTCTTTGGAAAGGATTTAATTTGTGTTCGGTAAATACTGGAATGACAATAATTGCGATTGTAGTGAGAATTTGGACACCGGCTATGAAACTAGTAGTACTTATCATATTGGCCAAGTGAAGTTTAGTCTGAATATGAATAAGTCCCTCCTATTTCAGACTGCAAGCATATCCATAATTTTCGCGTGTATCTCGAGAGTGCGACTGCTTGGACTGGAACTGCGGAGGCGGGATGGTTGATTTTATGACCTTGATTTTAGCCATTGGATCTCATTCGAGTTGCCGAATTGCTTCACTGACTGAAAGCCCATGTTGATCTGCGATCTCAGCTGCAATGTTCAAGGCTCGGTTTTCTTCCTCCATTCCTTTGTACTCCTGTGCAAGCAGTGCTAACGCATGAACAACCAGTAGATCGTCTTGTGGATGTCGCATGACGCTAATGTCTGGTCACGGCTTCACTGATAAACCCTCGTAGGCAGATCCGACAATCATGGTTAGCGAGGTTCCAATATAGTCTATGAGTCAAGGAACGTCGCTATGACGCCCAATATCGGCCGGTCGAATTTTTCGATAGCGCGGCGCGCAATTATCCTGCTCTCTTAGGGGGCATACTCGGTAAATGCATTCGCTTGACATACGATCACAGGAGGAGGGAGAGAGTGGAACAGATAAAAGAATACAATTTTTTCGCTAAATTTAGTCTGCTACAGGTACTGACTGGGATTCATTGTTTATAGCATCATAAATCCGTCTTTTACCTACTACAAATTCATCCTCGCGCTCAATGATATTTGCCTCCTCTAATTTTCTCAGCTTATCATCTAACACTAATGGGTCGACAGTATCTCCCCATTCATACTTTAGAGTCTCTCTTAGTGCATCTGTATCGAGATATAGATCAGACTTTTGTCTTTGAATAGCAGAATAGTAGTAGGAGTTTGCGTACTTTGGGAAGTGGTTCAGCATTCGTAGTCCAAGCTGATCACGGAGAATATGATATCCCTCACTGATGATATTGCCCACGACAACTTTCTCGTAATCATCTAAGGATACATCTTCGGAATCATCGAACTCTCTCATGTCTGCAGCCTGCATTTTCCTACCAGCTCGAACTGTTCCTTCTTCGATGATAACGAAATCTAAGTCAGCTAGAACTTTAAGATAATTCTGCGTGTTCTGTGTTCTTTGAATGTCATCTATTCTAGAAACTTCCAGTTCAGATTCCTTTTTAAGCCATCGAACAATCTGAATTAGTGAATTGAGTTGATTTCGGACAGGGTCTAATTGATAAACATCATTATAGATCGTCTTAGCCATAGACCAATCTAACTTATTGACGATATCCTGTTTACGTCCGTATGCCTTTTCCTTCAGTTCGGTTCGATCAGGTAACTCAATCGTGAAATAACCTTCACCTGTTGGGACCGCATACAGAGTTTCCACATCGCCAATATTGATATATTTCATCACATTATCTTGCTCTCGGCGATCACTCACATCTTTAGGATAGGATGTGCCCAAACGAATTACTATCTCGTTATTGGAAACTTCAAAAGTTTCTTGGACAAAGACACCTCTCCCGTATCGTCTTTTCAGTCTGTTCTCAACTTCGTTCTCTATCTTGGCAGACTCCTGGAACACCAAGCGATCGTTCCGAATCTGAACATTCTCTGTCATTTTTATCAGGCCTGATTGAGTGTCTGTTGTTCTTGTTGGTCAATCCAGAGAGTCCATCGGGGTGCAGATTCCCCGCTCCACCACTCATAAAATAGTGGTTGGGGAACCTCTTTCGGTGGTGTATCATTTGGTTCCGGAGGTAAATAAAAATCCTCAAATGGATCAAATATCAGGACAGTTTCGTCGTTAAATGCAAATGGAACAATAATATGGGGTTGAGCGTCACCATACATTCCGGTTTGTACGTCGTAGCCATCTACCCAATCAAAATACCGGGTATCAAACTCAACAAGCGGATATGACGAGTTTTCATCACGTATCAACTCATCTAATTCACCCATAGAAAGAGCCTTGTCTTCTTTGACCTCGTAACTAAAGGGATTGAGTTTCTGTCCTAATTGTTCTGGCAAAAAGTCTGTAGTTGAACCGAGTAAAGGATCATAGTCCACCATTTCTAGTATTTCTTCCTTCCCAATTCGTATTTCAGGGACCTCATGGCGGGTAGCTAGATCATCAAGGATATTCACTAAGGCGATAGGAAGACACGTATTCTCCCTCTCTTGACTACGGAACTCAGAAACAGTCGATTGATACGTATCTCTTTGTTGCTCAGATATAGTCACTTATCCCACCTTTCGGATATTCTGTTGACACTCCAATTGCAAATACATTCCGGATAAGAAACCACAATCCAGTGTACCTGATGAACCGTGGTTTCGTGTGCTTCAACTGGAGAACTTCGTGCGGAGGTGGGAGCGGGGCGTTGTAATTTTTTGGCTCTGTCCCCTTGGGGACACCCGCCAAGGGGGTTTTCGCGCGCAGCGCGAAACGACCCCGCCGGCGTTGCGGTGCGATCGCGGCGCTGGCCCCGGCCTCGAGCCACCGACTACAACCAGATTTGTCTAAGCAGCCGTGTTAGTCAAGTGAACTTGTATAAAACAGTCAAAAAGACAGCGTTGCCACTACGCTGGCCGGTTCACCGATCGGCGACAGCGCCGACGAATCCGGTTTCAGTTCCGCCGCCGGGAGTCTTCCAGGTCAACTCCGCTCTGCGAAGAACCGTCGGATCGTTCCCCGACTTCGACCACTTCTCGAGGGCTTCCGCGGCGATCGTGCCGAGGTTCTCGAAGCTGTCGGCCTTCAACTTCGAGAGAATCGTATCGACTCGCATTCGCCGTGGCTCGCCGTTCTCGTCGAACTCGAGGTCGGCACCGTTCTCGGTGAGCCATTGCTGAAACGGCGACAACTCGGCGACGTGATCGGCCAGGCCCATGATATGCTGCATCCGGTCGGCGTAGCTCTCGATCGCGTACTCGGCGGACTCGGCGAGCGCTCGAAGTTCCTCGCGGTACTTCCGGGCGCGGAACGATACATCGCCCTGGTCTAACTCGAATATCTCGCCGAGATCCTGTATCGCTCGGTAGATCGTTGCGGGGTGCTTCCCCAGCTGGTCGGCGAGATCGTCGACCGTGGCTCCGCCGTCAGTCGCGACCGTCTCGGTGACGTCCCGAGCAGTCTCGCCCATATCGCGAAGCGTCGTCATCAACAGGTGGTCTGACTTCGCCTCGAGTCGGGGCGTCGGGTCTTCGTAGAGTTCTACCAGGTCGTCTCGAGCAACGGCGTCGAAATGGTCATCAGCAATATAGACGCCATTGCCGTCGGGACCGAGCGGGATGTCTTCCCAGTGCAGCGCGTTCAGTATCGTTTCCTCGATCTGCTCGGTCACTTCGTGGCGATCGGCCCATGCCCATGCCTCGCCGTCGTTCCTCGCCTTGTTCACCAGAACCTCCACTTTCGGATGGTAGGACGGGTGATTCTTCGACACCGCATCCGGGTCCTTCAGCTGGTAAATTTCGAGCTTTCGGCCGTAGGTGTGGCCCGGCATGAGTTTCCCAGCTGACGCTGGATTCAGGAACAACCGATTCTGGTGGTTGATCGTTTCCTCGTTGTCGATGTGCAGCTCCGCCTTCACGCCTTTCAGATCGGAGAGATAGAGCGCGACTTTTTGCAACACACCGGCCGACGAGAGCTTTTCCGCCCACTCGCGACGGAGTCGAACGTAGCGCTCGTACGCCCACATTCGACTCGTCGCGTGCGGTTCGGTTCGGAAATACTCGGAATGAATCCGCTCGCTGGCGTGATCGAAGATCGCCGCGAAGAACTCCGGTAGCAACTCGAGACCGCGCTCGGCCTCGATGTTGCTGGTGTGGAACTCGACGTCCACGCCATCAACCTCGCCCATCTGATTCTCCCAGGGGAGCTGTATTGGGTCGCCAGTTTCCCAGTGGCGCATATTCGGAAACCGCGGTGAGATATTGAACGACGCCTTCCGTTCACCACGCCCACGGCCCACGATATCCCATTCGTACAGTCGCTCGGCGTTGATTCCGTCCGACAGCCGCGGTGCGAACCCGGATTTGCTGTAACTGACTTTGATGAGCCAGGGCTCGCCATCGACCTCGATGTTCAGTTCGAGATAGCCCTCGAACGGCGGCCCGAGCATCACCGACGACAGCGCATCGTACGGACCGCGGCCCCAGTCGGGCCACTTCCAGCGGCCCTCGATCTCGTGAGGTGTCGTCTCGACTTGCGACACGACTACTCACCGTCCTCTGACTCGAGCAATCCGGTCAGTACAGCCACCGGATTCCACCACGTCGCCCCCTCACACTGGTAGCAGACGTGTTTGAACGACGTGCAGTCCGCCACCTCGAGCGACGTTGGATCGGCCTGCGGGGGCTGGTCCATCTCCTCGAGGGTGGCGCGCTTGACGCGCGTCCGCCCACAGCCCACGCAAATCGCGTCGACAGGAATGCCGGTCCGACCAGCTGCCGAACTCGCCAGTTCGGCCTCGAGATCGCGATCGTTTTGATCGACATCGGCACTCATAGCGGTCCCTCCCGCGCATCGCGAACAGCGCGCGTACAGTCGGAACACAGTCGGCGAAGGGCGTCGACGCGATCGCCGCACCGCTTACACTCGTCAGACTCGACGAGGCGGCTCATCGAGAATCACCGTCCTCGGGCTCGGCCGCTGTACGTAACGAGCGGGCGAGCGACCGGCTGTAGAATCTGACGACATGCTTAATCTCTCTGCACCCGTTATTTAGAGGGATGAGAGAGGGGAATGGGCGCGAGCGGATGATGGCTGTCTGCGTTAACTGTGGGTCAGCGTACGCAGCACGTGAGCAATCAGACGGGGGATTCGTTCCAATCGGTAACCCAGGCGGGTGCGAGTGCGGGGGAACGGAATTTTCGAAAGTGGAAACGGAAACCACCTTGGAATTTGACGAAGACGAGTGAGCGGTACCGCTGGAGATGGTGCCGCCATCGGCTCGAATCTCTCGCTGCTCGAGCGCACGCCGAACCTGCTGGTCACTCGCTTGATGGGCCGGATGGGCTATGGGCGTCCGACTGTCGACGTTGTACAGCCGACTCGCCGGAACGAACAGATCGTCACACATCGGCCTCACCTCCGTGACGGCCGGGCGACGTCTCCGGGTCGGGAATCGAGATATCGACGCCAGCGGCGGACCCGCGGGTCAGCCGTCGGTAGCTGTCACAGTCGCCGCAACGGTGGACCTGATCGTCGTTGTCACCGTAGACGCGGCAGAACTGGCTCGTGACGTACGCACCGCAGTGACGGCACGTCGTTTCGTTGCTGGTCGACGGCCACGGAGCGATCGTCACGCCGACCACCCCGTTTCGGCTACTAATTTCGCAAGAAGGCGGCCACCCGGAACCAGTGGCTGGTTCGGTTCCGGTTTAGAACCCCTCTGTTCCAAAACAGAGAACAGGCGGATCGAGTGGTTGAACGCCCAATTACCGGCCGAACCGAATTCGGCCACACTTCGGGTTTTTTGCGGATGGGCCCTGACGGATTCGAACCATCGACCACTCGGTATCTCACACGACCTCACGTAGTCAGGTCGTGTTATGAGCCGAGCGCTCTAACCAGACTGAGCTAAGGGCCCTTGCACGCGAACGAAACCGTGGAATATAGTTAACCCTTACTCTCCGCCGCGGCCAGGTCCCCTTCTCTGCACCGAATCGGACGATTGAACGGGAGTCGCATCCACGAGTCAGCGCCGCTCGAGTGGTTCCAAGAACACGCAAGGAGCCGATCCGTGATTAGAGCCGTGTTCAGTCCTCGTCCTGATAGGCTGACAGGGACTGATCGGTTCCGTCCTTCCGATGTCGCGTCGCGAGCCCCGCGAGATGAGGCGCTTCGGGGACGATGAGTTTCTCGCAGGCGGTTCGGCAGGCGTTCGTACTTCCGGGGAGACAAAACACCGGGGTATCGACGGCGATTCCGGCCGTCGCCCGCGAGGACATCGCTCGAGTGCCGACTTCGTCCCACGAAAGCGACCGGAACAGTTCGCCGAAGCCGGGGAGGTCGCGCTCGAACAGCGACGCGGTTGCCTCCGGCGAAACGTCGTCGGCGGTGACGCCCGTCCCGCCGGTCGTCAGCACGATATCGATGTCTCGGCGCGCGACCAGTCCGCGAACCGCCGTTCGAATCGACGAGTAGTCGTCACGAACCAGCAGCCGTTCTCGAACCTCGTGGCCCGCAGCCTCGAAACATTCCTGAATGGTGTCCCCGCCCGGGTCGTCGGGGTCTTTCTCGTCGGCCTGTGCGCGCGAACTCGAGACCGTGACGATGCCGACGTACAACGGTTCGATGACGTCGTGGCCGTGATCGTCCGTCCCGCGACGGTCGTCTCGATCGGTCGTCATACGAGGTACTCCACGCTGGAGGGCGATAATCCCTCCCCTCCCGGGAAGATCGCGTTTCGATCGAACCCCACCATCAGTCGTCACCATCGCTCGAGATCGTTACCGAGTCGCCCATTCCCGTCGGCGCGGGATTCTCGAACGACGACCAGTCGTCGTCCATCTCGCTCTCGGTCAGGAGACAGTCGTCGAGGCGGGCCTGCAGATCGTCCATGGCGAGGTGTCGCCCGATGAGTGCGAGCCGGGTTTCGCGGTCGCCCCATTCTTCGTCCCACGAGAGGTCGGGCTGGCTCTTCCGATACCGCTCTTGATGCTCGGGGGAGAAGCTGGCGATCCAGCGGCCGGTGACCTCGAGGGACGTCTCCGCGCCGGCGAAGCTCATCGTGATCGCCTGGCGGTCGCGGCCCGCGATCCAGCACAGGCCCTTCGCGCGCACGAGGTCGCTCGGAAGGTCGGCGAGGAAGGCCGCGAACCGTCCGGGATGGAGCGGTCGGCGGCGGCGGTGGTAGGTATCGACCTCGATACCGTACCGTTCCGGCGGGTGGGCGTGATCGTGGATGTGAGCATCGTCATCGTGCGCTCCAGCCTCGTCGCGGGCGTCGTCGGCTTCGATAGCCCGTTTCCAGCCCGCCGACTCGGCGGCCGCCTCGAGGTCGAATCGCTCGCTGTCGAGCAACGCCTCGGGCTTGAGCGCGCCGTACTCGGTCGTCACGACCTCGGCGCGAGGCTGGAGCGTCTCGAGCAGGGCGACCACGCGGTCGCGTTCGTCGTCGCTCACGAGGTCGCACTTGTTCACGACGAGTAGATCACAGAACTCGACTTGCTCGAGCAGCAGATCCGCGAGCGGGCGGCTCCCCGTCTCGTCGGGTCCCTGTCGAACCGGCGGCTCGTCCGGCTGGTCGGTCTCGCCGCTCGCGAACCGGTCGTAAAACCTGCGTGCGTCGACGACGGTGACGACCGCGTCGAGGTCGTAGGGGCCGCCCGCCGGACCGCGGACGAACTGGCGGGCGATCGGTTCGGGTTCGCCGACGCCGGAGGCTTCGACGACCAGATACTCGAAGTCGTGTTCCTTCCAGAGCTGGATAACCGACCGCGAGAGTTCGCCGCCGAGGCTACAGCAGATACAGCCGCTCTCGAGGGCGAGCACTTCCTCGCCGGTCGTCAGGTCGGTCCGGGCTTCCACGAGGTCGGCGTCGACGTTGACCGCGCCGACGTCGTTGACCAGTACGGCGATCTCTCGGTCCGACGACTCGAGCAGGTTCGACAGCAGCGTCGTTTTGCCGGCCCCGAGTTCGCCACAGAGGATGGTAACGGGAGCGCTCATTTAGTCGTCAGCGAGCGCGAGTTCACGTTGTTCTTCCGATTCGAACGGATCGGGATAGGCGTCCCAGTCGTCGTCCATCTCGCCATCGGTCAGCACGCAGTCGTCGAGACGGGCGATCAGCGTCTCGTCGTCGAACTCGCGACCGATGAACACGAGTCGCGTCATCCGGTCACCCCACGTGTCGTCCCAGTCGTCCTCGAGCCCCGGGCGGGCGGCGAAGTACTGCTCGCGCTGGGCTTTCGGCAGGGTCGCGAGCCACCGGCCCGACGGGCCGGCCCGAACTGACGTTCCGGCCTTGTCGATTCCCATCGCGGCGTCCTCGCGACCCGCGCTCCAGAAAAAGCCCTTCGCGCGAATGAGTTCGTCCGGCAGGTCCGATAGCAGCGCGGCGATGCGCTCGGGATGGAACGGCCGGTCGCGCTGGTAGACGAACGACGTCACGCCGTGTTCCTCCTGTGGTTCGTGGTGATGGTCGTGCTGGAGTTCGTGTTTCCAGCCGGCAGACGCCTGTGCGCGCTCGAAGTCGAACCGGCCGGTGCCGAGAATTGCGTCCGGATCGACATCGCCGAACTCCGTTCGAACGAGATTCGCGCGAGGTTGCAACCGCTCGAGGACGGCCTCGATCTCGTCGAGCGCAGCGTCGGGGACGAGATCGCACTTGTTCAACAGGAGGACGTCACAGAACTCGATCTGGTCGAGCAGGACCTCCTCGGGAACGCGACCCGACTCGCCCTGGAGTTCCCGGCCGGTCAGCGCCGTCCCGGTGTCGAACGACTCCCAGATGCTGTGGGCGTTGACGACGGTGGTCATCGTATCCAGTCTGTAGGTGTCGGTTGGATCAAAGTCGGCGTCCTCGAACCCCATCGCGAACGTCTGGGCGACTGGAACGGGTTCCGAGATGCCCGAGGACTCGACCAGCAGGTAATCGAACTCGCGGCGATCGGCCAATCGGCCGACTTCGTCCAGCATATCGCCGCGCAGGCGACAGCAGATACAACCGTTGGACAGTTCGATGATCTCCTCGTCGCCGCCCAGGTCGGTCTGCTGGGCCACGTGTTCGGCGTCGACGTTGACGTCGCCCATGTCGTTGACGACCACGGCCACCTCGAGGCCGTGATCGGCGGTTAGCACGCGGTTGAGGACGGTCGTCTTGCCCGCACCGAGGGGGCCACTGAGTACGGTCACGGGAATGCGGTCGTCAGTCATGGACTTGTTGTGAATTAGTCCCCCAATCTTGTTAATGTTGGTTATTACGTTCCCGGAAGAGTATGAATAACAAAAGTTAATAACTGATATGGATTGGTTAATATCATTCCCGTCGTCAGTGTATCAATTCCCCCAAACTGGTTGATCGCCTGGATAACCACGCTACGGAACACGACTACACCGACCGAAGCGAGGTCGTTCGTGAGAGCGCCCGAACGCTACTCACCGAGTTCGATGGGACTCGTCTCGAGGATGAAGCCCTTGCCGGCGTCATCAGCGTCTGCTGCGATTTCGGGGTTCGTCGGCACGCTTCGAGCGATCGAAGACATCGAAACCGTCGACTACTCGCTCGTGCCACTGGATGCCGTCGGACAGGTCCGGGACGCCTGATCCAGCGACAGCCTACGAGGGTCGGCACAGATCCTCGAGTCGTTCGTCGAGCAGGTACGTTTCGGCCCGATCGATCCCGACGCGCTATCCGTTTTTCGGCTCTTGGACGTAGAGTTCTATCTTCCCGCTCGCGGCTTCTGAGACGGGGACCAAGTACCGATTGTCGTTGACGTGATCGTAGACCGCGAAGTACTTCGCACGGCCGTCGTACCCGGTCCGGTCGTAGCCATCGCGTCTCTGAGGGGGACGAATAGTTTCGAACGCAACCGTTCTCTCGCTCTTTCGATACGCCGTCTTGCACTGAATCCGATGAAACTGCCCGCCCAACTCGACGACCAGATCGTAGGGCTCGTTGTCGTAGGTCGGCACGAGAACGGGAATGTCGCGTACGACGAACGCCGCCCGAATGATCGCTTCAGTGGCTCGGCCGCGTTTCTGTGGCTCCTCGAGATGGCCGTAACGCGTGGTGCGATCGAGCATGCGCGGATTCGCCGCTCGATGGGATATAAACCTCAGTAACGAATCGAAAAGAGCCGCTGCAGTGGCGTGCGTCGGGTCGTGATGATCCGGTAGCGAATCGCGACTCGAAGCGGCACGGATCGATCAGGGAGGGTGTGCTGGAGAGGGTGTAAATGCCGGAAGCCACGTGAGCAGAACGGTCACGGTTACGGCTACCGCTATGAAGACGACCCAATCATCGGAACGATACTGGAGTCGATTCCGACGCACGCTATCGAAAATACCGCGGAAGAAGCGCCAAAGCCAGGACTCGAACCTGGGACAACCTCGTATCTGCGGCGAACAGGCGATGCCTGAATCACCGTAACAGCGAGGTGCTCTACCAACTGAGCTACTTCGGCTCATCTTCAGATAGCAGGGTGTGTTTGATAGGGCTTTCGTTTTCCCGGCTCCGTGTTCGACACCCTTTCACGCACCGCTCGAGTACACCTCACCAATGAGCGAGGAGGACGCTGAGAGCGACGACTCCGAACCCACCGAGCGGGCCGACCTCGAGTCGGTTATCGCCACGATTCGCGAACGCATCGAACCCGACGACGACGAGCGCGAACGCCTCCGAACGGTCGCCGGCCGACTCATCGACCGCGCCGACGCCGCCGCGACGGAGCGCGCTCCCGGGGCCGACGTCCTGCAGGTCGGCTCGACAGCCAGAAACACGTGGATCAGCGGCGACCGCGATATCGATATCTTCGTCCGCTTCCCGCCGGACACGGAGCGCGAGGCCCTCGAGCGGTACGGCCTCGAGGTCGGTCACGCCACCCTCCCCGACGGCCACGAGGAGTACGCCGAACACCCGTACGTCAAGGGATGCGTCGAAGGATTCGACATCGACATCGTGCCCTGCTTTCGACTCGAGTCGGCGACCGACATCCGCTCGGCCGTCGATCGCACACCGTTTCACACGCAGTACCTCGAGGAACGATTGGACGACGACCTCGCTGCCGACGTCCGACTCGCCAAGCAGTTCCTGAAGGGGATCGGCGCGTACGGCAGCGACCTCCGCACGCGGGGCTTCAGCGGCTATCTCACCGAACTGCTCGTCGTCGAGTACGGCGGCTTCCGACCGTTGCTCGAGGCCGCGGCGAACTGGCATCCGCAGGTCATCCTCGACCCCGAAGATCACGGACGAGGGCGCGAGGCGGCAGCGTCGTCTCGGGATGCGGAGGTCGGCGACGCCGACCTTCCGTTCGACGACCCGCTCGTCGTCATCGATCCGACCGATCCCGAGCGCAACGTCGCCGCGGTCTGCGCGCCGGAGAACGTCGCCCGCCTCCAACACTACGCCCGGGAGTTCCTCGAGGAGCCCCGCGCCGACGTGTTCGAACCCACCGATCTGGAGCCGATCGACGAAGCCGGGCTCCGCGAGCACCTCGAGCGCCGCGGCACCACCCCCGTCGCCATCCGGTTCGACGCACCGGACCTCGTCGAGGACCAGCTCTACCCGCAACTACGGAAGTCCCTCGAGGGCATCACGACCGGGCTCGACGACCGCGGATTCGACGTCTTCCGCGCGACGACGGTCGCCGACGAGACGGCGACGATCCTCGTCGAACTCGCCGTGAGCGAGCGACCCGCCGTCGAACGCCACGACGGTCCCCCGATCCACGTCCGGACCCACGCCGAGGGGTTCTACGACACCTACGCCGACGATCCCGACGCATACGGCCCCTTCGTCGACGGCGACCGCTACGTGACCGAGCGTCCCCGCGAGTTTACGACCGCCGAAGGATTCCTCGAGAGCGATCGACTCTTCGACGTCGGCCTCGGTGCCCACGTCGAGACGGCACTCGAGGACGAGTACGAGGTGCTGGTCGGCGAGGAGATCACGGCGCTGCTCGAGGAGTTCGGACCGGAACTCGCGCGGTACTTCGAGCCGCGACCCTGAGTCGCCGCCGGATCGCTCGAGACGGCGGTCACGTTCGAATCGGTCGACGATAAAGATCCGTCTCCAGTGATTCGCCGTACAATGAGATCGTTCGCCCGTCGAAGCGGTGAAACCCGACCGACTCGTAGAACGCACGGCCCCGCTCGTTCGCCGAGAAGACCTCCGCGAAGGATTCCTCCGTGCCGGGTGGAAACACGTCTCGACCGGCTTCGACCAGCGCCGTACCGATCCCCTCCCGCCAGAACGACGGCGCGAGATAGAGTGAACTGATCTCACAGCCGTCCACCGTGACGAACTCGTGCGTGTTCTCCGATCCCCAGCAGATGTTGACGACGCCGGCGACGTCGCCACCGACGAGCGCGACCAGGAATCGCAGGTCCGAATCGTCGAGTTTCTGTCGGAACCGTTTCGCCGGGTAGAACCCGGCGGGGTCGGTAGTCCGTTCGACGGTCGACTCCTCGAGCAGGCCGCGGTAGCTCTCCCGCCACGAATCGGCGATCACCCGCTGAATCGCGGCGCAATCGTCGACAGTCGCGCGGCGAATCGTCAGATCCATGCGGCGACTATTATGGACGGTCTGACAAGTTAGTTTCGCGTCGAGTGGAAGAGCGGTGACGCGAATCGGACGAACTCCAGCGGACTCACCCGTCCAGGTTCAGGTCCAGTCCGTGCGCGTCGGCGACAGCCGACAGCGCCGACTCGGCTTTCTCACCGCAGTCGGCGTCCGGTTCGATCGGCTCTCGGCCGTCGAACGTCTCGTGGACGATCGCGACGCTGTCGGCGAGCACGTCGAGTCCGTACCCGCCCTCGAGGATGAACGCGAGCGCGGCGTCGGTCTCGTCGGCGAGCGTTCGGAACCGATCGGTCATCAGGGCGTAGGCCTCCGTCGAGAGGCGAATCCTCGAGATCGGATCGTGCCGGTGGGCGTCGAAGCCGGCACTGATGAGCAAGAGGTCGGGATCGTACTCGGTCAGCGCCGCCGTGATCGGCCCCTCGACCGCGGCGAGGTACTCGCGGTCGTCCGTGCCGGCGGGCATCGGGATATTCATCGTCGTCCCGGCTCCGTCCCCCTCGCCGGTCTCGTCGACGGCACCAGTGCCGGGGTAGAGCCCCTGTTCGTGAATCGAGACGAAGAAGACGTCCGCTCGGTCGTAGAAGATGTCCTGCGTGCCGTTGCCGTGGTGGACGTCCCAGTCGACGATCGCGACTCGACCGACGTCGTAGGCGTCCGCGTCCAGCGCGTGCTGGGCGGCGACCGCGGCGTTGTTGACGAAGCAAAACCCCATCGCGTCGTCGTAGACGGCGTGGTGGCCCGGCGGCCGGCCGATCGAAAACGGCGTCTTCCGACCGGTCGCCCCCTCGAGGGCGTCCTCGGCGGCCCAGCAAGCGAGGCCGGTGCTGTGGCAGATCGCATCCCACGTCTCCTCGACGGCGGTCGTATCGGGATCCCAGCTCCCGCCGCCGTCGGCGCAGAACTCCTCGACGGATTCGATGTACTCGCGGTCGTGGACCGCCGCCATCGTATCGATCTCGCAGGGGTCGGCGTCGACATACTCGACGCCGTGTTTCTTCTTCAGTCGCTCCCGGATCGCCCGTAGCCGGTCCGGCGTCTCGGGATGGCGCGAACCGGGATCGTGTGCGAGACAGGTCTCGCTGTAGCCAAAGCGCATCTCACTCGAACAACGAGAAGTACGTCTCGATGTCGTCCTCGGTGATCGTCCGCCGGTCGGCGTGATGGGCGAGAATCGTCGCCGCCCGGGCGACGTTGTCCGCGTAGTCCTCGAGAATATCGGCGAGGGCGACGCGGGCGTCCATCGAAACGCGGTACCGATCGTTGATTTCCAATCTGGCGATACGGTCGACGGGGGCAACTGGCAACTCGAGATCGTCCTTGTCGACGACCCGCTCTACGCCAAAGTCATCGGCCATCAACGTCTTTCGCCCGTCTTCGGTCGCTCGCTCGGCGGCGTCGATCGCCAGCTCGCTCCCGTGTTCTTGGATCCGCGTTGCAAGTTCCTTCGACGCGTCGGCACTCACCCGAAGTTCGCCCGCGTTCCGCCGGATGATCGTGTCCACCGGGGCGAACGGGAGTTCGACGTTCATACCATGATAGGCGAAGCTAACTCCCTTAACGCTTTTCCTAGACGCTCAATGAGGTTGCTCGGGGCCTCAGAAGACGTCATTTGCCTCGAGGCGACCATTGCGGACGACCCCTCTGGCGGTTAGCTCCTCGCCGAGGCCGACATCGGCGTCCGTTTCGACGCTCATCGTCGTCTCGCCATCGTCGAGCACGACGGGGTCGCCAGCCTGAACGACGACGCCCGTGAACTCGATCTCCTCGCCGTCGGCCGGCCCATCCGCCTCAGCGCCGGCGTCGCTCGAGGCGGCCGACTCGTCGGAATCGGTGTCCGAATCCGTCGTGGCAGCATCCGCGCCGTCGCTCTCGTCGGTACCGCCATCGTCTCCGGCGAACGCCGATAGTCCGGCGTTCTCGTCGCTCGAGTCGTCCGTCTGGCTCTCGCCGGACCCACCGACCGAATCGGACTCGAGCACCGTAACCGTCGACTGCCAGCCACCGGAGGCCTCAAGGTCGTCCTGCCAGCCGTCCTGAATCTCGACGTCGCCGAGTGCGACCTCGTCGCCCGGTCCGATATCGAGGTCCGCCTTTTCGCCCCAGAGGGCGACCCGGATGTCGTCGGTCGCGTCCTGGACGCGAATGTTTCGAACCTGTCCCTCGGAGCCGTCGTCGCGGTCGAACGTGCGCTTGGGATCGGCCGAGCGAACGACGCCGGCGATGTCGACCGTCTGGTCGATCTCGACGTCCTCGATCGGCGTGCTCTCGGGGACGTACTCGACCTCCTCGTCGACCTCCTCGACGGCTCCGCGGTTGCCGACGTGAAGCTCGAGATTGCCGTCGCGTTCCTTGACGTAGCCGTCGATCACCTCGGCCGTCGTGCCCGGCTCGAACTCCGTCGCGAGATCTGCCTGTTCGTCCCACAGCGTCACGCGGATTCGGCCGGTCGAATCGCCGAGTACGAGGTTCGACACCTTGCCCTCGGAGCCGTCGTCGCGGTCGAACGTCCGGACGCTGCCGGTGTCGAGAACGAGGCCGACGAGGTTGACGTTCGAGAGCCCGAGCGAGAGCGCCTCGACGGTGTGGGTGTCGGAAACCTGCACGTCGACCTCCGTATCCGGATCGGGTTCGACGTGGTCGACGCTGATCTCGACGCCGCTAAAGCCCTCCTTGGGACGGCCCTTGATCCGCAGCACCTGTCCCTCCTCGAGTTCCTCGATCGCGGCTTCGGCGTGTTCGTCCCAGAAGGCCGCTCGAACCGAGCCGGTTTCGTCGGCGACCTCGACGTTGACGACGCGGCCGTCCTCGTCCTCGCCGTCGCGTTCGAAGGTCCGAACCTCGCCGATGCTGGTGACCTTGGCGACGAACTTCGCGTCCTCCATTCCGGGCTCGATGTCGGCGATGCCACCGACCTCGCTCTCACCGATCTCGTGAGCGATGAGCATCGCCGCCGTCTCCTCGTCCGCGAGCCCACCCATCTGTTCGACTTTTTCCTCGACAGCCTCGCGAAACTCCTCGAGAGAGACGTCGGCCTCGAGGTCTTCATAAACGCCCTCGATGTCGCTCATTCTATGCTCGTGCATGAGTAGCGCGCGCAAAAGCGTTGTCCATTCGGCGTCGTCGACCGCGGTTCTTGCGAAACGAACCCCGCTCGCTGCTCCGTCCCCGTGGCCACCCGACCCCCGAACTCGAGATTATATCACCGTTGGTTTCGTGTCAGTATATAAACTCTCGTCCGCCGGCTCGAGTCTCGAGTGGCAATTGTGGCAGACGAAACCACGCACGAACGGCCGACTCGAGGGGTTTCCCCGGTTCCTTTCGAAAGGGCTTTAATGTGCACACGGTTACGAAGAGATGAGTCCTGGTAGGGTAGTGGACTATCCTCTTGGCTTGCGGAGCCAGGGACCGGAGTTCAAATCTCCGTCAGGACGCTCACTTATCGCGAGTGCTGAACAACGTGAAGCACTCGCTTTTGCGTTCGGTCCTGACGTGCCTTCCGCTCACTACGTTCGCGGAAGACTCCGTCAGGACGCTTTCGTTCACGCCGTCCGTGCTCTCCATCCGTGTACGACTCTCATCACCGATAACAATTCCTCACGGAGCTGTCAACGAGTCGGCCCGGCTTCGAAGCGGAGGGGCGAACTCGCCTCCGAAATCGACGAGAGACCACGGACTCCGCTCGGTCACGCGTTCCCGCTGCGAACCGACTCCTGTCCAGCGTCGGCACTCGAGGTGTCAAAACTGGGTGAGAGGAGTAAGCCCCCTTCTGTTCGTCCCGGCATTCGGCTGAGCGTCCGCGCCGTCCGCGGCTTCGCCGCGGGGTGTTCGGGCTACCACGGCGCGGACTTGCACCGGTGAGGGTTCGCCGTTCCATCGTTCCTCGGCCGTCCGTGTGGTCAGTCACGCCGAGCGCGACTCGTGGGTTCAAACCACGCTTCGTCGACCACGTTATCCGGCGGCTGTCGCCGCGCATAACGTGGCCGCTGCGCGACCACGCTTCCCTCTGCGGGTTAGCTTCCCTTCCTCTCGGTCGGGTTCGCACGCATCATCGGTCGGGCCGAGACGTGTCGTTTCTGTTCCAGAGCCAGCGGTCTCCCGCTCCGGACTTGCGTCCGGTCACCTGCCCGAACAGGTGGGGGGACTTTCCTCGCGAGCGTTGGGCACCTCGGAGAGGTGGCCAACGTTGAGAGCGTGGACCGACTCTCCGAGTCGCTCCACGGTAGTGCGCCGCGCGACTCGTCGAGTCGAGCAGCGGTGTGCGTGGCGCGTCGTTACCGGCGCGCCCGCCGCGGCAGCCAGGCTCTCTCTCCCACTGATCGTAGGAGCGTCGGCCGAATAAGTCCCCCGGTCGGCGCGACGACTCACCGCTCGAGTCGAATGGAAGCGTTTTAGGACGGCAATCCCCATGTACAGTTGTATGTCCCAGCGACAGGGCGTCAACCTTTCCTACGAAGACGGGGCGCGCGCCGTCGAACTCGCGCGAGAATCCGTCGAATCCTACGTACAACACGGGCAACGAGAACAACCGGGCAGCATGCGCGAGGCGTTCTACGAGCGAACCGGCGCGTTCGTCCGCCTCGAGTCGACTCGGGGACGGGGCAGCCTGCGTGGCTGCGCCGGCGGCTACCGATCGGGCGACCAGCTCGGCCACGTCATCGTCGACGCGGCGATCGAAGCCGCGAGCGAGGATTCGTGTGGCTCCGAGGTCAGCCCCTCGGAACTGCCGAACCTCACCGTCTCCGTCTGTACCGTCAAGAGCGTTGTCTTGACCGACGATCCGCTGGCCGATCTCGAGTTAGGAACCCACGGCGTCGCCATCGACGGCGGCGAGGGCGGCTGGCTCTATCCGACGGTGCCGGTCGAGAACGGCTGGAGCGGCCGCGAGTACCTCGATCGAACCTGCCGAAAAGCGAAGCTCGCGCCGACCGCCTGGCAAAACGACGACGTCATCGTCACGCTGTTCGAAGGACAGGTCTTCCGCGAGCGCGAAGCCGACGGCAGCATCGAGGAGCTCTAACCGACGACGTCACGAGCGACGATGGACTCGAGCGACTCGAGTACCGAAGACAGCGGGTCGTAACGCGTCACTTCTCCGGCAACTGCGGACGAGTAGCGGTCGCCACTCCGAGGCGAGAGTCGCAACCGTCGAAGCCTATCGATCGAACGCCTGGCCGAACCGCCTACTGATCAGTCTATCGATGAACCGAACCCGACCGCCTCCGCGTCGGCCAGACACCGCTCGGTCGCGTCCTCGAGGTCGAACTCGCGGACGATTTCGCCGTCTCGGATCAGCGGCTCGAGCAGCGCCTCGCCCGCCGCCGAACCGTCACTGTCGGCGAGCGCGACGTGGTGGCCCCCGTCCGGCGTTCGATACACCTCCTTCACCCCGGAGAGCTTGCCCCGTTTGGATACCGGGTCGCCCTCGAAGGAAACGATATCGAGACTGAAGTCGACCGAGTCGGCCCCGGTGATGTGGCTGCCGACGCCGAAGCCGTCGGCGACGTCGTGGAGGTTCCGGATCGACTCGGGATCGAGACCGCCGCTACAGAAGATATCGACGTCCTCGTGGCCGCGCGCGTCGAGTTCCCAGCGGACTTCGCGAACGATGTGGCGGAAGTCGCCGCGCCTCGAGCCCGTGGTATCGAGGCGAACGCCGTCCAGATCCTCGCCAAGCGTCTCGGCCGCCAGCAGACTCTCGCTCTTTTCGTCCCAGAAGGTGTCGGTGAGTGCGATCCGCGGTACGTCCTCGGGGACGGCCTCGTCGAACGCCGTCCAGGCGTCGGCCTGATTGCCCGCGCCGAAACAGAACATGAGCGCGTGGGGCATCGTTCCGCCCGCCTCGCGGCCGAGGATATCGCCCGCCGCGACGTGGGAGAAGCCGTCGAGTCCGGCGAGCAACGCGGCGCGTTCGACCGTCGCGGCGATCGACGGGTGGACGTGTCGAGCGCCGAACGAGAGCACGAGCGACTCGGGAGCCGCCAGTCGCGCCTCGAGCGCGGCCGTCGCGAACCCGCTTGGCTGCGATAAAAAACCGAGCAGGGAGGTCTCGAGTTCGGCGAATTCGAGGTAGGAGCCTTCGATTCGCATCACCGGGCCGCCGTCGAACAGTTGGCCGTCGGGCAGCGCGTCGATATCCACGTCGCGGCCTTCGAAAAGGGTCGCGACGTCGGCGACGCCGGTACACACCTCGAAGGAACCGGTCGGGAACTGGTCGGCTGTCACCTCGGCGACGACGTGGGGATTCTTTCCGGCGTGTTCGAGGGTCGTCCGCGTGCGCTCGAAGTACGCGTCCGTCGCGCGGCCCTCGAGAATCGCCTCCGCTGAGACGGTTCCGAACGGGGTTGACATAACGACGGTTTTCCGTGGGAGGCAAAAAAGCTACTCGTCTGCAGTCGGAGACGGCGTGGGCTCTACGCTGGGGCCGTGCCGGCGTGCGACGTCGCCGCCCTCATCGCCGGCGCAACCGGCGATTCGAGGGACTCCGACTGCTCGGCACCCGTTCCGCGGATCTCCTCGAGTTCGTCGACCGTGGGAGCACCGACGATTGTAACGGTGTCGCCGGAGACGGTCACCCGGTAGGCACCGGCGAAGGGGTCCTCGTCGGGGATTCGGTAGGTGCCGTCGCCGTCGTCGACCGCGTCGGCACCGCGGTTCTCGAGGAGCGTTCGGTAGGTGTCGGCGAACGCCTCGGCGTCGTCGTCGCTCTCCCAGGCGAGTTTCCAGACGTGGCCGGTCCGGTCGTCATCGTCCTGGTAAACCTGGAAGGTATCGCCGGCCCAGCCGTCGGTCGCGGGATGGGAGTAGTTGTACGGCGAGAGTTCGGTACCGCCGTCGGTGAGCGGCCGTTCGACGACGCCGTTGGCCCAGAGCGACGCGAACAGGGTCGCCTCGCCGACCGTCTCCCGCGCCTCGCCGTCGGGAGCGTACGGTTCCCAGTCGTCGCTCGAGCGATCACGGATACTGACGGTGACCGGCTGGTCGTCGGGGTAGCGCTCGGGGTGGATCAACTGACTGGTGCTCGCCGGTCGGTCGCCGTAGGCGCTGTCGACGGCGGCCCAGCCGCCGCGCTCGCGAAGGCGGTCGACGAAGGAGGGGCCTTCCGAGTACGGCGTGTAAATCGAGAGGAACAGCCCGACATTGAACGGCTGCTCGCGGAGGTCGCTCGTCGCTGGCGGCTGCTCGTACTCGGCGAGGCACTGCCATTCGGCACCACAGCGCCGGTCGTACAGGTGAGGGATGAAGTTCGCCTCCCCCTCGATCAGCCCGAGTTCGGCCCGTTGTGCGTCGATCGTCGTTCCCGCGCTGGAGAGTCCGAACTGCTGGACCTGGAGGGCGTGGACCAGTTCGTGAACCAGCGTCTCGCGATCGATACGGATCTCCTCCGTCTCGTCGGTGACGATCACGATCCGGCCGTTCGTGTAGTAGCCCTGAACGGCACCGCCGTAGAGGTCGTTCATCGCCCGGTTGACGTCCGTCTCGCCATCGACGATGAACGCACCGCGCCACAGTTCGTTCGTCGCCGCCGACGCCGATCCCGGTTCGCCGCGCTGGCTTCGATACTCCCTTCTGGTTATCACCTCGAGCGCGACGTCGCGTTCGAACTTTACTCCCCTGAGAACCTCTATTCGCGCCATCGAGCGATACTTGACGGCCTCGAGTTGGTCCTCGGTAAGCGCCCCGTCGTCGTCGAACTCGAAGCCGTCGTCGTGGGCGTAGTTCCCGACGTAGCCGAGTTCGCGGTCGGTATCGAACCGGTCGGGAGAGTTGGGGAGGGTACAGCCGGAGAGCACGACCAGCGTGACGACCGCGAACAGCGCGAGTCGGCCCCGTTGCATTGGGCTATGCTTTCAACGGTGACGCCATATACTGATCGCTGTCCGACAGCGAAAACTCGGTCGCTAGCTTGGGAGCACCGATCCCATCCTCGAAGAGCCCGTATCGGCGGGCGAGTAGGGAAAAGCCGTTTGCGAGGAACGAGTGCATCGCAGTCCCGTGGGTTGGTCCACACCGTCTGGCGTCCGCTTATTCGAGTTCAGCCGTGACGAAACTGTGCAATTTCTCGACGCGGTCGTCGGGATGATAGCGGACCGTTTCCGTTCGAGCGTCGTACTCGATGAGTCCAGCGGCTTCCAGTTTCGGGAGTTGATTGTGCTGCAGATCGACGAGCAGTCGTTCGGTGCCTCCGTGGGACTCTGGGGGCGGGTTCTCGGGCGCCATGTATTTCACGAGGACGTCCATCCCAATGACGTCACTCTCCCTTTCGATTAACTGCGTGAGAACTGTTCGACAATGCTGATTGGCGACGAGTTGGAGTGCAGTCTCGGTCGAGACAGTGTTGGTGATGTGACTAATTGGTTTGCCCATTCCGTTTGTATGAGGTTCGAGAGACGTATTAACCCCCAACGTCACTCGTATCTTCACACTTCGAACCTCGAGAACGTGCGGTCGACGGGCGGTGCCGATCGGACGAGAGAGTCGATCGCGGCGGAGTCAAAACGGTCGCTCGGATGCGACCGTGATTCCATCCGCATCCATCAGAACCGTCAGTACCGGAGTTACGGGAGAACGGAGCCGCGGGCTCTCGCCGTGAGCAACGCGATCGAGACGGCGATCACCGTGCTCGGAACGGCGAACCCGGGAATGGAATCGTCGTCGTTCTCATCAGTATCATCGCTATCGTTCCCGCCGGTATTCGTCTCGCTATCGTCGACCGTGGCGTTCCCGATCGAGTCCGGGCCGGTGGCTGCGATTCCGCTGTCGATCCCGTCGAGGTCGGCGACCGACGGCGCGCGGACGATCGTGACGGTTTCACCGTCGCGCTCGAGGGCGTAGGCACCGGGGAACCCTTCGTCGACGACGTAGGTATCCTGCCGGTCGTCGACCGACTCGGCGTCGTGGATGTCGAGTAACTCGAGGTAGCCCTCGACGAACTGTCGGCTGTCCTCGCTCGATCGCCACTCGGTCTGCCAGACGTAGCCGGAGTCGGCCGCGTCGGGGTCCGCAGCATCCGCGCTGACGTAGGTAACCAGTTCGTCGCCAGCCCAGCCGTCCGTGTACGGCTGATCGTAGTCGTAGCCCGACAGATCGTCCGTGAGGAGTTCGTCGGATTCGATGACCGACGGCCGGGACCGGTCGTGTACGTCAGCGCCGAACATCGAGACCATCGCCGCCTCGCCGGCCGTCTCGGACGCCACCTCGCCGTTGACCTCGAGTCGGTCCCACGACTCGTTCGAGCGGTCGTCGACCTCGATGTCGATCGGTTCCCGCTCCTCGTTCGGATGGATGACCGCGGAGGAACTCGCCGGCGGGTCGTCGTAGGCCGCGTTTACCGCCGTCCAGCCGTCGTCGGCCTCGAGCAGGGCGTCGACGTAGTTCGGTCCGTCGTTGTAGGGCTGGAAGAGCGTCATGTAGATACCCCAGTTGAGGTCCGACGGCTGCTCCGTTTGGGAGCCGTCGGGGACGACGCAGTCCCACTCGGTTCCACACCGTTCCCCGTACTCGGTCCCGACCCAGGCCGCGTCGCCCTCGATGAGGCCGTTCCTGGCGTTGTCCTGATCGATCGTTTCCCGGTCGTAACTCGAGAGATCGAAGTGCTGGTCCTGGAGCGCGTGCAGCAGTTCGTGACCGAGGACGGTCTCGTCCAGTTCGGGGTTCTCCGGGTTGTCCGAGACGATCACGATCTCGCCGGTTTCCGGATCGTAGTAGCCCTCAACGGTGCCGCCGTACATCGCCTCGACTTCGTCTTCCGCGTCGGTCTCGCGGTCGACCATGAACAGCGCCTCGTAGGTGACCTCCTGTGCGAGGCGTTCGTCCTCGTTCAACTCGCCGAAGACGTCGTCTTCGCCCTGAAACTCCTCGCGCGAGACGACCTCGACCGGGACGTCCTCCTGGAAGGTCAGGTTGCGAATCTCCTCGACGCGCGCCATCGACCGGGAGACGACTGCCTCGAGGTCGTCGTCCTCGACGGCGGCGTCCTCGCTGTCGTCGACGGCGAGGTCGTCGTCGTACCAGTGGCCGTCGACGTAACCGACGGTCCCCTCCGTGGTCGGATCGTCCGGACGGTCCGGCGAATCGGCCGAGAGCAGTCCCGGGGCCGCGCCGCCGGCCGCGACGAGCGCCAGCGCAAGCGTCGACACCGCGAACAGCGCGACGAGCAATCGCGTCCGTGTCAGTGGGTCCGTCATTTGAGCGGGATGACAGGCCGTAGGGAGGGAAGTGTAAAAAGACCGCTGATCACCGAAGGCGCTCGAGTGATCGATACGCGCGAGGGCGGTTCAGGTGTCCGCTCCCGTCGAAACGCCGGCAGCGCCGCGAACGTTTTTACGACCGCCGTCGTACGGTTACGTAGGGATGCACCTCGAGCCAGCACGCACGGCACTCGTCGTCGTCGACATGCAAAACGGGTTCTGTCACCCCGAGGGGTCGCTGTACGCGCCGGGCAGCGAGGCGGTGATCGAACCGATCGCGGCGCTCGTCGAACGAGCCAGTAGGAGCGGCGCACGGATACTCTACACGCGGGACGTCCACCCGCCTGAGCAGTTCGAGGACGCCCACTACTACGACGAGTTCGAGCAGTGGGGCGAACACGTCCTCGAGGGCACCTGGGAGGCCGAAATCGTCGACGAACTCCCCGTCGAGGAAGCGGACCACGTCGTCGAAAAACACACCTACGACGCCTTCTACAACACCGAACTCGAGGGCTGGCTCGACGCCCGCGGGATCGATGACCTCGTAATCTGTGGCACCCTCGCGAACGTCTGCGTGCTCCACACGGGCGGTAGCGCGGGCCTCCGGGACTTTCGGCCGCTCATGGTCGAAGACTGCATCGGTGCGATCGAGGACGACCACAGGGAGTACGCTCTTGACCACGCCGACTGGCTGTTCGGCGAGGTCGTCGAGAGCGACGCCCTCGAGTTCGACGGCGAGTGAAGCGGACCGTGACGCGGCCGACCCGGCCGCGGGACGATCCGAGCCGAAGTGAGAGCGTTTTCTACCCTCCGTCCCAAGGGCGTAGTATGGGACTCTCTTTGCATACTCGAGGTGGATGTCTCGAACGCCTCGAACGGCCGACTGACGCGGGTGGTGGCGTATGAACGAGCGGCGGATGCAAACGATGTACGCCGTCGGGATCGCGCTGAACGCGGTCGCGCTGGTCTACGCGGCGATGGACGGCTCGCCGGTGTTCGCGGTCACGTTCGGCATCGTCATGGTCTATCTCGGGGTCCGGTACTGGATGGTCTCGAGCGCGTAAGAAGCGCGCTACAGTGCAGGTGCAACCGTATCCGCGGCGAGAACGAACCGCAAGCCGATGCTCGAGGTTTCGCTACTCGTCGAGACGATCATCTACGGCTACTTCGTCGTCGTCGCGGCGCTCGGCTGTTACCTCCACGGTCGGCTCTGGATCGCGTATCGGCAGAACCGAACCGCGAAAACGACTGACGGGGGCCAGCAACTGGACGGGTGAGGCGCTCCGCGGTTGATCCGCAACTCCCGCCGTCTCGACACCGCGGTCAGGACGGACTACTCCGGCCGGAAGATCCGGAAGGCACCCTGTCCGGTCGCGACTTCGCGCGTCTCCCCGTCCGGGGCGGTGCTCTCGACGGTAATCTCGCTGACGCCGACGCTGCCGCCGGCACGGATCACGTCCGCCGTCGCCACGAGGTCGCCTCGCGCGGGACGGAGGTAGTTGACGTTCAGATTGATCGTCGCGATCCGCACGTCGAACGGGTCGTCCATCACCGTACGAAGGGAAACTCCGCCGGCTGTATCGATGAGCGTCGCGGCGACGCCACCGTGGAGGTCCGCCCGTTCGTCCTCCCGCGCGTTCGCTCGCTTGTTGCTCAGTTTGTCGTCGTAGGGAATCGAGAGCGTCATCGTCCCCTCGCCGACGTTGTCCACACGCGTCCCGAGCCACGAGAGGAACTCCTGGTTCTCGTCGATGAAGTGCTGGAGCAGGCTCTCGAGGTCGTCGAACTCCGCCATCATCGACCGCATGTCATCGGTCATGCTCTGTGTTCCCACATCGACGTTCTTTACGTCTCCGTTTCCAGAGTTACCCGTTGTCGAGCGTTCATCGCAGATCGCAAGCAGCGTCGTCTCCTCCCTGCCGGCCCACGTACGAGTACGAGCCTGTTTCGCAGGCCGTGTGGTGATACGGTGACAGACGCTGATCCCGAGTACGACGTCGACTTCCGAGAACGGCCGGAGCAGTACGAGATTGGACGCGGCGAAGAGGGGGTATTCAAAGTCGAACCGTACAAGAGCGAACTCCTCCCGCTGTGGTCGTACAAGAACGAGGACGCCGCCCGCGAGTCCGCGTCAGCGATCTACGAGCGGTACGAACGGTACCGCGAGAACGACGATTTTCCGGGAATGGACATGGCCCGAAAGTACCTCCAGATGGGCTACACTCGAGCTATGCGCTACGCGAAATACCCCGGCGGGCGGAAGTACGTGGACAGCGAGGCCTGTCGCGACTCGGATACTGAGGGGACAGCGTCCGCGAACGATGGCGACGAGCGCGAGCCACAGCGCTGGGCGGACCCGGAGAAACGCGCCGCTGCGCTCGTCTTCGAGCGCTACTGGGAGCGGGTCAGGGAGGACGAGCGCTACCAGCAGGCGACGGACGCTCATCGAGAACGGACGTGAGCGAGGTCGATGCAGTAAATTACATCCGCGATCGGCCGACCGAGACGCCGCTGTTCGCCGGTCGCGTCGTCGACGGCGAGGCGCTGCAAGACGACTGACCGAGATCGATCGGTGGCCGCCTCGGTCACACTACTCGTCGCTCGAGCGAATCCCGACCGAGATCCGCTCACCGACCGCAAAATCACGTTCCGGACAGATCAGTTTCGCCCCGAAGTCGGCGTCTCGAGCGCAGAACAGCGACAGGCCGGTGATCGGGTCGCCGTTCGCCGTGACGACCACCTCGTCCCAGGTGATCGTCCGGCCCCGGGCGACGCCGAGACGGTCGCCGTTCAGCGTAACTGGGATCGGATCGCTCGAGCGCGACGGTCTGCCGTGAACCCCGCCGCCGTCGTAGTGTGGCAATCCGCCGTCGAGCACCCCGCCGCCCTCGGAGCGACGCTCCGACGAGTATCGCCCCGCCTCGCTCGACTCGCTACCGTCGGCCCGGACGCCGACGAACGTCTCGCCCGGCTCGGGGTGCATCGGCGCATCGAGGACGGCGTACGTCTCTCCGATCGAAACCACCGTCCCCGCGCCGTCCCACTCGAGCGGCCGAACGTCGACCCCCAACTCGAGCGGGAGCGACCCCGACGCGCGGTGGGGGTTCTGATCGGGCCGCCGGAAGCCGACGTGGAGGTGGTTGTCGACCCACGGGGCGAAAAAGCCCGCGCGGACGAGTTCGCCGAGCGAATCCCCCAGGCCGACTCGGTCGCCGGCCTCCACCGCGGGATCGACGTGGAGGATTCGGGCCGTCAGTCCCTCGAAGTCGGCGGGGCCGTCGCACTCGAGGAGGATCAGGTGGTCGTGCTCAGGCGCGTAGGGCTTTGGCGGTGCGTGGACGGCTCTGGTCTCGATGACGGTCCCCGAGACGGGGCTCGGCGCGGCGCTCGTCCGCCCGTCTCGGAGGGTGCCGGGATACAGATCGATCGCACACCCCTCGTCGTGGGCGGGATAGGGCGAATTGTACAGCGAGAAGCGCTGGTACCGCGCCAACAGCGCTTCGGGAAGCGTCACGGCCATCTGGTGTCAGGTTCGTCTGGGCGGCGAGAGCGTTTAGGTCCACCGAGTCCAACAGCGGACCGATGCGAGTGATCCGCGGCCGCGCGAAGACGATCGACGCCGACCGGGACGTGAGCCGACGGCTCCTCTCGAGCGCCGGCGACGGCGAACCCGCGGTTCGCGTCTGGACGCCCCACCGACAGATCGCCTTCGGTCGGCGGGATCGCCGACTCGAGGGGTACGATCGCGCCCGCGAACTCGCTCGCGAGCGCGGCTTCCCGCCCGTCGAGCGCGGCGTCGGCGGCCGAGCGGTCGCCTACGACGGCGAGACGACGCTCGCGTTCGCCCGCGCCGAACCGGTCGCGGACTTCCGTCGGGGCACGGACGAGCGATACGAACGCGCCACGAACGCCGTCGAGCGGGCGCTTCGATCGCTCGAGGATGGTCTCGACCCCGTCCGCGGCGAACCCGAAGACTCGTTCTGTCCCGGCGCGCACTCGCTATCGCTGGCGACCGAGGATGGTGGGCGTCGAAAGGTCGTCGGCGTCGCCCAGCGAGTCCGTCAGGACGCCGCCGTCGTCGCCGGAATCGTCCTCGTCGATCGGCGCGAGACGCTCGCGGACGCGCTCGAGGGCGTCTACGGCGCACTCGAGGTGCCGTTCGCCCCCGAGTCGGTCGGCACCGTCGCGTCCGAAGGCGGGCCGTCCGATCCGACGGTCGTTCGGTCGGCGCTCGAGGACGCCCTCGTCGGCGACGAGCGGGCGGACGCGACGGTCGAATCCGTCGACGGAGCGAGTCTCGAGTAACGAGGAGACAACGTTTTTCGTCTCGGTGTCGTGGGTCCCGAGTATGCACGCTCGAGTGCAATCGAACGCGGAGGGAGAGCAGTGACGTCCGAGACGGCGGATTCGCGCTGGGCGGAACTCCTCGAGGACGCGTCGACGATCGCCGAGGAGTACCGGGAGAACGGGTGGGATGCGATCGTCTTGGAACCCGAGGCGGTCTCACCGGTCGAGCGAGAGGACCGGACCGGACTCGACGTCGAAGTCTCGGCGGAAGCGTACGAACTCGTCGAGTCCCTGGTCGACAGCGGCGACGTCACCGTTACCGCAGCCGACGTGTACTACCGTCCGCCCGAAGACGACGACGAGCGGCGGATCGCTCTCGTGGTCGAACGCGACGAAGAAACGGAGACCGGCGTGTTCGTTCCGTTGTGCTACGACCTCGACGACTCTCGATCCGTCTTCGAGACGGCGCTCGTCGAGGAAGAGCTGTTACTTCACGTCACGACGGCGGCGACCGAGGGATGGGTCAGCTTCTCGCACGACGACCCGTCGCTGTTCCTCGAGGAGTCGGACGTCCGGGAGTGGGACCGCTAGCGAGATAGCCGCTGCTCGATCGGCGGGGATCCGACGAGCGGACGCGTGTCACGAACCGCTACGCGTTAACACGAATCGAACTCGAACTCGCCGTTGAGCGCCATCGAGTGATCGTCGTAGTACGCGTAGAGGTTCTGTGGTGCGGTGTATCGCCCGCCGTAGTGGCCGACGGGTCCGTTCGTGTCGATGATGTTATCGTCGTAGTCCTCTGTGAATTTGAGGTCCTCACGTTCGAAAATGAGTTCATCATCGAGCCAGTACCGCACGATTCCGTCGGCGTTCGCCTCGCCGTCGGTGAGCGTATTCACGCACACGTAGTACTCGAAATCGTACCACACGCCGGGTTCGATCTCGGGCGATCCCTGCGCGTATTCCTCGCCGTCGATGAGGTACGTGTGATCCCCGGTACCGTCGCCGTTACCCATGTGGTACGTGTTCGAGAGGAGGTGGAACGGACCGTTCGGATCAGCACCTCTGTCGGTCACGTACATGCGATTACTCCAGCCGTTGGTTCCGTCGGGATCACCGCCGCCGGCGCTGCCTTCGCCGAGGGCGATCGCACAGTTCCAGAGCCGACAGTTCGACGGTGCATTGCGGCCGCCCATCGTCCAGTTGGTGTTGAGCGCGAAGTTGACGCGCCCGTTGAGTTCGAACAGTCCGCCCTCGAAGTCGTAGTGCGTGCTCACGCCCCAGTGTTCGTTTTCGTTGACCCGGAGCTGCAGGGCGCTCTCTCCGGACGCCGTCGGGTCGGAAACGATCGTCATGTTGTCGCGGTCGCCGTTCGACACGCGGTAGATCTCCTCCCAGCTGTCGTAGTCGTCGTAGTCGAGGTGGACGACCGAGTCCGGCCGGTCACAGCTCGCAGCCACGGCGTCGGCTCCGACGCCGGCCACGCCGAGCACGCTCCCAGCACCCACGAGCGTTCCCAGCTGTAGCGTCCGACGCCGCGTCATCCCGGCGCCGGTGGTCTTTTCGTTCGATTCACGTTCGGTCGCGTCTTCAGTCGCACGGTTCTCCGCGTCTGTGGTGTTCGTCGTCATCCATTCTGTCCCAGGTGACAATCGCTCATTGTATCGAATTTACTACGAATGTGCGGATCGTTGTCAGGTATTCGCGCGGATAGTTGTCGAACGCGGAACAGTCGTAGTGCCGTGACTACTTCGTCAGTTCAGTCGACGATTCGATACCGGTCAGCGACGGTCGCCTACTCGACGTTCGTTCGGTACGTAAAGAGTGAGCGAGTCGAATAACGGACGTCGAGACGGTCAGCACGCGCCACGAGAACGCACGGCTTACTGCCGCGACGGGACGGTTGCGAACGAACAACAGTAGACAGCCGCTCCCTTATCGGCGACTTCGACGCGCGAGCGAGACCCAGTTACGATTCGTCTCGCTCTCGCAACTCTTCGCTCGCCTCCCGCACCTCTCGCATCACGCTCGAGATCCGGTCTTCGGCCTCGAGTTCCTCCTCGACGGAGAGGTCGACGCCCTCGACCTCGAGCAAGAACTTGGCGACCTCGGTCGACTCGTACATGACGTCGTCGAGTTCCTCGGCGGTGAAGAAGTCGCACATCGCGCCGTAGAGGAAGGTCGCACCGGCCTTGCGCACCTTCTCCTCGAAGGACGCGCGGGCCTGGTTGACCGCCTGAGGCGTGTACGTGTCGGTCATGAAGGGGACGAGTTCGGGCAGGTTCTCGCCGATCTTGGTCATCTCGACGCCGGTCTCGGTCCGGAAGTCCGAACAGAGCCGGGCGATAGCCCACTCGCGGGCGGTGACGTAGGTCCGATCGCGCAGGAACTCGTTGACTCGGTCGTACTGCGCGCCGTCCATCTTCGTGAAACGGGCGTACTTCTGAACGTCTTCGGGAACGTCGTTCTCCTGTGGTTCGGGATCCGGAACGCCCGGCATCGACGCGTCGTCATCGTCCGCGGACGCCGCCTGCTGGTCGCCGTCTACGACGGGGCCGCCGCCATCCGTCGCGGATTCTGCGTCGTCGTCGCTCGAGTCATCGTCCGTTCCGGCCGCCCCATCGGATCGTTCCGGGCGGTCGGCGTCGGAACGATCGACCGTCTCGTTGCCGTCCATGGAGGGCCATTACCAAACGTGGGGCAAAAGGGTTCCCCTCCCCTCGAGCGGTCGAGACCATCCGATTGGAAGACGGTGATCGAATCGGATCCTACAGCTCGAGTCGCGTTTCGACCTTCCAGGTCGTCTCGTCGAGGACGACCGCCTCGTCCTCGCCGAAGACGTAGAGGTAGTCATCGACGTACATCGCTCGCGTTCCGGAGCCACCGACGTCGACGCGGGCGGCGGTGTAGACGGCGTCGGCGTCGGTGTCTACGGTCGGGCGAATCACGTCGGTGCACTCGATGGCCCGATCGCCGTAGGGCTCGATCGGACAGGGATCGCCGCCCGGCCGGTCGACGAGGACGAGGTAGAGGTCACCGTCGTACAGCCGAGCCGTGTCGATCCGGGCCTCGAGGTCCTTTCTCCACTCCCCCTCGGGATCGCCGGGATCGCTCACGTCGTAGCCGGCGGCTTCCTCCTGGCCGAGGACGACCAGCGTGTCACCCGCGAGGAGGAGGTCGCCGGAGAGCGGAATCGAGCCCACGGCCTCGGGGTCGTCGGGATCGCTCACGTCGACGATCGACGTCTCGTCCCACCGCGACGCGTACCGATGGGCGGCGTAGTACACCGACTCACCGTCGGTCTTCAGGACGTCCGGTTCGTCGAGGGCCGCTTCCTGGACGTTCGTCTCGGAGTGTCGCGGCGTTCGGTCGCCATCCGTCGAAGACCACGTCGCGTCCGCATCGACGGTGGCTCCGTCGGAGGCCACCTCCGCGTCGTCCTCCACCTCGAGCGTCATATCGCCCCTCGTCGGGACGACCCGCGACTGGTCGTCGAAGTACTCGACAAACGCGTCCTCGGACGCGAAGGTCGTCAGTTCGGGATCGCTCACGCCGTCGATTCGATCGCCGCCCCGCTCGAGGTCAGCGTCGGCGAAACCCCCGCCGAACACCCCCGTGAATCCGGCTCCGACGAGCGACCCCACGAGCAGTGCGACGAGGGCGACCGTCAGCAGTCTCGTTCGTTCACGCATACTCCAGCGAACAGGTCACTGAACTAAGGTCCCGTCGGTAGGTGAAACGTCATTTTCACCCACCGCGATATCGAACGCCGCTACGATCGGAGTCGTCGACCGGCAACGCCGCCGATCGCACGACGGCTGTTCGATCAGTGTACAAACAATTTCGGGAGTAAGGGGCGGTTTCCGTCTCGGCGATCGGGAGCGATCGGTCCGGTTCGAACGCGTAAACGCTTCTCCCGTCCTCGAGAGTTCTGGGCGTTTTAAGATGATAAAGACCATACGATACTGCATGTCACAGACGCCAGTTATCGCGGCCGCGTATCGCACTCCGCAGGGGAAAGAGGACGGCGTGTACGCCGACGTCCGCAGCGAGGATCTCTCGGTCCCGCTGGTCGACGAGATCCTCGCGGAGACCGGCCTTTCGGGCGACGATATCGACGACCTGATGTGGGGTTGTGCCCAGCAGCGCAGCGAACAGGACAACAACCTCGCCCGCGTCATCGCCCTGCTCTCGGAACTCGGCGAGAGCGTCCCAGCGACCACGATCAACCGCTGGTGTGCTTCCTCGATGCAGTCGGTCATCTCCGCGTCCGACGCCATCGCCGCGGGCAACCGCGACGCCATCATCGCCGGCGGCGTCGAGAGCATGAGTCGCGTCCCGATGGGCGAGGGGATGTCCGATATCCACCCCCGTCTAGCGGAACTGTACAACGTCGGCGAACTCCAGATGGGGATGACCGCCGAGAAGGTCGCCGAGGAGTACGGTATCAGCCGCGAGGAACAGGACGAGTACGCCGCCCGGAGCCAACAAAACGCCGCCGAAGCCACCGAGGAGGGCCGCTTCGACGACGAGATCGTTCCGATCGAGACCGAAGACGGCACCGTCACCGAAGACGAGGGCATCCGCCCCGGAACGACCGCCGAAAAGCTCGCCGGCCTGCCGACCGTCTTCAAGTCCGACGGAACCGTCACGCCCGGCAACGCCTCCCAGATCTCCGACGGCGCGTCCGCGCTGCTCGTCACCAGCGAGGCGTTCGCCGAGGAGCACGACCTCGAGATCATGGCCGAAGTCGGCATGAACAACGTTGCCGGCGTCGACCCGACCGTCATGGGTATCGGGCCGGTCCCGGCGACGAAGGGGCTGCTCGAGCGTAACGGTCGCGACATCGACGAGTACGATCTGGTCGAACTCAACGAGGCCTTCGCGAGCCAGTCGGTCTACTCGCGCGACGAACTCGGCGTCGATCCCGACGTCTTCAACGTCAACGGCGGCGCGATCGCCATCGGCCACCCGCTAGGTGCCTCCGGCGCTCGCCTGCCGGTGACGCTGATTCACGAACTGCAAAAGCGCGGCGGCGGCCTCGGTCTGGCGACGCTCTGCGTCGGCTTCGGTCAGGGTGCGGCGATCGAGTTCGACGTCAACTGAGGCGCGGTTCGGAACGACTATCGGGAGTGAGAACCGCGAAGCGCGAGCGGAGAACGCAGTGATCCGTGAGCAGCGGTTGCTAGGCCTTTTGGTCTCTTCGCGAACGAAGTGAGCGAAGGTCAGCGAGAGTTCTACTCTCGCCAGACAGGTTTTGCGAGGGAAACCGCGAGCGAGGTGACCGAGACAAAAGGTGGTCGTGCCAGGGTGCGGCGATCGAGTTCGACGGGTGACCGTCGCTCGAGAAAGGGTGAACGCTTCTATGGCTGTCCGTCGTACCCGGGCTATGGAGCCAACGCCACTGGATCGCATCGACAAGCGAATCCTCCACGCCCTACAGGACGACGCCCGCAGCGTCACCACGACGGAACTCGCCGACGCACTCGAGGTGTCGCCGAGTACCGTCAGGAACCGGATCGACCACCTCGAGCGCGACGGGATCATCACCGGCTACCGGGCGACCGTCGATTACGGGCGAGCGGGATTCCCGCTGCAGGTAGTGATCGTGGGTACCGCGGACGTCGCAGAACGCGAGGAGGTCGCAGCGAAGGCCTGCGAGGTTCCGAACGTCGTGAACGTCCGAGAGCTGATGTTCGGCGAAAACAACCTCCTCGTGAAAGCCGTCGGGAAAACCAGCGGCGATCTCACGCGCGTCGCCAAGGCGCTCACCGAACTCGACGTGACGGTGCGAAAGAAGATTCTGGTCAAGGATGAGCAGTTCGAACCGCTCACTGCGTTTCGACCCGACACGGAACAGATGGTACACGATCTGTGATGGGTTTGCGAATGCGCGAGCGAGGCGGAGATCGAATACGGATATCACAGCAACTGGCGCTCACCCGTCAAAAACGCCTATGTGATCGAAAGCAGTCCGTCTACCCGTAGTCGCTCGCTCGAGCGGGACGTGAGTATGAACACGAAAAGATATCAGGCGGTAGCGGAAGATAGCTCTCGAACGAACGGACGCGAGTCCCCCGAAGAACACGAGCAGCCGCCGATCGAGTGGCTGCTCGAGGTCCTGGTCGACCCGGCACGTCGCCGACTTCTCGAAACGCTGCGGACGGGAACGGACGGGCAGCTCATCGACGGGCTGCTCGAGCCGGTCCGTGAACGCGACGACCAGACACAAACGGAGCTGCGGGCCGTGCTGTACCACCAGCAACTTCCCAAACTCGAGGACGTCGGACTGGTAGAGATCGACTGGGATCGAAAGCTGATCTACTACCGCCCCGACGCGCGCATCGAGGCGTTGTTAGACGCCATTTCGGCGGTCTCGACTGAGTGGGAGTCGCTCGAACAACCGCGGCCGACGACCGGAAATAGCGATTTCGTTGATCGAGTCCGCCGGGCGCTCGCCTCGCTGCGACGGGGCCGGTGATCGGAAACGGCGGTCGGCCGTCGTCGACACCACCCGCTGTACCGAGATCCGTCGCGTAGCCGGCCGTTTTGTACCTGCGGGACGTACGTCCGGTATGAGCACG
The DNA here is from genome assembly GCF_003670115.1 of Natronorubrum halophilum. Lineage (NCBI taxonomy): Archaea > Methanobacteriati > Methanobacteriota > Halobacteria > Halobacteriales > Natrialbaceae > Natronorubrum > Natronorubrum halophilum. Next base: position 107,296 of record NZ_QQTY01000004.1, read on the forward strand.
ATACTGCTGATAGCGGTCGTCGGGATTCCGCTCGCCTGGCACCTCGCGCTCACCGCGTTCACCTACTACGACGCCGGAAACGTCGGGCTCGAGCCGCCGAAGAAGTGGGCGGCGATCACCTTCTGCATCCCGCTGTTTGGCTTTTTCATCTATCTCTTCGAGCGTAGCGAACTCGACTACGATCCGGAAACCGATCCCTACCGCGGGAACAACTACAACATCCACCCCTCGAGAGCCGACGACGCGCCGCTGCCGTCTCGCGGCGACGACCGTCTGGACCCGGACAAGGTCGACTGGGACGGCACGGACGATTCGGGATGGAGCGACCGCGGAGACGGGCGGGGAGCCCGAAACGACGAATCCGACGAGGACGAATCCCGATAGCGACCGAACGCCGGCATTACCCCCCGAACGCCAGCGTCTTCACGACGACGGGAACGCTCTCGCCGCCCGATATCGGTTCGCCGACGTCGAGGAAGTCGCCGTCGCGGACAACGAGTTCGTCGAGGACGAGGAGGGAACGATCCGTTCGGCGGCGGAGCACCTGTCCGAGCACCTTCGCGCAGTTCTGCCGCGTGACGACGACGACCGCGAGCGACGGCGAAAGCGCCGCGAGCGCGGGGGCGAGCGCGTCGGCGACCGCTCGCAGTCGGTCGTACGCGAGCGGCCCGACGTCGTCGATCGAGAGCGCGACCGCGTCGACCTCGTCGGGATCGTGACGCTCGAGTAATCGACCAACGCGCTCCTCGAAGCGTCGCTCGAGCGCCGCATCCGAACACTCGGAGACGCCCGGAACCGCCGAAACGGGCACGTTTCGCAGCGGGAGCATCGATCGCTCGAGCGAGACGGTCCGGCCGCTGAGCGTCGTCGACTCCGTTCCGGCACCGACGACGGTCGCCCGGATGTCCTCCGCGGACTCGCACACCGGCCACGATCGGACCTGCGGGTGATCCGCGAGTGCAGCCGCCAGGGAACCGCCGAGATCGCCCCACGCGAACGGGTCGTCGGGCGGCGATTCGACGAGTCGACCGACGCCGCCGCTGAAAACGACGCCGTCCAGCGCGAGCGACTCGTCGGGGAGGTGGCCGATCGCGAGGGCTCGAGTGAGATCGTCGAACGGCGGCCCCGTACAGAGATCGACGATCCGATCGGCCATCGCAGCGACCAGTTTCTCGAGGGCGGACTCGACGGGAGACGTGCCCGTCTCGATCGGCAGGTCGAGTGCCTCCACGAGCGTTCGAGCGGGCGACGAGAGGGAGACGACGCGTCGCCGGTCGTCGAACGCGACGAGCCGGCCGCCGACGTCGAGACAGCGGGTTTCCCTGACCGTGACACCGTCGCTGTCGGCGCCGGTCCCGTCCCCACCGGAGTCGTTCCCGTCGAAGATCGCAACGTTGGTCGTTCCGCCGCCGACGTCGACGTTGGCGACCAGTCCACCCGTCTCTCCGGCGCGAGCCGCCGCGCCGGAGCCCCGCCCCGCGAGGACCGCCTCGAGCGACGCGCCGGCCGTCGCGGCGACGAACCGGCCGGCGTCTTCGGCCAGTTGGTGGACGAGCGGCTCGGCGTTCGCCCGACGGGCGGTCTCGCCGGTGACGATGACGGCCCCCGTATCGATTTCGTCGGGCGTGACGCCCGCCGCCTCGAGGTCGCGGCCGACGAGCGCGGCGACTCGATCGACGTCGATCGTCTCCGGATCGAGCAGCGGCGTCTCGCGAACCGCGCCCCGATACACGATCTCGCGGTCCGCGATTTCGGGACCGGCGGCTCCACCGGGCGGCGTCTCGACGCGGAGGCGACTGATAACGGCGTGCGTGGTGGTCGTCCCGACGTCAACGCCGATACTGGTGAGCGTTCCACGGGAGTCGGTCATGGGTGCCGTCCCCGTTACTCCGCCGTGAACTCGCGGTCGTCTTCGCGAAGGTCGATGCCGCTGGCCTCCCGCTCGAGCATCTCGGCGAGCAGGTCGACGAGTTCGGCACCGGCCTCGACCGGCGGTACCCCGCCGTCGTGGATGTTCGAGACGACGGACTTCTTCGCCGTCGGGAGTCCGCGCTCCGGACCGTAGACGAGGTACGCGCTCAGGCTTTCGGCGGTTCTGAGGCCGGGACGTTCCCCGATGAGCGTGACGCAGCAGTCGGCCTCGAGTTCCTCGCCGATCGCGTCCATGGCGTCGACGCGGCCGAACTCGACGAAAACCGGCGTGCCGACGTCGACGTCGCGGGCCTCGAGGCCGTCCCGCAGGACCGCCAATAGCTCCGGAACGTTCGTCTCGACGGCCGTCGAGGAGAGCCCGTCGCTGACGACGATCTGGACATCGGGTGCGTGCTCGCACTCGTCTCGGAGCCGCTCGAGGCTCTCGTCGGCGAGTTCCCGCCCGAGATCGGGACGGGCCAGATACTGGTCCGTATCCGCGACTCGCGTTCGCAGCGGTACCAGCCCGAGGTCGTCGATGGTGGCGTCGTCGACCCGGGAGTGGACCGCGTCGCGTGCGACGCCGTGGTCCGCGCGGAACTCGAGGAGGCTGTCCGTCGTGGGTCGCGGGCCGGCGCGGCCCACGCCCAGACGTGTGGGGGTTCGATCGGCGATGCGACGGCGCAGTTCGTCGTCCTGCTCGTCGTGGCCCGCAGTCGACGCACCGTCCTGCTCGTTGCCCGAGTCGGTTACGTCAGTAGGGTCATCGGTCGAATCGGCGTCGTGGGTTCGATTGGAATCTGATGCCATGGTCACGTGAAGATCGTCGGATCGCCCGCGCGGTCGGTCAGTCGGCCGTCGCGCCAGAGGCCCATCTCGGCGAGCCAGTCCCGAAATGGGGCCGTCGGCTCGAGGTCAAACAGTTCCCACAGCGCCGCGGCGTCGTGGTAGCTGTTCGACTGGTAGTTCAACATTACGTCGTCGCCCATCGGCACCGTGATGAAGTAGTTCGTCCCCGCCGCCGCGAGCAGGACGGCGAGGTTTTCGATGTCGTTCTGGTCGGCCTGAATGTGGTTCGTGTAGCAGGCGTCGATCCCCATCGAGATGCCGTGGAGTTGGCCCATGAACACGTCCTCGAGGCCGGCCCGGATGACCTGCTGGCCGTCGTAGAGGTACTCCGGGCCGATGAAGCCGACGACGGTGTTGACGAGGAACGGGTCGTAGCGCCGCGCGAGGCCGTAACAGCGGGCCTCGAGGGTGAGTTGATCGACGCCGTGGTGGGCGTCGCCCGAGAGCTCAGCGCCCTGTCCCGTCTCGAAGTACGTGACGTTCGGTCCCGACGAGGTACAGCGGCGCTGGGCGAGGTCGTGAGCCTCGTCGAGGAGGGCGACGTCGACCCCGAACTCGTCGTTGCCGGCCTCGGTGCCGGCGAGGCTCTGGAAGACGAGGTCGGCCGGCGCGCCCTCCCGCATCGCGTCCATCTGGGTCGTCACGTGGGAGAGACAGCAGTTCTGCGTGGGAACGTTCCACTCCTCGATGAAGTCGTGGGTCGCCTCCAGAACCCGCGTCGTGGTCTCGACGGTGTCCGTGACCGGGTTGACGCCGATCACGGCGTCGCCGGTGCCGTAGGCTAGCCCCTCGCGCGTCGCGTCGATGATGTTATCCACGTCGTCCGCGGGATCGTTGGGCTGGAGTCGAAACGAGAGGGTGCCGGCCTCGCCAATCGTCGTGTTGCAGCGGGCCGTGACTTCCATCTTGGCGGTGACGAGCACGAGGTCCATGTTCGACATGAGTTTCGTCACCGCCGCGATCATCTCGCTGGTGAGACCGGGGCGGATCGCCGCGATCTCGCGGTCGCCGGTCGCGCTGTCGACGAGAAACTCCCGGAGATCGGCGACGGTCCACTCCCTGATCTCGTCGTATATCGGCTCTCGCACGGCGTCCTGAATGACTCGCGTTACCTCGTCCTCGTCGGACGGAACGACCGGGTTCTCGCGGAGCGTCTCGAGGCGCACGCCGGCGAGCGCGCGTTTTGCGGCGACCCGTTCGGCGTCCGATTCGGCCGCGATGCCCGCTAGCTCGTCGCCCGTCTTCGGCTCGTTGGCCTTGGCGAGGACCTCGACGATTGAGTCGAACCGGTCTCCGGCCGACGAATGTGTGGTTTGAATAGACATGGCACGGATGGCGACAGCTACACCGTGGACCGGCTTCACAGTTTGGTCCCGATTCCGACGCCGCAGCTGCGCTCGTCGAACCGACAGTGCGCTCGACACCGACGGCCGCCCGTCGATGTCCCGGTCCGCGCCGACCGGACATGGGCAGCGTTTTCACCGGAGCGACGACAGGAGAGGCATGAACCGGGCGCACGTCTGGACGGCGGCGATCTTCCTGTTCGTCTTCGGTGACGCGATGGCGATGCAAGCTCGAGGACCGCTCCTCGCCAGCCTCGAGGGGAGTTTCGGCGTCTCCGAGGCCGCGCTCGGGCTGGTCGCGCCCGCCGGAACGACCGGCTTCGTCGTCGCCATCGTCGTGACGGGAATCCTCGCCGGCCGGCTTCGAATGCGGTGGACCCTGCTCCTGGGCGTCCTCGGCGTCGGCGCTGCGCTCGTCCTGATGGCGGGTGCGCCGCTGTACTCCCTCTTTTTGCTCGCGCTGCTCGCACAGGGGGCGGCGGCCGGGGTGTTTCGCGGCCTCGATCGGGTCGTGTTGAGCCACCTGCACACCGCCCGACGGGGTCGGATCTTCACCGCCTACGCGCTCGTCTGGGCGATCGGTGCCGTCATCGGTCCCCAGGTCGTCAGCACCGTGCTCGCCGTGGCCAGTTGGCGAGTCGTCTTCCTCGTCATCGCCTGCTGTTTCGTGCCGGTCGCCGTCGTCGCGAGCCGCGTCGACCTCCCCGCGATGGATGCCGAGCGATCGATCTCGCTGGACGCGCTTCGCGCGCTGCTTCGACGACCTGCCGTCATCGGTTCCTGTACTGGCATGTTTCTCGTCGGCAGTGTGGAGGGGATCATGTTCACCTGGCTTGCCTACTACGCGAGCGGCTTCTACGGGACGGCAACGGCCAATCTGCTGCTGTCGGCGTACCTGCTGGCGTACGTCCCCGCGCGGGCCGGCTACACGGTCGCCGTCGAGCGCGTTCCCTACCTGACGCTACTGTTCGCGGCGACGCTGCCCGCGATCCCGGCGCTCGCACTCACGTTTTCCGGGATCACCGGCCCGCCACTGTTTCTCGCCGTCTTCGTCGCCGGCGCGGGGCTCTCCAGCGGATTCCCGACGCTGTCGGCGTACGCCGTCGAGGCTGCACCGGAGTACAGCGGGCCGCTCGCCGCCCTGACCGCCGGTGCGACGTACGCCGGAATCGCGATCGCCCCCGCCGTCGTGGGCGTCCTCGCGGAGTGGTACGGCATCGGTCGGGGGCTGTGGCTCGCCGTCGGATTCGCGGCTGCGCTCTCGGTGACGATCGTCGTAACGTGGGCCTGGACGGGCACGGCGAACGCGCCGACGGCTGGGACGACCGCAGAGTGAGCGTCCCGACCACGCGGATCGGAAAAACGAAAGTGGCGATCGAAATCGGCGGCGTTGGGTCCCGCTCAGTCGTCGGCCGGAGCGGCCGTGTCACTGCTGAACCGACCGTCAGGGACCGTCCCGTCGTCGTTCCAGCCGCGTTCCTCGTAGTACTCCGCGAGTCCCCGTTCGAACTCCGGAATCTCGTAGGGGACGGTGTCGTCGCTCCGATCGAACCCGCGCTGGTTGTTGAAGTGGCGCTCGAGCGAGACGACCTCGCCGCCGAGTTCGAGGAGGTCGTCGTAGTCGGCGTCGAGCAGCGACTCGAGGCGCTCGGGGGTAATGAAGTCCCGCGAGAACTTACAGAGGACGCCGCTGTCTTTGATCGCGTTGACGTTCTCGAGTTCGATGACCTTCGGCGGTTTGTTCTCGAGACCCTCCTTGTCGAAGGCGTCCTCGGCGTCGACGAGCGGGTACTCGTAGGGGTAGAACTCGGCGTACATGTGGTCGGCGCCGCGGTTCGAGGTGGCGAAGGCGAGTCCCTGGCCGTTCAGCGTGCGGCCGTCGTGGGCGGGGAACTCCATCCCCTTGACGGTCCAGTTCTCGACGCCGAGGTCGTCGTGGACGCGGTCGATCCCCTCCGCGAGCGTGTCGCCGACGCCCTCGCGGTAGGCGATTTTCTCGACGAGGTCGTGGATGAGGTCGACGTTTCCGAACTCGTCTTCGCTGGCGAGGTACGCCGCGACGGTGTCGCCGGCGGAGATGGTGTCGAGCCCGTACTCGTCGCAGAGCTTGTTGGATTTCATCACGTCGACGATGTCGTCGACGCCGGAGTTCGAGCCGAAGGCCATGACCGTCTCGTACTCGGGGCCTTCGGTCTCGAGGCCCGATTCCTCGTCTCGGGTCGGGAGTTTGCAGGCGAAGGCGCAGGCCGAACAGGTGCCTTTCTTGTACTTCTTTTCGGCGACCGCGTCGCCGCCGATCCCTTCGGCCCCCTCGAACGACAGTTCGGAGAAGTAGTAGCTCGGCAGCGCTTCGACCATGTTCGCGAACTCCGTCATGGTGGTCGTTCCAGACCGCTTCATCGGGTGGTCCGCCTTGGCCGCCTCGCCGTGAATCTCCATCTGGACCGGCGGAATCTCGACTTCGTGGGTCGAGTCGCCGTCGAACGTGATCGCCTTGACGTTCTTCGCACCGAGGACGGCACCCAGTCCGCCGCGGCCGAAGGCTCTCTCCTTCGAGGTCATGATCGACGCGAACCGGACCTGATTCTCGCCGCCGGGTCCGATGACGACCGTGTGTTCGGACTCGAGCCCGTGTTCGTCTTCGATGTACTCGCAGGTCTCAGAGACCGTCGCCTCCTCGAGGTCGGGAACCGGCTCGAACTCGACGCCCTCGTCGGTGACGTGAACGATGACGAGTTCGTCGCTCTCGCCGGTGATTTCGACGGCGCTGTAGCCCGTCCCGGTGAAGTTTCGCGAGAGGAATCCCCCGGCGTTCGAGGAGAGCAACCCGTCGGTCAGCGGCGAGACGCCCGTCACCGACATCCGACCGGTGAAGCTCATCGTCGAGTGCTGGAGCGGGCCGGTCGCGAAGAACAATCGGTTCTCCGCCCCCAGCGGATCCGCGTCGAACGGGATCCGGTCGTGTGCGAGTTTCGTCCCGAGTGCACGCCCGCCGAGGAACGACTCGAGGAGATCGTCGATCTCCGCAGTCTCGGCCGTTTGCCCCCCGAGGTCGACCGTACACAGCGGTCCTCGTACGTGTTTCATATGAGACGTAGTGGCCCCGAGGCTGCAAAATGGTACCGATTCCGCTCACCCGAGGTACTTCCGCCGCCGGCGACGGGAAGAAAGACGGCTCGAGCGCCGACCGTCTCCGCGACGCGCTCTGAGCGGTCAATCCGAGTCGCCGCCGAGCCGATTACGGCTCGAATTCGGCGAACACTAAGCGGCTGGAGTGTGAGACCGGCGTATGTCACGATCGACGGGGCGGCGCGATGACACCACGATCGGCGAACTCTACGAGCAACTCGAGACGCTGGAGGAAACCGTCGACGATCCGGCGGAGCGAAAAGAGGTACACCGAACGATGACCCTGGTCGACCGGCTCTCGCACAACGGGATGGTCAATCGGGTGATCACCCGGTTTACGGGCAAGGACAAAGCGGAGGCGTTCGTCGGCAGCATCATCGTCGGGATACCCTTACTCGTCGAGGACGGCGTCATCGAGATCGGCGCGTTCCTCGCCGAGACGCCGACGTTTCTCGTCGCGAACCTGGCGCTCGCCGTCTCGCTCGTCGTCGGGATTCTCTACGTCGCCGACTTCCGGGAGGTACAGATCAACAATCCCTACTTCGGCGTGATCCCGCGCCGGCCGGTGTGGGTGCTCGGAATCGCGTTCGTGACCGCAACGATGATGATGACGCTGTGGGGGCGAGTGGCGTGGGACGAGCCCTGGGTCAACCTCTGTCAGGTGTCGGTGGTCTTTACCGGGATGGCGATCGGCGGCTCGCTGGGTGATATCCTTCCCGGCGAGGAAGAGCGCGTGCGGAGTGAGTAACGAGCGCTTCGACGGGAGTCGAGCAGCGAGCCCCAACTCGGCAATGACGCTGGCGGATTCAGTTCGGACACGGTCTCGAAGAACGGACCGTTCGTCGAGACGGCGGTCCTCGATCAGTCGTGAAACTGCTCGTCGTCGAGTAGTTCGCGCTCGCGGAAGACGAGGAAGACGGCCTCCGGGTCGGTCTCGAGTTCGACCGCTCGGCTGTCGCCCTCCTCGATGGTGCCGTCGTCGCCCCACGCTATCGGTTCGGACCGCGCAGGCCGGATGTGCAACCGGACGTCGGCGGCGGCGAGTTCGTCGCCGCCGTCGTGCGTGGCGGTCAGCGTTCCGTTTTCGTCGTCGTAGACGATTTCGAAGTCGGCATCCGGAGCGATGACGTGGTCGGTCACCTCGACCGGGTCGTCCGGAACGGTCCACTCGACGACGAGTTCGGTTCCCGTCTCGAATTCACCGAGATCGACCACGTCGCCGTCTTCGAGTGTATCGTGCTCGTCGGCCGGCTGAACGTCGGTCGCGTCGCCGTTCGCGAGGACCCGAAACGCAGCGCCGGCCCGGGAGACCTCGTCATGGTAGACGGCGACGACGTTCCCCGCTCGAGATTCGAAGGAGAACGCGAATCTGGGCTCCGGTGTGAAGTCGAAGAAGTGGCGACGGTGTCGGCCGTCGGAATCGTTGAGGACGACGTTGATGCGCTCGTCGATCTCGACGTCGGTCAGCGTGATTGCGTCGTCAGTGGTTAGCGTGTCGTGTGCCTCGGCGAACAGCGGCTCCGGCCCGTCGATATCGCCCGAACCCGGAACCCGGCGGCGGACGCCCAGTCGTGCGGGATCGGCTTGCCGCGTGCCGACGTACGTGAGTTCCACCTCGTCGGCGTCGGGATCGTAGTCGGCCTCGAAGGTGTCTGCGGCGGTCACCGTCCGACTAAGCGTGTACTCGGAGTCGACATCCTCGGGAACCCACGAGAGGGCGACGTTCACGAACGGCTCCGCCTCGACCGTCAGCTCGTCGCCCGGCTCGAATCGGTCGTCCTCGTCGCCCGGCTGGACATCCGTCCGCTCGCCGGCGGCGCGCAGTTCGAGGTCGGCGGCGTCGACGGCCTCGCCGTCGTCGTGGACGAACGTCAGGGTCCCCTCCTCGCCGTCGTACTCCGCGGCGACTCGCGTGTCCGGACGCACGACCAGATCACCGACCTCCATCGGCTCTGCCGGCGCGGTCCACTCGACGAGTAGCTCCGTACCGACGTCGTAGTCGCCGAGTTCGAGGTCGTCGCCGCGCTCGAGGGTGTCCACGAGATCGGCGAACTGCGTCTCCGCTTCCCGGCCGTCGACGAGCAGGCGGAACTCCGCGGCATCGCGCTCCTGCTCGTCGTGATACCGAGCGACGACACCCGTATCCGAGCGGCGGTGGAGGAAGACCCGCGGCGGACGCACCCGGTGGCTGACCAACTGTCTCGGCTGGTCGCGGGGCTCGTTGGGCACGTCGAGTTCCAGCGAGACGCGGTCGCCGACGCCGACGTTCTCGACGGTGATCGCGTCGCCCGCGGCCAGCGCGTCGTACTCGCCGGCGAATCCCTCGAGCGTTTCCGTCCGGTTGTCGGAATAGTTCCGGAGATTCAACTTCGTCGGGTCGGCCTCCCGATCGCCGGCGTACTCGATCTCCAGTCGCTCCGCGTCGAAGTCGTAGTTGACCTCGAAGGCGTCCTGCCCGACGAGGAGACTATCGTACGTGTAGAACGCGTTCTCGTCCTCGTCGAACCAGCGGAGGGTGACCGTGGCGATGGGATCGGTGGCGACGGGCAGTTCGTCTCCCGCTTCGAAGACGTCGAACTCCGCGGACGGCCCCTCATCGGAGCGTTCACCGTCGTGCCACAGCTCGAGGGTGTCGGCGTCGATCGGCTCGCCCTCGCGGTGGCGGAAGACGACGGCGCTCTCGTCGTGATCGAGCTCGGCATCGATCTGTGCGTCGGGTGCCGCCTCGCGGTCGCGCTCCGGCGGCTCCTCGGCGACCACCGTCGTGTGAACGAGATCGGGGGTGTGATCGACGTCGATCTCGGCGACGACGCCGGGCTCAAGTTCGGTGACGATCCGCTCGACGGTCTCGTCGTCGAGATCGGTTCCGGTGGCTGGAAACAGCAGGTACTGGTTCTCGACGGTTCCGTCGATCGCGTTCGGATCGTCCGCAAAGCCGGCCGCGAACGCGTCGAGGGTGTCGGAACCGATGCCGGAGAAAACCGCCTGATCGACGTCGGGCACGAAGTAGACGAGGGGCTGGTCGGCGAGCAGTTCGAACGCCACACCGGCGTCCTCGTAGCCGTCGAGAAACGTCGCGGCGTCGTCCGTATCGACATCGACGGCCGCCGTCGCCAGGTCGGCTGGCTCCTCGCTATGGACGACTACCGCACGACCTTCCGTCGTCGCGTACGCGCGATCGGTCGCTTTCGCGAACCGCCAATCGCCCCGTTCGTCGGTCTTCTCACCCGGCTCGAGCCGGTCGAACGACCCGACCACGACGCCGATCTGTCCGGAGTGCTCCGCGACGCGGGCCGCGGCGACGTGGGAGACGTCGCCGACGTCGAGGTCGTCGAACGATCGAAGGACTTCCCGCACTTCGTAACCGTACTCGTCTTCGCCCTCGGCATCCGCCACGTCGGCGAGGAGCACCGTCCGGTAGTCGGTATCCGCGGCCGACTCCGACGGGAGCAACGCGAGCGCGCCCGCGACGCTATCGGGGAGGTCGGCGTCGAGACCGTCGAACTGTTCTGCGTACGATCCGCCCGTAATGCCGGCGAGGCCGGCAGCCGCGACGGCGCTTCCGGTAAGAAAGCTCCGTCTGGAGGGTCGTTCCATACCGATTACATCTTAGAGATATTGTAAATATATTTCGATGACATCATCGGGGAGATCGGGATACTGGAGCGGGTTGTCGCCGGAAGGCCTCGTTACGAGGGCGTGAGGCGAAAACGGATTCGGGATCGCTAACCGTCGAAAACCGGCCGCTCAGGCGATGGCACGCACGGGAAACCCTTTTCTCACGAGAGTGAATAGCTCCGTTCATGAATCACTTCGAGGGCGAAGCCTCGTCGACTCCGATCGAATACGAGCCCGTCAACGTCAAAGAGGTACTCGTCGAGATGAAAGACACCGCGGAGCTCCTGATCGACCTCTCCTACTCCGCGGTCCTCCTTTCGAGCGCGGATATCGCCGAAGAGGTCCTCCGACTCGAGGAGCGGATGGACGTCCTCGAGATGCGAGCGCGAATGGGGTTGATGATGGCCGTTCGCAGCCCGGAAGACGCCGAACGGCTCGCACCGGTCCTGGGGATCGTCGCCGCGGCCGACGACATCAGCGACGCCGCCGGCGACATCGCGAAGGTCGTCCTCGAGGATATCGGTCTCCCGGAGGCGATGCGTGCGGCGCTGCCGGAGGCCGTCGAAACGCTCGTTCGAGGGGTCGTCGGCGAACACTCCGAATACGCGGGGCGGACGCTCGAGTCGATCAACCTCGAGTCGGAGACGGGCGTGCGCGTAATTGCGCTTCGGCGCGGGGACGAGTGGCTGCTCAATCCCGGTCCGCAGACGTCCGTCGAGAGCCACGACGTCGCGCTCCTGCGCGGCCCCGATCCGTCGATCGGCGACGTCTACGAGGGGTTGACCGGAACGCCCTACGAGCCGCCAACCGCGCAGACACCGGCCATCGAGGACTTAGAGCGGGCCGTGAACACGATCGTTCACATGAAGAACCTCTCGGAGCTGGCGGTCGATCTCGCCTACAGCGCCGTGCTCTTCGACAACGACGCCCTCGCCGAGGAGGTTCGCAACCTCGAGGTCGAAGTCGACGCGCTGGAATCGCGGTTCGAGGCGTGGACGCTGCGGGCGGCCGCCGAGGCGTCGGATCCGGTGGTACTCCGTGGGCTGATCCACCTGGGCAGCGCCACGGAGGTCATCAGCGACGCGGCGGTCGACATCAGCGAAGGCGTGCTCCGGGATATCGACGTTCACCCCGTGGTGCAGATGGCCGTCGAAGAGAGCGACGAGATAATCACGCGCGTCGAGGTCGAGTCGGAAAGCGACCTCGACGGGACCGCGATCACGGTCGGCGTGCCGGACACGGAGTCGACGATGTCGGTGATCGCGATTCGCCGACCTGGCGAGGGCTGGTTGCTGGTCGGAGACGCCGACGCCGAGGTGCGAGGCGGCGATATTCTCATCTCGAAGGGGACGCGGACGGCCGCCACCGCCTTCGAAGCGCTGGCACAGATCTGAGGCGGTCGACGGATTCGGATCGGAACCGCGAGTAAGTGGCGAGGTCAGAAGCCCAGAACGAGTGTCGAAACGCCGATGAAGATGACCATGCCGCAGACGTCGACGACGTTCGTGACGATCGGGATCGTCGTGTCGTCGGGGTCGATCCCCAGCCGGTAGGAGGCGTAGGTCGCCGCGAAACTGAACACGATAGCGATGACGGCGACCGACATCCCGCTGATCAACGAGATGGCGAGCAGTGCCGAGAGCGGCAGCGCGAAGCCAAAGAGGACGCCGACTACGTACGCACCACACGCCAGTGCGGTGAAGATCGTCGCCGCCAGCGCCAGAATCGCGGCGACGTTACCCCACAGAACCCGATCGCGCAGGTCGAGTTCCGTCGTTCCGAGGTGGAACCGCGTCGAGAGCCGCGAACTCAAGATCGCGCCGAGGTTCCCGCCCATGTCGACCATCGTCGGCACCATCACCGCCAGCAGTCCGTACTCGTTGAGCATCTCCTCTGCGTCCTCGAGCGTGATGCCCGCCGCGAGGACGATGATCGAGAGGACGACCAGCAGCGGGAACATGTTCAGAACGATGCGCTTTGCGTCCCACGTGCCGAGCGATCCCTGCGGAGCCACCATCAGGCGAGTACCTCCACGATGGAGATCGCGAACACCAGAAAGAGCATGCCGAAGATATCCCCGAGCGTCGTCACGACCGGACCGACGAGGTTGTCGGGATCGTAGCCGGACTCGTAGCCGGCGAAGATCAACGCCAACAGCCCGACGATCATGACGACCGACGTCAACGTCCCGGCGATCAGCATGATCCCGACGAGTTCGTAGACTGCGGCGACCTCCCACCCGATCACCAGCAGCGCGATCCACGTGACGACGCCGATGACGATCGAAATCCCGATGCCGTTGACGAACGAGGCCACTACCGCGTTGACGAGCCGTTCGTTCCGCTCGAACCGCGGCGGGATCAGCCCCTGGTGGAGTCCGCTCGAGATCCGTCCGCCGAGTGCGCCGTAGACGTTCCCGCGCGTCGCCAGAAACACGGGAACCATCACGAGGAGGCCGGGAAACCGCTCGACGCTCTCCAGGGTTCCTTCAAGCACCAGTCCGGCGAAGATACCGCCGCCGAGCGCGATCAGCAAAACGGGGAGCGCTTCGCGATAAATCGACCAGAAGACGTCCCGAGTGCTCATATCCGTTCGTGGGCGAGTTGCCTGTTAAACGTACCGAGAACCGATCCGTCGTTCCGATTCCGGTATCGGCTTCGAGAGAGCCCCGGAGGTAGTTCGAGCCGCGTTCGCTCGAGTGAAAGTACCCGAGAGCGGACCCGAACGAGCGATCCCGGTGGCGGGATCGATCACTCCTCGTAGATTCGGTCGACCCGGTCCTCGAACCGCGAAAGGATGACGCGACGCTTCTTTTTCATCGTCGGCGTCAACATCTCGTTTTCCTCGGTGAACTCCTGCGGGACGAGTTCGAAGCGCTTGATCGTCTCGTGTTTCTCGAAGTTCCCGTTGACCCGATCGACTTCCTGTTGAACGTACTCGCGAACGCGGTCGTCGTCGCACATCGACTCGGGGTCGTCGGGAAGGTCGATACCTTCTTCCGCGGCCCACTCGCGAACGTGTTCCGTGTTGGGAACGAGCAACGCGCCGATGAACTTCTCGCCGTCGCCGACGACCATCGCCTGTTCGACGATCTCGCTCGCGGCGAATGCGTCCTCGATCGGGCCGGGCGCGACGTTCTTGCCCGTCGAGAGAACGATGATCTGTTTGACGCGGTCGCGGAACTCGAGGTAGCCGTCGGGGCGGATGTGGACGATGTCGCCGGTTCGGAACCACCGTTCGCCGGCGTCGTCTTCCACGAAGGCGCCCTGCGTTGCGCCGGGTTTGTTCCAGTACCCCTGGGTGACGTTCGGCCCCTTGACGAGGAGTTCGCCGACGTCGCCGGGATCGTCGCTGAACACCTCCTGATCGGCGGCCGTCTCGTCGACTTTAAGGTCGATCCCGGGAAGCGCCGGGCCGATCGTACCGATCTGCACCGCCTCCGGCGGGTTCGTCGTGACGACCGGCGAGGTCTCGGTCAGCCCGTATCCCTCGTAGATGGGCAGCCCCATCGCGTGATAGAGCCGGCAGAGCTCCGGCGAGAGGCTGCCGCCGCCGCTGATCAGCAGGTCGATCTCGCCGCCTAACGCGTCGCGAACGGACGAGAAAACGAGTTTGTCCGCCAGCGCCTGTTTGGCCGCCAGGATCGGACCCGGCGACTCGGCTTGCTGGTACTCGATGCCGACGCCGGTCGCCCACTCGAAGATCCGCTGTTTCGCGCCGGATTCGCTGGCCTGTTCGCGGATCGCGTCGTAGATCTTCTCGTAGACCCGCGGCACGCTCGTCGCCGTCGTCGGCTGAACGATGCCGAAGTCCTCCTGGAGCGTCTCCGAACTCTCGGCGTAGGCGACGCACGCGCCGGTCGCGAACAGCACGAAGTGGCCCGCCGTCCGCTCGAAGACGTGTGCCAGAGGCAGGTACGACACCGCGACCGACTCCTCGTCGAGTGCCGGGACGCCGTCCGGCTTGTCCGGTCGCGGTGCGAACCGCTTGCGGACCGCGTTAACGTTCGACCGAAAGTTCCAGTGGGTCAACTGGACGCCCTTGGGCTGGCCCGTCGTCCCGCTGGTGTAGATCAGGCTCGCCAGATCGTCCAGTTCGGGCGCGTCGACGCGCTCCTGATAGGACTCGAGGTCGAACGTCTCCTCGCCGCGGTCGTAGACCGCCTCGAGCGTGAGGATATCCTCGCGGTCGTCGTAGCCATCGAGGTCGTCCATCGAGACGATGAACTCGAGATCGAGTTCGTCTTCGACCGCGAGGACCCGCTCGAGCAGCGCCTCGTTTTCGACGACGACGGCGGAGGCGTCGGGATCGTCGAGCAGGTACTCGACCTGATCCGGCGAGGAACTCGTGTAGACGGTCGTGACGGCAGCGCCGGCACCGAGCAGGGCGAAGTCACACTGGGCCCACTCCATTCGGGTGTTGGCGAAGATGCCGACCCGGTCCCCCCGATCGACGCCGAGGTCGTGGAATCCCGCCGAGAGCTTGCGGACGATATCGCGCATTTCAGCGTAGGAAATCGTTCGGTACTCGCCGGGCGTCGCGGCCGTGAGAACCGAATCCGTTAGCGACCGATCGTAGATCCCGCCCTTGTACTGCTGGGCCGGACGATTCGCGTTCCGTTCGACGGCCTCCTCGAACATCCGCCCGAGCGTCGTCTCCCCGATGACGTCGTCCTCGTACTCCCGTTCGGCATCCTGCCAGTTCATACGAATGTGACAGCATCTCTCGCACGATAAAACATGTTGAAACGGGCTTCACCGGCCGCTCCGTTTATTGGGTCCGGACCTCGCGCCGTACACCGCTCGAGGGACCGGGTGTCGAGACCGCCGCTCGAGCGACTCGACGGGCGATCGAAACGATCCGAGTTCAGTCCCGTCGGTCGAGGTAGCCGAGGACGCCCCGCGTGTTCATCGCCGCCTCGGCGCTCGCCTTGCGCTCGCCCCAGACGTCGGCCACGTCGGTCTCGGTAGCGAAGTGTTCGACGACGGCCTCGTCGTCCGCGAGTTCCTCGCGCTTCCGTTCGACGGCCCGCACCCAGTCGGTAAGCACGGTCGCGTACTCCTCGAGGGCGGCGTCGAGGTCGTCACCGACGTCTCGCGGCCCGAAGTGCGTGTAACAGAGAACGTCCGGATCGATTTCTGCGATCGTCTCGAGGTCGTCGAGACACTGCTCGAGATCGAAGTCCGAAGGGGGCGACGTCTCCCGGATTTCCTCGATTCCGGGGATCCAGATGCCCGCTGCGTCGCCGGTGAAGACGGCGTCGTTCGCCGGGTCCTCGAAGATCACCTGGTGGAACGCGTGGCCCGGCGCGTCGTGGACGCGCAGTTCGTGTTCGCCGAGGTCGACGACGTCGCCGCCCTCGAGTTCGACGATTCGGTCTTCGGGGATCGGTTTCGGTTCGGCGTAGAACTCCCACTGGTCGCCGACGGCGTTTTTCGTGCCCTCGACCAGTCGCGAGGGATCGGCGAGCAACCCCGATCCGGGAGCCGGGACGTACACGTCGGCGTTCGGGCAGACCTCGGCGAGGAAGCCAGCGCCGCCGGCGTGATCGAGGTGGATGTGCGTCACCGCGATAACCGCGAGTTCCTCGGGGTCGATGCCGACCGCCTCGAGCGCCTCGACGATCGACTCGTAGTCGGTTCCGATCCCGGTATCGACGACGGCGGGCCGGTCGTCGTCGAGGAGATAGACGGCGCCGTATTCCTCCGTGTCGTACATGCCGGTGTCGAGATAGTAACAGTCCGTACAGTCGCCGGCCGTCACCTCGTGAACCGTACCGAGATCCGTTTCCATAGCGGTATCCCGTCGGCTGACGGGATAAAAGCTGGCGTCGCGGCCGAACGCTCGCTCGAATGCGGAGACTGTGCGGTCGGTTCCGGGAGCACCGCGACGCTGACGACGGACGATCCGTGATCCGGCCGCCGGGGCGGTTACCGATTGTCGGGACAGTCCTTCCACTCGCCGATTCCCGACGGATCGAGGTGGACGTGGGCGTCGCCGACGTTCTCGAGTTCGCGCAGCCGTTCCACGAGATCCGACTCGATGTCGTGGGCCTGCCGGAACGGCATGTCGCCGTCGACCTCGACGTGGACTTCGACCTCGAGGACGGTGCCGTCGTAGAAGACGGTCAGATCGTGGACGCCGCGGACCTCCGGGTGGGTCCGCAGGGTCTCGATGATCGTCATGCGCTTTTCGGGATCGGGAGCGGCACCGGTGAGGTAATCGACGTTCTCGCGGCCGATCTCGACGCCCTGATAGACGACCAGCAGGCTGACGAGCGCCCCGGCGAGGGGGTCAAGAATCGGCTGCCCGAACCACACGCCGGCAACGCCGACGACCGCGGCGAAGGAGGTGTAGATATCGTTCAGGCAGTCCGCGGCGAGCGCCCTGAGCGCGGTCGAGTTCACGTCCTCGTTGACGAGCGTCGTGTATCGGTAGACGAGGTACATGTCCACGATCGCGAACGCGAGCGCGCCGAGCAACAGCAGGTTCGCGTCGGGCGGATCCTGCTCGACGAGCCCCTGGACGGATTCGGAGAGCAACAGCAATCCGAGCAATGCGATCACCGCGCCGACGAACAGCGCCGTCAGCGGTTCGATCCGGTCGTGACCGTGCGGGTGGGTATCGTCGGGTTCGTCGTAGGAACTCCGGCCCCAGATCAACACGACGACGCTCGCGACGAGGTCCGCGAGCGAGTGGGCGGCGTCGGCGACCAGGGCGACGCTCCCGAAGGCCAGCCCTGCGGCCCCCTCGACCACAATTTTGACGACGTTGCCGAGGACGTTCACCCACGACGCGCGCATGAACCCGCGGCGTTCGTCCTCGACATCGACCATGCCGTGGTTTAGAGGGAGTCTAAACTTGGGTCTTTTCCTTCCGATCGAGCCGACGCGAGGCGATTTACATCGCAATTCTAATCACGCCGCTGGGAGAACCACGCCGTATCCGGGCGATGGGGCCCGCCCGAACCAACCGCCGGACCGCTCGTAGTCGTCGCGGGTCGTCGTGTCGACGGCCGCGTCGAACGCGAGGGCGGCTGACGGTCCCTGCCTCCCAACCAGCTATGGCAGCCGACCACCCCCTCGTTCGACTCGAGACGCTCGCACTGATCGGCATCGGCGGCTTCGCCGGATCGAACCTCAGATACTTCGCGGCCGGGTTGCTCCCGGAGATACAGGCCGTAGTGCTGGTCAACGCGCTCGGCTGTTTCGCCCTCGGAGGCCTCGTCTACGAGGCCGAGTACGCGGGACTCGTCGGGAGCCGCTCGCGGATCGTCTTCACGACCGGCTTTCTCTCGTCGCTGACGACCTACAGCACGTTCGCGATCCAGTCGGCGCTGGCACCCGAGCCGCTGTCGTTCGTCGCCATCGTCGCCGGCAACTACGGACTCGGATTCGTGAGCGTTCTCGCGAGTCGGGCGCTCGCGCGCCGCCTCCGCGACGGATCCGGACCGACCGCCGGCGGTGAGACCGCATGAGCCTCGAGCCGGTGGTCTCCGCGGGCGCGCTCGAGGCGGTACTCGCCGGCGCGTCGCTGATCAGCAACGGGCTCTCGGAGTACGTTACGTTCGACCCCGAACCCGCTCACGTCGTGGGGACCGGCGGCGCGATCGGCGCGGTGTTGCGCCACTGGGTATGGCTGCGGTTCTCGAGCGAGCGATTTCCCTGGCCGACGCTGGTCGTGAACGTGCTCGGTAGTTTCGGCTTCGGACTCGCGATCTTCGCGGGCGCGAGCGAGTCGATGATGCAGCTCGTGGGAACCGGCATTTGTGGCGCGTTCACGACGTTCTCGTCGTTCTCGGTCGAAACCGTCCGGCTATACGAACGCGGTGACCGGCTGCTCGCCGTCGCGAACGCCGCGGGAAACCTCGCGCTCTCGCTCGCGGCGATCGGACTCGCCTGGGGTATCGTCGCGGTCGGTACGTTCTGAGCGGCTCGAGGCGCACCTCGCGGTACCCGAACGGGCCGAAGCGACCGGCTCTGGAGCGGTGATAAAATGAAAATCCGCTGTTAACGTCGCCGTGAGGCGACAGTAAACAGGGTCTTACTGTCGTTCGACGTTCGTCGCGCGCGGACCTTTGGGGGCCTGCTCGATGTCGAATTCGATTTCTGTACCTTCTTCGAGATCCGGGCCGCCAACGTCTTCCATGTGGAAGAAAACATCGTCGTCCGCGTCGTCCGTCTCAATGAAACCGTAGCCGCCTGTGTCGTTGAAGAAATCAACCTTACCTTTCGCCATTACAAACAAGTGTAGGGACAGACCACGGATAACACTTGCGAGGGTCGGAGTACCACGACTCATCCGCGCGAAGAGACATCGTTCGCGCGAGTGACACCCGTCAGTGCCACCAGAACCGTCGAATACCGGGCTTCCGGTCGCCCAGTAATCACGACGGCGGCCTCATCGATTCGATCTACCTGTTTCGTCGCCACTGCGGAGCAGTTTGTATCCCACGTACATCGCAGTCGCGGCGATCCCGGCGGCGACGGCGATCGTACCCGGTATCTCCCGGCGTTGGCGGAGGCTCGTATACAGACTCGACTCCGCAACGTGGCCCTCGTAGCTGCCTCGCTCCTCGAGGTCGCCGGCGGGGCCGTCGAGACCGTTCCGGTCGTCGGGACGCGGCGGATCGTCCGTTCGCTGCTGGCTGAAAAACGCCGCTTCCATGAGTCTATCCATCAGCCGCGAGGCGTTCCGGCCGAGCAGCGTCATGTTCTTTCCGCCGGCACCGACGGTCACCTCGCGCTGGGGGTGTTCCGCGGCGTGGAGGATCGACCGGGCCACCGTCTCCGGCGCGTAGACCGGTGCCGGAAGCGTCGCCGCCCGGTCCATGTGGTTTTTCGCGTGCTCCGGGAACGGCGTATCGATCCCGCTCGGTTTGACGAGCGTCACAGCGACGGGTGCGTCTTCCTCCTCGAGTTCCGTTCGAAGCGTCTCGGTGAAGCCTTTGACGGCGTGTTTGGACGCCGAGTAGCTTCCCTGGAGTACTATCGCGCGCTCGGAGACGATACTCCCGACGTTGATGATCGCACCACCGTCGTCCCTTTCTTTCAAGTGGTCTGCGGCCTCGAGCGAGCCGTACAGGAGCCCCCAGACGTTGGTCTCGAACTGGTCGCGCATCTCCTCGATCGGAACGTCCTCGAGTTTGCCGTAGATGGAGACGGCCGCACCGTTGACCCACGTATCGAAGCCGCCGTAGGTATCCGTCGCGACCCGTGCGATTTCGCGAACGTCTTCCCGATTGCGCACGTCGGCGACGACGTACGCCGCGTCGCCGCCCTCGTCGTTGATCTCCTCGGCCAACTCCCGTAACGCGTCTTCGCTCCGAGCGGCGAGCACCAGCGTTGCGCCCCTGTCGGCGGCCATTCGTGCGGTCGTCAATCCGATACCCGAGGACGCACCGGTGATCACGATCACCTGCTCCTCGAGGGGTTTCAGTTCTCCGTTCATGGGTCTCGGTTACAGCGAGGGCCACGACGCGCTTGCGCTCGACGCCTGTATGCGCATGGCCGGCCGAGTGCGCGTTCACACCGGACGCTCCGGTCCGTACTCGATTCGAACGCAGAGTTCGGTCGTCGGAAAACGAATGCACCGATGCCGGTCGCACCGGCTCGACGGACAGAAAGGCGGCGTCTTCCCTGCGTCTGTCGAGCGTCTGACTGAGCTTCAAGTGCGAAGCGGTGGGCAGCATAGATATGGTTCCTGAAACGCGACCGCACGAACAACCGCGCCGGTCCCCGCATCACCGCACAGCACGCGGGGGAAACATATGATCGAACTGCTTCGGACGATCCGGACTCCAGAAATCGGGCAGACGCTCGTCCCGTTCGCCCTCGCCGTCGGTATCGCCATCCTCGGCGCACTCGTCTATCTCGAACTCGTCGCGCTCCTGACCGGATACGTCGGGTAACGCGAGCGCGTGGGACGTAATCGGTACGCAGGTATCGTCGCTCCCGACGTCAGTCGGTATGAGCGCGCTGAGCCAGTTCTTCGAACGCGCTCGCAGCCGTCCGGGTCCCCTTCGAGATCAGGATGTCACCACCGCGGAGTTCGCCATCCGAATCGGCCACCAGCAACCAGCCCTCGCCCGGACGGCGAATCGCGATCACCGACATCGTCGACTCCGTGTCCGGCACGCCGGCCGTGATCGCAGTCCCGTCGAGGTCGCTCTCGGGATCGATCTCGACGCGCGTGATTATCTCGTCGCTTTCCTGAACTGCCAGCTGAACGACCGGATGAACGGCGATATCCCGGAGCACGCCTTCGCTGATATCGATCGCCGCGTCGCTGATGACCTCCGTGCAGACACCCAGTCGGATCAGCCCACGGAGTACCACCGGATCCGACGCCTCGGCAGCCGCCCGCAACGTCCACGCCTCGAACCGCGACTGGAGGGCGTCGACCTCGATCTCGAGGTTGCGCACCTCCTCGGCCAGCGCCGCGCTGTCGAACAGGACGCTGCTGTAGGCGAGATCGACCGCCAGCTCCGAGAGGTTCTTCATGTGGACGATCGTGTCCACCGCCCGCTCCAGGTCGTCGATGGCCGGGTCGTCGATATCCGGTGTTTCGTAGGGCGTTCCGGTCAGCGTTTCGCAAACCGCACCGATCGCCGGATCGGGGCCGCGCAGGAGCGCGACGTCGGTTGCCATCACGGTCGTCGTCGGCCCGGGGTTGAGCAACCACTTGTCACCGCGCCTGAGGGCGATCACGCGCACGCCCGTCTCGGACTCGAGGTCGATGTCTTCGAGGGTTCGATCGACGTATTCGGAACCGGGATCGACGACGCCGCGAACGAGCGTCTCGGCCGCCTCCGGCAGCGCCGCGCGCATGGCGTCGGGCAGTCCCATCTCCTCGAGGACGATCTTCGCGATGTCGCCGGCGGCGTCGCTGATGTCGTCGGCCGCGGCGACGATCCCCAGGACCGGGGCCAGCTGTTCGGCGTCGGTGGGGTTGCGGACGGCCATCATGAGGCTCATCCGCGCTCGCAGCTCGAGGACGTCCATCCGCTCCTCGAGGCGAAGCACCTCCTGTGCGAGGTCCGCGTTGCGGTGGAGGACCGCGGAGTAGGAGAGGTCGATCAGGAGCTCCGCGGTGTCTTTCATCTCGACGAGTACCTCTTTGACGCTGACGGGTTCGTACTCGACCGATATCGACGCTTCACCCTCGAGCGGGTCCATACGTCAAACTCCGCCTCCCGTCGGAAAAAACGTTTCCCGCAACGTTCCGATCGGCGACTCGAAACGCGATCAGCGACGCGTTCCCGCCAACCCGCGACGCTGCCTTCCGACACGGTTTTGGCCGGGCGCAAAGAACGCACCAGCAATGCACGACCGGACCTACCTGCGCGAACACGCCGAGGAGGTGCGCGACGCCCTCGACAATCGCGGTGCCGACGTCGACCTCGACGACCTCCTCGAGATCGACGAGCGGTGGCGAGAGCTGAAAGCCCGCGGCGACGAACTGCGCCACGAGCGCAACGAGATCACCCAACGGATCGGGAAACTGGTCGCCGCGGGTAAAGACGAGGAGCGAAAGGAGGCGATCAGCGAGTCGAAAACCCTCAAATCGGAGATCGAGGACGTCGAAGCCGAGGCGACCGAACTCAAAGCGGACCTCGAGCAACGGCTGCTCGAGGTGCCCCAGATCCCCGACGAGAGCGTTCCGCTGGGGGTCGACGAGCGCCACAACGTCGAGGATCGCCGCTGGGGCTTCGACGACCTCCGCGTCGACGCCGACGAGATCACCCCCCACTACGAACTCGGCGAAGAACTGGACATTATCGACGAGGAACGCGCCGCCAAGACCAGCGGTGCCGGATTCTACTTCCTCAAAGGCGAGGGCGCACGACTCGAGCACGCGCTGATCCAGTTCATGATGGATATCCACCGCGAACAGGGCTACGTCGACCTCTTCCCGCCGATTCCCGTCAACAGCGAATCGATGCGGGGAACCGGCCAGTTGCCCAAGTTCGCCGACGACGCCTACCGACTGGGCGGGAGCAACGAGGAGGCGTACGGTGACGACGATCTGTGGCTCTGTCCCACGGCGGAGGTTCCCGTCACCAACATGTACGCCGACGAGATCCTTCTGACCGAGGATCTCCCGCTCAAACACCAGGCCTACACGCCGAACTTCCGACGCGAGGCCGGCGAGCACGGCACCGAAACGCGGGGCATCGTGCGCGTCCACCAGTTCAACAAGGTCGAGTTAGTGAATTTCGTTGAACCCGAGGACAGCTACGACCGACTCGAGGGCCTGCTCTCGGAAGCCGAGGAGGTCCTCCAACAACTGGGTCTTCCCTACCGCATCCTCGAGCTCTGTACCGGCGATCTCACCTTCGCGAGCGCGAAGACCTACGACATCGAGGTCTGGGCCCCCGGCGACGACCTCGAGGACGGTCCCGAGGAAGGCGGCCGCTGGCTCGAGGTCTCGAGCGCCTCGAACTTCGAGGAGTTCCAGGCCCGCCGCGCCGGCCTGCGCTACCGACCCGAACGCCACGAGTCGGCGGAGTACCTCCACACCCTGAACGCCTCGGGGCTCGCATTGCCGCGGGTGATGGTGGCGATCCTCGAGTACTACCAGAACGACGATGGCACGGTGGAGATTCCCGACGCCCTGCAGCCGTACATGGGCGGCAAAGATGTCATCGAGGGACACGAGAAAGTCGGCGAGTCGGCGCTAGGTGCCGGCGAACGGGAGTGAACGGCGTCGATTACTAGGTTTCGACGTCGACGCCGCTGGTTCTGTTCTCTCGGCTGTAATCGTTTCAGGTGGTACTATGGAAACTGGGATTTACCGCACCGGAAGCGTTCACCCGGTTCCGATCAGCGACCCGGTTGAACGAGTTCCGTGACGACGGTCGCAGCGATCGTGACCACTGTCAGAGAGAGGACGCCTCCAGCGAAGAAACTCAATCGCGAGGCTCGAGACGGAATCGCAGCGAACGTCGCACCGACGAACAGTACCACGAAACAGACGAGTCCCCCGAGCCGAAGCGCGATCGGCGCTCGTTCGACGGCGTTCCACACCCTGGCGCCACGTTCGGAAACCGTGATCGCGACGAGTGCGAGGCACACCGCGAGCGCGCCGATCACTGTCCACATCCAATCGACAGTACCGACGTCAAGCAGTGAGCTGTCCAACAAGACGAGGAGAATTGCCACAGTCAGGAGGGGCAGGGGTCGAACCTCGAGTCACTCACACGCCTTCGCAATACTGTTCATCGAGTACACCGTTTCAGTACAGCGAACAAATACGTTAGTACCCGCGGTTCAGTCGCCGTCGAGGTCGACAACACTGCTACAGAGCGGCTCGGGAGTACGATCGGTCGGCGAAAGAAAAGATCGGCAGCGAATACGGAATGACCGCCTATATGTAGTCGATCGCCGGCGGCAGTTCGAGCTTCATGCCCTTGCGCTCGCGGATCTCCATGATCTTCTCGCGCTGGAGGGAGTCGGCCATGACCTCGAAGCCGGCGTTCTCGGTGTTCCAGGAGGCACGTCCCTCGGTCGCGGAGCGGATGTCGCTCGCGAACCCGATCATCTCGCCGACGGGCGCGATACCCTCGACGACCATGAGGTCTCCTTCCTGGTACATGTCGTCGACGCGGCCACGACGACCCTGGATCTCGCCGGAGGCGGCACCCATGTGGTCGTTCGGCACGTCGATACGAGCGTCCTGCATCGGCTCGAGCATCTTGATGCGACCGTCGATCAGCGCCTTGTGGACGGCGTTTCGGGTAGCGGGGATGACCTGTGCCGGGCCACGGTGGATGGTATCCTCGTGGAGTCGAGCGTCGTGCAGGCGGATGAGCGTCCCCTGAACCGGCTCGTTCGCCAGCGGGCCGTTGTCGAGGGCGTCCTCGAGCCCCTCGATGAACAGCTCCATCGTCTCGTTCAGGTGCTGGATACCCTTCGTCTGATCCAGCAGGATGTTCGAGCCGTGGATGTGCTCGACGTCCTGGGAGTCGTCCTTGTCCATGCCGGCTTCTTGCAGGGCCTCACGGCGTTCCTGCTCGGGCATGTCCATCGTCGCCTCCCCTTTCTTGACCGTCTCGACGAGCTCGTCAGACAGCGGCTCGACGGAGATGTAAAAGCGGTTGTGGCGGTTCGGCGAGATTCCTTCGACCTGGTCGCTCTCTCGCTGGATGGCCTCGCGGTAGACGACGATCGGCTCACCGGTGTTGACTGGGATGCCCTGATTCTTCTCGATACGCTGAGTGATGACCTCGAGGTGGAGTTCACCCTGTCCGGAGATCAGGTGCTCGCCGGTGTCCTCGTTGATCGTAATCTGGATCGTGGGGTCCTCCTTGGAGACCTGGCGCAGCGTCTCGATGAGCTTCGGCAGGTCGTCCATCGTCTGGGCCTCCACGCTCTTGGTAATGACCGGCTCGGAGATGTGTTCGATCGTCTCGAACGGCGTCATCTCGGTGCTGGAGACGGTCGAACCGGCGATCGCGTCTTTGAGACCGGTCACGGCCGCGATGTTCCCGGCCGGTACCTGGTCGACTTCCTCGCGTTCGCCACCCATGTACACACCGACGGACTGGACGCGGTTTGTTCCCGCGGTCCCCGATACGTAGAGGTCCTGTCCCTTCTCGAGGGTGCCCGAGAAGACACGTCCACTGGCGACTTCGCCGGCGTGGGGATCCATCGCGATGTCGGTAACCATCAGGACGACTTCGCCGTCCTCGTCGACGAGTCGCATCGAATCCGCGAGTTCGGAGTCGGCGTCACCGCGCCAGATCCGTGGAATACGACGGGGCTGGGCGTTGACCGGGTTCGGGAAGTGCTCACAGACCATGTCGAGCACGACGTCCGAAAGCGGCGTCCGCTCGTGGAGCTCCTGGCGCTGGTCGTTGCGCTCGAGGTCCATGATTTCGCCGAAGTCCATACCGGTTCGCTGCATCGACGGCATGGAGACACCCCACTTGTACAGGGCGGATCCGAAACCGACGGTCCCCTCTTCGACGGAAACCGTCCAGTCGTCGATGTCGTCCATCTCCTCGGTCATGCCACGGATGAGTTCGTTGACGTCGTGGATGACCGACAGGAGTCGGTTCTGCATCTCTTCTGGTCCTTCCTGGAGTTCGGAGATCAGGCGGTCGACCTTGTTGATAAACAGGGTCGGCTTGACGCCTTCGCGAAGTGCCTGTCGCAGGACCGTCTCGGTCTGGGGCATGGCTCCTTCGACGGCGTCGACGACGACGAGCGCCCCGTCGACGGCGCGCATCGCTCGGGTGACGTCGCCACCGAAGTCGACGTGGCCCGGCGTGTCGATGAGGTTGATGAGGTGGTTGGTACCATCGTACTCGTGGGTCATCGAAACGTTCGCCGCGTCGATGGTGATCCCACGTTCCTGTTCGTCTTCCTCCGTATCCATCGCAAGCTGTTCACCGGCAGTCTCATCGGAGATCATGCCGGCACCGGCGAGGAGATTGTCAGAAAGGGTTGTTTTTCCGTGGTCGACGTGAGCGGCGATGGCGATGTTCCGGATGTTCTCCGGTTCGTCCATCAGCCGTTCACACTCTTGGACGATCTTCTTGCGTCGGCCCATATATACCCCATTACCGCCAGCGGGGTCAAAAGGGTAGTGTTTCGTCTCCGCGCGAATCCGTCGAATTTCCCGGATTTCACGCCGGAATTTCAGGTTTGCGTGAGTGAATGCCACGCATCGGAGGCGAAACGGAAGATGACGAAACGATCAGTCCGCTCTCCTCGAGGTTTCGACTGTCGATCCGTGACACGGGTTTCATCTTCACTTCGGCTAACAACGGCGGGCACGAACTGCGACCGACGAAACTGGGCGTAAGAGACATACTCTCACAGAACCTGGTACTGGTACACATGGATATCCGAATCCAGGGCTCCGGTCCTACTTCTCCGTTCCTCAGCGCCCGGGATGTTTTCGAGACCGAACACGATATTTCGCTTCCGGTCCACGTTCATCTTCGGGAGGACCCCGACCAACGAACCTGGGCCGCCCACTACGACGACCGACACGTCCTGAACATCTCGAGACAGGCCGCCTCGAGCGCGATGGCTCGCGAACTCGCCCTCCACGAGTTCGCCCACATGGTCAGACACGAAGAAGAACACCCCTCACACACTCAATCGACGGAAGAGGTCCTCTATCTCGCATTGGCCGGCAAACGCGTCGAACGCCGAAAGCTCTCGCACTGTTACCAGATCGCGAACCACATGAAAGACATCTACGCCGACGACATCACGCTCGCGGTCGGCCCCGGAGAAAAACTCCTCTCCTTTCTTGAATCCAGCCTCGCGATGGCCGTCGCCGACCGTCCCATAACTCCCTCCCGACCGGGATTCGAACGCCTCTCCGCGAGTGCAGATCCGGAGATCACTGCTGTGAACGCGGCGTTCGCGCTCGCACTCGCCGAACGCCACGACCTCGTCGATGACGATCACCGATTGTACGACCTCGCACACGCGGCCGCGATGGACGCCCCGCAGGTGGACTTCCAGTGGTTCAAGCGCCGATTTCGAGAACTCGCCCGCGATCCCGACTCGAGTACCTACCGGCAGGTACTCGTGGACGCGACCCGCGCGTACGTCGGCGGTGAGGGTCCAGCAGCGGAGTGATTCGACTTCGACTACCGGTGGAGGCACCAGTCGCCACACTGTTACGCCATACAGTATTTGCTTTCGAAGGCGAGCAGAATACGCAACCCGAACCGAGCGTTGCGGTCGAAAACCAACGCGTTGATGGTAGCACGCACTGCTAACGGTTCGCTACAATCCGAACATTTAATGTTTGATCCATGCGTGTTTATAACATATATTGATGTTTTCGCGTAATGACTGGAGTAGTGGGTCGAACGAGGAACGGTTCACCGAGGAGCTCTCCCAATTGAAACGTCGCGGGGCGAGCGTTCTCGTCGTCGGCTCCGTGCGAGCCACTCAGCGACGGGACGTCTGTCGACGGCTGTTGGGGGAAGCAACCGGTCAGCCGCGCCGACGCGTTCTGGCATCGACGACTGGCGACAGCCACGATATCTCCCACCTGCTCGATGGGAACGTCGATGCGGCGGAGTCGGTCAAACTCGTGAACTACGCGACCCAGGCTCGGAGCGCTACCGCGAGTGAAACCGGTTCAAAACGCTCCATACCGTTGGACGAAGTGTCGCCGGTCGAAACCACGACTCTCGCCGACCTCGGCATCGCCATCTCGAGTGCCATCGAATCGTTCGAAACCAGTTCGGACAGGCTCGCACCCGCAGAACTCCGCGTCGGTATCGACTCTCTGGTTCCACTGCTCGAGGAGTACGGTACCGAGCGCGTCTTCAAATTCGTTCACCTGACGAACGGTCGAGCTAGGGCCACCGACGGCATGATCCACTACCACCTCCCGCTGGACCGCGACTCGGATGTCGTTTCGGTACTGGCTCCGCTGTTCGACATTGTCATCGAACTTCGGGAGCAAAACGGCGTCTTTCAGGAACGCTGGTCCATCCACGACGGCGACCAGACCTCCGGCTGGGTCTCGATCAGCCAGCCGTAACGACTATTGATTTCTCGAGCATCAGGTCTGGTATCTTAGCTGGCGCGTGGTCGCCTGCACCGATCTCTCGCACCCAGTCCATTCCATGAAACCGAAATTCGAAGCAACTGAAGACGGTATCGAGATCATCGATCCGATCGAGCGCCGTCGATACCGACTGACGACGCATGAACCGGTTTCGCCCGAACCGGTAGATACGGATCGGATTCAGTTTCCAGTAGCGACAGCCGTCGAAATCACGACAAAGATGATTACGTTACCAACAAACGAGACCGTCTATGTTCGTGATAAGGATGGGGTGATGATAGCGGAGGTCCGGCCTAATAAGCAAGTTTCTCTCCCTTGTGATGAATATACTCTCGACCTATCAGGTCCGCTGAAAGTGTATGCTCAGATTAGAAGCCCGGTATATATTTATTCAGACAGTGATAGGACATACATTACATTCGATAAATCGACACACACTATTCTTGGATTTCGATCGTATCATCGACGGCCAGCAGGAATGATCACCACAACTGAGGAACCAACTGACGTAATGCAAGCAGTCTCAACATTTGGATCTGCATTAAAGTCTACTACAGTCGAACGCTCCTATCCAACCCATCAAGGCCATCCGCCAGCTATCAAACTTGGGCATGAGTTACACATACCTGATGAGTTCAAGGGGCTAGATACAGGGATACGAATCGAAGTACCACCAACACTAAGCAACATATTCGTTGTTACACCGCTCGCATACTATCTGGGTGCCAAAGTCGTTCCTGGTCCAGAGCCACAGCTTGTTACGAAGAGCGAGTTTACGTATAATCTCGAGGGAAAAGAAGATTTTGAGACGACAGTAGAGCGTATTCTAAAACAAATATTCTTCCTCGATTGTATCGTTCGGACTGAGGGGGCGACACCACTTCCACTACATGAGGAACAAGTGGTTAAATCGAAACTCGATATCGATTTTAAATCGTTATATAACAAACCATTGGCCAGTCAAATAAGACATTATCTTTCTATCTCGTTCGATACAGTAGAGGAACATCTGCCAGATTGGCGACTGGAGGTGAAACTTAGTCCAACACGAGAGATAATAGAATTTCTTCCATTTATTGCTAATCGTCTTGCGATGGTAACAGTTCACAGTGGGAACGGAACTTCAAGATTGGACGTACAAAACCGGGCAGAAGCTATTGAAGGATTTACCAGACATGATCCTGAACATATTGATGGAACAAATCAGTGTGAAGACACAGCCTCTAATTGTCGAGTTCAAATTTCGGCTCCAACAATCAAGCAGTCTTGGAGTAGAGATGTATCTGCAAATATCACAAGTACAACGCCACTTGCAGCGTTCTACAATGGTCTAGGTAGAATCCCAAGGGAAGGTGCCATAGAGATCACAGTCATATGTAATGATCAGAATATGAAGGAGGAGTTAACGGCAGTAAATAATGTGTATGGAAATCGTGAAGAACTATCATTTGATGTTTCGGTTCATTATGCAGTGACGAAAAAAGATCTTGAAGAGATTCTTTCTCAAGAAAGTGATTTCGTTCACTATATCGGTCATATTGATCAAGATGGTATGCAGTGTACTGACGGGAAATTGAACGCAGCATCCATTGAAACGGTTGGTGCAAAGGCATTTTTGCTTAACGCATGTGAGTCACATAAACAAGGGTTGCATTTGGTTGAAGCAGGAAGTTTAGGTGGGATAGTAACTCTTGGTGACATTGTGAATAATGGTGCTATCCGTGTAGGAAGTATGATTGCTAAATTGTTGAATCAAGGTTTTCCGCTCTACGCTGCACTAGATTTAACCAAGAAGCAAAATATTACTGGGGAACAGTATCAAATTGTTGGAAATGGAATAACAACAATAGCACAGTCTAAGACTGGTGCACCTAATGTGTGCATAGTAGCACAGAAAAAAGAGGGAGTAACTATTAGAATGAAAACATATATGGCTGCAGGAACAGAGAAGGGAAGCTTATTTACACCCTATATAGAATCCGTCGAAAAATATTATATACACCCAGGAGTGACAGGAGAGATTCCAATTACATACACTCATTTGAAAGAGTTTTTTGATTTGAGGAAAATTCCAGTTATAACTAATGGATCTGTAGAATGGAGCGATAATATCAACGCTAGCGATTTTTACTAATTAGGTACCCGAATACGTGCCGTTATTCGCGAGAACAGTTCCAGTTTGTGATAGAGCTAACATAATTGTGAACAGAACGCCGATCATTCGTGGGTGCTTCTTCAGGTACTGGGTTAGGTCGTCCATAGTACATCAAAGACATAGTGAGGCATGGATATGAATTTATTTTATTATATCTTTTAATTAAATAATAGTATTATAACCGGAGTTAACTGTTCAAAAGGAGAGACAATCCTCTTCGAGCGGGGCAAGTTCAGTCAACAATCGGAAAAAGGCCCATCACTTCTTCGTAAGCCTTCTGCAAAAGAAGTCATTCGACCGTCGAATGGAGAAGTTCATCTAGAAATAGACTAACAAGAAGTTCGTAGCACTATGACCAACTGAATAATTCGAAGGAATGTCGGTAGGAAGGACAAGAACCTGCGTGTCCGGAGCGTTCTGTCGAAGTGGATCAAAAATATACAGAAGTCAGGTGATCCGAGTTCCTAATCGAGAAGTGAATTGAAATAATACCCCTATTATTCTAGAGTTATTTAATTAAGATTAATTCTATAAATATGGGAGACAATTAGTATTTCTCAGGAAGGTACTATCAAATGCAGTCAAAAGAAAATAAGGAGAGATACATATTCATGAATGACGTACGTTACAGGATAGCAACCGAAATATCTGATAGAACCAGAACGTATATTTCATAGACACACCTTTAACTCTATAAGATAGGTGAATTTTCCAGTGGAGATTTTAACTAGACTCATTTAGTATGAAACCGAAGTTTAAATCAGTTCAAGATGGGTTAGTAATTGTTGATCCGATTGAACGTCAGCATTTTCAAATCAAAACACAAACACCAGTTACACCGATACCCACTGATACTGATAAAATCCCATACCCGATGGATGCGGCAGTAAAGATTACAACAAGTGGATTTACCTTACCAATCGATAATGTGGTTTATGTTCGTAATCCAGACAAATCGCTAATCACTGAAATCTACCAGAATGAAAAGATAATTCTTGAGCGGGCAGAATATATCCTCGATATATCAGGCTCATTGAAGGTATATGTGAAGGTTAATAGTTCAGCTCGGATTCATATTAGCGTAGATCAGACAAAAATTTCTTTTGATGGTGTGACAGAATTGATTGTTAGTGCGCGATCACATCAAACACATCCAACAGCGACAATTACGACAACACCTGAACCAATTAATATGATGCGGGCTGTTTCTATGTTCGGGTCAGCACTGAAATCAACAACGACTGAACGGTCATATCCGACGCTTCGTGGACATCCACCAAGTATTAAACTAGGTGATGAGCTGGAGATTCCAGAGGAGTTAACTCGTCCAAATACAGGTGTCCAAATTAAAATACCACCAACATATAGGCACATATTCATTGTTGCACCACTCGTGTATTACCTCGCAGCGGAGATCGTCCCTGGTTCAACACCACAACTCGTTACAGACACAGGATATGTATACGAATTCGGGGAGGAGGAAGTGTTTGAGTCAGTAGTTGAGAAAGCTTTAAAGCAAGTTTTTTTACTTGATTGTGTCGTGCAAACTGAGGGAAAGACGCCAACAAATTTGTATGAACGGAAGAAAATTAAACCCAGACTCAAGTTTGATATTGAAACTGTGTACGAACAGACGATGGCAGAACAGCTTGAAACCTATCTCGAAGTTCCGTTTACAACAATAGAACCACTACTTCCAAAGTGGTGGCTTGAGACACAACTCGAGCCGACTGCAGAGCATGTTGAATACCTCCCATTTGCTGCTAATGACTTCTCTGCAATCACGATTACCGAAGACAACCGTTCTCTCACGCACACACAGGTAGGTGCCAAAACAAACATGGTTGGTGAATGCAGCGGGGGAGATAACCGGTTAAATAAAATATTTTCCAATAATATTTCGATAATTAACCAATATTGGAATGACGAAGATGGATCAGTAATTCCAAGTACCAAACCGTTATCGGCATTCCATCACCGTGTTAATCAATCACCCCGTGAGGGTTCACTCGAAATTGAAGTTATTTGTAATGACGCAAACATGAGTGAAGAGCTTGTGAAGGTTCATGAAACATACGGTGATCGAGATGATCTTCCATTTGAGGTCACGATTCACCATGACCTTTCAAAAAACGATCTTAAACAGGTACTTACTCGGGAAAGCGACTTTGTCCACTATATTGGCCATATCAATTCAGATGGTTTTCGATGCTCGGATGGAATGTTAGATGCTGCAACTGTCGAATCGGTTGGAACGAAGGCGTTCTTTCTTAATGCGTGTCAATCTTATGAACAGGGATTCAATCTTATCAAGGCAGGTGCTATCGGTGGTATTGTAACGCTTGCAGAGGTGAAAAACAGTGATGCAGTAGATGCAGGAGAAACTATTGCTCAACTACTAAACATTGGTTTTCCGCTTTACGCTACACTAGATGT
Organism: Natronorubrum halophilum; assembly: GCF_003670115.1. Classification (NCBI taxonomy): domain Archaea; kingdom Methanobacteriati; phylum Methanobacteriota; class Halobacteria; order Halobacteriales; family Natrialbaceae; genus Natronorubrum; species Natronorubrum halophilum. The sequence goes on from NZ_QQTY01000004.1 coordinate 140,284, forward strand.
TTTTCAAAAGAAAGGAGGAAGCAGTCAACAGTATCATATCCTCGGAGATGGAATGTTAACAATAGTACAATCTGACCAGCCATCTCCAGAGATTTGCACAATAATTCGAGGAAAAAAGGAAAACCGGATTAAAATTGAGACGTATATTTCACCAGAATGTATGCATGGGAGTTTATGTATGCCCTATGTTGACTCGATTAAGACATATCGCATAATATCGGGAAAAATACAATCATTTCCTATAACAGATGCAGAAACTATAGAATTTTTCAATTCAGGGAAATTCCCGGTTTTACTCGATAACGAACTCCGATGGAGCAACGAAATCAAGACGCACGAGTTATAACCTCGAGAACCTATCGCGACCGCTCTCGAGACAGGATCTAGAAAACGAAAGAACTCGTAGTCTTAGCGGGCTGCTGCTGCGACGCGCTCTTTCTCTTCTTTCTGGCTGATTGCGTACGTCTGCACGTCGTAGTTAGATGCCCCGATAAGCTGACTGGCGATCGCTTCTTCGACGGATGTCGCCGTCTTGAACGAAGCATTGTAGACGCCTTCGGCGAGGAACTTCAGGGCCTGGTCGACGCGACGCTGAGGAGCGACGTCGACTGCTTTGGGAACCGAAATACCACCGTATTTCAGGCGGACGGTCTCCTCACGCGGGGCGGCGTTTTCGACAGCGGTTACGAGCACCTGAATGGGGTTCTCGTCGGTGCGCTCGTGGATGAGTTCGAACGCCTCGCGGACGTGGTTGAGCGACTGCTGTTTCTTGCCCGTGTTCTCTTCGGTTTGCATCAAGCGGTTGATAAAGCGCTCGACGATCGAGATCTGGGACTTCTGGAACTGCTTGCTGGCGTGACGCCCGGCGGTGTGAGCGACCGGCGTCACTGCAATGTAGCGTTCGGTGGAGGGATCGTTGTACGCGATCTCGTCGATCTCCCACGTGCCGAACAGTTTCGCGCCGACATCCGTGCCACCTGCTGGGGCGTCGGGGTCGGGTTGGTCTTCTGCAGCCATAGTTATCGCACCGGTTTCTCTGCGTTCCCGCGGACCAGTTCCTTCAGGGCGACACCGTTGACCTTGTCGACCTTGTAGTTGACACCGGAGAGGTCACCCATCGCACGACCCTTCGCCCCACCGATTCCGGCGATGGTGACTTCGTCGTGCTCGTCGATGAAGCTGATTGCGCCGTCACCGGGACAGAACGCGGTGACCTGCTTGCCGTTTTTGATCAGCTGAACCCGGACGCACTTTCGAATTGCCGAGTTGGGCTGTTTCGCTTCGATGCCGACCTTTTCCAGTACGATACCTCGAGCCTGTGGAGCGCCCTCGAGCGGGTCGGACTTCTCGCGAAGTCCACGGGCGCGGCGCGCGTAGTCAGAGTCGGACCACCGCTGGTTCTGGCGGTCCTTTTTGAGCTTACGCGCGGCGTACTTGCCGTTTGCCATGGGCGTCGCTATCCGTCGAAGCCACTTAAGCGACCCGTTTCGAACCGACGTTACGGCTCGAGAGCGTTCGATCGGGGTCGATGAAGGAATCTGAGGGCGTTTCGACACCGAGTAACGGCTCTCGGGCAGTCCGCGACGGATTCGACGCGAGATCTCCCACTCCTCACAACAACCGACACTGATGGGAGGACAGGCGGTCAGAAGACATGCGATACAACCGGGAACACAGCAGATATAATTGGTCGCACAGACTCTGCACCCTCCGGTTGTACACGCGAGAGTAATATCGACGCTGTCGTCCACGTCGTCGACTTCCTCCCCACTCAGCGGATGACAGGGATCGCGATCCAGGTCGGCGGTCCCTACGGACGTGGTCGTTTGCGTACCGTTGATACTCCCATCCTCGGCTCGTAAATTCATCCCTTCGAAATCCCTTCCGCCTTCGATCCTCCAGAGTTTCGCCTCCGAAGGTTCTCGAGAGGGTGATAGTGGTTTGAATACGTCACTCGCAGATAACCCGCATCGAGCGACGAAGTAAGGAGACGGAGATGCGGTTCGTATCGAAACCGGCGACCGAGTCGAACAGCGATCGAAACCGAGGATCGTACTCGCTCAGATCAATTGAACGTCGTCGATCGCGAAGTGGCGATCGGCGAGCGTCCGCGCGGCCTCGATCGTTCGGCCGTTCGTTCCGATCGCGACGCCGCGATCGTCCTCGGCGACTTCGACGTAGGCGACGGTATCGTCGTTCTCGCTGATCGTGACGTTGTAGACCGCCGCCGGGGCGAGCGTGTTTGCAACGAATTCCTCGGGATCGGTCGCGTCTTCGACGAGTCTGACGGGGAGCCCGACGCGGTCCTCGTACTGCTGGATGGTTCGACCGCCGGGACCGATCGCCTCGCTCATGTGTCCGCTCGAGACGACGACGAGCAATCGCTCGTCCGCAGAGTCGGCGTCGGCCGGCTCCGTGACGAGACAGTCCTGTCCGTTCACGCCCGTGGTGTCCTCGAACGCGGCGAGATACTGACGGGCATCGTCGTCGAGGGTAACACCCATCGATCAGTCGGCCTGACCGCCGCCGGAGCCGGAGCGCGTCGATCCCATGCGGAGATCGACGTCACCGGTGCCGAGCTTGATCGGTTTCCCGACGATGACGTTCTCCGTAACGCCGTCCAGATCGTCGATCTCGCCGTGAATCGCTGCGTTGAGCAGGTGGTTGACCGTCACCTCGAACGCCGCGCGGGCGAGAACGGACTGTTTCGAACCCGAGATGCCGTGGCGACCGATCGACTCGATCTCACCGCGGTTCGTCATCATGTCCGAAACGAGCATCAGGTGACGAACGTTCACGTCGTCAAGCCCCTGCTCGGCGAGCGTGTTGTTCGTCTCTTCGATGATCGTCTCGCGGGCAGCCTCGATACCGAGGTTGCGGTGGATCTCGTGAAGGTTGTTACACGTCGTTCGCGAGGCGTCGACGCCCTCGATCTCGAGGGCGTCGCCGAAGGCAGATCCCTCGGTGTAGAGGACGAACTGCTCGCCCACGTCGAGTTCTTCGCGGCGGATAACGACGCGCGAGACTTCCTCGATCCCCTTAAACGTGATATCACGCAGTTCCTCGACCAACTGGAGCAGATCGCGGTAGGACGGCTCCTCGGGACCGAACTGGATCTCGGTACCCTGTTGGATCGTGCTTACGCCGAGGTTGTCTTCGATGATCTCGGCGACTTCCTCGGGCGTGATCATTCGCTCCTGGAGCGTATCCCGATTGAGCGAGATCTGGACCCGCATATCCGCGACGTTCGTCGAGACGTCACCCAGCGCGAGGATCTTCGTCGCCTCGAGGTTCCAGACGACCTCGTGGGCCTTCTCCCGCTCGGTGGCGTACTCGTCTTCGAGGTAGACCGTCATCATCGGCGTGTCCGGGGTCTTCCGGGCGTCGACGAGTTCGATGAGTCGGGGAAGCCCCTGAGTCACGTCGATCTCCGCGACACCGGCGTAGTGGAACGTGTTCATCGTCAGCTGCGTTCCGGGTTCGCCGATCGATTGTGCCGAGACGGTCCCGACGGGGTCGAGCGGATCGACCCGGGTATCCATGTAGCGAGCTTCGACGACCTTCGCGATCTGATCGGCCTCCTCGACGGTGGCGTCACCGCGCTCTTCGAGCGCCTCGTAGACGTTGTCCTTGAGTCGTCGAGGGAGATTCGTGTCTTCGACCACTGCGACCGTATCGTCGTCGACGGCGTAGTCGACTTCAGTCATCGGAGGGCACCTCCGTTCGTTCAACCTTTCGACTATCCGCATGCTCCGAGAGGTTCGTCGCCTCCCGTTTCGTGCCGAAGAACTCCTCCCTTGCAGCCTCGGAGTCGAACTCGGAGTCGAGTACGCGATCGGCGATGTGTTCGACGTCGATATCGTTGTCGTCGCCGGAGGAAACCTTGACCGGCGAGGTGCCGTCCTCTCCGAACTCGAACTGGACGATGGTGTCGCTCGTGTCTCGAACGGTGCCATCGTACTGCGTCTCGAGTTCCGAAAGGGCGTTGATCAGTCGACGCTGCAGGTAGCCGGACTTCGAGGTCCGGACTGCCGTATCGACCAGTCCCTCGCGGCCACCCATAGCGTGGAAGAAGAACTCCCGCGGGGTGAGACCGCTGGTGTAGGAGTTCTCGACGAAGCCGTGAGCCTCCGCCGAGAGGTCGTTTGGCTCGTAGTGGCTGAGCGTACGGTCTTCGTAGCCGCGGTTGATTCGCTCTCCGCGAACCGCCTGCTGGCCGACGGCACCGGCCATCTGGGTCAGGTTAAGCATCGACCCACGGGCGCCGGAGTTAGCCATCACCACGGCGGGGTTGTCGTCTTCGAAGTGTTCGTCCGCGATGTTCCCCGCGTTGTCACGCGCACGCGAAAGCGTTTGCATGATCTTCATCTCGAGGGTCTCGTCGATCGTCCGACCCGGGAGGGACTCGAGTTCGCCGTTCTCGTAGGCTTCGATGAGCTCCTCGACGCGGTCGTTGGCGTCTTCGACGGTCTCGTCGATGCGTTCCTGTGCCTCGCCGGGGATGGTCTCGTCGTCGATACCGATCGAGAATCCGAAGTGCATGATCGCCCGCATCGCGAGCGTCGAGACTTCGTTGATGAAGACTCGAGCGCGGGTGTTCCCGTAGACCTTCGTGATGGTGTCGACGATTTCTCCGCCGAACTCGCCGACCTCGTCCTCGGCGATAGTTCCCTCGATGAGTTGGCCGTCCTCGATGACGACGTCGTCGCCGACGGTGCCGGTGAACTCGAGGTTCAGATCGTCGGGCATCAGTTCGGAGAAGACGTCGTAGCCGGTCCAGAACGGGACACCCTCGTCGTCGATGCCGCTCGGTTCCGGCAGTTCGTCGATCCGAGTCGCCCGGAGTAAATCGAGCGCCTGCGTCTCGTTGAACCGCGGATTGTCGTGCGTCAGGAGGTACGTCCCCGAGATATGGTCCTGAATGGCTCCGATGATGTTCTCACCGAAACGCGGGCTCAGGATCTGTTCTTGGACGCGCATGAGAACGCGCGCTTCGGCGCGGGCCTCCTCGTTCTGGAGGGCGTGCATGTTCATCTCGTCGCCGTCGAAGTCGGCGTTGTACGGCGGGCAGACGACGGTGTTGAGTCGGAACGTCTTGTACGGCATGACCACGACCTCGTGGGCCATGATCGACATCCGGTGGAGCGACGGCTGGCGGTTGAAGATAACGATGTCGCCGTCGATGAGGTGGCGGTTGACCTCCCAGCCGGCCTCGACCTTCTCCGCGAGCTGTTCGCAGTTCTTCTCGGTTACCTTCAGTCGGCGGCCGTCGGGTCGGCGTACGTAGTTCGCGCCGGGATGGCCCTCCGGTCCGTTCGAAACGAACCGTCGGGCGTCCTCGAGATTGCGCTCGGTGACGTTCATCGTCTGGGTCATCTCCGTTGCGACCCGATCCGGGACGCCGACCTCGTTCAGGCTGAGCGTCGGGTCCGGCGAGATGACGGTACGCGCAGAGAAGTTCACACGCTTGCCGGACAGGGAACCACGGAAGCGACCTTCCTTCCCCTTGAGGCGCTGGGAGAGCGTCTTGAGCGGCCGTCCCGACCGATGGCGGGCCGGCGGCGTCCCCGAAATCTCGTTGTCCATGAAGGTGGTGACGTGGTACTGCAGCAGTTCCCAGAGGTCCTCGATGATCAGCTGCGGAGCTCCCGCCTCACGGTTCTCCATGAACCGCTGGTTGATCCGGATGATGTCGACCAGCTTGTGAGTCAGGTCGTCCTCGGAGCGCTGCCCGTTGTCGAGTGTGATCGACGGGCGTGCGGTAACGGGCGGAACGGGAAGCACCGTCAGGATCATCCACTCGGGGCGGGACCGGTCCGAGTCGATGCCGAGTACTTCGATATCCTCGTCCGGAATGTTCTCGAACCAATCCCGGATGTCGCTCGGCATCAGCTTGTTCGTGTCCTCCTCCGTGAGGTCGATATCGAGGGCCTTCTCGATAGCCTTCCGCTGGCTCTCGCGCGGCCGGAACGATCCCGAGAGAATCTCGTTGACTCGTGTGAGTTCGATATCGGTCTGCTCGGCGAGTTCGTCCGGCGTCGTTCGCTCGATACCCTCCTCCTCGTCGCCCTGCATCGCACTCGCGATACGCTGGGAGTACTCGCTCGTGAGGACCTGCTGGACCTCGTAGTACGTCGTTGGCTTCTCGTGATCGATGTCGTACTGAATCTCACCGCAGAACGGACAGCGATCCTTCTTTCGGGCCTGCCGGATGGCGGCCTTGGTTACGTCGTTCAGATCGCGGCCGAGCTTGCGCGATTCCGTGATGTCCGTCCGAAACTCGTCGCGTTCGTCCTCCGTCAAGAGCAGCTTCGAGCACTCCCGGCAGGTACCTCGCAGGAGCCGTCGAATGAGCTTCGTAAAGCCGACGTGGATGACCGGCGCGGCCAGTTCGATGTGGCCGAAGTGGCCGTTACACGAACCCGAATGCTTCCCACAGGTTTTGCACTCGAGGCCGGGGTCGATGACCCCGAGCCGCGGGTCCATCAGTCCCATGTCGATGGGGAAGCCGTCGTCGTCGTAGGTGTCGGCGGTGATGATCTTCGTCGCGCTCATCTCCCGATACTCCTCGGGCTCCATGAGCCCGAAGTTGATCGATCCGATGTCTTTTGGTGTGCTGTTTTGCATGGTGGTGGCTTAGACGGCGTCTGCCAGTTCGAGTCGCGGCGCGATACCCAGCGCCTTCATCTCGTCGAGCAAGAGCTTGAACGCGTAGCTCATCTCGATCTCGTGGATATCGGTCTCCTCGTCGCAGTTCGGGCAGTAGACACGCCGTTGTTCGACGTTCTCGACCGCGCTCATCCCGCACTGCCCGCAGACGTGGATGAACTCGCGGTCGGACTCGTCGAGCAGTCGTTCTTTCAGCGTCATCGCGGCACCGTGACCGATGAACACGTCCCGTTCCATCTCCCCGATACGAAGTCCACCCTCGCGGGCGCGACCCTCCGTCGGCTGGCGAGTGAGAACCTGCACCGGCCCGCGCGAACGGGCGTGGAGCTTGTTCGAGACCATGTGGTAGAGCTTCTGGTAGAAAATGATCCCCACGAAGATTTCGGCCTCGATCTTCTCCCCGGAGATGCCGGAGTACATGACTTCCTTCCCCGCGGAGTTGAAGCCGGCGTCCTCGAGGCCGCCGCGGAGTTTGTCCTCGTCTTCGCCGAGGAACGGCGTCCCGTCGACGCGGCGTCCTTCCATCGCACCGAGTTTGCCGCCGATCATTTCGAGGATGTGACCGACGGTCATCCGCGAGGGGAGTGCGTGCGGGTTGAGCACGAGGTCGGGTACGACCCCATCCTCGGTAAAGGGCATATCCTCCTGCGGGGCAAGGTGACCGACGACCCCCTTCTGACCGTGTCGGCTCGCGAACTTGTCCCCGAGTTCGGGGATCCGCTCGTCGCGCACCGAGACCTTCGAGAGCTTCGAGCCGTCCTCGCCTTCCATCAGCGTGACGGTGTCGACGACGCCGGATTCACCCGAGCGCATGGTAACGGAGGTCTCGCGTCGCTTCTGGGGCGAGAGTCCGCCCATGTCGTCGGGTTCCTCGAGGAACCGTGGCGGGGAGGTCTTGCCGAGCAGGACGGAGTTCTCGTCGACCGTCGTTTCCGGATTCACCAGGCCGTCTTCGTCGAGGTGCGCGTAGGCTTCCTCGCCGCGAGCACCGCGAACGTCCTGGGAGGGAATCTCGAATCGGTCTTCCTGACCGCCGGGATAGCGGCGTTCCTCGCCCTCGTAGGTTCGGAAGAAGTGCGAGCGCGCGAGCGCGCGTTCGACGGACGCCTTGTTCATGACGAGTGCGTCCTCGATGTTGAACCCCTCGTAGCTCATCACGGCGACGACGAAGTTCTGTGCTGCAGGACGGTCGTCGAAACCGATCTGTTCGGTCGTCTGGGTCTTCACCATCGAGAGCTGCGGGTAGTGCAGCAGGTGCTGGCGCGTATCGGGCCGGATTCGGTAGTTCGCCGACGGCAGCCCCAGCGACTGCTTGACCATCCCTGCACCCATCGTAATGCGCGGGCTGGCGTTGTGTTCGGGGTACGGAATCATCCCCGCACCGATCCCGAAGATCAGCTGCGGGTCGATCTCGAGGTGCGTGTGTTTCTCCGTGAGATCGTCCTCGTCGACGGCGACGAGGATGTCCTCTTCCTCCTCGGCGTCGATGAACTCGATGTAGCCGTGATCGACGAGATCCTCGAACTCGAGGTCCTCGTTTTGCAGCGCCTCGATCTCCTGATCGGAGATTCGTGGCTCGCCGTCCTCGACGACCAGGAGCGGTCGCCGCGCGCGGCCGGCGTCGGCGTTGACGATGACTTCGCGGGTTCGGTCTTTGACCGAGACGTTGACCATTTCGCTGACGTCGCCGATACGGCGCGCTTCGCGGATCTGTGCTGCCAGTTCGTGCGGATCGGGATGCGTCCCCACCAGCGACCCGTTGACGTAGACTTTGGCTTCTCGTTGTTGGCTGCTCATTGTATTAGTCGTCTGCCGTCGATGTTGATCGTTCGATGCCCTCGAGACCCGGAATGCCCTCGACGCCCATCGATGCCAGTTCGCGTTTGAGTCCCTGTTCGTCCTCGACGTTCTGTGAGAGCTCCATCGCCTGCGCGAAGTTCTTCACCAGCCCACAGTTGGGCCCCTCCGGCGTCTCGGAGGGACAGATGCGACCCCACTGGGTCGCGTGCAGGTCCCGCGCCTCGAAGTGCGGCTGGGACCGAGAGAGCGGACTACGGAGTCGGCGGAGGTGGGAAAGAACCCCCATGAAGTCCGTCCGGTCGACCAGCTGCGAGACGCCGGATCGGCCGCCGACCCAGTTCCCCGTCGCGATCGGGTGCTCGAGACGTTCCGTGAGCACGTCGGACCGAACGACGGTCGAAACCGAGAGGTTCCGGTTTCGCATGTTGGCGCGCTCGAGCTGGTACTTTACGTCCCGTGCCAGCTTGTTCAGTGCGGTCCGGAACAGGTCCTTCATGAGGTCGCCGCTGACCTTCAGGCGCTTGTTGGCGTAGTGGTCCTTGTCGTCGGACTCGCGCCGACCGAGTGCGAGTTCGAAACACGCCTCCGCCATCCGGCAGAGGTAGTGGGCCTTGTTGATCCGAACGTCTTCTTCCTCGACGCCCTCCTCGTGAAGGTGTGGCAGGAGGTAGCGGTCGATAACGTAGTTCGCCCGCTTGAGCTGGTAGTTTTTCCCCTGGCCCGAAGCGACGCGTTTTCCGAGTTCCTCGATGGCCTCCTCCTCGCTCTGGACCTCGGCTTCCTCCAAGTTCTCGAGCATGTACTTGACGACCTCGGGGTCGTTCGAGACCTTGTGGACGATCTCCTCGTCGCTCTCGAGGCCCAGCGCCCGAACGAGCGTGACGAAGTTGATCGAGCCCGAAACCGACGGGAACGACACCTCGAGCAGTCCCTCGCGGTTTCGCTCGCAGAGCACGAGCGCGCGGTAGCCACGGCGCTGGGAGAAGGTTTTGGCAACCTGAATCTCGTCGCCGTACTTGGTGTCGTACTCCGCGAGGATCTTGTTCGGTGCGAGGTCCTCGCTGGTCATCAGCACGCGCTCGGAGCCGTTAACGATGAAGTAGCCGCCGGGATCGGCGGGATCCTCACCGATCTCGATGAGTTCCTCGTCGGAGAAGCCAGCGATGTTACACTTGTCGGAGCCGACCATGATCGGCATCCGACCGATCTTCGTCTCGGTCGAATCGACGACGCGCTCGTCGCCTTCCTCGCCCTTGACGATGGACATCTCCATGAAAACGGGTGCGGAGTAGGTGATGTTCCGGAGGCGGGCCTCCTGCGGGTAGAGCAGTTCTTCCGACCCGTCGGCTTCCCGAACGCGGGGCGTGACGACGCGGACGTCGCCTAATTCGACGTGGACCGGTTCCTCGCCTTCCTTGTCGCCGATATCCGTATCGATCGTCTCCTTCTCGTCGACGACCCGCTGCATTCCCCGGTTGAGAAATGAGTTGAACGAGCGATAGTGGTGTTCGGCGAGGCGTTCCCTGGAGAAGTATTCGCGCGAAATGTCCCGTCGTTTTTCTCTGTTGAGTTCAATTGCCATTTATTCCACCACGAGGCGGTATATGACTGCCTGATCGGTTGTCCGTGAGTTCCGAACGATCTTGATGACGTCGCCGATTTCCGCCTCGTCCGGCAGGGCGGAATCGTTGCGCTTGATTTTGGGCAGGTCTGTACGGTCGATATCGTACTCGGAGAGGACCTCCTCGAGGACGTCATCGTCGAGGACGGTATGCTCCGGTACGAGTTCGTGTTGGCTTACGTCTACCATGTGTTGAGGTTGGTGTGCGTGTGGGCTATCGGGAGAGAAGCGGCTGTCACGAGATACTACAGGTAGTTAGCGGCGGGACGCATTTAACGGTTACTAACTCGATCCAGAAGCAGGGCTAACCGACCGGGCAAGCCTGACCGGAAGTACCGATCACATTCGACAGTAGCCCGGTATCAGTTAAATTCCTTGTGGGTCATGACAATTTGTACCACAGGTGTGGCTCGAGGGCGGTTCGTGGCTCGATTCACCGTACCACACGGTGATCGATTGAAAAGCCTTAATACTCCCAGCGGGAAACGATGTAATGCAGGTTGCCCGGGTGGTGTAGTGGCCCATCATACAACCCTGTCACGGTTGTGACGCGGGTTCAAATCCCGCCTCGGGCGCTTCTTCGAGGAATTAACCCCTGAGCGATCGAAATCGCCGGTCGCGAATACCCAGTAGCGGAGATCGCCAACGCGTTATCATAATCCGATTGACTGAAAGTTGGAACACAACCCTTAAGAGTTTTACCGGGAAACGAACGAGTGCAGGCAGCCCGGGTGGTGTAGTGGCCCATCATACAACCCTGTCACGGTTGTGACGCGGGTTCAAATCCCGCCTCGGGCGCTTCTTCGAGGAACTAACCGACGAGCGAAGCGAGTCGCTATTCCTCGAAAAACGGACCAAGGGATTTGAACTAACCAGCGGTCGAAGTTCGACAGCCGACGGTTTTTATTTGATTACGGGAGCAACTGCCGTATGCGTAACTCGAAGGATATCGGCGATGAAACCGAGTCGAGAGCGCTTTCGAAATTAATCGAGTCCGGGTACAGTGTCTAGATCCCCTTCGGGGATAACGACAGGTATGACCTCGTAGTCGACGACGGTGGCGACCTCTATCGTCTACAGTGCAAGACAGGCTGGCCGAACAAGGACGAGACGATGCGCTTTAATACTCACTCTCAAACGACGAAAGACGGTGCATATCACGAACGGACGTATCACGGAGCTATCGACGCATTTCTGGTCTACTATCCGGAGATGGAGACGTTCTACTGGATCGACAATCCATCGATAAACTGGGCCGAAGCGTACGAGTTCGGCGGAAAGATACCTGACTCGGTCACACCGTACAACGAAGGTCACTAGCGACCGAACTGTAACCACTGTCGAAAAAAAAAACGCTAATTACTTAGTGCCTACTCCATCACTCATCGACAGACGACCGACCCACCGACCGCTGCCCCGACGCTAACCAATGACGAACCCGATTACCGTCCTCATCGTGGATAACGAACCGGGTTTCGCCGACCTCGTCGGCGAGATGCTCGAGCGCCAGCGCGACTCGATCGTCGCCGAGTCGGCGACGAACGCCGAGACGGCCCTCGAGGCCATCGAGGCGCGTTCGATCGACTGTGTCGTCAGTGATTACGAGATGCCGAAGATAACGGGGCTCGAACTGCTCGAGCGAGTCCGCGAGAGCGATCCGGACCTTCCGTTTATTCTCTTTACCGGTCGCGGGTCCGAGGAAATCGCCAGCGAAGCGATCGCGGCGGGCGTGACCCAGTACCTCCAGAAGGAGTCGGGAAAGGAGCAGTACGCCCTGCTCGCAAACCAGATCACGAACGCGGTCGCCCAGTACCGGACCGAAACGGAACTCCGCGAGAGCGAGCGCCGGTACGAACGGACGCTGGCGACGTTACACGAGACGACGCGAGATCTGATGCGAGCGGGCACGAAACGCGATATATACCAATCGGCGGTCGATACGGCGGGCGAAATCCTCGACGTGTCCGTCGCCGTGGCGTACGCATTCAAGCCGACGGAGGGGACGCTCGAGCACGCGGCATCGACGCGAGAGTCGCAAGAGCTCGTCGATCCGAAGCTGAGCTTCGAGCACGGCGAAGGGCATATCTGGGACGTGTTTTCGGAGGGGGAAAGCGCCTACTACGAGGACGTAACGCGGGATCCGGAGAACGCCAAGACGGTGAGTCGGAACGAGTTGATCGTCCCGCTCGGGACCCACGGCGTGTTGGTCGCGGGGACCGAAGACGACGACGGCTTCGACGAGACAATGACGGAGTTGCTGCATATTTTGGCGGCGAACACCGAAGCAGCGCTGGATCGCGCGGAACGCGAGCAACTGCTTCGGGAACACGATCGGACGTTGACCCGGCAAAACGAGGAGTTGACGCGACTCAATCACACCAACGAGATCGTTCGAGAGATCAACCACGGGGTCGCACAGGCCTCGACACGGACCGAGATCGAAACGCATGCCTGTGAGAGACTGGCCGACACGGAGCGGTACCGTTTCGCCTGGATCGCCTCGAGCGACGACACTCCACCCGAGCCGACGGCGTGGGCTGGCGTCGACGCGGCGTTTATCGATCGCGTTCGCGAGGACGGCGACCACGCTCCCGAAATCCGGTTGATCAGGGACACGCTCGAGGCCGAACAAGTCCAGGTCGTCCGGAACGTCCTCGAAGCCGACGGGTGGGACGGGCGTCGGAAGGAGGCGTTGACCTACGGCTACCAGACGATACTCGCGGTTCCCCTCGTCGACAGCGAGCGGCGCTATGGCGTGTTACTCGTCCACGTGGCCGGAGCTGACTCCATCGGTGACAGCGAGCGAGCGGTGCTCGGTGAACTCGGCGAGACGATCGGCCACGCGATCCGGTCGGTCGAACGTACGCGGGCGATGGTAACCGATAGCCGACTCGAACTCGAACTCGCGTGTCACGACTCGCGACTGCTGTTGAACCGGCTGGCCGAGCGGGCCGACGGACCGGTCGCTATCGAGGGGATAATCGACCGAGATGACGAAGTCGGCGTGTTCGTCAGCACCCCGCGGGAAACGGATCTCACGTCGCTGGATCAGTGGGCGTCGGTCGAAACACTCTCGGCCGTATCGGAGGGCGACGACGAAATTCTGTTCGAACTGACGGTTACCTCGTCGCCGTTCCTGGACGTTTTGCGGACCTACGATGTCCAATTGCGGAGGGCAACGGGCGAAGACGGGACGACGACGCTCGTTCTCGAGGTCCCCCAGCAGGTCGAACCCCGATCGCTGGTCGAGGCGATCAGAGAGCGATACCCCGAGACGGAACTGGAAGCGCGACGCGAGACGACCAGCACACGGACGGCCCGGCAACTCGATACGCATCTCGAGGACCGACTCACGGCCAAGCAGTTCGAAGCACTACAGGTAGCCCACTACAGTGGGTTCTTCGAGTGGCCGCGCGAGAGTACCGGAGAGGACCTCGCGGACGCCCTCGAGATATCGCCGCCGACCTATCACTACCACCTGCGAGCAGCGGAACGAAAGCTCGTCGCGTTGGCGTTCGACGGGGAGTCTGAGTAGAGCGGAAGCGAGTCGAACAACGGCCACACGATGAGGAGGTGTGGTTACCACATCCCTGTTCAGTAATCGACGATCCGCGATCGTTATCGCCGCCCGATTCTCCGATCGATCCACGGACGAAAACTAACTCTCCCCTGGAGTCATCGACGTATCGACACAGGAAGGGGGCGAGGCAGTTCGATCCCGTTCGGACCTCGCGCTCTGACGACGGAGCGACTTACCGTCTACGACGATGGTTCAGCGGTCTCCGGAGGATTACTAATTGATTAGATTAGAATGTAGGCAACTACTAATCAGTTAGTGACCATAGTTAACTCGCGCCAGTTCGTACGGGTAAGTGGCGATCTGTGATACTCTGTCGCCACCCCCAATCCCCCCACCCCCACTTTTCGTCGGCATTGTGTATCGAGCACCAGCAACCGTAGCCGGAAAACCGTCTTCAACTGGCTCGAGGGGACCGACGCAAGTCGATAGTGCCGGAACAGAACGAACGGCAGTCGCCTGGTTCAGTAACCGAGTACGGACACGGTCACCGTGAATCGACCGATTCCTCCCACTCGATCCACTCGTGTTCCCATCCCCGACGGGATTCGGAACGGCGCAGTGCGTGCTCCATGTCCTCGCGGTCCGTTCGGTTGCGTTCGACGGCGCCCGCCTGTTCGCCCTCGACCAACAACGGCTCGAACGACACGGCCCCAAACCGGGTTCGGTCGCCGTCATCCGAAACCGCCTCGAGTCGTTGGCGTTGGGTTCCGCGAGGAAAGACCAGTCGACCGCCGGTCGCTAGTTGCTCGAGTAGCGCCCGCGGCGGATCGACGGCGGCAGCCTCGAGCAGGATCCGGTCGAACGGCGCGTACTCGGGGAGGCCCGTTGCCCCGTCGCGACGGTCGACGAATACGCCGTCGTAGCCCGCTCGGGCGAGATTCTGGCGCGCTTCGAGAACGAGCGGCCGGGAGATATCGACGGCGTGGACGTTCGTTTCACCGACGAGTTCGGCCGCGACGGCGGCCGTGTAGCCGACACCAGCGCCGACGATCAGCACCTCGTCGTCGTCCTTGAGGGCGAGGGCCTGAAGCAATCGGGCGACGGTGCTCGGCGCGAGCACGCGAGTCCCGAGGGCGTCGTGCTCGCGGTCGGCGTAGGCCGAGCGTTCGTCTTCGAAGAACTCGTGGCGAGGGACGTCACGCATCGCAACGGCAACGCCCTCGTCGTGGAGGACGTCCCTGGCGGTAGACTCGAGGCCGTCGACCATGTCCTCTCGCAATACCGCGGGGTCCATACTCGAGATATCGCACCGGTTGTTATCAATGACGCGCTTGCGCGGCCCGGCGTCACTGCGGGCGATTATCCGCCTCGCATTTCGACGAACCGAACCCCGCCGTGCTCGGTTCGGTCGAGGTTCCCATCCTCGCGTTTCGTCGCCTCGACGAGGGTCTGGAATCCGGTCCCGATCGGTGCAAGAAGCTGTCCGCCGGAGCGGACCTGCTCGACGACGGGGCTGGGAAAGGTCGCGGCCGCACACGTGAAGTAGACGGCGTCGTAGGGAGCGTGTTCGGCCCAGCCCTCGCGGCCGTCGCTGGCTCGGACCGACACGCCGTCGTAGCCGACCGAGGCGAGTCGCTTCCGGGCATCCTCGGCGAGGTCATCGCTGTATTCGACGCTGTAAACGTTCTCCTCGCCGACGAGTTCGGCGGTGACTGCGGCGTGATAGCCACAGCCGGTACCGATCTCGAGGACGCTTTCGCCGGGTTCGGGGTCGAGCACGTCGGTCATGATCGCGACCATGTGGGGAGCGCTGATCGTCTGGCCGTCTCCGATCGGCAGGGGCCGGTCCTCGTAGGCCCGGTCTCGGCGAACGGGCGGGACGAAGACGTGGCGGGGGACCGACTCGAGGGCCTCGAGGACCCGATCGTCGTCGACGCGCGGTGCGACGGTCCGGACCATCCGCTCGCGTTCGGCCTCGTAGCTATCGGACATGAGTGGCGAAAGGTAGCGTCTCGGCGGCAATAGCCTGTGGGCAGCGAATGCCGGGCGGTGGATCGGCGTTCGAACAGACGATCGGTCCCGGCGTAGCGAGCGGTCGGCGCTACCAGGCCGACCACGCGGTGCTCTGTTCGTCGTAGGCGTAGACCCGTTTGACGTCCTTCGCGAGGACCGTGTCGCCGCCTTCTTCGTAGCGATCCCGGTGATAGCCAGAGGCGTCCTTGCGCACGACGAAGGCGTCGATTTCGAACTCGTCGTCGCCGAACTCCTCGGTCGTCCCGACCTCGAACTCGTAGTCGCCGGGCACGTGGACCGTAATACTCCGACTGTCGTTTCTCGAGCCGTCCTGGGGGTGAACGGTGACGTTGACGGCGACGTTGTCGACCTCGCGCGTCCAGACGGTTTCGATGTCGTCGACGACGGCCGCCTCTCTGCGCTTTTGTCCGTCGAGTTCGAGGCTCGTGACGCGGACCGTCGACAGAACCTCGTCGGTCTCGAGAATGAACTCGTCGCCGGTCTCGATGGTCTCGCCTTCGGGAGTCGTAACGTTCGCGGTGAAAGACTCTCCTTCCTGGGAGACGACGACGTCGAGCGTTACCTCGCGCTCTTGTTCGGGCTGAATCTTGTGAACGTGGCCGCAGTCGCTACAGCGGACTGTCACGGTGCCGCCGCCTTCCGTCACCGTCAACACTTCGTGGACCGTCTCGAGGTCCGGCGAACAGGACGGACACGGCGTGGGAACGCGGTCCGGAATATCGGTCATAACACGCTGTAAACGGTACGTGCCTAAAAGGCGATTGAACTTGGAATCGGGCCGACACCGCGTTACACTCCGCTATCGTTCGCCCGGCGCAGACGCCGCTCGACGTCCGACTACGCGTCGGGAAGGTCGATCGGGTTGCCGTCGGCGTAGACGGTCGGTTCCCGCAAAATTCCGTCGAGGTGGATCGGCGCTTCCGTCTCGCCGCCGATTCCCGCATTGTCCCCGATCGCGATGTGAACGGTTCCGGCAGCCTTCTCGTCGAGGAGGACGGAGCCGACGAGTTCGGTGACGGCCACGTTCGTTCCGATTCCCAGTTCCGCGAGGTTGTACGCCGCGTCGCCGACGTCTTCGGCTGCGCCCTCGACCGTCTCGCGAATCTCGTCGTCCGAAATGTGCGTGACGAAGCCGTCTTCGACCTCGAACGTCAGCGTTTGCCCGTCCTCGAGCAGCCCGTGGGGACGCATCGTTCCATCGACGACGAAGGTGCCGGTTGCGGTTTCGGGACTGACGAACACCTCTCCGGCAGGAAGGTTCGACATCTGCCCGGGCTCGTGAACGATCCCGGTGTCCGAGAGCCACTCCCGGTCGCCGATCCCGAACGTGATGTCGGTGCCGGCGGGGGTCGTTACGCGGATTTCGTCAGCGCCGGCAACCTGCGTACGGACGTCCTCGCAGTGGGCCGCGATCGAGTCGTAGTCGGCGTCCAGCCCAGTCGTAAAGACGGCCTCCGTGATCCCCGGAAGCGTCGCGACGCGGGCTCCCGCCTCGTTGGCCTCGGTGCGAGCGCGGGTGTGGCTCAGGCTCTTGGTCGTCGGCGCGAGGACGACGTCCGCACCGGCCATCGCTGCGGCGACGGGAGCGGGTGGCTCGCTGCCGTGGGTCTCGCCCGGCGGATACCGGACGATAGCTGCGTCGTCGGTGATATCGCGGGCGACTTCGTACAGCGCCTCGCCGATCGGTTCGCGCTTGTCGTCCGTAATGATCGCACAGGATTCGTCGCTCTCGAGGGCCAGACACTGGCGAATAGCCGTCTCGGAAGCAGCGTGAAGTTCGGACATACGTGATCTGTACGCGAGCGGCCCGAAAGTTGTTCCCTTATCGTGCAACGAGTGGTGGACCGCTGCTCATCGACGCGACAGCACCGATCCTCCGCAGTTACCGGCTGTACGTCCCCGCGTCGGATACCGGCTGTGCCTCGAGCCCCGTCGAAAGTGACTCGAGTTCGAGCGGCGTTCCGAAGACGTAGACCGTATCACCGGCCTCCAGTGGGACCTTCTCCGCCGGCAGCGAGAGCACCGCAGTGCCGCGATCGATCGCGAGGACGGTTCCGGGAACCCAGCCGACGAACTCGCTCTCGAGCGGCCCGCCGTCCTCGACCGTGATCGCCACGACCGTCTCGTCAGCGAATCGGATCGCGGAAACGAGCGCGTTGGCGTCGCTACGCGTCTCCGGACGCGTCGTAAGCTGGTATCGTTCGCCGCGCTCGAACGCGTCCGCGTCCTCCGCATCGACGATCAGCGTTGTCACTGGGCCGGCACTCGCTCGCAGCCGCCCCGTCGCAACGAGTCGATTCGAGTCGCCGCACGTCCAGACATCGACCGGATCGCCAGCGCTCGCCGTCGGCAGAGGGGGACCCGAAATCGCGACCGCGGCGCGGTTCGGCCCCAGCGAGGGACTGATACCGGTTCGCCGGTCGCCGACTGTGATAGTCGAGACGGTACCATCCTCAGTGAGTTCGACGCGGACGTACCCGAGACCGTAATCGGATTCGATCCGAGCCGTCACTCTCGATCGGCGTTCCGCAATCGACAGCCCGCTCGGAAGCCGGAGTTCTTTGCCCGCCAGCTCCCGTTTGACGGAGTCGTCGACGGGCGGGTAGCCTTCGGCGTCGTCGACCGACGGCGGAAGCGTGACGGTGATGGCGAGGCCGGCCGAACGAACGAGATCCGCGATCTGCCCGCCCGCATCGAGTTTCGCGATCTCGTACGCGCCACACGCGAGGCGATCGCCGAGACGGTGACCGCCGCTCGCAGCGACGGTGCCGGCGAACAGGACCCCGAGGAAGAACGTCCCGGACGTGTAGTGGATCAACGGCGAGTCGGCGATGACCTCGCCGTGGCGAATCGCCTCCGCGGAGAGCCACCCCGTCGGCAGCGCGAGACCGACGAGGGCGGCCGGTCCGATCGGGAGTTCGCGAACGGTCAGTGCTCGATAGGCGAACGCGACCGCCAGCGCTCCGATGCCCGCCAATAATCCGTACCCGAGAATACCGAGCAGCGCCGTTCGTGTCCACTCGAGCGTCGCGTTGCCACCGACCTCCGCGCCGTTTTGCAGCGGTTGTACCGCGCCGATCGTCTCGAGTGCGACTGCGGTCGTCATCTCAGTGACTCCCCTCGAGCACCGGCGGTTCCCGTTCGTCCGGTTCGGGTCCGATCCCCCCTGCGTCGGGACCGAGGAGGAACGCCTCGGTGCCGATCGGAAGCGCGTCCCGCTCCGGCTCGAACCGCCACTCGTGCTCGGACGTCAGGTCGTCGGCGCTCAGATCCGCCTTCCGGATCGCGAAGACGTCGATCTCGCCCTCGTCCGCGGAAACAGCGTCCAGCACCGCTTCGGTCACCGTCACCCGCCGAATCGACGTGCCATCTCGCTCGAGCAGCGAAATCGCAGCGAGTTCGGGGTGACTCCGCGCGGCTTGACGACGATCCGTGCTCGATCGGTCTCGAGAAGGGGTTCCGCCTCGGTTGTTGGGACGGCGAGGGTAACGCATCCATCGCCGCCGCTCGTCGCGGCATCGATCGGGAGCGAACCGCCCCTTTCTTCGGATCGATCGTCGCCCCAAGTGCTGTCTGGCGCGCTCGAGTCGATATCAACGTGACCGCCATCGGCGACCGCGTCGACGGTCTCATCGAGCACCGTTCCGGGGACCGTCTCCGAGCCGGTGGCGACGAGAATGTCGTCACCCGGTGCCAGTCCCGTGGGGAGGAGCGCCCGGATCGAGACGGCGCGCCATCCTTCGGGCACCTGTTTCGCGATACCGTTCGCCGGCGGCGCTGCGGTGATCGTCGCTCGTCCCCGCCCGTCGATAGCGACGGATACCGCCTCGAGGTCGTGGGTCATCCGTAGTTTGTCCTCGAGACGCGTCTCGAGCGCCGACACTGGGAGATCCACGGGGAGTCGCCACGCGCCGTCCTCGAGTGTGGCTCGGAGTTCCGGACCGAGCGGCGGATATCCCTCGAGCTCCCGAACCGCGCCGCTCGAACGGACCGTGACCTGTCCGACTGCGTCGACCGCGTCGATCGCGTCCGCCGCAAGTGGTTGCGTTCGTTCGACCGAGCCAGCGGCGGTACGCGGCAGGTCGGCAGCAAGTCGGCTTCCCCGACTCGTCGCGTACACGCCGAGAAGGAAATTGAGCCCCGCGCCGAGGAACAGCCCGGACTGGACCGTGCTCAGGTCGACGGCGGCCGCGGCGTACAAGCCGGTGCCGGTGATCGCGAGGGTTGCCGCACCTCCCGCGGCCGGCGGGATCGTCTCGTTGCCGACGTAACGGGTTGCGAAGCCGATACAACCGACGACTGCCGCGGAGACAGTGCCGAACACGAGGGCGAGCGACACACCAGTGAGAATCTCGACGGGCGTCACGAGCGGTGGAATCATCGCCACCTCGCGCGATGCTCTCGAAACCGCTGTTCGCCCGCTCTCGAGTTCGTTACCGTCATTTCTTCCCGGGTGTTACTATCCAAACCAAACCGAGTCCCGTTTTCGGGGTATAGCTGATTCGTCCTTCCGTCGTTCATAGCTGACTGTAAGTGTCGAAGTGGAATCGTCTCGCTCGCGTCGGTATCGGTCCCGAAGACGTAGTGTGTCCCGAGATTCTCGTGTAGTGTTGGACGGAGATTCGAGCGTCAATTTCGATCCTGGACGACGATGATTTCCGAGTTCGGCTGCTCGTCGATATAGCTGCTATCCGACGGCGGTACCACATCGATTTCGAGCGTCCCCTTGTCCTGATCGGCACGAAGCCCGTGTTCAGAGACGTCTTCGAACTTCGCTTCGTACTCTTCCGAGGAGTCAGCGGTATTCTGGTCTAACGTGCCTTCGAGTTGAGCGGATCCCGACGAGATGAGAACGGTCGCGTCGTCCACGTAGTTGCCGTTCTCGTCGATGACTTCGATCGTGATGTCTTCTTCTTCCCCGTTCTCTACGACCTGTCCCTTGGTTATTTCAACATCCACTTCGGTGTCGCCAACGGAACCGATCGTCCCGAGCATATTCAGCATCAACGCCAGCGCGGCCACACCGACGACCAGTGCGATCACGAGTCGGATCGGCAGGCCTTCGATCGCACGGTCGTCCCGAGCGAACGACGACCGCGAACGGAGCGGCCTGGCGGACCGATCCGACCGATCGGAACGGTCCGGTAGCAAACTGTTCGGAAGCATACCCCCGCTTGGATCCGCCTTCCAACTTAAACGTTAGACTGAGCGTTCAAATCGAAAGGCGCGGCGAGTATCCGGTATGAGTTTCGTACTCGGTCGCGGTGACGACCTCGAGAGCGGCCCCGTCGGGCGGCTCGGTGCGTATCGGGCTCGAGACGGAAGCGAGGGAGCACCACTTCACATCGATTTCGACGGCCCGCACGCGATGTTGATCGTGGGCAAGCGCGGCTACGGGAAGTCCTACACGATGGGCGTGCTGGCGGAGGGCCTCGCTCGAGCGGCCGGCGTCGCACCGGTGATAATCGACCCGATGGGCGTGTTCGACACGCTCGCGACGTCGACCCCCGGTGAAGGCGTCCCGGCAACGATCGTCGACAATCCGGCCGTCGCACCGACGTCGCTCGATCCCCGATCGTGGTGTGCGCTGCTCGGCCTCTCACCGGAGAGCGGCGCGGGAGGGGTCCTCTGGCAGGCTTCACAGGAGGAATCGACGCTCGAGGGGATGGCGGCCCACGTCGAGTCCGCCGACGCCCCGACCGCCGACAGACGGGCGGCGGTCAACCACCTTCGGCTCGCCGACGCGTGGGCGGTCTTCGACGCGGACGGCATCGACGCCGCCGGACTCGGCGGTTCCGAAGCGACGGTCATCGACGTCTCCGGGCTCGAACCCGCGCCGATGAACGCCGTCTGTCGCGGCGTTGGTGAAGCGCTGTATCGCGCACGCGTCACCGAGGCGATCGATCGGCTCCCATGGCTGTTGATAGACGAGGCCCACACGTTCTTCGAGGGCGTCGCCGAACCGGCGCTGCGAACGATTCTGACGCGGGGTCGCGCGCCCGGCGTGAGCCTCGTCTCGGCGACGCAACGCCCGAGCGCCGTCCCGGATGTGGGGATCTCCCAGTCCGATATTTTGCTCTCCCATCGGTTGACGTCCCGAGCGGACCTCGACGCGCTCCGGGCCGCCCAGCCGACGTACATGAACGCCTCGCTGACGGATTCGGATCGGCTTCCGGAGTCGACCGGCGAGGTCGTCATCGTCGACGACGCGACGGAGACAGTCCATTCGGCGCAGATTCGTTCGCGAGATACGCCACACGGCGGTGACAGTCCCCGGGCGAGCGACGTCGTCGCGGACGACTGACGACCGACGCCACCGGTTTCGGCGACTCGAGCGCTCCCGATCGGGCCGATGTTTAAGTACGATGAGTCGGCCAAGAGCGACATGAGCGATATCGAGCGGCTCGACCGGCGGCTATCCGCGGTCGAGCGTGCGGTCGTCGACGGCGACGCCGAGATCGACCGACTCGCGAATCTTGCTGCACTCGCGGAGGACCTCGAGCGCCTCGATTCCCGAGTCGGGAACCACGAACGACGGCTCGCGAAGCTGAACGGAGCGGTCGGTTCGATCGGCGGTTTCGTCGGGAACGTCGAGTCGATCAACGAGGACGTCGAGCGACGAGCCGATGCGGCCATCGCCGACGTCGATCGACTCGAGTACCGGATCGACGAACTCGAGCGAGCGCTCACGGATCGAGGGAGTCGCGACGGCGGACGAGACCGCGACGACGTCAACGGTGACCGAGCGAGAACGACCCCCCGTGCACCGAACGAAGCGGGTGTCGACGGTCGGATCGCCGGATCGGGCCGCGCGTTCGGAGCCACCGCGAGCGGCGCGGATTCGACGGCTCCCGTGACGACGGAACCCACGGCCGACGACGCCCCGTTCGGAGCGCCCGGTGATGCGGAAACAACCGCCGAGACGCTCCTCGAGACGCCGGAAAACAGGGGAGAAACGAACAACAACGGATCGAGCGAGACGTCGATCCGTGGGGACGACGAGTCGAGTACCCTGTTCGCGTCGCTTCGCGCCAGACTCCCGTGATCCGATACGTGCTCGCAGTGGTGTTGACGATCGCACTCCTCGCGATTTCTATCCCCGCCATCGACGCGGCAGCGACGATGAACAGCGAGCGGCAGGTCGACGCGAGTCTGGCGGCGATCGACAACAAGGCGACCTCGCTGATCGAAACCGAGGAGGTGACGCCCGACGGTCACCCCGATCCCCGACGCGTCGTCGAGATGACGCTTCCGCGGGACACGCTGACGACCGCTGAGGTCGACCGCTTCGAACTGGTCCCGTACGAGAGCGGAGGTTACACGCACGCCAGGTACGTTCTCGAGGACGGCACCACTCGAGAGGCGGTTCTCGACGAGCGGATCGTCTGGAACGATCCCGAGGGGAACGAGACGACCGAACTCGGCGGGGCCGGCGAACACCGCCTCGCGCTCGTTTTGGTGGCAGACGAAGACGGAACATCGGTGATCGTCGCCCGACGGGTGTGAGTTTAAATCACAACGCGCTGCCAGTACCGATATGTCACAGGATTGGGTCGCAAGCTCCTTTCGATCGGTTATCGACGAACTCGGACTCGGATCGCTCCTCGAGGACGAGCAGCGCGGGGCGTGTGCCTGCCGCGTCTCCTTCGAGGGCGAGGTGCTGGTAGTCGACGCGGGCGACTGTGACGGCGAACTCGCGAGTTCGGAGCCGTGTCGTCGCACCGTCGTCGACGCGCTCACCGATCGCGAGGCAGCGGGCATCGTCACTCGATCGAACGGAATCGAGCGGCGGTACGGCGATCGAAGCGTCGAACTGCTCGGTGCGGCCGGCCGGTTCGTCGAACTGCTCGGTGATCGCGACGAGCGACTGGCCGAGATCGGCGCTGTGCGTCCGCTCGAGGCCGCTGCGGAGCTGGAGACGCAGATCGGGGCGATCGCGGATATCGCCGTCGAGTCCGGTCTCATTGCCGTCTCGAGCGGGATCGATGGATACGAATCGGCGCTGACATCGACCGTCGGCCTCACCATCGGACACTACTTCGTAGATCGAGACCTCGACGACGAGGCGCGTCTGAAGGGCGTCCGGACGCTCGAGACCGGGAGCGAGGCGCGAATCTACGCGCGGCCGGATAGCGTTCCGCTGTACGTACTCGACGTGGCCGACGGAACGCTCTCCGAAACGGAGCGACGCCAGCTTCTCGAGGGGTACGAGGCTATCGCCGAGGGCGTCGTCGACGGCGATCGTGCGCCATCGCGTGCGATCGAGTACGTCACCGACGAGCCGGCGAATCCGTTGCTGACGAGGGTCCTCTCGAAGCACACGAGCGGCTATGGGATCCTCGAGGATCTGTTCGCGGATCCGCGAGTGACGGACGTCTACGTGACGTCGCCGGTCTCGCGGAACCCGGTCCGGATCGTCGTCGACGGGGAGTCGATGACGACGAACGTACACCTGACGCCGGACGGTGCCCGGGCGCTCGCCTCTCGAGTTCGGCGAACCAGCGGCCGGGCGTTTTCGCGGGCGAATCCGACGGTCCACGCGACGGCCGCTCTCGAGAACGGAACGGGCGTCCGCGTCGCCGGCGTGACCGATCCCGTCGCGGACGGCGTCGCGTTCGCGTTCCGCGAGGAGGCCGACGACAGGTTCACGCTGCCCGCTCTCGTCGCGAACGGCACCGTGCCGGCGGCGGTCGCGGCGTTTCTCTCGGTCGCCGTCGAGCGGAACGCGGCCGCGCTGATCGCTGGCACGCGCGGATCGGGAAAGACGACCCTGCTCTACGAACTGCCCCCGGGCACCCGAACCGTCGTAATCGAGGACACGCCCGAACTCCCGGTGGCTCCGCTGCAGGCAGTCGATCGGGACGTACAAGCGCTGCGGACCGGAACCGGCGACGGGCTGGAGATCACGCCCGACGAGGCGCTCGAGACCGCGCTCAGGCTCGGCGACGGGGCGCTCGTCGTCGGGGAGATTCGGGGCGACGAAGCGCGCGTCCTCTACGAAGCGATGCGGGTCGGTGCGAACGCGAACGCCGTCCTCGGAACGATCCACGGCGACGGTGCCGAGGACGTCTACGAGCGGGTCGTCTCCGATCTCGATGTCGAACCGTCCTCGTTCGGAGCGACGGATCTCGTCGTGACCGTCCAGACACACCGGACGCCGAACGGACGCGAGCGCCGGGTGGCCAGAATCGAGGAGGTGATCGCCAGCGACGACGACATCTGGTTCGAGTCGCTGTACGAACTGGACGGCGAGCGGGCCGCCCCGACCGGACGAATCGATCGCGGCGAAAGCCGGATCGTCGATCGGCTCACCGGATCGAGCGAGGAGTACGCAGCGGTGCGACGGGCGATCGCAGAGCGAACGACGGTGCTCTCGAGGCTCGCCGACGACGGCCGGACGAGTCCGCGCGAAGTCGCCGCAGCGTACGCCGACCGGGGGCGTGAATGAGCGATGGCGGTACTGGCAGCGCTCATTCGGAATCTGGCCGCGCTCTACCCTTACGACGTCGACGGGAGCGACGGCCTCGTCGAGTCGCTCTCGTTTATCGACTCGCCACACGACGACGAGACGATCGTTCGTGCGGGTTACGGGGCCGGTATCGTCGGTGCACTGCTACCCGTGGGGCTGTTGGTGACCTCGGCACCGCTTCCGTTCGTCCTGTTTTTCGTACTCGTAACGCCCGTCGCAGCGGTTCACGCGGTGCACTCGCTCCCGCATCTACAGGCGGCGTTCCGCCGAACGGAAGCGCTCGGCGACACGCCGAACCTTATCGGCCGCGCGGTGTTGCGAATGCAGGTCCAGCCGGCGCTCGAGAGCGCGGTCCGGTTCGCCGCCGAAACCGGGACGGGACCGCTGTCGGACAGTCTCGGCGCCCACGTCGACCGATCGATGGGGACCGCGGAGACGGGGCTGCTGTCGTTCGCCGACGAGTGGGCCGCGTGGTTCCCCGCGTTGCGACGGTCAGCGCACTTGCTCGCGACCGCCCAGGACGCGACGGAGGGCGAGCGAGCGCGAACACTCGACCGGGCGCTAGCGGCCGTGCTCAACGGCACCCGGAATCAGATGGCGGACTTCACCGCCTCGATCCGCGCTCCGACATCCGCGCTGTTCGCCTTCGGGATCATGATCCCGCTGGCACTGATCGCGCTCGTCCCCGCGATACCGATGGTCGGGTTCTCGATCAATATCTGGATCGTCGTCCTGCTATACAACGTCGTCCTTCCCGCGTGTCTCGTCGCCGCGAGCCTCTGGTTGCTCGTCCGTCGGCCGGTCGCGTTCCCGCCGCCGAAGGTCGGTTCCGGTCATCCGAACGTCCCCGATCGGCTCTGGCTGCGCGGGCTGTGGGGGGTGGGTGCCGGCGCGGGCACGTACGCGGTCACGACCCTGGTCGGCCCGGCCCACCTGGCTCCGATCACCGGACTCGGCGTCGGTCTCGGCGTAGGACTCCTGGCGGTCTTCAGCCCCATCCTTCGGGTTCGAAACGACGTTCGTGACGTCGAAGCGCACCTCACCGACGCCCTCTACCTCGTCGGTCGGCAGGTCGCCGAAGGCGAATCCGTCGAATCGGCGATCGAACTCGCGGCCGAGCGCGTTCCCGCCGAGACGGGCGCGGTCTTCGAGCACGCTGCCGGCGTTCAGCGACGGCTTCACGCGGGCGTCGAGGCGGCGTTTCTCGGCGAGTACGGCGCGCTCAGAGCGGTCCCGAGCCCGCGGGCGCGAGGGACGGCCGCACTGCTCGCGATCGCCGCCGACGAGGGGAAACCCGCAGGTCGAGCGATCGTCTCGATGGCCGACCACCTCGAGGAACTCGACGACGTCGAAGCCAGGACCAAACGGAGCCTGCGGGAGGTCACGGGGACGCTCGACAACACGGCAGCGTACTTCGGACCGCTGGTGGCCGGCGCAACGGTCGGGATGGCCGCGATGATGGCGAGCGAAGACATGGCGGGCGCGGACGTCGAGGCCGCCGCCTTCCCGGCCGAATCGCTCGCCATCGTCGTCGGCGTCTACCTGGTTACCCTGTGTTTCATTCTGGTTCCGCTCTCGATCGCCCTCCGGAGCGGGCTGGATCGAGCGCTCTTTGGCTACCACGTCGGACGCGCGCTCGTCACCTCGATGGTGCTGTACGCGGTTACGGTCAGCATCATCGAGCTGGCCCTGTGACGGTGACCGGCCTCGAGCGAACCGTTCGACCGGGACCCGTTCCGACGGGAACTCGAGGACGGCGTATGGAGTGTGATCGGAACCGCGGCCAACGGGACCCGTAGCGGCGACGTCGCGCGTGCAACCGCAGCCGACCGTGTCCATGTTCAAAAGGGAGGACGCGCCACTTCCGGTATGATCGCCATCGCCGGTGCGAAAGGCGGGTGCGGAAAGACGGTAACGACGCTCGGACTCGCGGAGGGACTCGCACGAACCGGAACGCCAGCCGTCGCGATCGATGCCGATCGACAGCTGCCGAACCTGCACGTGGCCGGTGGCGTCGATCGCGAACCGACGCTTGCGACGCTTTCGTCGGACGAAGACGTGCGGGCTATCGCGCAGGTGAGTCCGCGAACGTCGAACGCCGGTATCGTTCCCGCACCGGAGCCCGCCGAAAAACTCGAGATCGAATCGGCGCTCGATCGACTCGAGACCGGTTCGATACAGACGATCGTCGACTGTCCGTCCGGCGCGGGTCCGGACGTCGCCGACGCGCTGTCGGCGGCCGACGGTGTGATCGTCGTCACGACGGACAGCAATCGCAGTCTCGCCGCCGCCGAAACGACGGTGGAGATGGCCCGCCGACTCGACGTTCCGGTGCTCGGGACGGTGCTGAACAGGTGCGAAGCGGTGCCGACGGCCGTCGAATCGTGGGTCGGCGTGCCGGTACTGGGTGTGGTTCCGGAGGCGGAGTCGCCCCTGACGGACGAGGAGACGACGGCGGCCTACGAGGGGATCATCGAGACGCTACGAACACGAAACGCAACCGCCCGGACGCCACCCGCGTACGACGAGGGCCTGCTGCCGACGGGGATCGACGTTCTCGATCGGCGGTTGGGCGGCGGGCTGGCACCCGGTTCCGTCGCGGCACTGACCGCCGAACCGGCCAGTCAGTCGGAGCAACTGCTCTACGAGGCGACCGCCCCTCGCGGAACGCTGTATCTCTCGACCGAACGATCGGCGACGAACGTTCGGCGAGCGATCGAGACCGCGGCCGTCGAGACCGGAAACCCGACCGTTCGTCGCGTCGACGGGGCGGACGCGCTCGAGGAGGCGATGGAAAACGTCCGCAAGCTACCGGACGGAGCGACGCTCGTCGTCGATCTCGCGGACGGACTGGAGCGGCACGATCGATCGGCGTACGTCTCGTTCCTGAACGACCTGAAAGACCGACTGATCGAGAGCGAAAGCGTCGCCCTGTTGCACTGTCTGAACGGGACGGATCGACCGGCGAATCGGACGGCGACGATCCACGCTGTCGACGCCGTTTTCGACCTTCGCACGGTCGAGTCGGGAACCGAGACGACCATCGAACACTACCTGTCGATCCCGAAGTTTCGTCCGGAGGGGGCGCTCACGGAGACGATCGAACTCGCGTTCGACGGACCGGAGTCGGTTCCGATCGAAACGAAGCCGGATACGGAGTGACGACGCGGACGGTCGGTCGTTCAGTGGGGTCGACTCGAGAAGAGAGGGGGATACGGCGTCAGCGAACGCCGATTCGATCGGGGAGACGCTGCTCACAGCGTTCGATCGATCGGGCGACGGATTCGAACGCGTCGATCGCCGCACAGTCCGGATCGACGTCTCGGATCGGCCGCTGCTGTTCCATCGCCTCGTCGACGGCCGATAATTCCTCGATCACCGCGGTCGGGGCACCGAGTTCCCGTACGACGCGATTTTCGAGACGATCGGTCGCGTCGCCTGTCGCCCGGTTGAGGACGATCGACGCGATCGGCGTGTCGAGCGCGAGTGCGATGCGTCAGGTCCGAACGGCGTCGACGAGCGCCGATTCGGTCGGTGCGGTGACCAACACCGACACGTGGGCGCACTCGAGTTGGACGCCGACATCGCGTGCGAGTCCCGCCGGACAGTCGACGACGACGCGACCGCACTCGCGCTCGAGTCGATCGACCACCCGCGGGAGCCTCGCCAGGTTCGATGCGCGGGCACCGGCGAGCGTTCGGCCGCACGGGAGAAAGCGAACCGATCCGATCGGCTCGACCGCCTCGAGCGGGTCCGCCCGCCCCGCGAGAACGTCGTGGAGGTCGGGACCGCTCCCCCGCGGCAGATCCGCCGTTGCGAGATCGGCGTCAACGACGATGGCACCGAGTTCGCGTCCGAGGTTCAACGAGACCGTGGATTTCCCGACACCGCCTTTGCCGCCGCTGACGGCGACGATCATGGCTCCGGCGTGAGGACGGCGGCGGTCGGTGACCACCCGTCTAACGCGGCGAGCACGTCGTCGGACGGCATCGTGTTCTCGTCGGAGGCGCGGGACACCTCGAGAATCTCGAGCGGTGGCTCCGTCGGCGGCGCCGGATCCGCGAAGCCGACGCCGCGACAGCGCCCCGGTTCGACGGTCCCCTCCCAGACGTCCCCGTCCCATTCGGGTTCCGTAACGCCGTCCCGCCGTGGCGGCCACGTCGGACCGTCGAGTCGGCTCTCGAGACGGACCGTCTGTCGGGTCGTCCGCGTGTTCGTGAGGACCGCCGTCACGAACGTTACCCCCGCGCGTCGATCCGTTTCACAGTCGACCTCGATCATGCCGGTATTTCCGGTCCCGCTATCGTATAAAGTCCAACACGTTCGGGCCCGCGTCACCGCCCGAACGTCGATCACCGATCGGCCGAAAACTCACGATAAAGCGCGTAAAACTCACTTCTGAGTTACAATCGATCGCGAAGCCTCGAAACGGTTATCCCCCTCGGTAGTGGACTGCCGGACACATGATTCAGGTCGCGATCAACGGCTACGGCACGATCGGCAAACGCGTTGCAGACGCCGTCGGGCAGCAACCGGACATGGAGGTACTCGGCGTCGCCAAAACGCGGCCGAACTTCGAGGCCGAGACGGCCCTCGACAAGGGGTTTGCGCTCTACGCGGCCGTCGAAGAGCGCGCCGACCGCTTCGGCGAGGCCGGCCTCGAGATCGCCGGTCCCGTCGAAGACATGATCGAGGCGGCCGACGTCGTCGTCGACGCGACGCCGTCGGGAATCGGCGCGAAGAACAAGGAGCTGTACGAGGAGTACGAGACGCCGGCGCTCTACCAGGGCGGCGAGGACGCGTCGCTCGTCGACACCAGTTTCAACGCGCGCTCGAATTTCGAGGACGCCGTCGGCGCGGACCACGTTCGCGTCGTGTCCTGTAACACGACCGGACTCTCCCGAGTGCTCGCGCCGCTGCGCGAGGCGTACGGCGTCGAAAAGGTTCGGGCGACGCTCGTCCGCCGCGGCGGCGACCCCGGCCAGACGTCCCGCGGCCCGATCAACGACATCCTCCCGAACCCGGTCACGATCCCCTCCCACCACGGTCCCGACGTGGAGACCATCTTCGACGACCTCGACATCGACACGCTCGGGATGAAGGTGCCCGCGACGCTGATGCACATGCACAGCCTGAACGTCACGCTCGAGGAGGAAGTCGACGCCGCCGATGTCCGCGAACTCTTCGCCGAGGAGTCCCGACTCTTCCTGATCCCCGAGCGGATGGACATCGACGGCAGCGGGAAACTCAAGGAGTACGCCAACGATGTCGGGCGACCCCGCGGCGACATCTGGGAGAACTGCATCTGGGAGGAATCGATCTCGACCGTCGGCACCGACCTCTACCTCTTCCAGGGGATCCACCAGGAGAGCGACGTCGTGCCGGAGAACGTCGACGCGATCCGGGCGGTCCTCGGTGCAGCCGACGCCCGGGAGAGTATCGAAACGACCGACGAGAGCCTCGGAATCGGCCTGTAACGGGGCCCCGATAGCGAATCCGTGCTTCGGTTTTGCGCCGTTCGAACAACTAGTGACGACAGAAAGTTTTTGGCTCGCGGTCTACTAGAGGTTCGCATGCGCCGAGACGACCGCGACGAACCCTTCGACGACCTGTTTCGCGAGATAGAACGCATGATGAACGAAATGATGAACGGCGCGGACCCCAACGTCGAGTTTAATTCCTCGAGCAACGTCGACACCGGCTTCGGGATGGATACCCACGTGGACATCCACGAGACCGACGAGGAGATCCGCGTGATCGCCGACCTGCCGGGCGTCGAGAAGGACAACATCGAACTCGAGTGCGACGGCAAGACGCTGACCATCTCCGCCTCGAGCGATCACCGGCAGTACGACGAACGCGTCTCGCTGCCCCAGCGCGTCAACGAACACACCGCGTCCGCGACCTACAACAACGGCGTCCTGGAGGTCGTCTTCGACCTCGCAGAACAGTCGTCTGGAATCAGTCTCGAGTGAGACGGCAGTCGCGGTCCCGGTCGCAGTCGTAGTCGCTTGGTTTTTATCGGCGGTCGGCAGTTCTGCGGATCGCAGCCGCGAGTCGATCGTAAAATCCCGGTTCGTACTTCGTCTCCGCATCGATCGTCGGTCGCGCGTTCGTCTCGTTGACTACCAGTCGATCAGCCGTCTCGAGGAGGTCGACGCCGAGGAACGGGATCTCGAGTTCGGTAGCGACGGCTTCGGCTATCTCGCGCCAGGGTTCGGGGAGGTCGACCCCGGTCGCCTCCGCGCCGCGGTGGACGTTGTGTTTCCACTGGCCCTCCGAAACCGCACCATCCGGCAGTCGACGCTCGACCGCACCGACGTACTCGCCCTCGAGCACCATCACCCGGTAGTCGGTCGCGTCGGGCAGGTACTCCTGGACCAGAAACGAGCGGTCGCCGGTCGCCCTGTAGTCGTGGACCAGAGAGAGGTAATCGCAGATCCCCAGAAACGAGTCGAGATCGTGAGCCTTCGCCACGCCGACGCCGCGGGTCGTCGAGTTCGGTTTGACGACGACCGGCGGCTCGAACCGCTCGAAAACGTCGGTCAGTTCCGCTTCCCCGACGTCGTTAGAGACGTACACCGAGTTCGGTACCGGCAGGCCGGCCCGGCCGAGACGCGCGATCACCTCGGCTTTGTTCCGCGAGGTCAGGACGGTCTCGTGGTCGTTGATCCACGGAATCTCGAGGAGGGCGTCGGCGACGCCGCCTTCCATCAGTCGGCCGGGATAGACGTAGCCGGCGTCGTACTCGCCGGGAGACCACGGCGCGTCCTCGCCAAGCGGCACCACGCGCTCGCTCGCGGGCACGTGGTGAACCCGAATCCCCCGCTCGGAAAGCGGCTCGCGCATCCGCTGGAACGTCTCCTGATCGTTCGCGACCGCGAGATCGATCATGGTCGGAACTCGGGATGGAGGAGATAAAAAGGTGCTCGAGATCGAATCGACTCGAGTGTCCGGATTCGGCCGGGAGCGGGCTCCGAGCACCGCGAGGAGTCCGCGACTCGGGGGAGGGCAGGCTGTCGCCCCGTCACCGACCGCGAGTGAGCGAAAGCGAACGGGGGCTCGGAAGACGCGACGTGTCTTCCGGTGCTTTTCATCGAAGTGGTAGGAGGGTGCGCCGAAGGCGCACCCGCAGAATAACAGTTCGTTACGCGATCAGCTGCTCTTCGCCCCGCTCGATGACGACGCGACACGGCGGCGAGATCTTGTTGTAGGCGCGGCGGAGCGCGTCCTTGGCGAACTCAGCGTCGTCGACGTCACACCAGATCGTGAAGATGCGCTCGCCGGCGTTCATTCGCGCGGCGGTACCGACGATCTTCCCGAAGGACTGGCGCATTCCGTCGGAAACACGGTCCGCACCCGCACCCGTCGCCTGCTTGTTCTCTCGGATGACCTGGTGGGGGAACTTCCGAAGAATCATCTTGTAGTTGCCCTCGCCGGCGTTTTTAAGCATGTGACGGTTAGCCGAGAGACGCGATGCCTCGAGGCTCCCGTGGCGGAGCTGAACCTCTTCTTCGGTGATCAGACTGATCTGGATGGGGTACTCGTCAGGATCGGCGCTGATGTCGCCCATCTTGTGCTGTGCGATCTTCGAACCGGGGATTCCAGTGATGTATTCGCGGCGCGTGTACGATGGCTTATCGATAGCCCGGTACATTGAGGCGGGTTTGTCTGACATGGCTGTAGTTACTTACGAAAACGCAGGCCTACCGTGCGGATAAAGGCTTCGAAGCACGCGTTGTGGACGCCGTCGAGCGAGGGGAAACCCGGCTCCCCGACCGCGGAGCGTGAATACCGAGCGCGGTCGGAGTGAGTTCGTCGGGCGCGAGATCGAGGGCTCACACGGCGACGATGGAGTAACGGGCGTCTCGAGCGTCGAATCGGAAACTCCCCGTACCGTGTGGCCGAAGGCGGTGGCGTCAGCGGGGACACGTCGCCGGCAGGGAACAGAACGCGACGGTTCAGTTGCTCGGCACGTACTCGCTACCGCGCTTCTCGACGAGGTCCTGACTCGAGAGGGAGTTGAGGACGCTCAGGATCGCGATCTTCTTCATCGAGAGTATCTGTCCGAGTTCGTCGACCGTCGCGCTCCCGGCCGCCTCGAGGTAGAGGTACACGAGTTTCCCCTGCGGGGACTCGAGTTCGGTCGGAAGCTGGCTGATCTCGTTGGTGGCGTGGGTCTGTTCCATCATCGTACCAACACCAATGTCGAACTTCCGTATAAATCTATGGTGCAGTGAGTGCATATTGGATAACGAGTATTATTGTGATTATATGTATTGTTTTGGTGTGTCATAGCGAAGTCGAGCTGCGTGCAAGAACAGTATCGGTCATAGAGTGCATCGTTCGGGCGTTAGGAAGGGTTTTCTGAGACGGGACTGGAATTCGACAAAAGAGCAAGCGTGTGTAAGCTTTCTCACATTTTAGCTGCAGGAACTGAGAATATGCGACGACAAATAGCAGCAAGAACCGAGATATTTCACGCCCACAATACCATATAAGGTGTATTAATATCGGGGAAGGCGCTACGAGTGAGGCCTCGGTGAAACGTCGGTACTAGCCGTCTCGAGAGGAATGTCCGAATCGGACGACAGACTCGGCGATCGATTCTCGAGAGTGGAGGTGATTTTGAACCGAGCGTAGTCGACGACCGTGTCGCGTTCGTGCGCCCTTTAGTAAGCAACGAAGGTCGAATACGCACTCGACCGTACGTGGGCCGTGCGATCGGTGTGTCAATTGTTTCGATTGGTTGCTATCGCATGTGAGTTGCGTACTGCTACAAAGGAACCGTCGATCCAGCGGCGTGTTTAAGGCCCTTCCACAGGAAGAATAGGGCATGATGAAGAGTTTCCGGATCGGCTCCCTGTTCGGGATCCCGATCAAGCTGGATCTCACGTTCTTGTTGGTGCTTCCGCTGTTCGCCTACCTCATCGGCGTCCAGCTCGAGCCCGTTATCGAGATTCTCAATTCGAGTCTGGGCGCTGGAATCGACGTCGACGCGCTCACGGCCGAGTCGTGGCTGCCGTACCTCGTCGGCCTCGTTGCGGCGATCGGGCTGTTCGTCGGCGTCGTCTTGCACGAACTCGGCCACTCGCTGACGGCACAGCGCTACGGCTTTCCGATCGACTCGATCACGCTCTGGCTGTTCGGCGGCATCGCCGCCCTCTCGGAGATGCCCGAGGATTGGCGACAGGAGTTCACCATCGCCATCGCCGGCCCAATCGTCTCCGTTCTCGTCGGGATCGTCTCGTTCGCGCTCTTTCTCGTGGTTCCAGAGAGCCTCGACGGCGTCCGCTTCGTCCTCGGCTACCTCGCCGTACTGAACATCGCACTCGCCGTCTTCAATATGATCCCCGCGTTCCCGATGGACGGCGGTCGCGTCCTGCGCGCGTTCCTTGCCCGCAGCCAGCCGTACGCGAAAGCCACCCAGCAGGCCGCGAGCATCGGGAAGCTCTTTGCGATTTTGATGGGACTGTTCGCGCTGATCCCCCCGTTCAACATCATCCTGCTCGGGGTCGCCTTCTTCGTCTACATCGCCGCCTCGAGCGAAGCCCAGCAGGTGACGATGAAAGCCGCCTTCCAGGACGTTACCGTCAGCGATATCATGACGCCGACGCGCGACCTGCAGACCGTCGAACCGGAGACGACGGTCTCCGAACTGATCAGACGGATGTTCACCGAACGCCACACGGGGTACCCGGTCATCGAGAACAGCGCGTACGACGACGGTCGACTCGTCGGCCTCGTGACGCTGTCGGACGCTCGAGAGATCGATCCGGTCGAGCGCGACGCCTACACGGTCGAAGACGTGATGTCAACCGACCTGAAGACGATTTCGCCGGATTCGGACGCGATGACGGCGATCGAACGGATGCGCGAGAACAACATCGGTCGCCTTCTCGTCGTCGAGGACGACGATCTCATCGGCCTGATCTCGCGATCGGACGTGATGACCGCCTTCGATATCGTCCAAAAGAGCGGGTCGGTCAACCCGGCGGCCCAACCGCGAACCGCGGACTGATCGCCGCAGCGAATCGAACGCACGGGTGAACCGGCAAAAAGAGCCGTAACGGCCGTCTCGAGTGCCGAGACCAATATTCTTAACCGCGGCCGGGGCTGACACTGTGTCGATGCCACCGGCCATCGAGACCGTCGATCTCGTAAAGGATTACGGCGAGTTGCGCGCGCTGCAGGAACTCTCGCTGACCGTCGAGGAAGGCGAGTTCTTCGGCCTGCTCGGGCCCAACGGCGCGGGCAAGACGACGTTCATCAACACGCTGGTCGGACTGGTCCGCAAGAGCGGCGGCGAGGCGCGGGTTTTCGGCCACGACGTCGAGACGGAGTACCGCGCGGCGCGGGATGCCATCGGCGTCGCCCCGCAGGAATTCAACGTTGACAGGTTCTTCCCCATTCGGGAAGTCCTGGAGCACAAGGCGGGCTACCACGGGATCCCCGAGGACGAAGCCGCCGAGCGCGCGGACGAGGTTCTCAAGCGAGTCGGCATTTACGACAAGCGAAACGAACGCTTCGACTGGCTCTCAGGCGGGATGAAACGCCGGCTCCTGCTCGCTCGAGCGCTCGTCACCGAGCCCGACCTGCTCATCCTCGACGAGCCCACGGCGGGCGTCGACGTGCAGTTGCGCCACGATCTCTGGGAACTGGTGACGGAGCTCAACGAGGAGGGAACGACGATCCTCCTGACGACCCACTACATCGAGGAGGCCGAACGCCTCTGCGACAGGGTCGCGATCATGAACGAGGGCCGGAAGGTGACCGTCGCGACGCCCGACGAACTGAAGACTCGAGGCACTGATACGATCTCCGTTCGCCTCGAGTCGCCGCCGGCCGACACCGCAGTACCCGACCTCGCGGCCGATCTCGGCGCGTACGCCCACGAGGTGACGACGGCCGGCGATCGCCTCGAGGTTCGCGTGGACGACGGCGGTTCGAGCGCACCGCAGTTGCTCAACGATCTCGAGGCCGCGGGCTACGAGATCGCGGACCTCGAGATCGCTCGAACCTCGCTCGAGGAGATCTTCGTCGACCTGACGAAAAGCGAGGATCGAACGGTAACTCGGTCCAGCGGGTCGGCGGGTGCGGACGAGGCCGAGTCGGACGCAGCGGACGAAACCGAATCGGACGCCGCGAACCAAACCGAACAGGAGGGGGTCGCCTGATGTTCTCCGTCGGGTTTCGAGCGCTCTTTCGACGCGAGATCCTCCGGTTCGTCCGTCGGCCCAAGAACACGTTCATGCCGCCGGCGATCACGAACGTG
Source organism: Natronorubrum halophilum (assembly GCF_003670115.1). Classification (NCBI taxonomy): domain Archaea; kingdom Methanobacteriati; phylum Methanobacteriota; class Halobacteria; order Halobacteriales; family Natrialbaceae; genus Natronorubrum; species Natronorubrum halophilum. The sequence goes on from NZ_QQTY01000004.1 coordinate 176,672, forward strand.
CTCTACTTCGCCGTCTTCGGTATGATTCTCGGCGGCCGGATCGAGGAACCCGTCGACGGAATCGGGTACATCCTCTTTCTGATCCCCGGATTGATCGTGTTGGGAACCATCTCGAACGCCTTCGAGAACGCCTCGTTCTCCATCTTTCACGGCCGGTGGAACGAGTACATTCACGAGACGCTCACCTCGCCGCTTTCCTACGCCGAGATGGTCGTCGCCTACGTCGGTGCCAGCGCGGTCCGCGGACTGATCGTCGGCGTCATCATCGCCCTGATCGGTCGGCTGTTCGTGCCGATTTCGGTCGAACACGGCCTGTTCCTCGTCGCGACGATGGTCGTCATCGCCGCGCTCTTTGCGGGGTTAGGGATCATCGGCGGCCTCGCCGCTCGAGACTTCGACGATCTCACTGTGATGAACCAGTTCATCCTGCGGCCGCTCGTGTTCTTCGGCGCGGTCTTTTACTCGCTGACCATGCTGGATTCGCTCTGGCAGTACGTCTCCCTGCTGAATCCGATGGTGTACATGGTCGACAGCGTCCGGTACGGACTGCTCGGCTACTCGGATATGCTGGAGATCGCGCCGCCGGCCTACGCCGAGTTCGCGCCGTACATGTCCCTCGGGGTGCTCGCCGTCCTTGCCAGCGCCGTCATCGCGCTCGACGTCTACCTGTTCAAGATCGGTTACGGTCTGACCGACTGAACGCCGATCGGTCCGAGCGACCGGCACTCGAGGGTGGCGCGGATCGCGCCGATCACCGCTCGTAGTCGGCGACCTTGACGAGTTGCTTGCCGATGTTTTCGCCCTCGAAGAGACCGAGGAAGGCGTCAGGGGCGTTCTCGAACCCGTCGACGACGTTCTCCCGATACTGGATCTCGCCGCTCTGGACGAACTGCGAGAGTCGCTCGAGCGCCTCGCCCCAGCGCGGCTGGTAGTCGCTAACGAGCAGCCCCTCGACCGTCGCGCGGGTCTCGATGAGTTTGGCGAGCTTTCGCGGGCCAGTCGGCACCTCGGTCTCGTTGTAGAGCGCGATCTGACCGCAGACCGCGACGCGGGCGTCGACGTTCAGCCGTGGCCAGACGGCGTCCGTGATGGGGCCACCGACGTTGTCGAAGTAGACGTCGACGCCGTCGGGACAGGCGTCGTCGACCGCGCCGGAGAGGTCGTCGGTCTCCTTGTAGTTGATCGCGGCGTCGAAGCCGAGCTCCTCGATGAGCCACGTCGTTTTCGCCTCGCTTCCGGCGGTACCGACCACTCGAGCCCCCGAGAGGCGGGCGAGCTGACCGACGACGGAGCCGACCGCGCCCGCGGCCGCGGAGACGACGACGGTGTCGCCGGGTTTCGGATCGCCGACGTCGTTCAGCCCCCAGTACGCCGTGACGCCGGGCATCCCGAGCACACCGACGGCCGTCGAAATCGGGCCGTGGTCGGGGTTCACCCGCTGGAGTTCGTTCGCGTCCGCAACGGCGTGTTCAGCCCACAACAGATCGCCGGTAACGACATCCCTCTCCGCGAACTCGTCGGCGTTGGACTCGAGGACTTCGCCGACGATACTGGCCGACATCGGATCGCCGACGTTCCACGGCTCGGCGTACGATTCCGCATCGCGCATGCGACCGCGCATGTACGGGTCGACGGACTGGTAGAGCGTCTTCACGAGCACCTCGCCGTCGTCGGGTTCGGGACGGTCGACGGTGACGAGTTCGAAGTTTTCCTGCGTCGGTTCCCCGACCGGACGGCTCGCGAGGCGCCACTGTCTGGTTTCTACCATACGCGTTCATCGTGATACGGGGAGGTCAATATTGGCTTCCCGGAACCGGCTCAGTCGAAGACGGCGGCCGCCACCGGTCTCGGCACTCGGCGCCAAAGTTGGGGAAACGGAATCGTTTTACTTCTGATTTCGCGTATGGATCGTATGTGCGCGGACCACGACGTGCTACACGAGTTGCTCGCCGGAAACGAACGCCACCTCGAGGAGCTCCCGACGGAGTACTTTTCGGCCGTACAGGACGGACAACGGCCGGACGCGGTCTCCGTCTGCTGTTCTGACTCCCGAGTCCCGCAGGAACGAATGTGGGGCGTCGATCAGCCGGGAACGATCTTCACCCCCAGTAATATCGGCAATCAGGTCTGGGACGAGGACGACGGCGAGCTGATCGTCGACGGCGGGATCCTGTATCCGATCGCCCACACCGGAACCGACGTCGCGGCCGTCGTCGGCCACACCGGTTGCGGTGCCGTTACCGCGGCCTACCGGGCGGCGACCGACGGCGAACTGCCCGGCCCGCAGGGCGTCGACAAGTGGGTCGAACAGCTCGTCCCCGTCGTCGAGGCGGGCCTCGAGAGCGACCTGATCGACGCCGACGCGGCCGATGAAACGGTGATCAACCAGCTCGTCGAGTACAACGTCAACCACCAGACGCAGTTTCTGCGTGCCGCCGACGACGTCCCCGACGACGTCGACATCTACGGCTTCGTCTACGACTTTCAGGGCGTCTACGGCGACGAGAAGGGACGGACCTACCTGATCAACGTCAACGGCGAAACGGTGCCAGAGGTGATCGCCGAGACCGTCCCGGACGAGTACGCCGGCGCGATCGGAAGTCTGCTCTACTGACCCACACGACCGGTACTACCGTCCGATTCCCGGCCCGAAATGCCGGCGTTGGCGGTCCGAGCCGGACCACCGGGGTTTCGCTCCCGGTCAGGCGATCCGAGGCATCCTCGAGACAGCACGTGTCGGTATCGTTTTGCCGTTCGCAACGAGAGGACGTCCTATGAGGGAGTTCTTCGACTCCGATACGGGCTTTTACTACGCGATCGGCCTCTTTACGATCGGCGTCTTTCTCGCGGCGCTGGCGGTGCTCGCGATGACCAGTCCCGCCGATATCGGGACGCGAGAACTCGGCGGCCTCGTCGTCGGCTTTTCCGTGTTCATGCTGGTGTATTTCGTCTCGATAACGGTGTATCGACTCGAAGGACGAGAAGAGCGGTAGGAGCTACGGGCCGTCACTCACACCCGGCCACGCTGGTCTCGTGTGACCGGTGGGAAACTCGTTGCAATCGGTGCCGGATAACGAGGCCGAAAACCACAAATACGGCCGCGATAGCGCCTATGCGGCCGAATATCGTTCGTTCTCTCGGGGCAGAGGACTTATAACTCTCGAGAGCGTCAGTTCGGATGCAATGGCGAAAGGAACCGTTGATTTCTTCAACGACACTGGCGGCTACGGATTCATCGAAACTGAGGACGCGGACGACGACGTGTTCTTCCACATGGAAGACATCGGCGGCCCGGACCTTGAGGAAGGACAGGAACTCGAGTTCGACATCGAGCAGGCCCCCAAAGGCCCGCGCGCGACGAACGTCGAGCGCCTGTAAGGCGAATTCGCGGAGGTATCGGCACTTCAGAACTGTATTTTACGTCCCCGAGCGACGGCGCTGTACCGGCGGCGATTCGCCGAACGTTTAGTAGCTCCGACGCCCAGGGAGAACCATGGCAGAACGCGAGTCCGAATCCGACCCCGTACCGCTGGTCCGCCGCGGCGACGAGATCAAGTACGAGTCCGTCGACGCCGCCGAGGGCCTCGAGAAAGGCGTCCTGATCGACGAGGCAGACGGCGCGCCGACCTTCGCGATCCGGCGGTTCGTCCTTGAGCCCGGTGCGACGGTTCCGGCACACACCAACGCCGTTGAACACGAACAGTACGTTCTCGAAGGAGAGTACACGGTCGGTATCAGCGATGTGCCGGAGGCGAATCGAGCAAACGGCGATAGCGCGGAGCGGAACTCCGCGGACCGTTCGAGCGGGCGACGCCCACGAGAAGAAGCCGTCGACGGCGACGAGGAGTACGAGGTCGGGCCGGGCGACTCGTTGTTCATCCCTGCCGGTACCCGTCACTGGTACCGCAACGAGGGCAAGCAACGCGGTGCGTTCATCTGTGCCGTCCCTAACGGTGACGACGAGATCGAACTGCTCGAATGACCGCCACTCGGCCGCTTCTCACTGCCGTCTCGGAACGCCGATTCCGATCATCCGGTATGGTAGCGTATCGTGTGATTCTGTCGGCCCGCAACCACAACTACTAAGCGTGATTTAGGCCTACCTAAGTTGAGATGGCAGAATCGCAGTTATCTGCGCCACACGCGAGCAATCAGGATCAGGAGGGATGGTTCACCGGAACGCTCGCTGTGTTCTGTCTGGGGAGTGTGCTCATCACCATCGTGGCTGGACTCGTACAGGTTAGTTTCGGCGAGTACTCGCTGACGGTCGTCGAAGCCTGGAAAGCGGTGTTCAACCCGGCGGTGGTGTTCAATCTCGATGCCTGGTCGGCGTTCCTGTTCGGAACCGCGCTGCCGGAAATGAGCACTAACAGCGTCGTCGTCTGGAACCTCCGGCTCCCGCGGGTGTTCGTCGCGATCATCGCCGGGACGACGCTCGCGATCTCCGGAGCGATCTTCCAGGCGGTGACGCGCAACGAACTCGCCAGCCCCTTCGTGCTCGGGGTCAGCTCCGGCGCCGGGTTCGCGGTCCTCGCAACGCTCGTCGTCTTCAGCGGTCTCGCACCGTTTCTCCCGCTAATCGCCGCACTGGGCGGAGCGCTCGCGTTCCTGATCGTCTACGGGATCGCCTGGAAAGGCGGAACCAGCCCCGTCCGCCTCGTGCTCGCGGGCGTGGTCGTCAACATGGTGTTCCAGTCGCTCCAGCAGGGGCTGTTCTTCTTCGCGGACGATCTCGGGGTCGTCCAGACGGCGATCGCCTGGATCACGGGCTCGCTCACGGGGACCGGATGGGCGGAGGTTCGGATCGCGATCGTGCCGGCCATCGTTTCGATCGTGATCGCGCTCGCCGGTGCCCGGCAGTTGAACGTCTTGTTACTGGGAGAGAGCACCGCCAAGTCGCTCGGTATGCGCGTCGAACGCGTCCGCTTCGTCTTCTCCGGCGTCGCTATTCTGGCCGCGAGTGTCGCCATCGCGGTTGCGGGAATTATCAGCTTCTTCGGCCTCGTGGTGCCCCACATCGTCCGAAATACGGTGGGTGGTGACTACCGTCGACTGATGGTCGGCTGTCTGTTCGCCGGCCCGGCGCTGATGGTCGTCGCCGACGTCGGCGCGCGGCTCGCCCTCGGCGGCACCCAGGTACCCGTCGGCGTCGTCACCGGACTGATCGGCGGGCCGTACTTCCTCTACCTGATGCGCAAGCAACAATCGATGGGTGAACTCTAATGCCACAACAGAACCAGAAAACGACGCACGAACAGATCACCGACAGCAACGGCGTCACGGTCGACAGCGCGCTGGTCGGGGACGGTCTCGAGTTGCGCTACCCGAGCAGCGACGAAACGATCGTCGACTGTGCACGGCTCGACATTCCCGAGGAGGCGGTGACCGCGCTCGTCGGACCGAACGGCAGCGGAAAGAGTACCCTCCTGAAGGCGCTCTCGAAGCACCTCGAGCCGGAGACGGGAACGGTCCGAATCCACGGCGAGGATCTCGACACCTTCACCCGAAAGGAACTGGCCCGCGAGATGGGCGTTCTCTCGCAGGAAAACGACTCGCTGGGCTCGATCACCATCAAGGATCTCGCCTACCACGGCCGCTATCCACACCGCGGATTCTTCGACGGCGTCAGTCAGGACGATCACGAGGCGGTCGCCCGCGCGCTCGAGCTAGCGGGAATCGAACACATACAGGACGCCGAACTCGGGCAGCTAAGCGGCGGGCAGAAACAGTTGGCCTGGATCGCCATGGTGTTAGCGCAGGACACAGACGTCCTGTTGCTCGACGAGCCGACGACGTTTCTGGACATCCACCACCAGTTCCGCGTGCTCGAGACCATTCGCCAGCTCAACGAACAGAAGGGCGTTACCGTGGCCGTCATCCTGCATGACATCGCACAGGCGGCCCGCTTCGCGGATTACCTGGTTGCCATGCGTGACGGCGAACTGTACGACTGGGGGCCGCCGGAGGAGGTCGTGACCGAACAGCTGCTCGCCGATGTCTTCGGCGTCGAGGCCAGCGTCGCGTACGAGCCCGAACTCCAGGTGTTGCCGAAGCGAGCGCTGAGCGACCGGTAACCGAGCCGGTGTCAGTCGGAAGAACTTTATATTTTTAGGTCGACCTAAACCTGATGAGTGATCAACGAACGTGGACGCGACGAAACGTCCTTCGGACGAGTGGAACGGTCGCCGGCGTGGGTGTTATGGCCGGTTGTATCGACGGGGACGACGGGGGAGACGACACTGACGACGGGTCGAACGACGGCCCGTACACGGTGACGATGCAACCGGTCGGCGACGTCGAGTTCTCCTCCGTCCCCGAGACGTGGGCCGCCAACAACGGAAGCTGGGCCGACATGGGGATCGCGCTCGGCCAAGAACCGCCGACGGCCATGTATCTCGCGAGGCGCTATCACACGCAGTATTACGACGACATTCCCGGTGTGAGTGTCGATCCGGCTGAAGATGATATCGAGTCGCTCTGGGACGATGAGCTGACCCGTGAGGAGTTCATCGAACTGTCCAACGCCGTGGACGTCTTCGTCATGGATCCGAATTTCCTCAAGGGTCGGGCCGACTGGAGCGACAACGACATCGAACAGGTCGAAGCGACCGGGACGCCGTTCTTCGGGAACAGCATCTTCTCGCAGGGGTACGGATGGCACGAAGACTACGACTACCTCTCGCTGTACGAGGCGTTCGAGAAACTCGCCGAGGTGTTTCGGGAAGAAGAGCGGTACGAAGAATTCGACACGCTGCACGACGAGTTCCAGTCGAACCTCGAGGAGGTCGTTCCCTCGGACGACCCGCCGTCGGTCGCCATCGTGTGGCCACAGGAGGGTGACTCGTTCCTCCCCTACGTCATCGGTGAGGGGACGAGTTTCAAACACCTCCGGGACCTCGGGGTCGAGGACGCGCTCGCGAACACCGGTGTCAAGGACTTCCACAGCAACCGCGGGGCGATCGATTACGAGACGCTCCTCGAAGTCGATCCGGAAAACCTCCTGCTACGCAGCGAGCGATACCAGTCCCGGGAAGCGTTCGAGCAGGATGTCGTCGAGCCGATGAAGGACCACGACGTTGCACAGCAACTGACGGCCGTCCAGAACAACGACGTCTACCGGGCCGGCCCGCTCTATCAGGGGCCGATCATCAACCTCGCCGTCACTCAGCAGTTGGCCGAACAGCTCTACGGCATCGAGGAGGAGCTGTACGATCCACAGGAAGTCAGCGACATCGTCAACGGCGACTTCTAGGCGACCACTCGGTCGGAACCGGTGGCGGCACGCATCCGGATCGACTCGCGCACCCGACGCACTCGAGTCCGAATCGCTCAAGTACGCCACGCTGCTATCGAGTGATGTGTCGAAGCAGGTCCAGGAGGTCGAAACGATATTCTGCCACGAGATCGGCGACGATTTCCTCGTCGTCGTCGAACGTGACGGACAGCGGCTGTTCCGGGCGAAGCTCGGGCTCTCGGAAACCTCGGCCGGCCCCCGCCCCGCGAAGTTCCGCCTGAAAGACGGCTCGAGCGAAGAGCCCCGCCAGCCCGACGAGTTCGTCGAACTCGCGCGCCGAGCGCGGCGGATCCGCATCTCCGAACAGACCTCTCGTGCGAGCCGACAGAAACTGATGGAGATGTTCAGTGGCTACCAGCTCGAGGACAAAGCCAAATCCGTCCGGACCTGTCGGTACTGCGCCTCCGCGGGCGAATACTCGCCGATAACGACCGATACGGCGATCAAAGACGACAACGACTGGATCTGTCACGACTGCGCTCGACGGGAACTCGAGCGCCAGCTCACCTACGCCGGCGGCGGCGAGGTCAGCGGGGCAGCCAAGGACCGCCTCGAGGACCTCATGATGGAGGTTCAGGACTTAGAACGGATCGTCAACCTCCTGAAGGGGCAGCTCGATCCCGACCTGACGAAGTTCGATACCATCTCGGCGACGACCGACGAGGTCGATCCCGTCCGGGTGGACTCCCTGGACCTGCACCCCGATCTGCAGGCGCTGCTCGAAGACCGGTTCGATACCCTCCTCCCGGTGCAGAGCCTCTCGGTCGAAAACGGCCTCCTCGAGGGCGACGACCAGCTCGTCGTCTCGGCGACGGCGACCGGGAAGACCCTCGTCGGGGAGATGACCGGTATCGACCGCGTCCTCAAGGGCGAGGGAAAGATGCTCTTTCTCGTGCCCCTGGTCGCACTGGCGAACCAGAAACACGAGGACTTCAAAGACGAGTACGGTCACCTCGTCGACGTCTCCATTCGCGTAGGCGCGAGTCGGATCGCCGACAACGGCAACCAGTTCGATCCCCACGCCGACGTCATCGTCGGCACCTACGAGGGAATCGATCACGCCCTCCGGACGGGCAAGGATATGGGCGACATCGGAACCGTCGTCATCGACGAGGTCCACACCCTCAAAGAGGAAGATCGCGGGCACCGCCTGGACGGCCTCATCTCGAGGCTTAAATACACGTGCGAGCAGCGGGCGGCGCGACGGGAGGCGTACGACGGCGCGCAGTGGGTCTACCTCTCGGCGACCGTCGGAAACCCCGAACAGCTCACGGAAGCGCTCGAGTCGACGCTCATCGAGTTTGAGGAGCGACCGGTGCCGATCGAGCGCCACGTCAGCTTCGCCGACGGCCAGGAGAAGGTGCGAGTGGAGAACAAACTCGTCAAACGCGAGTTCGATACCGAGTCCTCCAAAGGGTATCGCGGGCAGACGATCATCTTCACGAACTCGCGCCGGCGCTGTCACGAAATCAGCCGAAAGCTGCACTACTCGGCCGCCCCGTACCACGCCGGCCTGGACTACAGGCAGCGAAAGAAGGTCGAACGACAGTTCGGCGAGCAGGAGCTCTCCGCGGTCGTGACGACCGCCGCGCTGGCCGCAGGGGTCGACTTCCCGGCCTCGCAGGTCATCTTCGACTCGCTCGCGATGGGGATCGAGTGGCTCTCCGTCCAGGAGTTCCACCAGATGCTCGGCCGCGCGGGTCGCCCGGACTACCACGACAAGGGGAAAGTGTACGTCCTCGTCGAACCCGACTGCGCCTACCACAACTCCATGGAGATGAGCGAGGACGAAGTCGCCTTCAAGCTGTTGAAAGGGGAGATGGAGTCGGTGATGACCCACTACGACGAGTCCGCGGCCATCGAGGAAACGCTGGCGAACATCACCGTCGGCGGCAAGGCCGCGAAGGCGCTCAACGACCGCATGCTCGGCAACGTGCCGACGAAACACGCCCTCGGAAAGCTCCTGCAGTACGACTTCATCGACGGCTTCGAACCCACGCCGCTCGGCCGGGTCGTGACCCGACACTTCCTCGAGCCCGGCGAGGCGTTCACGCTCGTCGACGGCATCCGGAAGGACGCCCATCCGTACGAACTCGTCGCGGATATCGAGCTCCGCGATGCCGACCTCTAGGCACTCCCGACCTCGAGCGGCGGATCGTCAGTTCGGCCGTGTCTTTATCGGACGGCCGGGCGTTCCTCCCTTCGCGAACGCGGCCGGAATCCTTTTACCGAACCTGTTAGCGGCCGGAACGATAAAGAACGGAGGACGCAGTGTACTATCAGTGCCGGGACCATCCCGGAGAGATCACGATGGAGCCCAGAATTCCCGCCGAGATCGAGCCACCGGCGAACGTATTGCTCGTCGACGCGAACGCTCGTGAGCCAAACGCGTGTACCGAACGCTGCTACGAGACCGACTCGACGGCAGCGCTCACGGTCAGCTTCGTGGATGACCAGCTGGAACAGCCGGATCCGGACGAGGTAGACGGCAGGGTCGGGCTGTTGACGATCGGGAATGACCTGTTGGACGAACGCGCGGACTCGGACCCCGATTTCGCCGACTCGGTCGTCGTCGATTCGGTCTGTGATCCGACCGACCTCTCCGAAATCGGGATTGCCGTCAGCCGATTTTGCGAACACTGGTTCGACGACGGCGAGCAGATTTCAGTCTGTTTCGAATCGCTCGACGCCCTCATTCGGTACAGATCGCCGAAAGAGGTCTTCCAGTTCACCCGCATCTTGCTCGGCCGACTCGAGAGCGTCGACGCCGACGCCCACGTTCACTTCGATCCGTCGCGCCACGAAGACCGCCTCGTCTCGGCGTTCGGATCGGTCTTCGATGCCGTCATCGTCGACGAGAACGCCGATCGATCGCTTCCGGAAGCCACCGACGAGGAGGTCGAAGAACTGCTCGCGGCGTGGAGCGAGGCGTCCGAAAACGGGCTCGGGCTCGAGGCGGATCCGTCGACCGAGGCGACCGACGAAGAAATCGCCCGAATACTCGGGAATGAGTGCAATACGACGCGTTGAGACGGACGTGACGACGAGGAGGGTTACGGAACGAACGCGACGCCCAGCAGCGATAGCACGAGCACCACGATCGAGCCCGGGACGCCGCCGAGCGCCACGATCAGCAGGACGATCGGGGTCACTGCGATCGAAAGGCCGAACACCGCCTGCGCGAGAAACAGGATCACCAGTCCGACGACCGCGTTGATGATGAAGGGACTAACCGCACGGATGAGGCTTGCTGCGACGAGCACGCCGACGAGGACGACGATCAACAGCAGGATCTCGATGCCGGTCATACGGACGGCGGTATCACACCGACTGACAAAACCGTTCGGGCTTGGCGCGACGCCGGCGTCAAGTCGCCGACAGAACCGTTCGACTCGTAACGAAACCCTTTATGCAGTTCACTCGTAAGATGGAGGTACGGGATCGTGGGTTAGCTTGGTATACTTCGGGCCTTGGGTGCCCGTGACCCCGGTTCAAATCCGGGCGATCCCATACTGTATAAAAGTGAAGCGGCGCGTTTTGCCGCTTCACACCTACCGTTCTCACATTACTTAGCGGTCGCTTTCTGGAGGTGGTCGGCGTGACGATCGCCCCATGGCCGTCGGCCAGCAACGAAACGACGTGCCGTCACTGCGGTGCGTACGTCACGAGCCAGTTCTGCCGCGTCTACGGTGACAACGACGATCAGGTCCACCGTTGCGGCGACTGTGACAGCTATCGACGGCTGACCCGCGGGTCCGCCGCCGGCGTCGACCTTTCGATTCCTGATCCGGAGACGTCGCCCGGCCGTCACGGAGGTGAGGCCGATGTGTGACGATTCGTTCGTCCCGGCGAGTCGGCTGTATAACGTCGATAGTCGGACGCCCATAGCCCATCCGGCCCATCAAGCGAGCGACGAGCAGGTTCGACGCGCGCTCGAGCAGCGAGAGATTCGGACTGATGGTGGTTTCTCGAGCGGTACTGACCAAGCCTCGCTATTTCGGAAGCCGGACGAGCGGGAAATCACGCGGCTCGAGCGGGATGGCCGAAAGCCGATGTGTCCCGACTGTGGGTGCTACGTCGGTCACACCAAATCCGGCGGCAAACCGCTACCAGATACGGAGGCAGAAGCGTTCGGATGGTCATGCGCCGACTGTAACCTCACGTTCCCGTCCAACTGTCACGGCCCTAACGCCCCTGGGTTCAACAGCAGCATGGCCGGTATCCAAATCGAGTTCCGCGACGGCGAGACTCGATGGGTCCCGGTTCCTGCGCGGTATGTAAGGCCGGATACTGAACCCGACGACGGGGGTTCGCGATGAGCCGCCTCGTCGAATCTGACGAGTGCGAGCGGTGCGGTGATCGTATCAACGGAATCCGACGACTGTGCTCCGACTGCACGCGCGACGTTCGTGATGCGCGGGAGGGACCGCTATGAGTTCGCGGACGTCCGCCCTCGAGAGTTCGAAAGCAAGCGGTGACGCCCTCGAGGCGGTGCTCATTCAGACCATCGACGCCCTGGAGTACGTGAGCGATCACACCGCGACCTGGCACGACGCGAAGACATCGACGCTCCTCGAGGCGAGTCGATCGCTGACGTTTTTCGGAATCGTACTCGTCGAGCCCGAGACGCCGATCGAGATCAAAGGCTGCCAGATCGAGACGAGCAACGGTGACCGCACGACTCGCGGCCGGTTCTACGTCAAACGCGCTGCTCACGAGCAGCTGCTCGAGGCGGCCGGGATGTACCTGCTCGTCGTCTATCTCCCGCGGCCGGGGCTGCCCCAGGTGGCCCGCGCGATCGTGCCGGCGACGCTCGTCGACGAGTTGCTGGCCGGGCGGTGGTACGACGTCGGCGGGTCGCGCTCCGAACAGGAAGTCGCGAAACTCGCGTGGTCGCACGTAATCGATCCGGCGGGCGTCGACCCGTCGGTAACCGTCGGTGAGTCGCGATGAGTGCCGACGCCAATCACGACGATCGCGACCTCGAGGCCGAACTCTCGAGTTCGGCAGCTGGCCGAACCGGAATTCCCGTCGACGCGATTTGCGTGGGCTGTGGGCGGACGCGAGTCAAACGCGCCCGTCCCGAAGAAATGGATCAACATCCGCACGTCGATCCGACGACCCTCGAGGCGACGGACTGCACGTCGTTCAAACACATCTGCTACCCGTGCCAGGGGGCGACGTGGTGGAATCCGGTGGCTGTACTGACCGGATTGCTCGAGTCGGAGGACGGTGAGTAGTCGTGTCGCAAGTCGAGACGACGCCTCACGAGATCGAGGGTCGTTGGAAGTGGCCCGACTGGGGCCGCGGGCCGTACGATGCGCTGTCCTCGGTGATGCTCGGTCCGCCGTTCGAAGGGTATCTTGAACTGAACATCGAAGTCGACGGCGAGCCCTGGCTCATCAAAGTCAGTTACAGCAAATCCGGATTCGCGCCGCGGCTGTCGGACGGGATCAATGCCGAGCGACTGTACGAATGGGATATTGTGGGCCGTGGGCGCGGCAAGCGAAAGGCGTCATTCAATATCTCGCCGCGGTTTCCGAACATGCGCCACTGGGAAACTGGTGATTCGATACAACTCCCCTGGGAAAATCAGGTGGGCGAGGTCGACGGTGTGGACGTCGAGTTCCACACCAGCAACATCGAAGCCGAGCGCGGTCTCGAGTTGCTACCGGAGTTCTTCGCGGCCATCTTCGAGCACGCCAACGAGCGGATTCATTCCGAGTATTTCCGAACCGAACCGCACGCGGCGAGTCGAATGTGGGCGTACGAGCGCTACGTTCGAATCTGTCGCGAGTGGGCGGAAAAGCTCTCGTCGGCCGGTGTACTCCAGAAGGTCGCGCTTTATCTCTCCGACCTCAAGGGCGTGAAGGCAGAGTTGCACATCGACAACGAGGAAACGATCAACCACCAGAATCGGTTGTTCCTGAATCCAGCGTCAGCGGGGAAACTCATGCCGGGCCATACCTACGGTCGGAAGTTCGAAATCTACCAGCTGAAGGACCCGGACGCGGTATCGAAAAATCACCCATCCTATCACCCGAAAGTAGAGGTACTGGTGAACAAGGCGAGGAACGACGGCGAGGCATGGGCATGGGCCGATCGCCACGAGGTGACCGAGCAGATCGAAGAGACGCTACTGAACGCGCTTCACTGGGAAGACATTCCGCTCGGTCCCGACGGAAACGGCGTGTACATCGCCGACGACCATTTCGACGCCGTTGCTCGAGACGACCTGGTGGAACTCTACGAGGACCCGACGCCGCGCCTCGAGGCGAAGTCGGACCACCTGTTGATGACGACGCTTCGGGATATGGGCGAGACTGCTCGGGACGTCACCGAGACGGTCGCGACCGACGGCGGGGCGACGGTCGACGATCTCGCCGACCAGCTGGGGAAACACCCGGCGACGATCTACCGAGCGATACAGGACCTCGGTGAGATATTCGAGTTAGACCAGGGCGACGTGTCGTTCCGCGCCCGGAAGTACCGCGAGGAACTTCGAGCGCTCGCCGAGTCCGCCGAGTACGCGATCGAGAGCTATGCCGATCGGATGCAGCACATCATGGGGCTGGCCGATCACGTCGCGGAACTGTCGCCCTTCCAGCAGTGGCTCACTGAGAACGGTGCCGACCTCGAGTTCGACGAGAACGGCGAACCCCGACGGATGCGAGTCGATACGATTCTCTCGCAGTTGAAGGCTGATAGCTTCGAGAACCTCGGCACGATCGCCGCGGAGGCCCTCGAGAAGTGGTCGAAGTCGGGGAACGATCCGACGGTACTCCGTGGTGCCGAGTTGACCTGGAGGACTCCCGGCGGCGGAACTGAAACCGGATTCGTCGGCGCTGTCGCCGATCGGTGAACCGGCCAGCGTAGTGGCAACGCTGTCGTTTTGACTGTTTTATGCAAATACACTTGACTAACACGGCTGCTTAGACAAATCTGGTTGTAGTCGAGCCCTCGAGGCCGGGGCCGCCACCGCGATCGCACCGCAACGCCGGCGGGGTCGTTTCGCGCTTCGCGCGAAAGCCCCCTTGGCGGGTGTCCCCAAGGGGACTGAGCCAAAAAATTACAGCGCCCCACCCCATTTCCGCACGATCTCCAGTTGATCCACAGGAAACAGGGCCTACTGGTAATGATGGGTGGGACCTCAGTAACCGGTGTTGTCGAGTCCACTTAGGAGGGGTACGCACGTTTAAATACAATAACGAAGCCACCACCGGCGTGATGCGCCGTCCTCAAGATAATTTACTGATCGTCTTCGCACTCGTCGAACTTGCTCGTGACCAGTGAGAAACACCCACTGAAAACCATGCGCTCAAGCTGGCCGCGGAAATAATACTTTATCTATTTTATCTGCCGACTGTTACGGTTGCAGCGATAATGATACCCAGTACGAACCCGAATATCACTATATCTGCCAGTATATTTTGGATGTAGCCTGTTATTTCGATACCAAGCAGCATCATAATCGGGATTATTCCAACCGCAGCGATTACGATGACTGCAAAGACTGTGTACCCTGGATTTTCACTCATGTTTTCACTTTAGCAGAGCGAAAGATATCTCTCATCATTCTTCCGCTAGTCCCACATATTCGTGTGGTATAGGTCCGCTACCTGTCTTTCGCTCTGTCTAATCAGAGCAGATTCAAATATAAAAGCGTACATCCTTAATGAATTCTAATACTTCAAAATCGCATGACTGCAACGGTATAAAATATTTGACTTATTTGGCCAGCCTTTATTTCTTCGTCAAACATCCGAATAGTAATATACATTATGTATACTGTATACGTGTAGTATATGGTCACAGTTGTATCTGAACAGATAAGTCATGGCTGGGGTGAAACTGTTCACAAGAGACTAGATGGTGAGAGCTACTATTTTGTGTCTTTTGACGAATACAAAGCAAAGCGCCGGGCCGATATATTTGAAAGTCTTTGGTTGGCAATTGACGGTGTAGATATCGTGGATCAGGATGTGATTCCAGTAAAAGTAGCACGTGAGGGAAAGGCGGCTATTGCTTCATACCTCTATAGTGTACATCTCAAGTCAATCGGCAATATTGCAGAAATCCTTAAAGTATCAGCTTCCACAGTTGAACAATACCTTACAGATGTAAAAGCAGGTAGAAGATTATAGATATATGACTGATCAGCTAACGATAAATCCTGATGCTTTTCTCTGGCTCAATCCCCTACCACTGGTCTTCACCTGTTGAGAGAATCGATTTTCCGAATATGAATACGAGCGATAATCGACTGTTTTCATATCGTGGCAGCTGCCATCGAGATAGTTCTCGTAGCGGCCACGCTTTGCTCGATACAACTCAATCAATGAATTATTTCGAAATTATATGATGGCTGTTATTTGATCTGGGGAAGTTCGTTGTGATGTTCCGCTAATAACTCTAATGTGGGTCTAATTTCACTGAATCGTGGTCCCCGTTCTACGCAATTCATGTTGGGACTCCATTCGATAAATCCGTAATCATCTAATTTGGGAAGGTGAACATGCCGGTGTTTGATGCTACTCCGCTGTTCAGTTTCTGCAACATCGGGTGGTGTGTCAAGGCAACTTGGGGAGTCTGTCTGGGGATTCTCCTTCAGCAAGGAGAATAGCAGTTCTCGTCGTTGTGCGTTTGATATCACTTCGTATAATTTGTCGTGGGGTGAATTCATGGACAGGTAAGCCCAAACTATCCATGCGGATAAAGTTCGGGCCAATATGTGTTGAAACCATGTTTTGAATATCTGAGTGAATCCCCTTCTACTCAGTTCGCACAAGGGCTTATCGTGCCGTATAGATGTTTTTTGTCCGAATAGAACGCCGTGAGAGACAGATTCAATGCTACTTCTTGGGGTTGCACGTCGACAGATCCGGTTTCCCGAATATGCACACGAGATCGGAAACGTCGTGTGCATATTGAGTGACGATCGCCGCGACGAACCTCGGAACAATTCTGATTGGGTGACAGAAACACCCCGATTATGGGCTATGGGCGGGGTTGAGTGAGTCGAAAAAACTAGGATTCGGGGGTTCGTGTGTACGAGTATGCGAATCCGAACCGACGGCGACTATGCGTACCGAAACGATGCGATCGACCGCGCAGCACGCTTCTACGACTGTAACAAGACGAAAGCCGTCGTCTCAGCGTGTGACGACGTGCCCCGACTGGTTGCAGCTGCCCGCCAGGTCCTCGAGCGCGACGACCTCACTCACGAGCAGCGCCGGGAGATCGCCGAGACGTTGAGTACTCGAGTCACGACCTTCGATGTTGGTCAGTCCGTAGTTGTTGAAAAAGAGTAGTGACCCTGCTCAAGTCCTGTTTTGAGAGGGGTATCTCAGTGAACGATACACTACAGATGCAAACTGAACGCCGCAATTTCTATCAGTTACCAATGATGCTCGTTGAATGGTGCTGAATATAGGGCGCAAATGTGGCACGTGTTGGGAGCAGGTCTGCGATGGATCGTGATTGGTCAGTACTGCAGCAATAGTTACTGACGTACGGACCTCTCAGTCCATCGTTCTGACCCACTCTAAGGTGAACAATTTACCAAAGAGATACCAGAACCGGTGCCGGTACAACATGATAAGCGGGAAGTACCGAATGATCCCTTCAATCACGAACTGATAGACACTGGGAGCGACGTACTTGAGCACGCCCATGAAGCATAGGACCGGAATCTTCCGCGAACTGCAGAGCCCGCGGTTCCACACCTCGTAAGCCACAAGTTCGGGTCGTCTCCGTTCCTTCGCATTCACCGCTCCGGGCCCAAATCGGAGCTCACGGTTGAACTCCTGTACGAACGTTGTATCCATCGTCAAGAGGAACGGGTAGAACAGGACTGCCCACGTAATAATCGCTGGGACGCCGTTGACCAGTTCGTGGAGCGGCAGCGAATACCAGTCCAAAACCATGGATACCGTGTCCATGACCGCCCAACCGACTGCGCTTGTTACGCCCCAGATAAAGAGTAGGATTATCCCAATCAACCAGTACAGGTCCTTCGCCAGAAAGATAGGCTGTGTGACCGGTTTATGTGGGTCGTGGTTGGCCGCTTGTTCCCCTGCTTTGATCGCACGTGTTCGCAAATCGGGATCGGAAACCGAACTAAATCCTGCAAAAATCGGTGGATACCAGTACACGGTTCGGTAGATCCGAAGAAAGTCGGCTCGCACCTCTCGGTACCGATCGATACTCACTACTCGATGGAACATGATCCGTCTTATCAGCGGGTGTGAGAGGAGTTTGGCGAGCACTTACAGAGGTATACAGTCCGATGGAATATAATCATTACCACGGTTTCTGATATAATGAACCGTTGTCATCAAATCCTTACTGTGGATGAGTTGCTGAATACATCCTCTATAGTCAGCAGGCACCTTTTGATAGATCCAAGAGAGATCGGTAACCACTCCAGTAACTATTTGACCTGTACTTGCCGCTAAGGATATTAAACCGAATTCTTTGCCGAGGTTTTCAATAGAGTCGGATTAGAAGACGTCGCCGATCGAGATTTTTGCTTGCTGGGTTCCGCGGTGATCGCCGCCACCGTGCCACCGGAGCAGCGGGAGATCGCTCGCTCGAACCATCTTGTCTGTGACGACCGTGCAGCCGGAGCGCCCATGTGGCCGGTAGACGACGAAACAGTACCAGCCGTCCGCTCGCCGAAGCTTGTCGTGATACGCTCGGTAGACCTTGAAGTTGCCCGGCTGGCCGTCGGCGTGCTCGAGCATGGTGCTCTTGATCTCGACGGGCGTTCCGTTTCCGAATCTCGCGTCGTGCCAGCTGGCGCGCTCGAGTTCGAAGCGTCGTTTCTTCGCCATCCGTTTCTCGCAGGCCGTCCCGAAGTGGTTCGCTCGCTTCGATCGACTCCGAGTCATGGCTGACTCATCACGCACGCGCTCGTCGCGCGTCTTTATTTATTTCTCCGCCGCCGTCTATGGATCGAATACAGGCGATGGGCCGTGATACGCGGCCCTGTCGGGCCGCGCCCATAGTAAAGGGGGGATAGTTGCCGTTGCCAGCGTGCCACCTGTACGCGGTCATGCAATTACCTCTTCGACTTTGGCAAGCGTATCGACGTGCTCGCCGTCGTCTTTGTACTCTCGCCAGCGAGTACCGACCCATTGGTGGCTGTAGGGAACGTACGTCGCTGTCTCGCGATTTGACATACCTTCCTCTTTGCACCTGATAGCCGTCCAAATGGCCGTTTTGCGGGCCGCCTCGCCCGCCCCCATTTCGTCGGTTTCGTCGCCGTAACTCGACCACGACCAATCACTCGCCTCTTTCGTGTTGTACCGGAGGTCCGTCGGAGGCACGCCTTCGATCTCGCCTTCAATATCGGCGAGTTGCGCGTTCCGAATCGAGTCGGCGATGACGGCCTTTTTCTGACTCACCTTCTTGACGATCGTGCCGACGCGCCAGAGCATTGGATGAATCGATCGCTCGCCGTGCGCGATGTAGATGAGAGCGCCGCCGTACTTCCGGATCTTGTATACCAGCGGAGCCATCTTCTTGCGGGTTTCGTGGCCCTGTTTGCCGGTCCCACTGGCGGCACTCGAGAACTCGTCACCGATGAACAGTTTGTCGCGCTGGCTGTGCTTGAGCGGATCGCCATCCTGCTCGACCCACTCCATAAGTGTGCCGTAGTCACCGATCCAGCCGTCCTGTACATCGCCGTCAGCGTCCACCCAGCGGTTCTTTTCCTCGAGCGACTGGATGTTCGTGCCGAGCAGCGAGTTCTCCTGATGGAGCGCACGCCAGCGTTGTGCGAGCAGACACGCGAAGTCCGTCTTCCCCGCGCCCATCTCGCCCAAGACAACGATCACTGGAGCCGGGCCGTTGATGAGTTCGTCCACCGTGCCGATGGCCTTCAGACCGCTCACATCGGCACGCTGTGACGTGTCTCCAACCATGTGCTTGATCGTGGCCATATCGCCGTTTTCCATCGCTCTGCGGAAGTTCTCGGTCCCTTCGACCATCCGGATTTCCTCGTGTTTCGCGAGGTTTTTCGACTGGCCGGGCATCTTGTCGGGCCGATCGGCCGACGTCGGATCGTAGTGGATCGATCGAACGGCCATCGCCCGGCTAATCTGCTCGTCGCGAACGATGCCGCCGTGGTCGGCGATCTCCCGATTCTCGCGCTGTCCGTAGCCTTCCTGGTGCTCCCGCGCTTCGGCCGTGACGTGTAGGTCATTGTCGTCAGTCATCGGTCCCTCCGTCGGCTGCTGCCGCCTGCTCGCCGCCCGTGTTGATCGTGACGGGTGCCGTTTCCATCGGGTCGGTCGCGTCGAACTCCTGTTCGTATTCGCCAAGGTCGCTAATTTCGTCGCTTGACCACTCTTCGGCGTCGTCTTCGGCTGCCTCGAAGCGTTCTTTGACGCTGGTTTTCTGGGTCATCAACCCGCGTTCGTCGGCTTCGGCGTGCGCGTTGATCGTATCGCGTTCAATCTCGATTCCCATCCGGCTGATCCGCCCGCGTAGCTTGTTGTAGGCAATCGCCGTTTCGACTAACTCGCCGTGGACGTCCTCGAGCATGGCTTTGATCGTGACGAGTTTCGAGTCCGAGAGTTGGCTGAAGTAGCAGCCGGTGACGATGAGCGTCCCGTTCTCGCCCTGATCCGGGTGCCAGTCGAACTCTCGAACCTCGAACGCTTCGTTGTCGTTCACGCGGTACGGTGACGGTCCCTCGACGGTCTTGTTCGACCACACCTCTGGTTCAACGTAGAACTTCTTTCGTACGTCTTCGACACCGTTGACGTGGTAGACTTCCGTCATCCGCCGGTTTCGGAGCGCTCGAGCGCCGGTGACGAACAGCGCGAGCAGCGGCGGTCCGAGCAACAGGAGCGCAGCGAACCAGCCGATCGCGATCGGTGGAATGCCGGGGATGCTCGGACGGATCAAGACGAGTGCCGCCCCGAGCGACACCACGACACCGAGCACGATCAGCTGGCCCTCGGCAGCGATGTACGTCAGTCGATCCGCCCAGGAGCCGAACGTCCCGCTCGTCTGTTCGCTCATGCCTCCATCACCCCGCTTTCTTCGGAGCGGAGGACGTGCCACGTCCCGACACCGGCCAGCCCGACGGTCATGAGAATCCCCGAGAACAGTCCCGACTCGCCGCCGAAGTGCCGGAACGGGTTCTCGTCGCCTTCGCTCGGTTCTTCTATCTTGCTCGAGAGACGGACGGTGGTTCCGCTGACGCTGACACCGACCGTCGACGCCCCGCGCATCTCGCGGACGTCCATCGAGATCGTCGTCTCACCGCGCTCGAGGTTGTAGTCTTCGCTCGGCACCTGGACCGCGCCTTCCTCGCCGACGCCCGCGAGTGCGTCCGAGACGGTGACCGTCCGCGGCCGATCGGCGTCGAAGGTGATCGTCGCGGTTCCGTTCGCGAGTTCGTACTCAGTAATTCGGAGACCGTCGCCGAACTCAGCTTCGAATGCGGGTTCGGCCGTCGCGTTCTCCGTTTCGTTCCCGTCCTGTGCGGCGACTGGCCCAACGCCCATGCCCATCGCGAGCGCCACCGCTACGACGACAACCACAAAAAAGATCCGTCGCATCCTCAGTTCCCTCCGAGTCCCGGAATGAGGTCGGTCACAACCCCGATGACAGCGAGAACGACGACTCCGATGAGCCCCAGACCGAGCAGTGCGCCACCCTCTCCGAGGTCATCGAGCGGATTGGGGACGGTAAGGTCTACCTCAGTGTCATCATCTGAGTTCATCTCTTCGACCAGTTCGTACTGTTGTTCTAAGAGTTCCTTCTGAAACTGCTCGAACTCGTCCAGCCGATCGTGTACCTCCTCGTAGTCGGTCGGCGTCTCGGTTGTGAGATCGTTATCCGTGAACGTCACCGAATCCGTATCGACTATCTCGCCGTCCTCGTTGAGTCCCTGTGCCGAGTCGATCGTGAACTCTCGCGTGTCTTCGAACTCCACGAATCCGGTTTGCTCGACCTGCTCGCCCTCCGAATTTTCGACCACGACAGTAGTAGAGAATAGGACGGTTGGGGCCGCAGTCGTTTCACTAACCAAATCCGTCAAATCTGCTGGCGTATAGGTCTCTCCCACCTGAAGATCGCCGTCCGGCCCCGGATCGATATACAACGTTCCGCTGATCGTTTTCCCCTCGATCGCGGCCACGTCCTCATTCGCTTCCGGCCCCTCGTCGTCCGGGTCGGTGAGCGGTCCTATTGTAATCGTGTTATGGGTCGTAGACGGCGTTTGACCGAGCATCGACAGGTGAGCATTGACGAGCGCGTGCGGGTCGTCTTCCGGCGCGTCGTCTGACAACGAGGTGAACGTCTGGATTTCTTCGTAGCTCAGTTCATCGTCTACGATTTGCTCATACACGTTGTCTACCATCGTCTCGACGTTGGTAGAGGCGGTGTTGAGCGCGTCGAGTACCGACTGAATCGCAGCGTTCCAATCGTTATGGGACCACAGGAGTTGTGCGCCGGCTACTTCGCCGTCCCGACCGAATTCGTTGTCGTAGACGTTCCGGTACTCCGCATCATCGAACTCCTTAATCTCTATCTCAAGGGTTTCAACGACGAACCAGCCGTTTGCATCGTCTGAGTCCCGCATCTTGTAAATTTCCTCCCCGTCATCCTCTGGAGTTGGGTCCAGTGCCGGGAGACCAATATTCCCAAGTTCTCCGACATCGCGAGTGGCTCCGGTTGCACTCTGGCCGTTATCGAACTCAATCGCAAACGTCGGTGCCGAAATTGTACTCCCGTCGGGGAGATCGTAGACCATATCGCTCACGTCATGGTCGAGATCTGTGATTCCTCCCGCACTTTCGTCAGACGATCCATAGGTGCTAGCGAGGCGGTAATATTCCTCATAATCAGCAGGCTCAGAGTAGTCACCGGCTTCATCGAGCGCGAGGTGCAGGCGCTGCCACCGATCACGAATCGAGCGTAGAACAAGATGCGACTCGTTGACGATCTCCTCGAGCGGGGTTGAATAGACTTCATCAACTTTCGCGGTAGCAGCGTCAATCGCATCCTGTCGGCTCGCTCCTTGCTCCTGAATCTCCCGGTAAGCCGCCTTCAGACCCTCGATATAGGCGCGTCCTTCCAGAAGTTCGGCGTTGTCCTGTACCCACGTGAGTGAGGTGCCAGTGCGAGCCTGCGTTTCGACACCGTATCGGTAGGTGTCGCCGTGAATCCGAAGAATCTCGTTTTCTAAGTATTCCTCGTGTTCCTCGTCATCGTCGCCGTCCGATCCGAATAGCCAGCCGAGAGCGTCACCCGCCCCCCATCCCGCCCCGATCGGCATGAGTGACTGTGCGCTCGCCGTTCCGCTCGAGGCCGCCCCGCCCGCCGCGATCGCCGCGGCGGTGGCCGTCCCCTGGAGGAACGTCCGCCGGTCGAGCGAGCAGCCGGGCGCGACCTCGTGGGCCGTGGGCTGTGGGCCAGAGTCCTCTGCCGCCATTCAGACCACCCCCGTCGTCATCAGCGCCGCCAGGCCGATCGACACGCTCGAGGCCGTGAGGACGTAGCCGGTGATCACTGAACTGTACCACTGTTCCGTCTGACCGCTGAAAACGTTGGAATGCATTGGTTGGAACTCCGGATTACTTGTAGGCGATCACGTAGAACGCGGCGGCGTTGAGGAAGACGGTGAACCAGCCGACGTACCACATGCTTGCCATCGTGACGGCCACAGCGGGCACGAGCGCCGCGAGAATGTTCATGATGATCGCCAGCAACACGACGACCGTTTCCACGTCGGTCCAGTCCTCTGGCGTCCCCTCGTTGGTGAGCCAGCCGATGAGCAGAATCCCCATCGAGAGGATGAACCCGTACGTGACCTCGGTGCCGTGCGCGCTGTACAACGAGTCCGCGAGCGACATGTTCAGCGGCGCGCTGAACTGGAGCGTGCCGACCGCGCCGACCGAGATCGACGCGAGCACGAACAATGGCGCGAGAATACTGTCTGTTAGGTCGATACCGTCTTCCTGACGAATCGAGTCAGGAACGTATTTCTGCGGTAGGCTAAGTGCCATACGAACGCTCCGTTTCCCCGCCCCATCGAAAAGGTCAGGAAAACCAAGGTTCACCAACCTTTATACCAAGGCGGGTTGCCGCCAGTCGCATGGCGCTGAACAAACTCAGACAGTTAGACCAGAACTCCGCCGGGATTACCCTCCCAAAAGACGATCTCCGAATTGAGGGACTGCTCGACGAGAACGGGAGTGTTGACGATGAATATCACTTCCACGTTCGTCACATCGGTGACGGTGAATGGACGCTTGAGCTCGTCGAAGAACTTGATTAGTAATTCTCTATCTACTCACAACAACATGTCGGAAATTGAAAAATCGTTCTATAAGGTTGTCTGTTATTTAGGTGTCGTACTCGACTGTCCCAACGATAGTTGTCCCACTTCGGTCAGTTTCTTCCCCGTAATAGGCAACAATATCATATTCCGTACCAGTCGTACCATCAATTGTTGCCCCCTCACCTACACTTTCTAACGGCAAACTTCCACTGCTCGTGGACACAACGTTACCACTATCATCAATAACAGTAACTCCATCTGCATTTGCCAGCGATTCAAGGTTCACTGTTGGCGCGGTGGATCCATCATCTTCCACCTGTACGCCTGCTTGGGCACTGTCTTGGAGTCCCGATCCCATATCGAGAACAAATGCAGCGATCACAGCCGCTAAAATAACTGTAATCGCAACCATAAGTATGACCCCTATCACTGGAGAGACCGCACGTTCATTTTCGTTACCAATCAGCTTACTTCGGAATTGTGTCAAATCCATGTGTCATCACGCACCACAAATCAGCAGGTGGTTCATCGTGCTCAACCTCGAGCACACACTCGACGGATCAGGGCAGCAACCCACTACCGTCGCCATCCTTCCATGCGATTTTCGGTGCTAACTCTAACACAAGAAGCACCCATAATAAAGGTATTCGAACGTGAAATTCATCTAATCTTATAGGGTTTCAGATCTGATAATCAGTGAGTGGCAGAAACCTTGCAGTGGCCCCTTGAAGCGCCGCCATCTATCGATATCACTTTTGAAACCGTCCAGACCGAACTTCTTTGCTTGCGGACTCAAATTCACATCTATGAGTGAATCGGACAGTTTGGTCCCCGAACGCGCTCTCGCGCGCACCTACGACGGTGGATATCACATCGACGGCTGGCAGAGTGTCACGGAATATCGGCGGGCGCTATCCTACGCGAGTCGGAACAATGTGAAATCCGGAGCCACGGCCAACGCTCTCGAGTTACCACGTGGGCGGGTCCGAACGTGGCTCGAGGGTGGCTGTCCCGACCCTGCACGAGCGATCGACATCGCTCGCGAGCACGGGTGGCTTGAGTGTACGTTCGGTGACCCCGAGTTCCAGGGTCTGAACGCGCTCGTCGCGAACATCTTTTCCGGCGGTTCGATCGCCGAGTCTACCTACGCGCCAGGGTTCGCGCTGAACCATCGCGGAGAAGACAGCCACGTTTTCGACGCGCTCGAGCTGGCCGGCGTTAAGTATCGCGTGGTCGACGATCGCGACGGCCGAGCCGATGAGGTCCGGCCGACGACGGATGCCAGTGTACTCGGTCGCGTGTTGGCCGTTCTTGGCGCTCCCGTGGGTCCGAAAGCTGATCAACACCTCTCGATTCCGGACTACCTTGAAGACGCGCCCGAGGGAGCCCGTGAGCAGTTTGTGTACGCCTATCTCGAGAATCGGGCGATCCCACACGAGGGGAAAGCAACGCTCACGCTTCGCGAAGATCGGAACCGGGACTATCTCGAGGGACTGGCCACGTTGATCGACGACGTGGCCGGCGGCGGGGTCCGAATCGGCGAGCGAGATATCGTGATCTCGAAATCGGCAACGGAGAATCTGGGGACAGTTCGATAACAGTAGTACGGTTTCTATTCGTCTGTCTCTAAGTCGCCAGCGTCGAGTTCTCCCTCGAGATACGCACGACCGCGGTCCGTAATTTGGTAAAATCCTGCATCTTCATCGTAGTATTCTACAAGGCCTTCATCCAGAAGCGGGCTCATTCTCTGCCGCACGTATCCGGCATTGAAATTGATATTTTCAGCAATCACACGTGGTGTCGCAACGATCTCTCGGTTCCCTTCATTCAGAAGGAACTCCAAGATGTGATCATCTGCATTCGTCATCCACGACACCCGTGGCCGTCGCATCTTGCCTGTTCTGACGCTTGAAACCAGAAAGTTCGTCCGGTTGTGTTTGGTGGACTGATCATGTCATGGTCCATGGCTAACAGAATCGTTAGTTAAATATAAGTAAATAGGGTGTTTGGATGCGGTCAACGGAAGCCAGACGGACCCACCGGTACCCGGTCGGGTCCTCGTCAGAAACGCGGACCCGGTGCTTGGGACACCGGCCCGCTGGCCTCCGTAACCACAGTACGGAAGCATGTATTCACGCAACGCTACGGGGGATAAAGCCCCCGATAGACGGCATCGATCGGCCCACGGCCCACAGCCTACGGCCGCCTCGAGTTCCGATATCGGAACTATCGGAAAGATAGCAAATCCCGACTCAACACTAACGAGAGCGTGTAAGTCACAGGATCCGACTATTTTCGGAACTATCGGAAATCACCTTCCGACAACTAAGAGGGTCGCATACAGTCGTTACAACGCACCGACGGACAGCAGCCGCGCGCGCCCCCAGTTCCAACTAACGGCGCACGCGGTGAGTCCGCGGTCCCACAACAGTGAGACCATGATTGAAATTACACGCAACCACAGTAAACGTACCGGAGGTAGTGCTGACGGCAAGCTACCCGAGGGGGATCGATGAGCGACGAGTTCCACGCCCTAGAGCGACAGGCCGACGCGATGGAACAACAGACGGCGGCCCTCGAGGCGATCGCGACGGAACTGCGCTACCAGAACGCGGCGCTCGTCGAGACGATCGACGCGATCGACCAGCTGGCCACGCACGTCGACGACCGCGAGGGCGAGCTGATGAATGGGCTGGATCTCGCGGAGAACTGGGCGGACGGTGATGGGCGATGAGCCTGTACGGCGTCTGCTACGACTGCGGCAAGCACGCGACGCTTCGGTACAAACCGGACGTCGCGCTCGACGATCAGCCGCGACCGTCGGTCTGTAACGTCTGCCGGTCGCGTCGCGAAGAGCGGATGATCGAGCAGTTCCGCGAAGACCGAGCTGTTTCGCCGTACGTTCCACGGACTCCTGACGAGGGTGACTACGAGTGATCACCCCGGAAGAGATGACGCCACGTAAGGCGTGGCATCGGTATCTCGACGGTCGGCGTACGGAGATCACCGACGAAACGGCATCCACGTATCACTACCGGCTGAAGCTGTTCGTCGAGTGGTGTGAGGATAACGAGATCGAGACAGTATCGGAACTCACTGGCTGGGTACTCGATCAGTACGAAAGTGCCCGCTCCGGCGAGGGTGTTGCTTCGACGACGCTCCACAACGAAATGGAGACGCTACAATCGTTCATCGAGTATCTCGAGCGGATCGAAGCTGTCGACGATGGGCTTGCCGATCGCGTGAACATTCCTGACGTGCCTGCCGACGAGAAGTCCCGAGAGACGAAACTCGAGGCAGATCGTGCACTCGGACTCATTCGCTACTACCGTTCGAGTAGTCGAGCAGGTTCGCAAAACCACGCGCTGCTCGAGGTCGCCTGGCATACGGGTGCGCGGTTGGGCGGGATCCGAGCGCTGGACTTGCGGGACTTCGACGCCAGCGACCAGACACTCGAGTTTGTACACCGGCCAGAAACCGATACGCCGCTGAAGAACAAGCGCAACGGTGAACGGATCGTTGGGATACGAGACGGTGTCGCGAAGACGCTGAGACAGTACATTCAGTCTGACCGGTGGGAGAAGCACGACGATCACGGTCGACAACCGCTGTTTTCGTCACTCCAGGGCCGTCCGGCGACGACGACCATGCGCGCCTGGATGTACGCTGCGACCTTTCCGTGCGTTCAGGGTCCGTGTCCTCACGGACATGACCCTGAAACCTGTGAGTTCCGGAGTCATACCCACGCGAGCAAGTGCCCGTCCTCACGGGCTCCGCACCACGTTCGGACGGGCTCGATTACCTGGCACCAAGATCGTGGTGTTCCGCGCGAAGTGACCACAGAGCGAGTGAACGCTTCGCAGGATATCATCGATCGGTTCTACGACAAGGCAACCAAGCGCGAGCGGATGGAACTTCGACGCCGTCCGCACCTCGAAAAACTCGAAATCGAATGAGAGATATGTACGCAAAATTCGGCAGTTCGATCGACGCACAGTCCGGCGATTTTCGTCCTAGTTCAATACCGGGCGATCCCATACTTCCTGCTGCGAGCAAGCTCTCGAGCAGCGGGGACCGGAAACGCACGGCTTTAAAGCGGATCGAGGTTCCGTTCGAAGCGCAGGCTCTCGGGCGTGGTTCACGATCCGGGAGATCCATCCCAGTTGTGACTAGCAGAGCAGTCGGTACGGTCGAGACAACGCACAGACGGACAACAGCCGCGTGTGCCGCTGTATCCAAAGCAACAGCGCACGCGATTCGTCCGCGGTCCCACAGAGTGAGACCATGTGCAGACTGGGACCCAAGTGTGGTAAGGGTGTCGACTGCCGTTCTAACAGTCACACGTTCGAAGTCCGTCAGTACGCACCAGCGAACGCGACGGTCCGTCCCGTGGAAGACACGGGCCGATGGCGGACGCCGGCCATCAGAGGTGGATGCTGGAGTCTCTCGCCGCGAGTTCCTCCGTGACATCCGCCGGGAGGGCGGCATCCGAACTGCTCGAGTCCGCAGCCTCGAACGAGTCACCTGAAAAAACAATCAATGCAAGCCGAACGGCTTCCCAGACCCCCGTGCTCAGTGGAACTCGATGGCGGACTCTCGAGCCCGTGGCCGCGGTCGCATACGCGGACGGTTCAAGCGCTGGCTCATCAACGGCGTCGTGATCACGATTCCGCTCGTGATCACGCTGCTCGTGTTCGTCGTAGTTATCGACTTCGTTCTCGGTATCCTCTCGCCGGTCGTTCGGGGCCTCATCTACGTCTGGCCGAACGAGCCGTCCACCGAAATCGTCCAGTTCGCGACGCTCCTGTCCCTGTTCGTCTTTTTCCTGCTGGTCGGGATCGCCGCCGAGTACACGCCGGGCAGGTACATCTCCAGACGCGTCCACGCGACGATAGAAACGATTCCCGGTGTGAGCACGATCTACGAGAGCGTCCGTCGGGCCAGCCGGATGCTCATCGACGACGACACGGATCAGTTTCAGGACGTCAAACTCGTCGAATTCCCCCACCGGGACGCCTACATGCTCGGCTTTCTCACCGCGACGACGCCACCCGCGATCGAGGACCGAATCGACGACGGCGAGATGATGACGATCATGGTCCCGCTCGGGCCGAATCCGACGACGAACGGGTTCATCATGCACATACCCGCCGAACGCGTCTACGACGTCGACGTCACCGTCGAGGAAGCCGTTCGCTCGATCGCGACCCTCGGCGTCGCCTCTAACGAACTCGGAGGCGACGCCTGACCGGAAGACAGGTCAGCGGACGAGTCGTTCCGCACGCGGTACCAAAACAGATTGGGCACACATACATAACTGACGGAGAACGAGAACTGGTGTGGCCACGCGAGGGAAGCGGAATACGGAACGCGGCGTGTGCGTCTTCAGCGTAGGATCCTGAAGGCGATTTCAGACAGCGATCGACGTGGTCCGAAACCGATCGTCAGCTTCTCCGGGCGATTTCGCTACGCTCCCGCGGCGAGCGACGACAGCAAGCGACAGTGGAGCCGCGATCAGTTTCGCCCCGCTTTGCGACCATTTATACCCGATGGCACCCCTAGAACAGTGCAATGGCGCAAGCGGGAAATTCTGAACTCGTCGACTCGTTCGAGCAGTTCTTCCGCAACTACTACGACAACGAAATCAAGCAGCTTGCCCAGCAGTATCCGAACGAACAGCGTTCACTGCATATCGACTGGCAGGACCTCTACCGATACGATCCCGATCTCGCAGACGACTTTCTCAATCAGCCCGAGCAGCTTCAGCGCTACGCCGAGGAGGCGCTTCGACTGTACGACCTGCCGATCGACGTGAGTCTCGGACAGGCTCACGTCCGGATCCGAAACCTTCCGGAGACGGAGTCCCCCGAAATTCGGGAGATTCGCGCCCGGAACATGAACTCCCTCGTCCAGGTCCACGGCATCGTCCGAAAGGCCACCGACGTTCGTCCGAAGATCGAGGAGGCCGCCTTCGAGTGCCAGCTCTGTGGCACCCTCACTCGTATCCCTCAGTCCAGCGGCGATTTTCAGGAGCCACACGAGTGTCAAGGCTGCGAACGACAGGGGCCGTTCAAGGTGAATTTCGACCAATCGGAGTTCGTCGACTCCCAGAAACTCCGCATGCAGGAGAGTCCCGAAGGCCTTCGCGGCGGGGAAACGCCACAGTCGCTCGACGTCCACATCGAAGACGACATCACCGGCGAGGTCACTCCCGGCGATCACGTCTCCGCGACCGGCGTCCTCCGACTCGAGCAACAGGGCAACGACCAGGAGAAATCGCCCGTCTTCGACTTCTACATGGAGGGGATGTCCGTCGACATCGACGAAGAGCAGTTCGAGGACATGGACATCACCGACGACGACAAGAAGGCGATCTACGAAATTTCCAACCACGACGACGTCTACGAGCAGATGGTCGCCTCCATCGCGCCCTCGATCTACGGCTACGAACAGGAAAAACTCGCGATGATCCTCCAGCTGTTCTCCGGCGT
Organism: Natronorubrum halophilum; assembly: GCF_003670115.1. Taxonomy (NCBI): domain Archaea; kingdom Methanobacteriati; phylum Methanobacteriota; class Halobacteria; order Halobacteriales; family Natrialbaceae; genus Natronorubrum; species Natronorubrum halophilum. The sequence goes on from NZ_QQTY01000004.1 coordinate 206,757, forward strand.
GACGAAGCAGTTGCCCGACGGCTCGAGGATCCGGGGTGACCTGCATATGCTCCTTATCGGGGACCCTGGTACTGGTAAATCGCAGATGATCGGTTACATCAAAAATATCGCCCCTCGAGCCGTCTACACGTCCGGTAAGGGTTCGTCCTCAGCGGGTCTCACCGCCGCCGCGGTTCGCGACGATTTCGGTGATGGACAGCAGTGGACGCTCGAGGCCGGCGCGTTAGTTCTCGCCGATCGGGGTATTGCAGCGGTTGACGAGCTAGATAAAATGCGATCGGAGGATAGGAGCGCCATGCACGAAGCCCTCGAGCAACAGCAGATTTCGGTCTCGAAAGCCGGCATCAACGCCACGCTCAAGTCGCGCTGCTCGCTCCTGGGTGCGGCAAACCCCAAGTACGGTCGCTTCGACCACTACGAGCCGATCAGCGAACAGATCGACCTCGAGCCGGCGCTCATCTCGCGATTCGATCTCATCTTCACCGTGACGGACGAACCGGACGAGGAAAAAGATCGGAACCTCGCCGAACACATCATCAACACCAACTACGCGGGTGAGCTGACCACTCAGCGCGAGGAGATGACCTCGATGGACGTCTCGGGCGACGAGATCGAGGAGATGACCGAGAAGGTCGACCCGGAGATCGACGCCGAACTCCTGCGGAAGTACATCGCCTTCTCGAAACAGAACTGCCACCCGCGAATGACGGAGGAAGCCCGAAACTCGATCCGGGACTTCTACGTCGACCTGCGCTCGAAGGGGACGGACGAAGACGCGCCGATCCCGGTAACGGCGCGAAAACTCGAGGCGCTGGTCCGGCTCTCCGAGGCCAGCGCCCGCGTGCGACTCTCGGATACGGTCGAACAGTCGGACGCGAACCGGGTCATCGAGATCGTCCGCTCGTGTCTGCAGGATATCGGCGTCGATCCCGAGACGGGCGAGTTCGACGCGGACATCGTCGAAGCCGGCACCTCGAAGTCCCAGCGCGACCGGATCAAGAACATCAAACAGCTGATCAGCGACATCGAGGAGGAGTACGACGACGGCGCACCCGTCGATATCGTGTTGGATCGGGCCACAGAGATCGGGATGGACCAGTCCAAGGCCGAACACGAGATCGAGAAGTTAAAACAGAAAGGCGAGGTCTACGAGCCGAGTACGGACAACCTCCGGACGACGTAGCAGATCCGAGTCGACGCGACTCGAGCCTCGATGTCGGTCGGTTACCGTTCTTTCAGCGTTGTTACGGTCGAGCGGATCGTTACCGGGGCGACGTCGGCGACGTCTGCCGCAGCAGCCTGCGTAATCGTCGACCACTCTTCGCGCTCGTTGGCCGCCTTGTAGAGACAGGCCGCCGCGACGCCGCTCGGATTCCGTCCGCCGATGAGTCCGTCCTGAAGCAGCGCAGTGGCGTGTTCTCGAGCGCGGCGTTCGACAGCGGTCTCGAGATCGAGTTTCGAGGCGTATCGGGGCAGGTACTGCGTCGGGTCGATCGGTCCCGTCGGAATGCCGAGTTCGCGATTGAGCGCGTCGTAGGCGACGGTGAGTTCGTCGGCGTCCGCGCGAGCGACGGCGGCGATTTCGTCGATCGTTCGGGGGGTCGAACGCGTTCGACAGGTCGCATAAATTGCGGCGGCGGCGAATCCCTCGATCGATCGGCCCTGAAGCAATCCCTCGGACTGTGCCGATTTGAACAGGGCACACGCCTGCTCGCGAGCGGAGTCCGGAAGCGAGAGCCGGGCGTTGACCCGCTTGATTTCGGTAAACCCGTAGACCTGATTGCGGTCGGCTTTCGTGGCTATTCTAGCACGGTTGTGTTCCCGTCGTAGGCGGGCGATTTGTCGGCGTTTTCGGCCGGTCAGTCGAGAGCTGTATCCCGAACTGGAACCGTAGCCGATCTTCGTCGAGAGTCCGCGATCGTGTCTCGAGCGGGTCAACGGTGCGCCGGTTCGTCGTCGGTCGGTGTCGTCGCCGTCGAACGACCGCCATTCGGGCCCACGATCGATAGCGTCCTCTGCAGAGATGAGACCGCAGTCTTCGCAGATCGTTTCGGTACCGCTCGTTCGTAACCGCCCGTCGCACTCGGGACAGAAACCGGACGAATTGAAAGTAGCCATTGGTTATTTTTCCCCACTATACTGGTTGGTGTTCGCGATAGTATTTAAAATATAGGAAGTCAGTGAAGGATTAAAACGAGGTACACAGACGGAGAAACGACGAAAACGGCCCTACCGGGCGAGAGTGATCGGCTGGGACAGATCGACACGAACGCGGTCGGCGAAACTGAACGTCCGCGCTCGAGAACGTACGGCTGACGCCTACTGCCGCGCCTCGAGAAACCGCTTCACGGCGGACCGCGTCTCGGACGTCGTCGGTGCGTCGTCGTCGGAGGACGCTCGTTCCGTGAGGAGGCGTTCGTACCGATCGATCACTGCCTGTCGACGGTGTTCGCTCGTCTCGAGCGCCTGCTCGAGCGCTTCGATCCGCGCGCGGAGTCGCGTGCGTTCGATTCGAGAGTGAAGCGGTGGCCCCGTCGGACTCGCGGTACCGGCATCCGATGTGCCCGCTGCGGAGGGACAGTGAAACTCGACGGCGGTGGCCACACCGGTGCGGTGTCGTCCACGCATCGGTTCATCGCTGGCAGGGGTTCGGTCGTCATGTGGGTGCTCGACGGACATAGATCCGGCTCGCGATTCGGACTCAGTGCAGAAAAAGCTCAGTCAGTCGACCGTCATACACGTCTGACGGGAGTCGTGCGCCCGAATGACAAGGTTGGCGATCAGTTCTGTAGGTGCTCGAGTACGCCCGCAGTATCCGCAGAAACCGGCTCCGGCTCGCGTCCGGCGGCGGCCGCGGCGTCGGGATCTTTGAGCAGGTGGCCGGTCGTCAGGCAGGCGACGCGTTCGTCGTCGTCGACGATCCCTTCAGATCGAAGCTTTCGCAGCCCCGCAACGGAGGCGGCCGAGGCGGGTTCGACGCCGATCCCCTCCCCGGCGAGATCTCGCTGGGCGTCGGTGATCGCCTCGTCGGAGACCGCCACCGCGGTGCCGCCGGTTTCGCGGATGCCCGGCAGGGCTTTCGGCGCGTTGACGGGGTTGCCGATCCGGATCGCCGTCGCGCGCGTCTCGACGTCGTCCCACCGCTGCACTTCGTCCGCGCCGTTCTCGATCGCTTCGACCATCGGGGCCGCGCCCTCGGCCTGGACACCCGTCAGCTTCGGCACGTCGCCCTCCGCGAGTTCGCCCGCCTGAACGAGTTCGCGGAAGGCCTTGTACAGCGCCGACGTGTTTCCGGCGTTGCCGACGGGGAGAACGATCCGATCCGGAACGGCGTCGTAATCCGCGAGGAAGCCCTCGAGGATCTCGAGTCCGATCGTCTTCTGGCCCTCGAGTCGGAAGGGGTTCAGCGAGTTCAGCAGGTAGGCCTCGCCGCCCGCCGCGAGTTCCTGGACGATGTCGAGACAGGCGTCGAAGTTGCCGTCGACCTCGAGAATTCGAGCGCCGTGGAGGCTGGCCTGGGCGATCTTGCCCGCCGCGACCTTTCCCGCGGGGAGGAGGACGAGCGTCTCCATGCCGCCGCGGGAGCCGTACGCGGCGAGGGCGGCGCTCGTGTTCCCGGTAGAGGCACACGCCAATCGATCGACGCCGAGTTCCGCCGCGACCCTGACGCCGACGGTCATTCCCCGATCTTTGAACGAGCCGGTGGGGTTCATCCCCTCGTGTTTGATCCGCAGCGTCTCGACGCCGATATCGTCCTCGAGACGGGGGACTTCGTACAGCGGGGTCGCCCCCTCCTGAATCGAGACGCCGGCGTCGAACGGCAGCGCGGCGGCGTAGCGCCAGACGCCCTGTCCCTCGAAGTCGTCGAACGTCGGCAGATCGGCGTATCGAACCTCGAGCAGGCCGTCGCAGTCGTCGCAGGTGTAGCGAACGTCCTCGAAGGGCGCGAACGTGTCGCCGCAGTCGATACACTCGAGCCAGACGCCATCGTCGGCGTTGTCGGGCGCTCTCGGCTGATTCGTGGACAGGCTGAGACTCATTATCGCTCGAGAGGAGAGCGGAGGGGAAAAAGGACGTGGGTTCAGCGGACGTCGGCGGTTACTCGAGCAGCCAACTCAACAGCGCTTTTTGCGCGTGCAGACGGTTCTCGGCCTGATCGAAGACGATCGAGCGGTCGCTCTCGATGACGTCGTCGGTGATCTCCTCGCCGCGGTGGGCGGGCAGACAGTGCATGACCGATGCGTCGGCGGCGTGTGCGAGTAACTCCGACCGGACCTGGAAACCCTCGAAGGCGTCCATTCGGACATCGCGTTCGTCCTCCTGACCCATGCTGATCCAGACGTCGGTGTAGATGACGTCGGCGTCCGAGACCGCTTCGACCGGATCGGTCGTGACCGTCGGGTTGCCCCCGAGGTCTCGAGCGCGCTCGAGGACGAGATCGTCGACTCCGTACCCCTCGGGCGTGGCGATCGTCAGGTCGATGTCGGTCAGCGCACAGCCGAGCGCGAAGGACTGGGCGACGTTGTTGCCGTCGCCGACCCAGGCCGCCGAGACGCCCTCGAGACCGCCTTCCTGCTCGCGGATCGTCAGCAGATCCGCGAGGGTCTGGCAGGGGTGGGCGTCGTCGGTCAGCCCGTTGACGACGGGTACCGAGGCGTACTCCGCGAACACCTCGATGTTCTCGTGTTTGAACACGCGGGCCATCACGGCATCGACGTACCGCGAGAGTGTTCTCGAGGTGTCTTTCAGCGGCTCGCCGCGACCCAGCTGAATGTCGTCTTCCCCGAGGAACACGGCGTGGCCGCCGAGTTGGGTCATCCCGGTCTCGAAGGAGACGCGGGTCCGCGTGCTCGGCTTCTGGAAGATCATGCCCAGCGTCCGGTCCTCGAGATCGAGGTGGTCCTCGCCGCGTTCCTGCGCGCGTTTGTACGTCTCGGCGCGATCGAGGACGGTCTGCAGTTCGTCCTGCGAGAGGTCGTCGATCTCGAGGAAGTGTCGGAGTTCGGCGTCGCTCGCCATCACTCCTCACCTCCGCGCAGCGTCGTCGCAACGCGCCCGAGGATCTCGACTGACTGGTCGAACTCGGCGAGAGACAGCCGTTCGTCCGGCGCGTGATCGAGGTCCGAGTTGCCGGGTCCGTAGGTCGCCATGGGACAGTCCCAGACGCCCGCATAGAGGTTCATGTCGCTGGTTCCGGTCTTTCGCAGGAGTCGCGGATCGCAGCCCTCCTTGCGGATCGCCGCGCGGAAGGCGCGGGCGACCTCGGTTCGGGGGCTCTCCATCACCGGCGGGATCGGCTCGGCCCACGAAACGGTACCGATCTCGAGTTCGGCTTCGGCGGTCTCGCGGACCGTCTCGGCGTCCAGCGACGGCGGGATCCGCAACTGGACGTCGAGCGTCGCCTCGACCGAGAGCCCGTCGTCGCTGATGCCGCCATCGATATCGACGGGTTTGGCGGTCACCCGTTCGAAGACGGCCGTGTACTCGTCGTATTCGAAAGCCGCCTCGACGCCTGTCCACCAGTTCGTCGCGTGCTGAATCGCGTTGGGTTCGGGCCGGGAGGTGTGGCCGGATTCGCTGGTGGCGACGTAGGTGCCCGCGAGGAAGCCGCGGTAGCCGAGCGTAATCCCCGTCGCACCGCTTGGCTCGCCGTTAACGACTGCTGCAGGTTCCTCGCGGTCCTCGACGAGGTGGCGCGCACCGCGCGAATTCGTCTCCTCGCCGACGACGCCGACGAAGGAGACGCCCGTACGCACGGCGGCGGCAGCCATCGCAGCCAGCGGACCGGTGGCGTCGACGCTGCCGCGGCCCCAGAGGACCTCCTCGCCGGTCCTCTTGGCGATCTCCCGTTCCACGTCGACATCGTCCGCCGGCTGCACTTCGACCGGAATCTCGCCGGGGACGGTGTCGACGTGGGACGTCAACAGAACGGCGTCGTCCGCGGGTGCGCGAACGTTGCCGACCTCGTCCGTCCACGCCTCGCGGCCATAGGCCTCGAAAAACTCGACGAGACACGCGGCGGCCGCGTCCTCCTCGCCGGAGGGTGACGGCGTCGAAACGAGATCGATCAGGAGCTGACGAGCGTCCTCGAGCGAGACGTCGGTCGTGTTTTCCATGGTCGCACTCATGATTCTGCGTTTGCCTCGGGGGCGAGGATCTCGGAGAGGGCGTCCACGAACTGATCCGCTTCCGGCTCGTCGATCACGAGCGGCGGCAGCAGGCGCAGGACGGTCCGGCCCGCGGGGAGCGCCAGTATCTGATGCTCCATCGCCAGGTCGCGAGCGACGCGGTTCGCGCCGCGTTTCAACTCGACGCCGACGAGCAGGCCGTCGCCGCGGACCTCGCGCACCTCGTCGCCGAGGGCCGCCTCGAGTTCGTCGACGAGGTAGTCGCCGATCTCGGCGGCGTGGGCGGGCCACTCCTCTTCGACCAGCGTCGAGACGGTCGCGTGGACCGCCGCGGAGACGACGGGGCCGCCGCTGAACGTGGCGTTGTGCGAGGCCGCGCCGTCGGCGATCCAGTCGCGAACCGCGACCGCGCCGACGGGCAGGCCGTTGCCGAGTCCTTTCGCCGTCGTGATCACGTCGGGCGTCACGCCCGCGCGCTGGCAGGCCCACATCGCACCCGTGCGGCCCATTCCGGTCTGAACCTCGTCGAAGACGAGCGCCGCACCGGCGTCGTCGGTGCATTCGCGGGCGGTCTCGAGGTAGCCCGCCGGCGGGACGTTGATTCCGCCTTCGCCCTGAATCGGCTCTAAGATCACGGCTGCGGTCTCGTCGTCCACGGCGGCCGCGAGCTCCTCGCCGTCGCCGTAGGGGACGAACTCCACGTCGCCGGCCAGCGGCTCGAATGGCTTCTTGTACTTGTCTTTCCAGGTCGCCGCGAGCGCCCCCATCGTCCGCCCGTGGAACGAGCGGGTCGCGGCGACGATCTTCGACTCGCCGGTCGCCGAGCGGGCGAACTTCAGCGCGGCCTCGTTGGCCTCGGTCCCGGAGTTGCAGAACCAGGCCTGGTCCAGTCCGTCCGGGGTCGACGCGACGAACGCGGCGTAGGCGTCCTCACGCGATTGGACGGGGTACGAGGAGTCGACGAACGTCAGTTTACCGACCTGCTCCTGAACGGCCTCGACGACCGCCGGGTGGCTGTGTCCGAGCGGCGTGCACGCGAAACTCGCGCCGGCGTCTACGTACTCCGTGCCGTCTGCGGTGTAGAGGTACGGACCCTCGCCGCGTTCGATGCCGATCGGCTTGCCGCCGGAGACGAAGTCGTGGGCCGTCATTCTGCGGCCTCCTGTGCCGTCTCGTCCGCGTTCTCGGCGAGCACGCCGGGCTCGAGCGTCGTGCCCTCGCCCGCGAGCGCGCTCGTGATCGGTTCGTCGGCGTTTGCGGTCGCGACGATGACCGACGACGCGCCGCCCTCGAGGGCCTCCTCGGCGGCCATGACCTTCTTCGTCATGAAGCCCTCCGCGGCGGCTTTGACGGTTTCAAAGTCCGCTGGCGTCGTCGCCGAATCGATCTTCGTCGACTCGTCGTCGGGATCCTCGTAAATGCCCGAGACGTCGGTGAGCACGACCAGGTCGGCCTCGAGCGCACCGGCGATCGCAGCAGCCGCGCGGTCGGCGTCGGCGTTGACCGCCGTGTAGCCACCCGACTTCTCCTCACCCAGCATGGGAACGGAGACGACGGGCGTGTAACCGCCCGCGAGGACGGTCTCGAGCAGGTCCGAATTGACCGACTCGATCTTGCCCGAGTGGTCGCCGCGCTTGATCTTCTTCTTGCCGTCTTCCTTGACGCGGACGGCCGACTTGCGCTTGCCACGGAGCAGTTTGCCGTCGGTACCGGAGAGTCCCACGGCGTCGACGCCCTCGTTGTGCAGGCTCTCCACGAGATCCGTGTTGAGCTTGCCGGGCATCACCATCTTGAAGACGTCCATGGTGTCCTCGTCCGTAAAGCGGCCGACGACGCCGCCGGGCGTCTCGACGTAGGTCGGGTCCTCGCCGAGTTTTTCGAGGGTCTCGTCGACGGCAGTCGATCCGCCGTGGGTGAGCACGACATCTTCGCCGTCCTCGACGAGGCTCGCAACGTCCGCGAGCGCGCCTTCGGGATCGACGGCGCGTGCGCCGCCGACCTTGACCACAACGGTCATTCAGGGAGCCCCCACGGGATGGAGACCCGTAAACTCGAGCCCGGCCGTCTCCTCGAGCCCCAGCGCGATGTTGGCGGCGTGGACCGCCTGTCCCGCGGAGCCTTTCATCATGTTGTCGATGGCCGAGAAGACGACGATGCGCTTGTTCTGCGGATCGAGTTCGAAGCCGACCTCGGCGAGGTTGGTTCCGGCAACCGCTTTGGGTTCCGGATATCGATAGACGCCGGAGCCGCCGGCGGCCATGCGGACGAACGGCTCGTCCTCGTAGCAGCCGCGGTAGGCCTGCCAGAGGTCGCCCTTCGAGACGGGACCCGAGGGGAAGACGTGATTCGTCGCGCTCGCACCGCGAATCATATCCACGGCGTGGCAGGTGAACGCGACGCTCGTGCCGAGGAACTGCTCGATCTCGGCCTCGTGTCGGTGGCCCGTCGGCGCGTAGGGACGGACGACGCCCGAGCGTTCGGGGTGGCTCGAGGCCTCGCCGCCGCCGGCTCCGCCCTCGGAGGAGCCGACTTTCACGTCGACGACGACCTGTTCGCCACCTTCGAGAATGCCGTGCTCGAACAGCGGGTACAGGCCCAGAATGGTCGCGGTGGCGTTACAGCCGCCGCCGGCGATCAGGTCCGCGCCCGCGAGGTTCTCGCGGTTGATCTCGGGCAGGGCGTACTCGGCCGTTTCGAGGTACTCGGGTGCCTCGTGGCCGTCGTACCACTCGTCGTACTGCGCCTCGGTCTCGAGGCGAAAGTCGGCCGAGAGGTCGACAACCGTGTTGGCGACCTCGAAGAACTCGTCGATCTGTCCCATGGAAACGCCGTGAGGCGTCGCCGCGAACAGGACGTCGACGGACTCGAGATCCTCGGGTTCGGTAAAGCGAAGGTCCGTGCCGCGAAGCGGCGGATGGACGGAGCCGACGCTCTTCCCGGCCTTCGATCGGCTGGTAACCTCGGTAATCTCGAAGTTCGGATGGCCGGCGAGGAGTCGCAGCAACTCGCCGCCCGTAAAGCCGGAGCCGCCGATGACGGTCGCCGTCACCGTCTCGGCGTTCTCGTCGGTGCCGGTTTCGGTGCCGACCGCCATCAGGCGCTCACCTCGAGTTCCTCCTCGGTCGCGCCCGCCGCTTTCGTCTCGAGCCAGTCGACGACGGTGCCGGCGATGTCGGTCTCGACCGCGCCGTCGAGCGCTTTGAACTCGACGGTGTGGTTGACCTCGTGGACCGTATACCCCTCGTCGGTCTCCATCAGGTCGATGCCGAGCAGCCCGCCGCCGACGGCGTCGCTGGCCTTTCGGACGAGTTCTCGCGCTTCCTCGTCCGGCTCGAAGACGTCAGTCTCGGCACCTTTGGCCGCGTTCGTGATCCAGTGGTCCGACGAGCGGACCATCCCGGCGATCGGTTCGCCGTCGGTCGCGAGCACGCGAATGTCGCGGCCCGGTTTCTCGACGAACTCCTGAACGTAGAACACCTTGTGCTCGTAGTGTCCGAGCGTCGCCTTGTGCTCCAGAATCGCTTCCGCGGCGTCCGGCGAATCGATCTTGGCCATCAGGCGACCCCACGAACCCACGACGGGTTTGAGGACGCAGGGATAGCCGAACTCCTCGATGGCGGCCATCGCGGTCTCTTTCGTGAACGCGACTTTCGTCGCGGGCGTGGGAACGCCCGCACGCTCGAGCGCGAGGCTGTTTTTCACCTTATCGGCGCAGATGTCCGCGGTCTCGTGGCTGTTGACCACGGGGATGCCGTAGGCCTCGAAGAACTGCGTGGCGTACAGGCTCCGACTCGTGGCGAGACAGCGGTCGACGACGATATCGAGGCCTTCGAACGACTCGGGGGCCTCGCTGATGTCGAACGTCTGCTTGCGGACGTCGATCTTTTCGATTTCGTGGTCGCGCTCGCGAAGCTCGTTCAGGAGGAGCTTCTCGTCCTTGCGGATCCGGGAGTAGAGTATTCCTACTTGCAAGGTCACTCACCCCAGTCCTCTTCGAGCTCCGGGGCTCGCTCGAGGACTGGCGGCTCAGTGTCGACGACTTCAAGCTCTGCTCCACAGGTCGTACAGTCAACGATCTCTCCTACTTCCAGATCGTCATGCAGGGACACCTCGGCCCCACACTCGACGCATTCGGTCATTGTACCTCCAACTGAGAGCCGGGGTCCCTTAAAGCCTTCGAACTTAACAGCAGAATTACACGACTCACACTGCCCTCTACCGAACCCCTGAGGCCATCACACCGCAATTTTAATTTGACATATCATATAGTAAGTAAATGGACCCCTCGCGGGGCCGGCGGCGGGTGCGGAACGATCGATCGGTCGAACGGGTTACACATAGCCGTTCACCTCCGCTCGGAGCGCTTCGCGGGCCGTCTCGAGCGCGTCGCTCGCCTCCTCGAGCGTTCCCTCGTCGTCCGACAGCGCCCTGCGAGCGGACTCGAGTTGGGGCGCGACCGCCTCGGGGGCAGGACCGCCCTGCGAGTCGCGACTCGCGACGCTTTCGACGGGGTCGAGCGCGGCTTCGACGGCAGCGGGGTCGACAACGGAGTCGAGGGGGTCGCCCAGTACGTCTCGAGCGGCCGCGTCGACGGCGTCGTAGTCGCCGCCGCGTTCCGCTGCGATCGCGACTAGCTCGTGGGCCGTCCGGAAGGGCAATCCGTTCGCCGCGAGCAGGTCGGCGACGCCGGTCGCCGTCGAGAAGCCCGCGCCGGCTTCGGCGGCGAGCGCTTCCTCGTCCCACTCGGCCGTCGCAATCGCGCCGGCGGCGACCTCGCTCGCCTCGCACACCGCGTCGACGGTCCCCCAGGCGTGGGTCGTCGCCCGCTGGAGGTCGCGGTTGTACGCGCGGGGCAATCCCTTGAGCGTCGTCGTCAGCCCCTGAACGCTGCCAGCCGCATCGCCCGCGACCGCGCGGACGAGTTCCAGCGTGTCGGGGTTTTTCTTCTGGGGCATGATCGACGACGTCGAGGAGTAATCGTCCGCGAGGTCGACGAAGCCGCGGTTCGCGAAGATAATAACGTCCTCCGCGAGCCCCGACACTGTCGTCGCGTGCGTCGACAGCACCTGCGTCGTCTCGAGCAGGAAGTCCCGGCTCGAGGAGGCATCCATCGAGTTCTCGACGACACCGTCGAAGCCGAGCAACTCGGCGACGCGCTCGCGGTCGATATCGAACGTCGTCCCGGCGAAGGCGGCTCCGCCCAGCGGCGACTCGTTGATCCGGGCGTAGGCCTCGAGCAACCGTGCGGTATCGCGGCGCACGGCTCCCTCGTAGGAGCACGCCCAGTGAGCGACCGTGATCGGCTGGGCGGGCTGGAGGTGGGTGTAGCCGGGCATGATCGTCTCCGTGTTCGCCTCGGCGACCGCCACCAGCGCCTCGCGGAGCGCGAGCGTCGTCTCGATCACGGAGAGCACGTCCTCGCGCAGGCGATAGCGAATGCACGTCGCGACCTCGTCGTTTCTCGAGCGTGCGGTGTGCATCTTCCCGCCGTCGTCACCGACGCGTTCGATGACGGCCGTTTCGATGGCCTCGTGGACGTCCTCGCCGTCGGGCAGGGAGTCGTGGTTGTCGACCTCGATCGCGTCGAGGGCGGTCAGTATCCGCCCCGCGATATCGTCCTCGATGATCCCCTGTTCGGCGAGCATCAGCACGTGCGCACGGTCGACCTCGAGGTCGGCCTCGAAGATCCGCCGATCGGCGGACAGCGAGGAGAGGAAGCTCCGAGCGGGGCCGCCGCTAAAGCGGTCTCGCCGGACGACGCCCTCGCCGCCGTCGGAGCAAAGTTCCGACGAGGATCGCAGTCCGTTGGACTGCTCACCGCCGTCGGTCATCGCGGTTCCGGGCGTGGACCTGTCGTGAGCGCTCTCCTCGGTCATGGTTAGTGTTAGTCGTCGTCCTCGCGCTGCCCGCTCCCGTCCGTCGCGAGCTCGACTTCCTCGTCTTCGTCCGCGGTCACCGAGTTCGCGAGACGGCGCTGGAAGCCGTGGTACTTCGCGACGCCCGTCGCGTCCTCCTGCGTGATCTTGCCGACCGTCTCGGTGTCGAAGGAGGCGTGTTCGGCCGAGTACGCGGCGTACTTGCTGTCGCGAGCCACGGCGCGGGCCTGTCCGCCTTCGAAGCGGATCGTGACCGTGCCGGTGACGCGCTGTTGAGTCTCGTCGATGAAGGCCTCGAGCGCCTTCACGAGCGGCGCGTCGATCAGGCCCTCGTAGCCCTTCTTGGACCAGCGCTGGTCGATCAGCTGCTTGAACTCGCGTTCTTCCTGCGTGAGGACGAGGCCCTCGAGCGCCTCGTGGGCGTTGAGCAGCGTCGTCGCGGCCGGGTGTTCGTAGTTCTCACGGACTTTCAGACCGAGCATGCGGTCTTCCATCGAATCGGTGCGACCGACGCCGTAAGCCCCGGCCACGGCGTTCAGGTGCTCGATGAGGTCGACCGGATCGTACTCGACGCCGTCATCAGAAGCGGACGCTTCTGATTGGCTCGCGGGAGCTTCGCTCCCGAGAACGTCGACGGCGACGGGGTAACCCTTCTCGAAGGAGATTTCGATCTCCTGGGTCTCGCTCGAGGGATCGTTCGTCCACTCGTAGATCTCCTTGGGCGGGACGTAGTTGGGATCCTCGAGTTTGTCGCCCTCGACGGAGCGACTCCAGAGGTTGGTGTCGATCGACCAGTCGCCGCCGCTGCCGCCCTCGACGGGGAGGTTCTTCTCGGCGGCGTACTCCTGTTCCCACTTGCGGGTGAGTCCGAGTTCGCGCACGGGAGCGATGACCTCGAGGTCGGAGTCGCGCCAGACGGCTTCGAACCGGAGCTGGTCGTTCCCCTTGCCGGTACAGCCGTGTGCGATGCCGGTACAGCCCTGTTCTTCGGCGACTTCCAGGATCGCGTTTGCGATCACGGGGCGGGCGAGTGCCGTTCCCAGCGGGTAGCCCTGGTAGGTCGCGTTCGCGCGGACGCTCTCGAGACAGAGTTGAGCGAATTCCGCTCGCGCGTCGACGACGAAGTGTTCAAGGCCGAGTGCTTCGGCGGTTTCCTCGGCTTCCTCGAACTCGGAAGCCGGCTGGCCGACGTCTACCGTGACGCCGATGACGTCGTCGTATCCGTATTCTTCCTCGAGCAGCGGGACACAAACAGTCGTGTCTAGTCCGCCCGAGAACGCGAGTGCAACGCGTGTCATATCGTACTCGAGGAAAACGGCAGGAGGGACTTAAGCACATTGATTCCATCTCCGTAAATTAGTGGTAGAGCGTCTGCTACGTAAGAAAATTGGGTTTTCTGGATCGTTGGAACGAACCGGTCGAGGGGTGTGGGATAGGTCGGGCTCAAAGGCCCGGCCGTCGCCGTCGCGGTCGCCGCGGTAAAACAGTCCCGTCGGTACCGAAAACGGCGAGCGTGGTACCGACGGCGCGACTCATTGGTGGTGCTATGGCAGCCCTCGGTATTAAATCCTGCTGAATAGCAAATATTGCGGCGTTCAGTCCGTGAGCCAACTATTGTTCGATCCGTGCGGCACCCTTCTCGGGTGGAAATTCACGCGGGAGTCGACGGGACGCTCACGGTGGTTGGGAGTCCCGCTCGTCGTCGTCCGGCAGCGCGAGCACGTTCTCCCGGCCGATCCGGAAGACCTCGATCTCCTCTTCCTCCCGCAACCCGCTGATAACCTGACTCGTCTTGGCCTCGGTCCAGTCCAGTTCCGAGACGACCTCCTGCTGTTTGATCCGACCGCCGTGCTCCTCGAGCAGGTGGAGAACGCGTTCTTCGTTGCTGAGCAACTCGGGCGGCGGCCCGTTCGAGTCGTCAGCGGGAATCGAGTCGGCGGGTATCGGCGAAACCGCGTCGCCGGTACCGCCCCCCGTCCTATCGTTTCGATCGCGTCTGCGCCACCAGACGGCTGCCCCGGCGATCGCGAGCAGGGCGAGTGCAGCCGCTACGATCAGCCACGGCATCGAGGGACCCTCTCGCGTATCGGGCGATTGCTGCTCCGTATCGCTCTCCTCGATCATGACCACCGAGGGAGGGTCAGGGGAAAACGGCGCTCCGTCGCTGCTCCAGAAGACCGAGCTTCCGTCGCCCTCTTCGGGCGTCGGTTCGACCTCCTCGATAGTGTACCCCTCGGGCGAGAAGATCCGTAACGAGGTGTCGCTGGGGAGCGTAAAGCCCTCGAGCGCATCGCCCGCCTCGATCCGGTTCAATTCGACGTAGGCGAACTTGGACCATTCGAAGGAAACTTCGACGTAGCCGCGGTCTCGCGGGGCGGAAACCGTATCCGTGGTGACGGAAACGTTCGAGATCTCCATCTCCCGATCCGTCGCGTTCTCCCCCTCGACGAGGATGTCGTTCCACTGCTCTTCCTGAGCGGTCTCGTACGCCTCCGGGTTCTCCTCGATGTCGTCGCGAAGGGCCTCCCAGTCCCCGTTGGAGTCGTTCTCGAATTCGTAGCCGATGACGAACGTCGCCGATCCGTTTTCGTGGACGAACACGTCCATGTGAATCTCGTCGGCACTGTCGAGCCGGTTGTCTTCGGAAGGCGTATCCTGCAGCGTCGCTCCCGCGATTCCAACGTCGGCCACGGCCCCGGTCGAGGCGACCGGGAGTAACGCGACGACGCAACCGATACCCACGAGCACCCATACCAGGGCCCGAAGCCCCTTCGCATCCATTACAATGAATTGTCGTAGCCGACCAAATAGGTCTTTCCGACGACAACGATGTATTTTTCAAACTGTCACGCGTTCGTGAATGTATGTTCGACGTACGTGGCAAACTCGAGGTCGAAACTCTGCTGAAGATCGTCCTCGCGCTGATCGCCGTCTTGCTCGCCCTCCAGATCATCGGAATCGTCGTCGGGTGGATCGCTCAGCTGTTGACGCCCATCCTCCTGTTGGTCGTCGCTCTGGTGGTCGTCCTGTGGCTCCTCGATCGGCTCTAACCCGTCGGGAACGCCACACTCATACGGCGATCGCCCCTACAGCCGGTGAAGTGTACAGCGTCAACGTCCCAGTCCCCGGCCGCGTTCGAACGCTCGCCAACGAACTCTACCCCGAACTCGTCGGCTTCGATCACGTCCGCGAGGACCACTCCTGTCTGCTCAAACGGCTCGGCGACACCGATCACGTCGCCCAGCTACAACACCGCGCCCACCGCGCGCTCGAGGGCTCCCCCGCCGTCGAAGCCCGAATTACGGGGCTCGACTACTTTCCGGACCCGCCACTCGGGTCGGCCCCCGTCGTCTACCTCGCCGTCGAGAGCCCCGGCCTCGAGTCGATCCACGCTACTCTCACGGATACGTTCGGGACCGTCGAAGGACTCGAGGGTGCCGATTACGTCCCCCACGTCACGCTGGCCCGCGGCGGCGACGTAGAGACCGCGAAGCGACTCGCCAACCGCGAGATCGAACCGATCCGGTGGACGGTCAGCGAACTCGAGTTCTGGGACGGAACCTACAAACTGCCGGTGAGTCGCGTCTCGCTCCCGGCGTGAGTCGCGTCTCGTTGCGGCCTGAATCAGCATCGGAATCGAATCGTGAGTCCTCCGGGAGCTATTACTCGGCGGTCTCGGTACCTCGAGACATGTACCGTCGTTCGCTCCTTTCGAGTTCGGCAGTGGTGCTCGTGGCTGGCTGTAGTGAGGTAACCGATCTCTTCGGAGACGAGGGTATCGACACGACGGTGCAAGACGAAGACACGGCGACGTTTTCCGCCGACGCCGGAGACGAGTTGACCGTGACCGTCGACGTCGAGGAGGTCGCCGAGGTCGATGCGGAAACGAACGTCGAATCGGATTCCATTAGTTTCCGACTCGACCACGCGGACAACGGCCCGATCGAGACGCGCTCGATCTCGGATTCCGAAACGTTCGACGTGACGATCGGTGAGGACGGTCAGCACATCGTCATCGTCACGAACGGCGTGGCCCACGTCACCATCGAAGCGGCCTGAATCGGGCGGAAAACACGGCTCGGGCGGCGGGTCGTCACGGTGCCGGCAGTTCGCCGTCGTAGGTGTCGTGGTCGCCGTAGAAGTTGCGCATCGCGAACTTCAGCTTTCCCGGATCGAGATCGATCAGTTCCTCGCGTTCCTCGTGTGGGAACGTGCTGTTGACGCTGTACCGACCGAGATCTGATTTGGCCGATCGCGAGTAGCGACGGTCGAGCAGCGCGCGAACGCCGACGTCCTCGGGCGAGCGGATAACTCGGCCGAGGGCCTGTCTGGTCTTCCGAATCGTCGGAATCTCGACGGCGTACCGCCAGCCCGTTTCGGTCCCCTCGAAGGCGGCGTCGTAGGCCTCCTGGACCGCTTCGGCGCGGTCATCCAGGTGCGGGTAGGGAACGCCGACCACGAGCACGGTGTGTGCGTCGTCGCCGTCGAAACTCACGCCCTCCGCGAGGGTGCCCCACAGCGACGTACACAACACCGCGCCGTCGTCCGCGACGAATCGCTGGCGCAACTTCTCGACTGATTCGCCCGGTTCGTCCCGATACACGGTCTTCTCCGAGCGCGTCTCGAGTCGCTCGGCGTACCGTCCCGCCTCGTTGTAGTTGGGGAAAAAGGCGAGCGTGTTGCCGGGCGTCATCCGAACGGCGTCGTGGATCGTCTCCGTCACCTGCTCCTGAACCGCGGGATCGTCCCGGTCCGACGAGAACAGCGGCGGCGTCTCGACGGCGTACGTTCGCCGCCTGTCCTCGGGGAACTGCAGCCCGTAGGCCATCGTCACCGGCTCCTCGAGGCCCAACACGGCCTCGGTGACGTCGAACGGCTGGAGGGTCGCGCTCATCAAGACGGTCGCGTAGACCTCCTCGAACAGTCGGCCGGTCACCTGCCGCGGGAGACAGCTGTAGAGTTCCGCGCGACCGTAGACCTCGTCGGTGCCGGCGTCGCGAGTCACGGAAACGACCGGATACAACCCTTCCGTCGTCCCCTCGTTCATCCACGCGCTGACGAAGGCTGCGGCCTGAAGCGTCTGGCACTCCGTTCGCGTCGCCGTCTCGCCCTCGCGGTAGGCTTCCTCGTACTCCTCGTCGAGTCGCTGTCCCAACTCCATCGCGGCCTCGAGGTCGGCGTCGATCCCCTGCCCGGAGTACTGCTGGAGGAACGCGAGCGTGAGGTCGTCGCGCCGGTCATCATTGGCGATGGAGACGTCCTCCCAGTTCTCGCCGATCTGACCGCGCTGGCCGAAGCCGAAAGAGTCCTCGTAGGTCTCGACGAGCGCGCGGTGAAACGCCGAGAGCGCGTTGGCGGCGTCCGTCGAGCGCGGATCGTCGGTGTCGGCGAGTTCGTCGAGCGCGGAGTCGAAGGTCCGTTCGGAGCAGGTCCGCGTCGCGTGCTCGCGGGCGGCGTCCTCGACGTTGTGCGCCTCGTCGAAGACGGCGATAACGTCCTCCGGATCGCGGCCCAGCCACCGGAAGAACTGCTCTCGAATGGTCGAATCGAGCAGGTGGTGGTAGTTGCAGACGACCAGATCGACGCCCTCGATCCCCTCTTTGAGGAGCTCGTAGCCGCAAAACTGCTGGTTCTCGGCGTGTTCGTAAATCTCATCCGGCGTCCGCACGTCCTCGAAGAGCCAGCCGAAGAAGTCGTCCGTGTCCTCGGTCAGATTGTTCCGGTAGTACTCGCAGACGTTCTGGTCCTCGAGGTCCTCGAGTCGTTCCTCGAGGTTCTCGAGTTCGTCCATGACGGAGCTTCGGGCGTCGGCCGCGCCGCCGTCGCCCTCCTGGCTCTCCGCGAGGAGTTCGCGCTGGCGGCGCTCGAGTTGGTCGCGGTCGCGCTCGGTGTCGACGACGGCCCGGGTGTTGTCGCGCAGGGCCTGACACTCCTCGTAGCCGACGTCGATGTGACACATCGAAGATTTTCCCTTGAAGACGACCGCCCGGATATCCTCCTCGCGCGTGATCGCGCGGGCTTCGGCGATGAACTGGCGCATCTGCTGGTGGACGTTGGTCATGATGACGACCGTCTTGTCCCGCTCGCGGGCGACCTCGAGGGCCGGGACGAGCGACGAGAGCGTCTTCCCGGTTCCGCAGGCTCCCTCGAAGAGGACGTTCTGGCCCCGCAACAGCGAGTTGTGGATGCGATCCATCGCCTCGCGCTGGTTCTCGTACGGCTGCTCGTACGGGAAAAAGCGCATGTACCCGGCAGTCTCGGACACGGTCGTGAGTAGGTTCCCGCTTCGATAAAAGCGTTCGTCTCGATTCGTCGTCCGGTCGCGGGTGTCGACTCCCGACAATTGTCACCGAAACGACCATATCGGTTCCGCCGTGAACGGTTCGAACGCGAACTTATGGAACGTCTCCCGCACGCTCGAGGAGTACGGGACTCGCGAGGATCGATCCGGTCGGTTCAGGCCCATCGAGGACCGATTCGGGACGATAGTCCACCGATCCGACGGACCGTCGACCATCACCGGCCGGCTATCGCGCGGTACAGCGACAAACGTTTCGCGTCCCTCGCATCCGATATGGCCATCCCCGGGTACGATTCGAGCAACGTCGCGGAGTTCACACTCGAGCAGGCCGGTGCTCGCGTCGCCGTCGTCGCGGGCGTCGTCCCCGACGAGTTCGGACTCGAGAAGAGCGGGCGGGAGCCGCCCGTAGACGCCCTCTCGGATCCGGTCGATCTCGTGTCCTTCGACGGGCTGAAGGCGGTCGAAGCCGTCAAGATCTCGCTCGTCTACGACCCCTCCCAGCTCCCGCCGGGTGCGAGTCCGACCGACGTCGCGGTCGCCGTCGACGACGACGGCTGGGAGCCCCTCGAGTCGACCGTCGATCTGGAGGAGACGACGGTGACGAGCATCCTGAACGACCGGCCGCCGGGGTCGACGGTCGTCGCGGGGTACGACGATCGAGACGATGAGGGCGAACGAGCTGCGGAGTAACGCGACTGGAAACGGCAGCGGACGGTCAGGTTTCGGGTTCGATGTAGATTTTCTGGATCTGATCGTCGTGATCCATCAGGGCGAGTTCGAGTTCGGTGATGCGTTCGTTGATCGTCTCGGCGTCGAGACCGGGTTCGAACGCGACGTCGGCGGTGACGAGCAGTTCTTCGGCACCGAAGAAGACGGTTCGGAGGTCGACGAGTTCGGTGACGCCCTCCCAGTCGGCGACGATCCGGCGAAGTTCGTCCTCGTCGGATTTCGGGAGGCTCTCGCCGAGGATGAGCCGCTTGTTCTCCACGGCGAGTGCGACGGCGAAGCCCATGAGCATGATACCGATGAGGAGGGCGGCACCGGCGTCGTAGATCGGGTTTTCGGTGACTCGAGTGAGGTAGATCCCGAAGAGGGCGATCCCCGCGCCGGCGAGCGCGATGGAGTCTTCGGTGAGCGCGGTCAGGGTCGTCACGTCGCTCGTCTTGCTGAATGCCTCGCGGAGGCTCGTCCAACCGTACTCGTCCATCTGACGGCTGATTCCCTGGTAGGCTTTCCACAACGCGTAGGATTCGAACGCGATCGCGCCGAGCAACACGGCGTAGTTGACGTAGACCGGATCGAACGGCGTACCGAGCAGCGTGACGTCCTCGCTGGCGCGATGGACGCCACCCTCTTGCAGCGCGCTGTAGCCGTGGCTGGCGCTCTCCCAGCCGGCGATGCCGAAGAGCATGATGCTCACGAGCAGGCTGTAGAAGAACTGCGCCTTTCCGTGGCCGAAGGGGTGGCTCCGATTCGCCTCCTGCGCGCCGTATTTGATCCCGACCAGCAGGAAGATCTGGTTACCCGTATCCGAGATCGAGTGGTACGTCTCCGACAGCATCGCGGGGCTCCCGGTGAGCAGAAACCCGCCGAACTTCAGGATCGCGATCGCGCCGTTCGCGAACAGTGCAGCGAGGACGACGGAGGTACTACTGGCCATCGGCGGAGACTACGAAGGGGTATCCCAAAAGTGTAAGGCGGTCTAGAGCCGCCGATTCGGTACGGAGTCGACCGCATCTCCGGGCCACGGTGGTGCGGGGACGCCAGCCGCATCCGAAAAGAACCTCAGAGTGACCGCCGAAGGACGACTATGATCGCGATATTCTCGGATACGCACAGCGCGAGCGGACACGAACTCGAGGGGGAGGCCCTGGCCGCGGCCCGCGAAGCCGACATCGTGATTCACGCGGGCGATTTCAACACCGCGGCCGCGCTCGAGGCCTTCCAAGACGAGTGCGAAGTGCTCGTCGGCGTCCGCGGGAATACGGACAGCGCAGCCGTGCGCGACCGACTGCCGACGGTTCGCGTGGTCGAGGAAGGCGGCGTCCGTTTCGCGGTAACTCACCGCCGGGACGGCGGCGAGACGGGGCTGGCGATGTTCGGCCGCTCGCGAGACGCCGACGTCGTCATCTCGGGGCACAGCCACCGACCGACGGTGGTCGAAACCGAGGACGTCCTGCTGTTGAACCCGGGCAGTCACGCCCAGCCGCGCGGAAATCGGCCGGGGTTCGCCGTCCTCGAGCGGCCGGCCGGTGCCGAAGCGGGTACAGACGACGGCCGACTCGAGGGAGCGATTCGCGAGCCGGACGGAACGCTCGTGAAGTCGTTCGAACTCTCGAGAAGGTGACAAACGGCGTCGGAACGATCATCGAGGGACGTGTCAGCGGGGAACGGAGCGTCAGCGGGGACACGGGTCGTACCGGCCGGTTCGAAAACGAACTCGGAGACGCGACCGAAACGGAGCCGTAACGGGGACGGAGCGCACCGACCCCGTCGGCCGCCGCGCGGAGTTGAACTGGCGATCGGAACTCGTGAGGATCCGTATTCGGGAGAGCCAACGGGCGACTCGTCTCGATCACGACGGGTGGAGGGACGCCGGTCGAGACGCATTGCAAGCTACGGTATCTATGCCAATATAGTCAGCGTAAGGTGAAAATACGGTTTTAGTTACCGTCGAGTGGACGCTCGTCGGTTTCTCGGAGCCACGCAGTGCCGAACGCGCGATAGTTGAACGAGGGCGAAACGGTTTTGCTCGCTGACACGGTATCGCCACCGTATGCTCGAGTTCATCCCTGACGATCCCGTCATCATCGCGGTCGTGTTGATCCTCCTCTCACTGGTCTTCTTCTCGTACCTGCTCATCCGTCGGACGATCCTCGAGTTCCGCGACGGGATGCGGTAGCCAGTCGGATTCGACGGACACCCGATCGAACGGCCGTCGAGCGATCGGTGGGTGAACGTATCACCGGCTACGGGCGGCGGCACCGAACGCCGCATCCGCGGCCTCGAGCGCACCGTCGATGTCCTCCCGCGAGACGTCTCGGTGAGTGCAGAACCGAATTGTCGTCGGACCGAAGGGCGATGCTGCGACCCCTCGCTCGCGAAGCCGTTCGATAACGGACTCTGTCTCGAGGCCGGTTCCCGAGACCTCGACCAGCACGATGTTCGTCTCCGGTTCCTGTACGTCGAAGCCCTCGATATCGGCCAGCCCGTCGGCCAGCAGCCGCGCGCGTTCGTGGTCCGTTTCGAGGTCGGCGACGTTCTCGAGCGCCTGTAATCCGGGTGCGGCGATGATCCCGGCCTGTCGCATCCCGCCGCCGAACAGTTTGCGGGTGCGACGGGCCTCCTCGACGAACGCTTCGCTCCCCGCGAGCATCGAGCCGATCGGCGCGCCGAGGCCCTTCGAGAGGCAGAACATGACCGAGTCGACGGGATCGGTGAGTTCGGACGCGGCGACCTCGAGCGCCGTCGCGGCGTTGAACAGCCGCGCGCCGTCGAGATGCACCGGAACGTCGTGCTCGTGGGCGGCCTCGGCCGCAGCGGCGATGCTCTCGGGCGCGATCGCGAGTCCGCCGCGAGTGTTGTGCGTGTTCTCGAGGCACAGGAGTCCGGTTCCGGCGCGGTGGAGATCCGTTGGGGCGTACTCGCTCGTGATTTGCTCCGGCGTCGGAACCCCGCGGTCCGTCTCGAGCGCGCGGACCTGTAGAGCCGCGTGCTGGGCGAGGCCGCCGAGTTCGTACTTCACGACGTGGCTCTCGCGGTCCGCGAGGACGTCCTGCCCTCGCTCGGTGTGGACGCGCGCCGCGATCTGATTCCCCATCGTCCCCGAGGGCACGTACAGGGCGGCCTCCTTGCCGACCGCCTCGGCCGCTCTCGCCTCGAGTTCGTTCACCGTCGGATCCTCTCCGTAGACGTCGTCGCCCACGTCGGCCGTTCGCGCGGCCTCGCGCATCGTTTCGTCGGGTTTCGTTACGGTGTCCGAGCGCAGATCGATCATGACGGGAGATCGTCGGGAATCGCCCTAATGGTGTCGTTACGGGATCGACGACTCGTGAACCGAAACGCGACCGATCCACCGAAGCATTCAATCCATACCGGATTACTTACTGACGCATGGTTCCCGATAATTTTGGCCCCGACGATGGGACGCCACCGCCCGGTACGCCAACCGGCGGGCCAACGGACGGCGACGATTCGAACGACCCGCGGCCGCGTTCGTTCTGGTGGCACGTCTCGCGCGTCGTCGATCGATTTCCCGGGTTACTGCCGTTCGCACTGGTGCCGCTGCTGACTTCGCTGTCGCAGGTCGAGAACGTCCGTCGGGCGCTCGATCCCGCCGCCGGCGTCTCGATCAACTTCGAGTTCGCCCTCCCGACGCCGTTTCTCGATCTGTGGACGTTCGCCAATCCGCCCGATCCGCCCGTTCGAATCGATCGCCGTGCTGTCGGCGGCGGATCCTCGCCGGGCGGCGATCCGTTCGCCGACCCGACGCACCCGACCGGACCGGCGGGCACGACCGGCTCCGGCGACACCGAACTGACCGTCGAGACGCCGCTGCAGGGGGTCGGAATCGCGATCGAGAGCGGCGCCGCCGGCGTCTGGATCGCGATCGCGCTGTTCGCGTACGCCGCGATCGCGGCGATTATCGTGGCCGTTTACGTGGGCGGCCTCGACAGTCGACTGCGGGGCGAACGGGTTGCCCTCCTCGCGTGCGTCCGCGAGTACGCCCCGCGGCTCTTCCTGTACACGCTCCTCCTCGTCGGCGCCGTCCTACTGCTCGTGCCGTTCGCGCTGCTCACGCCTGCGGTGCTCCTCGTCGCGATCCCCGCGGCGGTGGTGCTCGGCTACCTCTTTTACGCCGCGCCGTTCCTGTTCGTCGTCGCGGACGCGTCCGTCGTCGAGGCGTTCCGCCGATCGTACGGGTTCGCGATCGACGGCGGACCCTACCTCAGCTTCGCGCTCCGGCACGTCACCGTCGCGGTCATCGGGTCCCTCGTCCTCTCGCTGTTCGTCAGCGCCGGCCCCGTCGGCTTCCTATTCGCACTGATCCTCGCGGCCCCGCTGTCGCTCGTGCTGACCGCCGCGTCGGTGTCGTTCGTTCGCGATCTGGTCGAGACGAAGACGGAAGGCTGTCGGCGACCTACGAAGTAGCGTGTCGAGTTCATCCCTCCGGCCGGTCCTTACCGGCCTCCGCCTCGGCGCGATCGTGCTCGTCGTGAGCGGGTTCGTCGGGTGGGTGGCCGGCGACGCGGTCCCCTTCTCGCTCGAGTCGCCGTTCACGATCGCGTTCCTCGCGGGCGTCGGCTGCGCGTTCGCGTCGATCTACCTCGGGGTTTTTCTGGCGAACAGGGAGTGAACCGGCGACGGGACCGACGCGACCGGATTTCGATTCGAAAACGGTATGCCGGCGCTCGAGAGACGTGTGTCACATGGACCCGCGCATCCGCGAACACGCCGAGATCATCGCGAATCACTCGGTCGATCTGCAGGAAGGGGATAACGTCGTCGTCGACGCGCACCCGGTCGCCGAGGATCTGGTCGTCGCACTCCACGAAGTGATCGGCGATCACGGCGCGAACCCGATAGCGGTCAGCCAGCGCACGGGCGAGCGCCAGCGGCGCGCCTACCTCCGCGCTTCGGACGACGACTTCGACACGCCCGAACACGAACTCGCGCTCATCCGGAACACCGACGTCTACATCGCCATCCGAGCGACGGACAACGTCACCCAGACCAGCGACGTCGATCCCGAAATCAGCGCGGCCTATCAGCAGGCCCACCGGCCGATTCTCGAGGAACGCCTCTCCAAACGCTGGTGTCTCACGCAGTACCCCGCGCCGGCGAACGCCCAACTCGCCGAGATGAGCACCGAGGGCTACGAGCGGTTCGTCTGGGATGCCGTCAACAAGGACTGGGACGAGCAGCGAAAACTCCAGGCGAACATGGTCGAGATCATGGACCCCGCCGAGGAGATCCGGATCGTGAGCGGCGAGACGACCGACGTGACGATGTCGATCGGCGGCAACCCGACGATCAACGACCACGGCGAGCACAACCTCCCCGGCGGCGAGGTCTTTACCGCCCCCCAACCCGACAGCGTCGAGGGCGAGGTGCTGTTCGACATGCCGCTGTACCACCAGGGCCGGGAGATCACCGACGTCTACCTCGAGTTCGAGGGCGGCGACGTCGTCTCCCACTCGGCGGCGAAAAACGAGGAGGTGCTGACGGAAGTCCTCAACACGGACGAGGGCGCGCGTCGACTCGGCGAACTCGGGATCGGGATGAACCGCGACATCGATCGCTTCACCTACAACATGCTGTTCGACGAGAAGATGGGCGATACGGTCCACATGGCCGTCGGACGAGCCTACGACGACACCGTCGGCGAGGGCAACGAGGCGAACGACTCCGCCGTGCACGTCGATATGATCGTCGACATGAGCGAGGACTCGTTCATCGAAGTGGACGGCGAGGTCGTACAGCGAGACGGCACCTTCCGGTTCGAGGAGAGCGAGAGCTGAGCGTCGCGAAGATCTCGGATCGAAACGGCGAGCGACGCGAGCCGTAGAGAGCGTTTCGAGGGGAAAGACGCGACGAACGGAGTGAGTCGTGTTTTTTCATCGAAGTTTTTGCGCGAGGGTTGCCTGTGGCAATCCGAGCGGAAAAAGTTCGGACTGGCACCTTCCGGTTCGAGGAGAGCGAGAGCTGAGCGTCGCGAAGCTCTCGGATCGAAATGGCGAGCGACGCGAGCCGTAGAGACGGTTTCGAGGCGGAAGTAGAGACGATTTTGAGGCGGAAGGGACGAGGGCGCTCGAGTCCCGGTCAGAGCGATGTTGCCTCCTCGTCGTAATATCGGCTGTGTTTATGGCCCTCCGATAGCTACTGGACGTATGGCTGTACTCGTCGCGTACGACGGCTCCGCGCCCGCACGGAAGGCAGCGAAACACGCGTTCGCTTCCCATTCCGACGAGGAAATCGTCCTGCTTCGCGTCGTCGAACTGGCCGATAGCTTCACCGAAGCGGGGATCAATATGCTCCAGGATACGATAAGGGACCGCGAGGAATCGGCCTCTCGGAAGCTACGCGAGGACGTGACGGATCTCGACGGGACCGACGACGTCGACTTTCGGACGGAAACTGCTATCGGAGACCCCGCTCGAGCGGTCGTCGAGTACGCGGAAGACCACGACATCGACCACATTATCGTCGGCAGTCACGGTCGGGCGGGCGTCTCCCGCATCCTGCTCGGGAGCGTCGCCGAGCAGATCGTCCGCCGCGCCCCCGTCTCGGTCACCGTCGTCAGATAATCCGATCACGGCGCGTCCTCTTCGGAGTAGCGTAACTCGACGCCGTCGTCCGCGAGGACGACCCAAAACACCCACCAGAACAGGAGATACAACAGCGAGGCGACCGCCGCGAACAACACCATCGGTTCGAACGGCGGCGTCATCGCTCCAGCCCGATCAGTTGTCCGTGACGATTTTGACGTCGCCTTTCTGTCGTTCTTGCTGGTACTCACACCGATACGTCTCCATCTCGGCCGTCGCCGTGAACGCGAGCGTTTCGAGTTCACCGAGCGTCTCGTTACCGTCGGTCGAGTAGTCCTCGACGACCTCCTCGTTCTCGTCCCAGAACGCGAAGTTGTGATGGACGCCGTCCTGATTCTCCCAGGTGATCCGGTACTCCCGTCCCTCGAAGAGCACGAGCGTCGGATTCTCGACGCGATCGATGGCAGCCGGTTCAGCGCCGACCCAACCGCCGACCCAGCCGTCGAACCGAATTTCCTGTACGTCCGCCCACGCGTCGGGATCGGTGTCGCCCTCGAGCGACTCGGCTTCGTCCACGACGGGTTCGGGCTCGGGGTCCTCGTCTTCGCTACCCAGACAGCCGGCGATGGACGCGGCCACAACCGTTCCGGCGATCCCCGACAGGAACGTCCGCCTGTCCGTGCTGTTTGGAGTCATTACTGGCCGTAAGTGGGTGAGCGGCATAAATAACAGTATATCAGAAGCGTGACCTCCGTTCGGGATGACTGTCCGGGAAACGGATACTTCGTCGGATGGTGTACGGTCGAGTCCGAGATCACGCTCGGAAACGTCACTCGGGGATATCACCCGGTAGCCGCAAATAATCGGCCGAGGCGGTTCACGCTGCGCCGTTCGCCGTCGCCGGGTTACTCGACGAGATCAGCGACCATCCCCGAGACGAACTCGAGTTCGTCCTCGTTGACGCCGTGGCCCATCCCTTCGTAGAGTCGTTCGGTGACGTCGGCGTTCATGGACTCGAGCACGTCGGCGGTGTCGTGGACCCGCTCCTGGGGAATGTGCGGATCGACGTCGCTGCAGCCGAGGAACACCGGCGTTCCCTCGAGATCGCCGGGATACTCCGCGTCGAGTTCCTCGCCGATGAGTCCGCCGCTCAGGACTGCGAGCCCGCCGTAGCGTCGCGGGTTGCGGGCGAGGAACTCGCTGGCGAGACAGGCACCCTGCGAGAAACCGACCAGCATGACGCGCTCGGTCGGAATACCGGCCTCGTCGGCCTCCTCGATCGCATCGCTGATGGCCCGGATCCCGGAGGTTCGGCCGGGCTCGTTTCGCTCGACGGGGGCGAGAAACGAGTTCGGGTACCAGGTGTTTCGCGCCGCCTGTGGCGCTAACAGGGCGACGCCGTCCCGATGGACTTCGGTACCCAGTTGCACGATACTCCGCGCGGTCGCGCCGCGCCCGTGGACGAGTACGAGCGCGGCGGACGCGTCCTCGAGGTCCGTTCCACCGGTGACGAGCGGTTGGCCCTGATGTGGGCCGTCCGCATCCGCGCTCGCGGTCATCCCTCACCACCGATGGTCGCGCTCATTCGACACCACCGACGCCCGTGCTCGCGTCCGGCAGGTCGTTTTCGACGACCTCGAGGCCGACCGCCTCGATCGCGCCGCGGAGGTGTTCGTCCTTGGCGTACTCGGCGCCGTCTTCCTCGCGAAGCGCCTGGGCTTTCGCCAGGACCTCGCCGCGGCGGTCGTTCGGAACCTCGTACTTGTCCGTCGAGAGTTCGATGACGAGGCCGTTGTTGTCCGTGGTGTAGATCGAGTGGAAGATGCCGCGGTCGAAGACGTTGTACTGGTGACCCGCAGCCTCGAGGGCGTCCATCGTGTCCTCGTACTCATCGGGAGCGACGCTGAAACAGAGGTGGTGGACGGCACCGACGCCGCCGCGCTGTCCCCGGCGGTTCGAGGGACGGTCGTCGCTCACGAAGAACGTGAGGATGCGCCCGTCGCCCGTATCGAAAAACAGGTGCGTCTGGGACGGATCGTCGAGGTTCGGCTGCCGCAAGACGAGGGGCATGCCGAGGAGGTCGCGATAGAACGCGATCGTGTCCGCCTCGTTGCTCCCCCAGATGGTGATGTGGTCGGTCCCCGTCGTGTGGACGGGGCTGTCGGGCGGTTCGGGCGTGACCGGGTTCCGGGATTCGTTGGACATGATGGAGTTTACTCCGCGACGAGTTCGCCGAAGACGCGCTCGGCGTCCGCGGGAACGTCGAAGTCGTGGAAGTGCTCTCCCTTTACGTTCGAGAGGATGTTGAGCGCCGCGGCGGCACCGTCGCCGACGGAGATAGCCGCCTGCCACTCCTCCGGACGAACCATCGCGCCCGTCGCGTAGACGTTCTCGACGCTCGTTTCCATGTCGACGCCGACGTCGACGACGTCCGAATCGGTGAACTCGCAGCCGAGTTCGTCGGCGAGGTCGCGGTTCGCACCCGTCGCGAGGACGACGTAGTCCGCGTCGTACGTTCCGTCCTCGCTCTCGACGGCGAACCCGTCTCCGGTCTCGCTTACGGCGGTCACCGGTTCGTCCTGGTGTCGATCGGTACCGAAGTCGTCGACCTGCTGGCGCGCCGTCGCCAGGAATTCGCTGCCGCCGACCGAACCGATGCCGAGGTAGTTGAACAGGTGGGCCTTGTGCATCCACGTCGCGTCGGCGTCGAACACCGTCGTCTCGAGGCCGTTTTTCGCCGTAAACAGCGCCGCGCTCAGTCCGGCGGGGCCGCCGCCGACGACGATTACCGATGCGTCAGTTCCGTTGTCGTCCGCAGTCGTCTCGTTGCTCACGTGTAGTTACACAGTGTTACTGCAGCAGTATGAACCTAGCACCGACCCACGAACAACCACGTAACACTCGGGTTAGTGGGACGGGACGAGGAGATCACCCCCTCGCGATCGCGGTTGAACGAACTGGGGATATCGCCGAATTCGGCGCCATTAGGGCGCTAAAACCCTGTTTACGAGAGTGTTGCCCTGCGTACGCAGGCTCAATGGATTCACGTAGTTGCTTCCTACCCTCAGATCCACACCACACGACCGGGCGACGGTATCGGCTTTGTCGACGGCGTGCGAGATTGGACGTGGCGTCTGCCCGGCACACTGGCCCGTGACGGCGTTCTCGAAAGCCATCGCAACAACCGCGTTCCAACGGAGACATCCATATGAAAACCAGCCTCGAGGTGGAGTACTGGGTCGTCGACGACGACGGCGACCTGGTTCCACCCGAAACACTGCTCGATCTCTCGGCACAGATCGATCCCGAGTTCGTTGAGCCGATGCTCGAGATCAAGACAACCCCGTGTACGTCGATGGTCGAACTCCGCGAGGAGTTCGTCAGCCGCGTCGGACACGTGGTAGACGCAGCACGCGAGCAGAACAAGCGACTCGTCCCGCTGGCGACGCCGTTACATGCCTCGCCGGCGGAGATCCCCTACCGTGAGAAAGCGGGAACGAACCTCCAGCGCCGGACCGTCGGCCGGTCGTTCGACGACGCCCGCGTCTGTGCCGGCACGCACATTCACTTCGAGCAGTCGAACGTCGTCGATCAGCTGAACGCGTTAACGGCGCTCGATCCGGCGTTTTCCCTCGTCAACAGTTCGTCGTACTACCGCGGCGAACGCATTCTCGAGTGCGCACGTCCCTTCCTCTACCGGCGCTCCTGTTACGAGGACTGCCCCGAACAGGGCCAGCTCTGGCCCTACGTCGATAGCGTCGCCGAGTGGGAGGACCGCCTCGAGACCGCCTACGACGGCTTTCGAGAGCGTGCACTCGAGCGCGGCGTCGACCCGGACGCGTTCGACGAGGAGTTCGATCCCTACGACGCGGTCTGGAACCCGGTGCGACTGCGGGAAGCGATGCCGACGGTCGAGTGGCGCTCGCCCGACACCGCCCTGCCGAGTCAGATACTCCAACTCGCCGAGGAGGTCCGGTCGATCGTCACGTACGCCGACGCCCGCGGCACCGCCGTCGGTGAGACCGGCGCGGCAGCCGGCAGCGCTGATGACGGCAGCGTCGTGTTACCCGCGTTCGAAACCGTCGAGGAGATCACCGACGCCGCGATCCACAACGGGCTTGAGGACTCGTCCGTCCGACGCTACCTTCGAGAACTCGGACTCGTGCCATCGGCATACGAGCCGCTCGCAGATCGACTGCCCGACTCGCGGATCACGAAGCGACGCGCGAAGAAACTTCGACTCGAGGCGGCACGGCAACTTGAGGCGGACCTCGATCGCCACCGCGTTCGTGCCTGATTCCGACGGTATCTGATTCCGACGATATTCCCGTTGGCAGGGGTGTCGCGATCACCACAGCGTAACAGGAGGCTAGAGCAGTCCAGTCACACGGCTCCACACTTCGACTCGATTTTCCGCCGCTATACTTCGGCCGATCACCCTGCTTCGCACGTCAACCCGCTCGAACCGCATGCGTGGCACGCTATCGATCCGGCCGAGCGACCGAAACTCAGTGGAGTCGATCGAGCCACCGCTTTCCGGTCCGGAGATCGGTCGGAATCTCGTCGCCGAACGCACACCGCGTGCGCTCGCTCTCGCAGGGGTTTCCCATCGCGACTTCGACAACCGGCGAGCCACCCTCGAAAACGGCTGCACTCGCGGTCGTCAACTGACCGAAGGCGTGCGGTTCGTCCGTCTCGGGTTCCGGATGGCGACAGATCGAATCGTCCCCCGGACCGTTCGCGTGATCCCGCGCGAACGTCCACAGGTCGTCCCGACCGAGTTGCTCGTTGCCGTCGAATAGCTCGAGCGTCCGCTTTCGCCGCTTCATCGAACTCTCGGTTTCGGTCGACCGCGAGTTCACGAAGTGGTTCGTTCTGGTCACGACGGGGTCATCGTCAACGGCGATCCGTTCGGCCACCGGATCGATCTCGAGCAAGGCGGTACCGTCCGCATCGGCCAGAAACAGCGTCTGACCGCACAGGTGACGCGTCGGGTGGGACTCGAGCGCCGCCCGCGCCTCCTCGACGGTCGCACATTCCTCGAGTAGCGTCCGGATGACGGTCCCGTTTCGCAACTGGTCTTCCGGATCGACATCGTCTCGCTTGCGGTCGATGTAGGTGTTCGCCGCGACCAGTCCCCGATCGTTGACGCCCTTGAAGATCGAAATCGTCCCGCAGGTGTCGACCGTCAGGAAGCCGTACAGATCGTCGATCGGCGGCTGCTCGACGATCGACTTCGGCCGCGCTCCGCGGCCCGCGATATCTCGATTCTTGAGGACGAGCGGACCGGACGCGTCGGCCTCAGTGTCGGCGGCCGTCTCGGCGCTGCCGGTGTCGATCCCGCCGTCCGACTCGACCTTCGGCGGAGCGATGAGCGCGTTCGTACACCCCTTCGGATTCTTCTCGGATCTGCCCGTTCCGTCGGCCAGTTCCTCACACAGATCCGAGTACGCGAAAACGTACACCTCGTAGACCGCCGGATCGACGTCGAACACCTCGGCCATCGCTTCGTACGCCCGTCGATGACGGTCGGGCAGGCTCTCTTTGCTCCGACGGGCGTACTCGAGCATCGGCTCGAGGTCGACCCCGCGGTCGGCGATCAGCGACTTGAGTTCGCCGACCGCCCACTCGACGACCTCGTGTTCGGTTTCGGCACGTCGGCGCGCCTGTTCGGTGATGCTATCGACACGAGCAACGGTCCCAGTGTGTGCGGTCCTTTCGACGCCCGTATCGTTCATATCGGGCAGACGGACTCCGCGTGGTTGTATCGCCGGCCTGAATTATCTGCGGTGACCCGGAACCGGTCGTGCGAATCGCCGACGGGTACGAAAGGGTGTACGCGTGTCGGCAGCGGGGATGGTGATCGTCGCAGTGCGATGATCGGTTTTCCCCCTATCCCCATGTGATGCCGTCGACCGGCGCTGCCGACGGCTTCAAATGAGGGTGTCAGCAAGCATCAGTGTATCGGCGACGGACTGGTCGGGAAACCGGTGGCTCGAGCGACGTTGATCGACCGCGGTTGATCCCTCTCCTCGAGATCGCGATCGTCGCCGGCGCTCATCGCGACTCACCCACGGTCACCGTACGTAACGAGCAGGCGAGCGACCAGCTGTGGAGTTCGACGCCATACTTAACCCCTCCACGGTCTTTCTTTATAGAGATGACAGATGGAGAAGGGAGCAACCGAATGATGGCAGTCTGTGCTAGTTGTGGTTCGGCGTACGCAGCACGTGAGCAGTCAGAGGGGGAGTTCGTTCCAATCGGTAATCGAAATGGGTGCGAGTGCGGGGGAACGGAATTTACGAAAGTGGAGACAGAAACCGACTTGGAATTTGACGAAGACGAGTGAGCGGTACCGCTGGGGGCGATGCCGCCGTCGGTTCGAGGAGACGCGATGGGGTTTGAACCACGCCGTCGGCTCGTTCAAATCCCCGATGCCGTTACTGCTCACGTTGTTCGCAGATAACGGGCACGATGGGATTTGAACCCACGACCGTCGGATTAGAAGTCCGACGCTCTTTCCGGACTGAGCTACGTGCCCTCGAGTACGAATCGATGACGGATTGGCATAAGCAGTGTGGATTTCCGCGCCTGCTCAGCCGTGGAATCGGTACAGCGACGTCACGAACGGCAGTCGGTTGACCATCCAGATGGCCACCGGTAATCCGACGATCGTCACCGCTAACAGGGCTGCGAGATTGGCCCAGAGAAAGCTCAGCCACCAGCCGATACCCACGAAGTACAGCGCGCGGACCGCCAGCGAGTGCTGTCCACGAGCCGCCGCCGGAGCGGTGAACGAGCGCGGTTCCTGAAGCGTGAGCACCGTCGGAACGAGATTGATCAGTTTGA
Source organism: Natronorubrum halophilum (assembly GCF_003670115.1). Lineage (NCBI taxonomy): Archaea > Methanobacteriati > Methanobacteriota > Halobacteria > Halobacteriales > Natrialbaceae > Natronorubrum > Natronorubrum halophilum. Next base: position 239,179 of record NZ_QQTY01000004.1, read on the forward strand.
TTCCGATCGGGGCGAGGATGACGGTCACGTTCAGCGCCCACGCGATGTTGACCACGATCGGCGTTGCCCACCAGCCGATGGCGAGAAACCAGATCGCACGCACGAGCAGAGATCGCTGATTCATACCACCGATCGGCCGAGCGGAGACATAATATCAGCGATCGGCTCTCTCGAGGCGGCGATCGCCATCGGGCGAATCGACTACGCGGGTTTCCAACCGACGATATCGGTCCAAAAAAGGCGCGGAGCCAACGCGAAAGTCAGCTGGTGTGAGGGTGCCTAAAGACCGCTCTCGCTGTCATCTGTTCCGTTCTCATCGTTTCCGAGGCCGGTTTCATCGTCCTCGTTTTCGTCGCCCATTCCGCCTTCGTCGTCGCTCTCGTTGTCGCCGCCCATTCCGCCTTCGTCATCGCTCTCGTTGTCGCCGCCAAGTCCGCCCTCGTCATCGCTCTCGTTGTCGCCGCCAAGTCCGCTCTCGTTGTCGCTCTCGTTGTCGCCGCCAAGTCCGCCCTCGTCGCCGTTCTCGTCGTCGCCGCCTACGCCGCCATCGCTGTTTTCATCCCCTCCGACACCCTCGTCGCCGTCTTCGGGCTCTTGCGATTCCTCGTCCGAACAGCCAGCGATTGCCGCAACCATGCCGACGCCAGCGAGCTTCGTGAATCGACGCCTGTTGAGAGTTGATGCTTTCATAGCGTGCACCCGAGGCGATCAGCGAGTGATAAATAATGGGGAGAGTCCGTTTTGATCGATAGTCGCTAATTCAAGTGAATTATCGATTGTTAATACGAGGAGGGAAATCGTTTCGAATGCGGTCGTTGTTTCGATTGATACAATCGGACAGTGCGTGAAACGTACGGGTACGGGATCAAAACCGCGACCATGAAATACGACGATCACACCTCACAGGGACTCTGCAGGCATCTTTCGGCGGGAAAATAGTAATTAACGGAGTTTCGTCGGGCGCAACTTCCGGTATCCTCATAAGAGGGTGCGTTGACTCGCCGCGACCGACGAACACAGCCCTTATGCGAGCCTCGCCTGTATCTCCGCTCGATGCACGTCATCGGAACGGTGGGCCTCCCGGGCAGCGGGAAGGGCGAGGCCGCAACCGTCGCACGCGAGAACGGAATCCCTGTGGTGACGATGGGTGACGTCGTCCGCCAGGAGACGGCCGACCGCGGGCTCGACCCGACGAAAGACCACGGGAAAGTCGCCCAGGCGTTGCGCGACGAAAACGGGCCGGCGGCGATCGCCGAGCGCTCGCTGCCGATGATCGAAGACCGCCTCGAGGACCACGAGACGGTGCTGGTCGACGGCATCCGATCGGGGACCGAGGTCGACGCCTTCGAAACCCGGTTCGGCGAGGCGTTCACGCTCGTTAGTATCGAGGCCCCCTTCGAAACCCGGGCGGAGCGAGTCGACGCCCGCGGCCGAGACGTAAGCGAAGACGACGGTGGCGAAGGACTCGCCGCCCGCGACGAACGCGAGCGCGGCTTCGGGATGGATGACGCGATGGAGCGAGCCGACGTGGTTATCGAGAACACCGACTCCCTCGAGGCGTTTCACGAGCGGATCCGAACGATCGTCCGGGACGGATCCGAGACGGAATCGGAATCGACACCCGGATCCGAATCGAACACGGAGGTCCACCAATCATGACCGAGATCTACCGCGTCGACGTCGAGATCACGGCGCCGGTCTACGACACGGAAGTCACCAGCCGCGTCGCCGACGCCGTGGCGAACATCTTCCCCAACGCCGACCTCGAGGAGGAATTCGGCGAGATCAGGGCGGAAGCGCACGCGCTGGAACACTTCTCCGAACTGCTCCACCGCCAGGAAATCCTCGACACCGCCCGCGGCGAGTTCTTTTCGAACCGCGACGGTGACACCTTCTCGTTCGCACTCAAGAAACAGGCCGCGTTCGAGGATCGCGTGAACTTCTCGGTCGGCGAACCGGACGAACTCGGCGAGATCAGCGTCCGCGTCCGCGTCGAGGAACCGACGCTCGAGGAGTACGTCGATCACATCGCGCCGCCGACGGAAGACGGCCGACCGATCGAGGGCTGAGCGCGTCGTCGGCCGCCAGTTCGCCTGTCGTCTCGAGTTCGCACACGTTTCGCATGGACTGTCCGACCGTACCGAGAGGTGATTTGCAATCCCTGAAGGGGTAGGGCGGGGAGTGAAAGGGTACCGATACGTACGGTGACGGGATGCACGATTCGATCAGCGTCTCCGAGATCATGGTTACCGACGTCGTCACCGCCTCGCCCGACGCAACCGCGACGGAGGCTGCAACCCTGATGCGCGATGAACACGTCAGTTCGGTCCTCGTCGTTCGCGATGGCGCGCCCGTCGGAATCGTCACCGAAGGCGATTTCGTCACGCACCTCTGTGAGCGCACCGACCTCGGTAGCGTCGAACTGGCCGACGTGATGTCGTCCCCGCTCGAGACGATCACTCCCGAAACGTCCATCGTCGACGCCGTGGCCGTGCTGCGGGAGACGACACTCGAACATCTTCCAGTCGTCGAACGCGATGGGAGTAGTAGCGACGAATCCGAGACGGTCATCGGGATCCTCACGACGACGGAGCTCTCCTACTACGTTCCGCACCTGGCCCACCGAACGAACGGGTTCGAGAGCCACCCGCCGCGACGACGGATCCGGACCGACACCCAGTACGAACGCGACGACTGGGAGTTCGAGTACCGCGGCGAGGACGAGATGACCGTCTCCGTCGGCGACGTTGCCCGGTTCTCGAAGAAGATTTCCGACGACGACGTCGAGCGGTTCGCCGAGATCACCGGCGACACGAATCGCTTACACCTCGACGAGGACTACGCCGCCGAGACTCGATTCGGCGAGCGAATCGTCCACGGCGTCCTCGCCAACGGACTGATCAGCGCCGCACTCGCCCGACTTCCCGGATTGACCATCTATCTCTCACAGGAGAGCAGCTTTTTAGCGCCCCTCTCGATCGGCGAGCAGGTGACGGCCACCTGTGAAATCGTCGCCGATCTCGGCGGCGCGAAGTACCGGATCGAGACGGCCGTCACCGACGGCGACGGGACGACGGTGCTCGAGGGCGACGCGGTCGTCCTCATCGACGATCTGCCGCCGGAAGCGGCGCTCGAGGGCGACACGGCAACTGCCGACTGAGAGAACGCGACGCTCCGGTGGCAGCTGTGGGCATCTCGACCGACTACTGTCCACACTCGGTGGCGTTCTCGAGTTCCCGCTCGCCCTCGGCCCGTTTTCGGTTTGCGACGAGCGGATCGCCGTCGGCACCAGCCGCCGCCGAATCCGCAAAGGCCGCCGCTGCATCGGTCAGGTGGCCGCCCTGGCAGCGTGCCGTCTCGAAGTAGTCGGTCAGGCCGTCAGGCGTCGTCTCGTCTTCCTCGAGCGTCGTCGCCGCCTCGAAGGCCGATTCGGCGTCGGTAAACGTCCCCTCGGCCTGGTCGTACGCCCCGTTATCGACGTGCGTGTGCCCTCGTTCGAGGCATCCGTAGCCGTCGAGGATCGACTCGAAACCGCCCGCGAGCGTGTCGAACGAGCCCAACACGTCGCCGAGCGTCGAGATACCGCCCTCGAGATCCGCACGTTCGATCCGGGCGAGTTCCTCGAACCGGTCGTCGAGCGACCGAAACTCGCTGACCGCGTCGTCGTAGTGGATCTTCGCCTCGTCGATCTCCGCCCGTCGGTCGTCCATGGTCGCGGACGCGTCCTCGAGATCACTGTCGCCGCCGGTCGCGGCGGAGACGCTGTCGAAGTCGTCGCTCAGCGTGTCGTCGGTGACCGTGTCGGCCACCACGACCAGCGCCTCGAGAACGTCGGCGTACGTTCGAAGCGTTTCGATATCGTGCTCGCGGTCCGCTCCCAGTTCGGTCGCTGCCGTCTCGAGGTGGTCTCGTGCGGTCGCGATCGAATCGGCGGGTTCCGCGGGGTCGAATTCGATGCGTTCGGGATCCTCGATGGTGTCGGCCTCGACGTTCAGCGCGAGGGCGGCGTCGTTTAGATTCCCGGCCGCGCGGTCGAGTTCGCGTTCGCCGGTTCGATCGATCCCCTCACCGCTCGAGTCACCGCCGGGAAGATCGTCCAGACACCCGGCGAACGCGGCCAGTGGCACACCGGTGCCAGCGCGGGCGAGGTACTGCCGACGATTCATTGATACTCGAGAATACGCGGGGAGGCCTATGAACGTAGTGGCAGTCGAACCCGTCTCGATCCACTTCGGAAACCAATCGCGAGGAGAGCGTCGTCAGGCGCGTTATCCGAACGGCCCCATCCCGCCCATGCCGCCGCCACCGCCACCGCCGCCCTGTTGCATCTGTTGCATCATCCGCTGCATCTCCTGTTCGGAGCCCATGCCCTGGAACTGCTTGATCGTCTTCTCCATCATCTTGTACTGCTGGAGCAGTTCCCGAACGTTGTCCTCGTCGGTGCCCGACCCGCGTGCGATGCGTTCGATCTGGTTGGCGCCGATCGCTTTGGGATACTCCTTCTCGGCGTCGGTCATCGAGTCCATGATGACGCTGAACGTGTGCATCCGCTCCTGGGTGACGTCCATCGCGTCGTCGGGGAGTTGATCCTTGATCCCGCCGCCGAAGCCGGGGATCATGTCCATCACCTGATCGAGCGGCCCCATGTTGTTCATCGCCTCCATCTGCTTTTGCATGTCGTTCAGGGTGAACTGACCCTGCAGCATGTCCTCGGGGTCCCAGTCGTCCTCTTCGATATCGGTCTGCTCCATCGCGCGCTCGACGCGCTCGGCGAGCTGACCGAGGTCGCCCATACCGAGCAGCCGGGAGATGAAGCCGTCGGGTTCGAAGCGCTCGATGTCCTGGACCTCCTCGCCGGTCCCGAGGAAGGCGATCGAGGAGTCGGTCTGGTCGACGGCCGTCAGCGCGCCGCCACCCTTCGCCGTCCCGTCGAGTTTCGTGATGACGACGCCGTCGATGCCGATCGACTCGTCGAACTGGTGGGCCTGGTCCTTCGCACCCTGACCGATCGCGGCGTCCAGGACGAGCAGGGAGGTGTCGGGGTCGGCGACGCCCTCGATCTGCTCGATCTCGTCGATCAGGTCGTCCTCGAGCGCGTGGCGACCCGCAGTGTCCACGATGTGGACGTCGGCCTCGCTCGTCTCCTCGAGGCCCTTCCGGGCGATTTCGACGGGGTCGTCGTTGTCCGGGTTCCCGTAGAAGTCGACCTCGGCCCGCGCGGACATCTCCTTCGCCTGGTCGTAGGCACCGGGCCGGAAGGTGTCGGTCTGGATGATCGCCGGTCGCAGCCCCTTCGTCGAGAACCACCAGGCCATCTTCGCGGCGGAGGTCGTCTTCCCGGATCCCTGCAGCCCCGCGAGGAGGATCGTCTGCTCCTCGAGCGGCAGTTCGGTCGAGTCGCCGATGAGGTCGACCAGTTCCTCGTAGACGATTCGGAGGACGAAGTCCCGCGCCGGCGTGCCGGCCGGCGGCTCTTCCTCGAGCGCGCGCCCTTTGATGTTGTCCGACAGCTCCATCACGAGCGAGACGTCGACGTCGGCGGAGAGCAAGGAGCGCTGGATCTCCTTGACGATCTCCTCGATGTCCTCCTCGCTGAGCCGTGACTTCCCGCGGAGTTTATCCAGGGTTCCCCGCAGAGAACTGCCGAGATCGTCGAGTACCATTTGCCCTGACTACGGGGCGACGGTGTTAAAGGCTTTTTCTACAGTTCACCAGCGTCCGCGGAGCGTAATGGGCGGATTATGCGTTCGTCTCTGCGGCTGCGTGTCGGTAATTCTGTACACTGGCGCGCTCAGTCGTGGTGAGTACAAACGAACCGCGACTCGAAACCGTGAGGGATGAACGAGCGAGCGCAGTGAGCGAGTGAATCGGCTGGGGAGGGCGTGGAGATCCTCGTTGCCAGCGTAGCAGGATGCTTCCTGTTTCCGTCGCTGGGTTGTCGATACGCCTTCCCAATACTCATCCACCGTTCGACAACTGAAAGTCGAGCAGCGTCGATGCGTATTTCAGCCGACCCGAACAACGAACGCGTATGAGTTCGGATGCAGACGTAGACCCCACCGACTACGAGGCCCTCGAGGATGCGGACGTAGTCATGCGCCAGAACGACCACGGCCTCCACATCGCCGACGACGAGGTGACCGGGGTTTCGAGTCAGGGACAGACGCCCGAAGAAGCGCTCGAGAACCTCGCGGCAGCTGTCGAGTCGTACGCAGAAGCGACCGACGACGATCCGGGCGACGACTGGCTCTGACCCGCCGCCGGACGTATCGGGACCACGACGAGGGAATCAGTGGGCGAGAACGACGAGGAAGGTACAGGCCGACATGAAGGCGACGTGCGGGACGAACGCGCGCAGCGCCCGTCGTTTCGAGTCGGTCATGGTCGTGGCGACCTGCCAGGCGATCGAGCCGCTCCAGGCGACGGCGAGCCACAGCCAACCGGTGGCGAAAAACACTTCCCAGGACGAGACGATCGCGGGTGAGACGCCTGCGGGGAGCGCCAACGCGATACCGAGTCCGTTCGCGAACACGTTCAGGCTCTCGCCGCCGCTCTCCAACAGCCCGCCGATGACGTGTGCGCCGAGCGAGTACATGATGCCGAGCGGAGCGTAGGCGAGGCCGAACTTCGTGAACGATTCCGTCCACTCGAGGCCGCTCCAGTCGCTGGCGAGTCGGTGGACGGCGGTAAAGCCGATGATCGTCGCGGCGATGCTGACGAGATACGCCGTCGTCGGCGTCAGCAGTCCCGGGAGCCCCTGAACGAGTGCGGTGGACGCGACGGCGTCGCCGAGGACGTGATCGATCGGGAAGATGGCCCAGATAACGAGCGCGACGATCGCCTCGTCGACCAGCGGGATGCGCTCGGTGACGATCTTCGAGCCCGGCCAGCGAAACCGCAGTTCGACGTCCTCGTCCGGTCGCTCGGTCGTACACTTCATGCACGCGGTACACCGACGGTCGGTGCTCAGATACTCGCTTTCGTACTCGAGGGTCGCACACTGGACGCCGGTTTCGGACGTCTGGGCGACCTCGAGGGGCGACAGCTTCGCGGTGACGCTCATCACGCCGGTCGCCGGACAGACGTACCGGCAAAACGCCTGGCGCTGGTAGACGAGGCTGACCCCGACGGCGACGCCGAGAATCGGGAGCCAGTAGTAAGGAATGAGCGACGGCGTGTAGGCGACGCCGACCTTGTACATCGGCCACCGTGCCAGCGCGAACGTCACCGCGGTCAGCGAGAGGATCGAAATCGGGAGCCCGTATACGAACCACTTGGTGTGCGTGTACATCGGGAAGTGTCGCCGGAGTCCGAACCGCTGCGTGAACCTGACGATCGCGCCCAGGGGGCAGAAGAAACACCAGATTCGACCGAGAAAGAGGAGGCTTATGATCATCACCGGCGACCACCAGAGATCGAAGAAGGCGACGGCCCCGAAGTTCGTACTCGAGTCCGCCGGTCCGACCGCGGCCCGGTAGATCGCATAGAAGAAGATCCCGACGGTAAGGAGGTTGACCGTCGGCTGGACGTACTTGTTCGTGAACAGAAACCGGACGAACCGGTTTCGCGTGATCGTGATACTGCCGTTCGAGTCGGTCTCCGTCGACATCACTGGATTGTTCCGTCGAGTAAATATCACCGATCTGGTTTAGTTAACGAAAACGGAGTCCGTTCGGGACGGTAGTGTCGTCGGAGCTACGAGAGCAGAACTGTCACGGTTACGGCTACCGCTACCACGTTCGCGTACGACCGACGACGGCGTTCGAATAGCAGGGTCTGGTTTTACGCGTTCGTTCGTGATCGGATCCACGCATGGACGAGTACGATATCGTCGTGGTCGGCGGCGGATCGGGCAGCCAGGTCGCGACTGCGGCCGCCGAACGGGACCTCGAGGCGGCCGTCGTCGAACGCGGCCCGCTCGGCGGGGCCTGTATCACGCGCGGCTGTATCCCCTCCAAGGCGCTGATCCACCGAGCCGATATCGTCGACGAGGTGCGACGCACCGACGAGTTCGGTATCGCGGCCGAGTTGGGTGAGATCGACTACGGCGAAATCACGTCGTCGATCCACGACACGGTTTACGAGAAGGCTGAGCGACAGGAAACGAGCCTCCGAGACGACGAGAACGTCACGCTCTACCGCGGCGAGGCCCGGTTCGTAGACGAGCGCACGCTCGAGATCGATCGAACCGCCGATGACGCCGGCAGCGAACGGATTCGAGGCGACAGCGTCGTTCTCGCGGTCGGCAGTCGACCCGTGATCCCGCCGATCGACGGCCTCGAGGACGTCGAGTTTCTCACGAGCGACGATTCGCTCTTCCTCGAGGAGCGACCCGACGATCTCGTGGTCATCGGCGGCGGCTACATCGGGACCGAGCTCGGCTACTTCTTCGGTGCGATCGGAGCCGACGTTTCGCTCGTCGGTCGCAGCGACCGATTGGTGCCGGAAGAAGACGACGCCGTCAGCGACGTCGTAACCGACTCCCTCGCGAACTACTGCGAACTGTACACCGGCTACGAGGCCGCCGAAGTCGATCGGAACGGCGAGCGGATCACCGTTACGGCGGAACCGAGTGACGATGGCGACGGCGACGCGGTCTCCCTCGAGGCCGACGAACTGCTGGTCGCGACCGGGCGACAGCCGAACACGGACACGCTCGATCTCGACGCCGCGGGTCTTGAGACCGACGAGAAGGGGTACCTCGAGACCGACGACCGCCTCGCGACCGCCGTCGACGGGATCTGGGCGCTCGGCGACATCGTCGGCGAGCAGCCGTTCAAGCACGCGGCCGACTACGAGGCTCGTCTCGTCACGGCGAACGTCCTCGATGACGCGCGGCGGGAAGTCGATTACGAGGCCATGCCGCACGCGATCTTCACCGCACCGCAAGTCGCCAGCGTGGGACAGACGGAAGCCGAACTCGAGGCGGCCGGCCGAGCGTACGAGACCGCGACGGTCCCCTTCGACGCCGCGCCGCTGGGGATGATTCTCGAGGCCGACAACGGGCTGGTGAAGGTGCTCGCGACGCCGGACGGCGAGATCCTGGGCTGTCACATCGCCGGTCCGCAGGCGTCGGCGCTGATTCAGGAGGTCGTCGTCGCGATGGACAGCGGATCGGGGACCGTCGACGACGTCGCTGATCCGGTGCACGTCCACCCGGCGCTCTCGGAAGCGGTCTACGCAGCCTTCGACAGGCTGTCGTCGCAGGCGTACTCGACGGCTCCGGACTGGACGGACGTAAGCGGTGCGTAGTGGGGTCAGCTACGGACGCCGTCCCGCTCGGAGCGTGCGCGCGGATGGGGTCAGAAGGGCAGCGAACCGCGATTAGACGATCGCGTTCTGTTCGTCGATGAAAGTGTGGTGCCACGCGACGTACGTGAGAATCATCCAGAGCGTCCGCCCGACGGATTGCTCGCCGCGGCGGTGGGCCTCTCGCAACGCCATGGCTCTGTTCGCGTCGACGTACGGCGTTTGTCGGAGCTTCTCCCGCGTGAACCAGGTTTCGATGGCGTTGTGGTCACCCATAAACCAGTCTTCGACCGGCGGTCGCATCCCCATCTTCTTCCGGTCGATGATCTCGTCCGGCAACAGGTCGCTGACGGCCCGTTTGAGCACCCGCTTGACGTCTTCGTCCGTCACTTTGTGCCGGACCGGCAGCGAGTGGGCGAACTCCACTAGCTCGGTCGACAGGAACGGAACGCGGAGCTCCAGCGACTGGGCCATGCTCATGTGGTCGGCCTTGAAGAGGTGGTAGTCCGGGAGCGTGTAGCTCGTTTCGTAGGCCGACATGTGCTGCTCGAGCGCCGGCGTGCCGACGGCCTCCGTTACGTCGCCGACGTTCGTCCGCAATCCCGACGTCGCTGCGGTTTCCCCCGTTCGGAGGAACTCGTCGGGTTCGGGTCGGAAGGTCGTAAAGCCACAGACGTGATTCAACAGCATCTCCTCGTTGTTCTTCAGCCCCGAGTAGTAGCGGAGGTGTTTGTTCCCGACGGGCGACACCTGGGCGACGGCGCCGGCGACGTCGTGCGTGAACTCCGGCATGAAGTCGACCTTTCGCTTGTGCTGGGGGACGTGTTGATACCACGGATAGCCCGCAAACAGTTCGTCGGAACCCTCGCCCGCCAGCGCGACCTTGACGTCCTGACTCGCCCGTTCGGAGAGGGCGTACATCGGGAGCATCTGAAGGTGCCCGGTCGGCTCGCCGAGATAGCGGATCATCTCGCCGAACAGGTCCATAGACGAGAGGTCGATGTTGACCTCGTGATGGTCGGTGCCGAAGTGATCCGCGACAAGGCGCGCCTCCTCGCTCTCGTCGAGCATGTCGTCGTTGAACGAGACGGAGTAAGTCTTGAGCGGGTCGTCTTTCAGCTCCGACGCGATCCCGACGACGGCCGAGGAGTCGAGTCCGCCCGAGAGAAAGGCACCGACGGGGACGTCCGCCATGAGGCGTTTCTCGACCGATCGGTCGAGCAGGGTGCGGAGTCGGTCCGCGGCATCCGCGAACCCCCCCGTCGCGCTCCCGGTCTCGATGTCGCGGAGGGACCAGTAGGTTCGTTTTTGGCACCCGTCAGAGTCGATTCGAACCGTCTGGCCCGGCTCCACCTTCTGGACGTCTTCCAACAGGGTCTGCGGCGCCGGCGTGTACTCGAGCGAGAAGTGATTGTAGACGGCCGACGGATCGATCGTTCGGTCGACGCCGCCGATCAGTAGTGCGGGCAGTTCGCTACCCCAGACGAAGCCGCGGTCCGTCTCCCCGTAGTAGAGCGGTTTGATGCCGAACCGATCGCGAGCGAGGAAGACGCTGTCCGCGTCGCGATCCCAGATCGAAAACGCGAACATCCCCTCGAGGTGAGAGACCATCTCCTCGCCGTACTCCTCCCAGAGGTGGACGAGCACTTCGGTATCGCACTCGCTTTCGAACCGGTGGCCCGCCCGAGACAGCGACTCGCGCAACTCGGTGTGGTTGTAGATTTCTCCGTTGAAGACGACGCCTACCGACTCGTCTTCGTTCCACTTCGGCTGCGAACCCCCCTCGAGATCGACGATCGAGAGCCGTCGCGCACCCATCATCAGCCCCGCGTCGCGGTCGAGATACGAGCCCTCCTCGTCCGGGCCGCGGTGCTCGATCCACTCGAGCATCGCGGAGAGCGTTTCGTCATTAGTCCAGCCATATGCACCGACGATACCACACATGCGTTATCGACCGGCGGACACCCCCCTTGTAATGACTGTCGTACTGATTGGTAATCGAAACATGTTGTAAGCTGGTTGATGTGTTCGGTGTCATCGATCGGCGCGTTCCAAACTCCGCGGCTCTGTTGAAACCCTTGATCGGAAATATATTTCGGGAGTCGTGCCGAATACAAAGCGCGATTGCAGCAAGTGGTGACTGCCACGTCAGCACCACGACTGAGGTACGTCGCCACTATCGAGGTAGGCTGAGAAGCAGGCGGTGGACACGCACGTGATCCGCCCGAGACCCTCGAGCGTAGGGTCGCCTGCCCCTCTCCACGGTAGAAACGCTAAGTCCCTCGCACCCCTTACTCCTCGTATGGCTACGGGAATCGATAACATCCAGCTCCTGGCCACGTCAGCCCACCGCGTTGGTGTCCTCGAGACGCTGGGGGACGGACCGACAGACCGTCGAGAGCTGTGCGAGGTCACCGGCGCCTCCTCGCCCACCGTCGGACGGGTGCTCGCCGACTTCGAAGAGCGCAGGTGGGTCGTCAGAGACGGCCCCGCGTACGGGTTGACCCCCCTCGGCGAGTACGTCGCCGACCGGTTCTTGGCACTCCGGGACGCGATGGAGATCGAGGAGAAGCTTCGCGACGTTTGGCAGTGGTTGCCGGTAGAGATGCCGGGGTTTTCCGTCGACCTCTTTGCCGACGCGGTGGTCTCCTACCCTGGGCCAGGTTACCCCTACGAGCCCGTCGAGCGTCTCGGTCAGCTCATCGCATCGACCTCGTCGATGCGCGGATTCGACAACATCGTCTACAAGTCGAGCAACCTCGAGACAGCCTGCGGTGCAGTCCTCGGAGGAATGGCGTTCGAGTACGTGTTTACGCCTGAGGCCCTGAAGGGAATGTTCGCCTGGAACCCGGACCGGATCACGGAGGTCGCCGCCTGCGAGAACGCGACCGTCCTCGTCCACGATCACCTTCCCGACGGCGACCGCTGCGGCCTCGGCATCGTGGACGACCGGGCCGGCATCTGTTGCCACGACGCCGAAACCGGGGCACTCGTGGCGGTCATCGATACGGACGCCCAGGAGGCCCGCGACTGGGCCATCTCGGTCTTCGAGCAGGTTCGAGCGGAGGCGACCCCGGTAGACCTCACCACCTTCGAGTCCCGTGCGCCATCGTAACGCCAATAGCGACGACCGCCGCCATCGGATGGCAAACCGGTCAGCCGAGAGCAGCTGACGGAGCAGGCACCAGCCTATCCGAGATTTCAGGGCGTGAAATCCTGCACGCGGCATCATCACTTCCCCCCGGCGCGTACGCTTACCGAGGAACGAAAACATGATCGAACGACACGACACCGTCATTGTCGGCGGCGGCCAGGCCGGACTGGCGACCGGGTACTACCTGCAGCGCCACGACCAGGACTTCGTCATCCTCGACGCGAGCGACCGCGTCGGCGACGCGTGGCGGGCCCGCTGGGACTCCCTCCGGGTGTTCACGCCCGCCCGTTACTCGAGCCTGCCGGGAATGGACGTTCCGGGCTCACCGCACGCCTTCCCAACGAAGGACGAGGTGGCCGATTACCTGGAGGCCTACGCTCGTCGATTCGACCTGCCCGTCGAACTCGGCGTCCGCGTGGACGGGCTGGAACGGAGCGGCGATGGCTTCCTCGTCACCGCGGGCGACCGACGGATCGAGGCGGACAACATCGTGGTGGCGATGGCGAGCTACCAGGTCCCGACGGTCCCGGATTTCGCGGCGGAGCTCTCCGACGACGTCGTCCAGTTGCATACGAGCGACTACCGCAACCCCGATCAGCTCCAAGATGGGGACGTGCTCGTCGTCGGGGCAGGCAACTCCGGTGCCGAGATTGCCCTCGACGTCGCCGGCGCTTCGCGCCGGCTGCAGGCGGGACGTGGAGCGTCTCGCCCTGTTCACGGCGCCGAAGGCGCCGTGAGCCAGAGGTCCCGGAGAGATCTCGCTGTCGCCGACGAGCACGAAACGTGGCTGTCGGGCCGGGACGTCGGCCACGTGCCGTTTCACATCGACTCGTGGATCGGCCGTCACCTTGGGGTCCCATTCGTGATGCGCGTGCTCTTCCACCGGATCTTCACAACGGGGACGCCGATCGGGCGCCGTATCCGCCCGAAGGTACTCTCACGGGGCGGCCCGCTGGTACGCACGAAGCCGAGTGACCTGGCCGCGGCCGGCGTCGAGCGGGTGCCTCGCATGACCGGCGTCCGCGACGGTCGCCCCGTCGTCGAGGGCGACGACGTTCTCGACGCCGAGAACGTCATCTGGTGCACTGGCTTCCGTCCTGACTTTTCGTGGATAGACCTCCCAATCTTCGACGGGGAGGAACAGCCCAAGGAACCCATCCACGTGCGCGGCGTCGTCCCGGACGAGCCGGGACTATACTTCGTCGGCCTATTCTTCCTGTACGCGATGACATCGGGGCTGTTCACCGGCGTCGGCAGGGATGCAGAGTACGTCGTCGACCACCTAACGTCGACAGCGCGGCAGCAGCAGCCTCGTTCAAGCCATACAGGATCGTGGATGGATTCCTCCAGCAGTCGTAGGTGAGTTCGGTGTCGGCCCCGAGTCTGAGAACGGCCAGTCTCGCGAACGCCGCCATCTCACACGATCTAACTTATCCTAACTTGGAGTTAGATCACCGGCGGAGACCGATACAGCCTCTGTATTCAGCAGCATCTACTAAAGATTTAACAGGGTCAACTCCGCGTAGACGGTATAAAAGGCATATTTCGGAGAGTAACGAGGTGTGAGAACGACGACGCTCGTCCGGATCTGCGATGGCGGCCACCGAAAGTCACTGCACGCTCGGTCGCACGACAGCCGTGCGATCGGTGGGTGAATCGTTTCAGCTGTTACGAGAGGCTACTGGCGAAACGTCCGGAAGAGTCCGTCTGGATCCGGCTCCGGCGAGTCGCCGGGCGGCAGGAACGCGACGCCGATCCGACCACGAGACGTATCCGGACCGGCCCGCGAGGCGGCCGCCTCTCGGTCGTCGCCTCGCCTCGAGGTTTCGATCGCGGTTCGATGGGAGTAACGGCGACGTTCGTCACCGGGCGGAGCGAGGCGAAGCGGGAGTTTTGCCCCGCGGCGTCGCTCACTCGGCCTCGCCGCTCTCGACCTCCCCGTCGTTTGCGAGCCACTCCGTGAGGCTCCCCTCGTAGAACGCGACGTCCTCGTAGCCGAGCGCCCGGAGAACGACGTACGTGTGGCTGATCCGTCTGGCGGTATTGCAGTAGAGCACGATCTCGCGGTCCGGCGTGATGCCGTACGACTCGAGCAGGGCCTCGAGTTCATCCTTGGGCTTTAGCCGCCGGGTTTCGTCGTCGACGACCTCGCGCCAGTCGAACCGAACTGCACCGGGAATCCGGGCCTCCTCGAATTCGTCTTCCTCGCGCGTGTCGACGAGGACGGCGTCGCGCTCCAGGGCCGCCTCGACGGCCTCGAAACCGACCAGCGGGCTCGCCTCGTGAGAGAGGGGGTTCGCCTCGTACGTCGTCGCCTCGATTTCCGTGGTCTCGCTCGTCGTCTCGTAGTCCCGGTTCCAGGCGCTGAAGTCGCCGTCGAGCAGGCGAACGTCGTCGTGGCCGTACTCGAGGGCGGTCAACACGAACCGAGCGGCGAAGACGCCGTGGGTGTCGTCGTAGGCGACGATGGTATCCTCGGGGGCGATGCCGGCTTCCGAGAGTAGTTCCGCGAACGCGTCAGGGCCGGGGAGGGTCCCGCGGTCGACGTCGGTTTCGTCGCGATAGCTGTCGAAGGGGATGCTTACGGCACCGGGAACGTGTCCGATACCGTCGTACTCCCAGGCGTCTCGGACGTCGACGATGCGTACCTGCGGGTCCTCGAGATGCGCGGCGAGCCAGTCGGGGGCGACGACGACGGATTCGTCCATTGACTGCATGTTTCTCGGAAGCCTCGAGAACACACTGGTCCCGGCACCACTCCCCTCGGTACCGAGATTGGAGCAATTGTTACCGTCTTTGTCCGAGTTGTCGGCTCGTTGAGAACCGTCATACGTCGGCGACGAGGTAATTTCGCGAGCAGTGGACCGGTACGCTGGATCGCCTCGGTTTCGGTCGTTCGTAATAGCGGCAACACTGTCCGACACAATCGATCCTCGTCCGAATTGTCCGGTTTGGGTGCCACTATGACCCTGGAACTCGTCGGATCCCGTATGGCAAACGACTACGCCAACGACGTACTTGTGACGGCTGATTGGGTCGAGGAGCGTCTCGACGAGTTCCAGAACGACGACTCCGACCTTCGACTGGTCGAAGTCGACGTCGATACGGAAGCGTACGAGGACGCCCACGCACCCGGTGCAATCGGGTTCAACTGGGAAACCCAACTGCAGGACCAGACCACTCGAGACGTCCTCACCAAGGACGACTTCGAGGACCTGCTCGGTAGCCACGGCATCAGCGAGGACGACACGGTCGTCCTCTACGGCGACAACTCCAACTGGTTCGCCGCCTACACCTATTGGCAGTTCAAGTACTACGGCCACGACGAGGCCTACCTGCTCGACGGCGGCCGCGAGTACTGGCTCGAGAACGACTACCCGACGACCGACGAAGAGCCCGACTTTTCCGCCGTCGAGTACGACGCCGCCGGTCCGCGCGAGAGCATCCGCGCCTACCGCGAGGACGTCGAGAACGCGATCGAGCGCGGCGTTCCGCTCGTCGACGTTCGCTCCCCTGAGGAGTTCAGCGGCGAGATTCTCGCTCCGCCCGGCCTCCAGGAGACCGCCCAGCGCGGTGGTCACATCCCCGGCGCGAAGAACATCTCGTGGGCCGCCGTGACCAACGACGACGGCACCTTCAAGACTCGCGACGAACTCGAGGACCTCTACGCCGACGAGGACATCGACGGCGGCGAGACGACCGTCGCCTACTGCCGCATCGGCGAGCGCTCGTCGGTCGCCTGGTTCGCGCTCCACGAACTGCTCGGCTACGAGGACACCGTCAACTACGACGGGTCCTGGACCGAGTGGGGGAACCTGGTCAACGCGCCGATCGAGAAGGGCGAAGCGGACGACTGAACGAAGTGAAGGAGTCCGCTTCGGGATAGCGAGCGGGGAACGAAGTGACCCGCGAGCAGGGCGAGGGCGACTGAGCAACGCGAAGGAGACCTCGTAGCGAAACGGCGAGGCGAAGCCGACCCGTGGAGCAGGGCAACTGAGCGACGCGAAAGCGGTCTCGAGATCAGAAGCGGTGGTCGCGGCGAGCGACGAACCGCGAACGGGGCGAGGCCGACGACTACCCGAAATACCATTATCGAGCGAGCGAACGATTACTCGCGAACGAGGTCCCGTCGAGTGAGCCGTCGGCTTCGTCAACTGCGTTATCGTGACGGGCCGGCGAAAAATCGGTGCGGGTTTTCGACCGAACGGTGGTCGGAAACCCGCGAATCGTGACGACGACCCGCCTCAGTCGTCGCTCGGTGCGGCCGCCTGTTGTTCTTTGACGTGAGTGACGATATCGTCCGTCTCGGACACGAACTCATCGTGATCGATTTCCGCGCCGTGGAGAACCGACGAGAAGTACCGAATGTTGCCCGCCACCGCGACCGCTTCGTCCAGTTCTTCGTCGGTCACCTCCTCGAGTTTCGCTTCCTCCGTGTGGAAGTGGATGCAGTACGGACACTGAACGGCTGCTGCCGCGCCGAGGGCGATCAGCGCCTTTTCCCGCTGTGAAAGCATGGTCTCTCCGAGTTGAAGGTCGCGAACGACGCCCCAACTGTGATCGACGGCCGGCTCTGGAAGCGCCGAGATCCAGCTCGGAACTCGTCCCAGATGCTCCTCTATCTCCTGTTGTGTTTCAGTGGATACCATTGGTCTCTCCCGGAACTCTCGTATCGATACCATCCAACAACGGTGCTGGATCGGATGGCGATTCGAGACCCACTTCTATTACACCACACTATCGTATGAAACTAACACACAAGAGTCTGATACCACGGGTCAAAGAATTACCACTAGTCGTGATAATGACAGGACCGGTACTGACCGGGATCAGTTGTCGGCAGGATATCGTCGGGGAAGTACTCGCGAAAAAACCGACGAGAACGACACTCAACAGCGTCGTTCAGTGCAGGTAATCCGACATAATATCGTCGGGCGTCACGACGTCGATTTCGCCGGCCGACTCGAGGTCTGCGAGCGTGGAAAGCATCGCCTCGAACGAGACTCCCTCGAGACTGCGGTAGGACAGCGTCGTGATCATCCGGTACTCGGCGGCCCACTCGAGGAGTTGCGTTGCCTCGTCGGCGTCCGGGGTGGCGGCGCGGGGGGCGAGGTACGGATTGGTGACGTTCCCGTGGCCCGCATAGCCGCCGACGAACGCGAGGTCGTGATACTCCTCGACGAGTTCGAGGGCCGACTCGTCGTACCGGTTGAGCCCGTACGAGAAGTAGGCGTCGTCGAACCCGTGGTCGCCGAGCCAGGCCGCAGCGTCGCTGATTTCGGCTTCCTGCCGATCCGCATCATGTTGGGTGATGTCGGTTCCAGTTGCACCGCCGCTGGCGACGGTCCAGCCGTCGCTCTGGAGGGACTCGAGGTCAGTGCTCGAGAGGTAGCCGGAACTGCCGACGTAGTCGGTGTTGACGAACACCGTCGCGGGGATGTCGTGCTCGGCGAGTAGCGGCGCGGCCTCGGATCCGACTTCGGTAGTGTTTTCGGGGAACTGCAACAGGACCTTCCCGGTGTCGGGTCGCTCGACGAAGTGGTAGTCGTCACACCACAGTGACAGCTCGCGGTCGCCGGCCCAGACGGAGATCTTGGTGTGATTGATCGAACTCAGGTCGGGGGTGCCGGCGGTGTCGACGATCCCCAGATCGTGGCGAGTGAAGGGGTCGTCCGCGTTGACCGCACACTGGAGCAGGAGTCGGTTGCCGTCGGTGTCCGCGAGCTGGACGACCGGGTTGACGTCGTGATCGCTCGTAAAGGCCAGCGCCGGGAACTCGTCCGAAAGGTCTCGCGGGGAGTCGAACTCCCGTTTGATCATGATTCGGTCCTCGGATCCGTCCGACTCCATGCGAGCGGACTGTGAGCCGGCGTACGTGCGTTCTTCGTCGGCGGTAAGCGATCCTTCCATCACCGTCCACTTCGACAGATCCTCGAACTCGTCGAACGAGCCGGGATCCTCGTTGACCGGGTCCGACGGTTCGTTATCGTCCTTGTCGTTGTCGTCTTTGTCTGCGTCGTCCGAACTACTCAGAGCGGAACAGCCAGCAACCGTCACCGCAGCAGCCGTCGCGAGGTATGCTCGTCGTTTCATTACGATCGATGAAAGTCGAGATCGGTTGATTGTTATGACCGCGCTACTCTCTCGTTTCCGAGAGTAACCGGTTCCTTCGGAACCGTAGGGACCGGTTACGACGCCGATATCGGCGAACCCGACCGCAGAAAGTCGTCGCGACAGACCTAACTCGAACCCGGTCGAACGGTTCGGTATGACCGATTCCGAGACGTTCGTCGAGGCCGTCCGTGACGACAACCAGACCGCGCTCTCACGACTCGGCTCCTCGAAGTCGTTGTACGCCGACACCGGCGGCGATATCGACACCGAACCCGTGCTCGAGGCGACTGCCGACGCCGAACACGCGGCCTGGCAGACATTCCTCGAGTGGGCCGACACCGAAGCCGACGACGAGGCCCGCGACGCCTTCGAAGCGATCGCCGCGGACGAGCAGCGCCACTACGAAACCGTCGTTGACCACCTCGATACGGACGCGTACGAACCGGACGAGATCCCGGCCCTCCACGAGTACCTGCGCGGACTCGAGTCGACCGTCGAACGCGTCGGTGCGCTCGTCGGTCGGATCCTCGCGAGCAAGCGCTCGAAAGAACAGGTCGTCGGCTACTTCGTCGGCGACGCCGATCCCCAGACCGCCGGCGTCTTCCGGGAGTTCGGCGGCGATCTGGACGAGCAACTCGAGCGCGCAACGGACCTCCTCGAGGACGTCTGCGAAAGCGACGACGACCTCGAGCGCGCCCGGGAGGCCGCAACCGGCGCGATAGAGGCCGCCTACGGCGAGTACGTCGAAAACCTCGAGTCGATGGGCGCGAACCCGAAGCCGGTCTGTTGAGGAGTGGGCGTTCGAACCGGCGTCGCGATACGTCTTCGGTCGATTCCGGTTATACGCCCTCGAGCGTCGATCGGTACGCTTTGATCGACTCGAGCGCTTCTGCGACGAGGTTGGCGACAGCGCCGCCTTCCTCGTCGGCGATTTCGGAGAGAATGTGTTCGTGGCGCGCGAGTTTGCCGTGGTCCGGGCCACGGTCGGCCTCGGCCAGCGTTTCGAACTGCCGGGACTGGGTTTCGAGGCGCTCTCGCGTCTCGTCGTCCGATGCGGTCTCGGCGGCGTCTTGAAGCGTTGCAGCGGCGTTCTCGAGTTCGGGTTGGGTCACACGGTCTCGTTCACAGTCGATCGACAAAACAGTTTCACTCCTGTCGAATTCATCCTGAACTGGCGAACGGAGACTTGTCGTGAGCGCCGTGGAAACGCAGCGACCGCGCTCCGAGACGTCAGGAGGCGCGTTCGATCCTGTCCTCGAGATCGAGTTCGCTCGCTTCGTCCGCCGTGAGTCCGGCGACCGCGTCGTGGAAGTTCGTCCGGTAGCTCGCCGGGCCGTTGTGGGCCATCTCGGCCGCACGTTCGCCGGCGATTCCGAAGGCCAGCGTCCCGTGAAGGGCGGCCGTCGTCGCGTCCTCGAGCGCCCCGTGGAACGCCGCGACGGTCGCGCCGAGCATACAGCCGGTGCCGACGACCTCGCCGAGCATCTCGTGGCCGACCGAGAGCCGAACCGCGCCGTCGGCGGTCGCGACGACGTCCTCGACGCCGCTCGCGACGACCGTCGCCCCGGTCGACTCGGCGAGTGACCGAGCTGTCGCCTCGATTGCCTCGTACTCGCCGACCGATTCGACGCCTTTCACTTCGGCTTCGACGCC
The DNA here is from genome assembly GCF_003670115.1 of Natronorubrum halophilum. Lineage (NCBI taxonomy): Archaea > Methanobacteriati > Methanobacteriota > Halobacteria > Halobacteriales > Natrialbaceae > Natronorubrum > Natronorubrum halophilum. The sequence continues at coordinate 259,349 of NZ_QQTY01000004.1, forward strand.
CGCGAGCGCGCTGATCTCGCCGTAGTTGCCCTTGATGACCGAGAAGTCGACCGCCTCGAGGAGGTCTTCGGCGACGGCCTCTCGAGTCGGCGTCGCGCCAACGCCGACGGGGTCGAGGACGACGGGGATGTCCCGTTCGGCCGCGGTACGGGCGGCCTCGTGCATGGCCGTGACTTTCCCGTCCGGGACCTGTCCGGTGTTGAAGAGGATCGCGGACGCGCCGGCGGCCATCTCGCCGGCGTCGCCCGGCGAATCGGCCATCACCGGAAGCGCGTCCCAGTGGAGAGTGAGGTTGGCCACGTCGTTCATCGTCACTTCGTTGGTCAAGTGCTGGACGAGCGGCGACCGCTCGCCGATCGCGCCGACGGAGTCGGCGAGGTCGGTACCGGTGACGTCGGTGGGTAAGGGGTCGGTCATCGAATTACCGTGCGTCCGCCACCTCCTTCGCAGTTTCGACCGTCGTCGCGAGCGATTCGGTGGCGGCTTTCGGATCCGCGGCCGCGGCGATCTCGGAGATCACGGCCACGCCGGCCGCGCCGGCCTCGACGACCGGGGCTGCATTTTCGGCCGTAATGCCGCCGATGCCGACCACCGGGATCGAGACCGCCTCGGCGATTTCGCCGATCCGTTCGGGACCGATACCGTCCTTGGACGCGTCGACGTCCTTGGACGTCGTCCCGTAGATCGATCCGACGCCGAGGTAGTCCGCGCCGTCGGCCGCCCCTCGAGCGGCCTCCTCGACCGTCGACGCCGAACAGCCGACGATCGCCTCGGGACCGAGCAGGTCGCGCGCGACGGCAACCGGGAGATCCGACTGCCCGAGGTGGACGCCGTCGGCGTCGATCGCAAGCGCGAGATCCACGCGATCGTTAACGATCAGGTCCACGTCGGCCGCCAGCGTCAGTTCGCGGAGTTCGAGGCCGAGTTCGTACCGCGATCGCGCGTCGGTCCCTTTCTCGCGAAGTTGGACGACGTCGACGCCGCCGTCGATCGCTGCGCGGACGATCTCCGGGGTCGAACGCCCCGCCGAGATCGACGCCTGCGTGACCAGATAGGTTCCGTAGTTCGAGGGGTCCATGGCCGAAGTGGCGGCGCTCGAACACTAAACGCTTCGATCGCGTGATTCGTCCCCGTCGAAGCCGAGGTTCTTGCGCTTCGATACCGTAGCACGAGTATGTCGTTCGATCCCGACCGCGTGACGACCGTGACGTTCGACTCGTACAGTACCCTCGTCGACGTCGACGCAGTCGAAGCCGCACTCGCGGCCCACCCCGGCGTCGACGCGCCCGAACCGATCTCGAGAACGTGGCGCGAACGGTCGATGCAGTACACCCTCGTCGGAAATCACACGGGAACCTACGAGCCGTTCTACGAGGTCAATCGGGACGCCCTCGAGTACGCACTCGAGGCCCACGGCGTCGAGGCGACCGAAAACGAACGCGAGGAGATCCTCTCGGCCTACCACGAACTCGACGTCTTCGACGACGTCCGAGGGAGTATCGAACGCCTCCGACGGGGCGGGTACGACTGTTACGTGCTGTCGAACGGGAACCCCGAAATGCTCGCGTCGATGGTCGAACACGCCGAAATCGACGACCTCCTCGCCGACACGATCAGCGCGGACGAACTCGAGACGTTCAAACCTGATCCCGATCTGTATCGCCACGCCGCGGGTCGGACGGGCACGCCCATCGAGGAGGTCGCCCACGTCTCCGCGCTCTGGTTCGACGTTCAGGGGGCGAGCCACGCCGGAATGCAAGGCGTGTGGCTCGACCGAAACGGAACTCCCTGGGAGCCCTTCGGCGACGAGCCGGAGCTCGTCTGTGCGGGACTCGAGGAGGTTGCGGATCGACTCGGCTGTTGAGACGGGAACTCAGTCGAGACGGTCCGCGCCCGTTTGCACCAGCGAGTCCCAATCGGGATCGTCCAGCACGTCGGGCAGCGGTGCGATCGGGTCGGGGGCGGTCGGTTTCTCGGCGAGCGAGCGACGCCACCAGGCGACGTCGTGCCACTCCGTTTCCGTGTACCCCATCGCCGGAAAGTCGACGAGACGCTCGAATCCGAGTCGGTCGTGGAACCGTTCCGTCTCGGGGTTCGGCACCGTCGTGACGGCGTAGGCGTCGCAGACGCCCTGGCGCTCGAGGATCGCGAAGAGCGACTCGTACAGCCCGCGGCCGATTCCGGACTGCCGGGCGTCAGCGGCGACGTAGACCGAGAGTTCGACCGTCCACTGATACGCTCGGCGCTTTCGAAGTTTGGTCGCGTAGGCGTAGCCGACGACTTCGCCGTCGACCTCACAGACCAGCCACGGATACGTCTCGAGGGTCGACTCGATGCGGTCGACCATCTCAGCTTCGGCAGGCGCGTCCTCCTCGAAGGTGACGGCCGACGATTCACAGAAGGGCGCGTAAATGTCGCGGACGGCGGCCGCATCCGCCGGTTGTGCGATTCGGATCCGAGAATCGGACTCCATGCGTGAGGGTTCCGGTGATCGGTGATAAAGACGCGGAACTCGAGGTCGCGTCCGGGACGAGTCAGCCGGATTGCTGCGTTCGAAGCCACCGGCGGACTCGGCCGACGCACCGGCGACCGCCGACGTAGCCGCGCCGCCAAGTCGACGGTCGGAGCAGGTAGCGAAGCCCGACGGCGGCCATCGTGAGCCAGAAGACCAGCGCCGTCCAGACCTTGCTGGCGCGTTCGGAGTGATTCAACACGGGGACCGTGATGAACGCGCCGAGTGCGAGTCCGACCGCGCCGCCGGCGACGGGCGGCGAGAGGAGCCGGAAGTACTCGAAGGTAGCGAACAGCGGGGCGAACGCGGCGGTCGCGAGGCCACCCCGAAACAGGAGCGGACGGACCGCGCTCGAGGGGCGATCGACCGCGAACACGTCCCCGCCGAGTCGGACGAGTTGCCAGCCGCCGAACGCGCCGAGTGAGGCACCGAGCAACGTCACGGTGTCCGGTTCCACGCGACTCACGCCGAGTGCGCTCGCGCTGCAGACGATCGCAAGCGAGAGCGCGATGGTACCGTGCTCGTCCGGGTAGCGAGCGAGCAGTCGGTCCACGACGAACAGGAACGCGAGCCCGACGGCAACACCGGCGACGACGTCAACGAGGTAGTGGAGGCCGAGTGCGACCCGCGAGAAACAGACGACCGCGACGATGGTTGCCGCGGCGAGCGTCCGTCGACGGAACGTGCCGATCGAGAGCCGCCTGGCGAGGGTGACGTAGACGATCGTGGTCATCAGCGCGTGGCCGCTCGGAAAGCCGTAGCCGCTGGCCATCGCCGTGGCTTCGTACAGCGACTGGAGCAAACCGGGCAGCGTCTCGAGCGCGACGAGCGGTTGGCCGGGTCGCGGCAGCGCGAAGACGTGTTTCAACACGGTGATCAGGGAGAGGCCGGCCAGCGTCAGCCCCATGACGACGGTCGCATCCTCGCGTTTGCTCGCGGAAAACCAGTAAACGCAGCCGACGAGAAGGGCGAGAAACCAGACGTCGCCGAGCTGCGTCACGAGGGCGACGAGGAGGGCCGCCCACTCGGGAACGAGTTCCTGAATTGGTTCGAACTCACCGATCCCTCTGGACATACGGTCCGTACGGTGACGGGTTACTAATTGATACCGGCTCGCCACGGCGTCGAACGAACGGAACGCGAGACGACGGCCGAAACCCGATTCGAAGCCGGCGACGGGAGATACACACCCGTTACGCGCGAGAACGGCGCACATTCTTTTCCCGCCGATCGGTGTTTGACCGGCGTGGACGATCGATCACGACACCTGACCGAACTGGACGGCGACGAGGCCGACGCGCTCGCGGAAACTGCACTCGAGACCGAGTACGTCGCCCGACTCAAGACGTATCTCGCCGACGAGTACGGCACGGACCTGCCGACCGAAAACAGCCGCGCGTTCGAGCGCGGTGACGGCATTCGGGCCGTCTCCGTTTCGGATAGTCCGGACGCCGAAACCTGGCCTGACGTCGCGATTACGGTCCACTTCGACGACGGCGATGTCGTGCAGGCGACCGCCGAACGCCACGACACCGCCGACGGAACGGTGGACCTCATCTTCCCGGCCGAGAGTGCACCCAGACCGGAAGCGGCGGTGAACGACATCATCGAGTCCGAGGGGCAGACGGTCACGGTCACCGTCGACGAGTCGGAGGATATCACGGTGTACTCGATCGAGTTGTGAGCGGAACGCCGCGAACCGGCGACCGTACTCGAGCCGGTGACGGCCGAACTATCCCGCGTCCGAGCGCACGGTCGAACAGTGGACGATTCGCGTGACCTCGAGTGACTATTATGAGTCGCAGAACAGTTCCACCGGTGAGTAGCGTCGACGGACGGCTGTCTCGGAAACCGCTACAAGCCGAGCTCGCCGATCGTCACGACGGGTGACGACCGCGAACTCATCGCCCTCCGTTCGACGAGCACTGACGAACCGGACGGCAGTGATAGTGACGACGAGAACGGTGATCGCAGCGAAGACGACGCCGGCGAAGGCGACGACTCGGAGGGCGGTGACGGAGCCGGGAGCGAGGACGGATCTGACGATACCGAACCGGACCAGGAGGACGAGACCGACGAGAACGAATCCGGCGGCGAGGACAGTTCCGGCAGTTCCGACAGTACCGAAACGGACGGCGAGAACGCGTCTGCGAACACCGAATCCGAGAGCGACGACGGCGCGCCCGGATTCGGGATTGGCGCGGGGGTCGCCGGCGTGGTCGGCGGCGCAGCCGTCGCCTCCCGACGACTGCGAACGCGCGACGAGTGAAACGCGCTGAAACGGGTTCGATTCCCGACGAAAAAGAGAAAGACGACGATACCGTCGGACCGCAGGATTCGTCTAGTGACCCTGGTCGTGGGGATTCAGCGCCGTGCCGTAGTTCTCGGCGTGATCTTTGTAGTCGATGAACCGGGGTGCGTCGGGGTCGAACGGGCGCTCGAGGCTCTCGAAGGCTTTCTTCTTGTCCCAACCCTGGAGCTTTCCGACCGCCGACTTGTCCTCCAGATCGTGGTAGTCCAGATCGGGTTCGGTGAGCTCCCAGGCCTTCATCCCCTGCTCGGTTCGGATGATGACGCTCGAGTACTCGTCGGAGCTTCCGACGGAGCCGACGGTGATGTCCGAACAGAAGCCGGTGAAGTCGGCGCACTCGTCGCAGCCTTTGAGCGCGGCGTCGTGGAAGTTCCCGATGTCCTCCTCGACGATCATCTCGCCGTCGTGGTCGTAGACCATCATCTTGCCGTTGAGGACGTCCATCTTCCCGATCTCGTCGGGCGAGATGCCCCGCTGTTCCTCCAACTGCTCGCCCATGAGGCTGTGGTAGTTGAAATTCTTCGTACACATCAACGCGATCGTGTAGTCGACCGCGCGGATGCCCTCGTTCTGCTGCTGGTAGTCCCAGTCGAAGTCCTGCAGGGCGCGGATGCCCTCGATCTCACACGGCGTGCCCACGATCGCGAGACTCAGTTCGTCGAACGGCTTGTCCGGGAGTTTGTGCTCCCATCGCTCGAGGTCGAGATTACCCAACGCGAGCGTCTGGTTGTAGATCGTCCCGGCGTTCTCGATCAGGTCCTCGTGGCTGGTCGCGAGGTAGCTCTCGGCCTTCCAGGCCTCCTCGTCGCTCTCGGTCGCGACGAGCGCGCCGTCGATCTCGCCTTCCTCCAGGAGGTGTGAGAGGACGGTCGTGACGACGCCGCCGTCCTGGGCGTTCTCGGTCCAGTCCTCGTCGACGCGGGCGGAGAACTCCGTAATCGGATCGCCGGCACCCTTGACGTTGTCGTCGCCGCCGGTGATCTTCCACTGGCGCTCGTATCGGAGGCCGCCGCGGGGACAGAAGTCCCAACAGAGCGAACAGCCGGTACACATCTTGACGAGTTCCGGCAGGTCGTCGTCGCCGACGCCGATCGAGTCGGACGGGCAGGCGGCGACGCAGGTTCCACACTGGATACACCGGCCCTCGTCGATGACGGCCTCGTCCAGTTCCATGAACCAGGTCTTCTCGTCCGGCGTCTCGATGTCGTTCATCCGGCTGCGGATCGAGTACTCCGGCGTGTCCAGATCGACGCCGTCCGGAATCCCGACGCGGACGTCCGGCGCGCCGTTGTCGACGTCCTGGCTGACGTTCTCGGCGGGTTCGGTGAACTCGAGGTCGCCGAGTTCGCCCATCTCGTCGACGTTCGCCACACCCGCACCGTCGGTCGCGACTCGCGGCGTCTCCGATGCAGCGTCGGAAGCCGTCTTCTCGCCGCAGGTGCAGGTGTTCGGCGAGCAACTCTCGCCGCTGGCGTCGTCGCCGCCGTCAGTCGTGATGGCACCCTCTCGAGCGTGATCCGTTCCCGCTCGAGACCGCGGCGCAGCGCCGCCGGTCTCGGGGAAGATCACGGTCTCATCGTCGTCGGTACTGGATTCGGGAACGCTCGGGAGCGTGCGCTCGTCGTCACCCGAGACCTCACTTCGTTCGGTCTCGCGGTTCGCGGCTTCGCCGCTCACTCGACCCGAGGCCTCCCGTCGGTCGGCCTCGCCGTCAATCCCCATGGGCAACACCTCCGGCGACCGGGGCATCGGCACCTTGCATGATCGTCCGGAGTCGGCCGTTGTCGACACCGCGACACCACTCGTAGAACTTCTCACCCTCCTCGCGATCCTCGGCGTAGGCCTCGAACAGTTGCTCGAGCGCCGGAATCACGGAGTCGGCAGGCACGGCGTTCTCGACCCAGTCGAGGAACTCGTTGTCCGCGCCGAGCGAACCGCCGAGACCGAAGTCCATGCCCTCGACGATATCGGACTCGCCGTCCTCGTCGAGTTTGACGGTCTCGCCGCGGAAGCCGATATCCGCGATCTGTGGCTGGGCACACGACGCGGAACAGCCGGACATGTGCATCCGGATGGCCTCGATATCGTCTGGAACGTCGATGCGCTCGTCGAGTTCGCGCGCCCAGCGCTTGGTGCGCTTTTTCGTCTCGATGATGGCGTAGTTACAGAACTCGGTGCCCGTACAGCCGACGGCACCGCGGGAGAACGCGCCGGGATCCGGCTGGTAGTCCGCAGCGAACGGCTCCGCGAGGAGGTCGTCGACGTTCTCCTCGGGAATGTGCGTGATGAGGAAGTTCTGGTCGGTCGCGAGGCGAACGGAGGCGTCCTCGGTGCCGTACTTCTCGGCGGCGCGGGCGGCCTCGGCGAACTCGTCGCCGCCCATGCGGCCGGCGATGACGTTGAAGCCGACGTACTGCAGCCCCTCCTGTTTCTGGTCGTGGACCCCGACGTGGTCGCCCTGGTAGCCGACCGTCAGGTTCTCGCCGCCGGTCGGCAGGTCGACCGTACAGCGGTCGCGGACCGCTTCCTCGAACTTCTCGGGACCCATCTGCTCGACGAGGTAGCGCATGCGGCAGACGCCGCGGTTGTTGCGGTCGCCGAGTTCCTTGAACGTCTGGGCGACGGCGCGGCAGAACTCGACGGCGTCCTCCGGCGGGATGAAGACGTCGAGTTCCGACCCCATTCGCGGACCGTCGGAGAGACCGCCGCCGACGCGGGCGTGGAAACCGTAGTAGTGCTCCCCCTCGAGTTCCTTCTTGGCCGGAACGAGCCCGATGTCGTTGATCTGGGACTGGGCGCAGTCGTGTGCACAGCCCGTGATCGTCATCTTGAACTTCCGTGGGAGGTTGGCGTACTCGCGGTTCTCGGTGAAGAAGTCCGAGACGGCGTCGATGACCGGCTGTGCGTTGAAGCACTCGTGGTCGTCGAGTCCCGCAGCGGGGCAGCCGAGGACGTTCCGGGCGGAGTCGCCGCAACCCTGCACCGTCGTCAGGCCGACCTCGTCGTAGCGCTCCCACATCTCGGGAACGTCCTCGACGCGGATCCAGTGTTTCTGGATGTCCTGTCGGGTCGTGATATCGAGGTAGGCGTCGCCCCAGAGTTCGTTCTGTTCTTCGCCGCCGTACTCCTCGGGCGCGACGGCGAGGTCGTCCGTAACCTCGCCGATGACCTCGGCCTGCTCGGGCGTGAGTTTCCCGCCCGGCACCTTCGTCCGGATCATGAAGTAGCCCTCCTGCTTCTGGGCGTACATGCCGGCCCACTTCAGGCGCTCCCACTCCCCGCCGCCCGCGCGCTCTTCGATCTCCTCGAAGGAGAGTTCGTCGGCGGCGTAGTCGTAGACGTCATCGAGTACGTCGAGCGGGTGTTTGTTCTGTTTGTACTGTTCGGTTGTATTCATGCAAACCGCCTCGTGATTTGCCCAGCAGGCAGCAGACCGGTCATTATATCTTGATGGACCATTGTTTGACGGGTAATACAACCCCATCGGTATACCTCTCCGTAAATAGGCGAACCCTGACGGGGCTAGCACAATCCGGCAACCGTTGCCACTACCGAACGAACCGCTCCGGTGGAACGCCGCCATATCGAAGGGAAACGTCTCCCCTCGAGACGCACTCGACTCGCTCCCGGCCGAGTAGCGGTAATTGTTTCCGCCACAGCATACGCGGCGGTCGGGAGACCGGAGGCGCTCGAGGGGGAGTAGCCCGGAAAACGAGCGGCAGACCGACCGCGCGTTGTGGCGGGCTCCGGGCACGCACGACGATCACGGGCTACGAGGACGGATCGTTCCTCTGCGTTCGTCGCTCGAAGCAAGCAACCGGCTCGCCCGCAGTTCGCGGATCGGGCTCGAACGACGGTCCGTCCGCAATCCCGTTGTACCGCGCCCGAAGCACGATGTTTTCATCGAGATAATAGGTGACGCGAGTGTCCCACTCCTCCGACGTCGCCCCCTGTTGCGTCGACGCGGACATGTTGTATACGATCGAGACCAACGCGCCGTTCCGATCATCCGCTGACTCGAGTTCGGTCATCTGGCGGGTCTGAAACTGAAAGTCGAACGCTTGCGTCTCCGAGCCGTACTCCTCGAGAAATGCGTTTTGCCGATACGCCTCTTCGAACGTGATGGCGTACTGACCGGCCCCGGCGGGCAACGAGTCCGGCGGTGACGGATACGCTGCCGGCTCGAGCGCGTCGTCGACCGACGGCGGGTCCGGATCGGGGCGTTCGACATCGGTGCAGTCGTATGCGTCTGCGGACAGGATCTCCGGTTCGGACGGCTCATCGTCGCTCGTTTGCTGGCTCTCGGAACAACCCGTAAGAGCCACAGCAAACGGAATCGCCGAGATGAGGAGACCGCGTCGGGAATGGAGGGCTCGCATGTATGAATGTCAAGTTTTGAATTATAAATGAGTTACGTATCTTTCATCAATCATCGCAGTCGGCGGGGCTCTGAACGAACGACTCGAGAGGAGCACTCAGTCCTCGTCGGCGAGCAGTCTGTCGACCATCTCGTCCGGGTCGAACCGCTCGATATCGTCGTACCCCTGACCGACGCCGAGAAAGAGGATCGGCCGCCCGGTGACGTGGGCGACCGAGATCGCCGCGCCGCCGTTCGAGTCAGCGTCGGCTTTGGTCAAGATCGCGCCGTCGACCGCGGCGGCCTCGTTGAACTCGCGGGCTCGATTGACCGCGTCCTGACCCGCCACCGCCTCGTCGACGAACAGCGTCATGTCAGGGTCGACGACTCGATCGATCTTCTCGAGTTGATCCATCAGCCCCTCGTTCGTGTGGAGACGCCCTGCAGTGTCGCCGAGGATGACGTCGATGTCGTTGGCTTCGGCGTACTCGACGGCGTCGTACAACACCGCGGCGGGGTCGCCGCCCTGCTGGTGGCTGATGAGCTTCGTATCCAGCGCGTTCGCGTGCTCCTGGATCTGCTCGTTGGCTCCGGCACGGTAGGTGTCGCCGTTGGCCATCACCGTCGAGTAGCCCCGTTCCTCGAAGTAGCGACTCAGCTTGGCGATCGAGGTCGTCTTTCCGACGCCGTTGACGCCGGTGAAGACGATCGTCACCGGCTTGTCCTCGACGGCGATGCGCTCGTCGAAATCGAACTGTCCGACGCTGATCACGTCGTAGATCGCATCGCGCAGCGCCTCTTCGACGACCGCCCCCGTCGAGGTGGTAAACGTCCGCGTCTCCCCGACCAGTTGGTCGCGGATGTTGTCGCGGATCTCCTCGGCGACGCCCATCTCCACGTCGCTCGAGAGCAACGCCATCTCGAGTTCGTGCAGCGGTCCCTCGAGGTCTTCTTCCTCGATGACGAACTTCCCTTTGACGAGGGATCTCGCCTTGGCACCGAAGCCGGTGGCGGCGTCGTCTTCCTGCGTTTCGGTCGACGACTCGTCGCCCTCGGCGTCTTCGTCGTCGGCACCGTCAGCGTCGGTGGCCGACTCGTCGGTCTCGGGTGCCGGTTCGTCGGTCTCGGGTGCCGGTTCGTCGGTCTCGGGTGCCGGTTCGTCGGTCTCGGGTGCCGGTTCGTCGGTCTCGGGTGCCGGTTCGTCGGTCTCGAGACCGCGTCCTGTTTCGTCCGCCTCTGCAGCGAGAGCAGCGTCGGATTCGGCCTCCGGTTCGGCCGCCGGCGTCGGCTCGGCCGTCGCTGACGGTTCGGACCCCGGCTCGAGCGTCTCGTCCTCGTCGGCCGTTTCGCGGGTGGTATCTGGGGCTTCCGATACGGGGGACGCATCTTCGTCGGCTTCGCTACCGGCGGTGTCGACTTCGGCTTCGGCTGCGTCAGCCTCGGCGGGGTCGGCCGCCTCGAGTTCGTCGTCGTCGAGTTCCTCGACGTTCTCTTCGGCGGCCTCTTCGGCGTCTTTGCGGAAGCTCCCGAGTTTCTCCTTCAGGTTGTCGAACATGGTAACGATGGCGACCCGACGTTATTGGCCGGGGCCCTGGCCCTCGCCGCCCATCTGTTGCATCTGCTGTTGCATCGCCTGCTGTTGCATCTGCTGGGCCTGCTGTTCGAGTTCGGCGCTCTCGGCCTCGAGTTCGGCGATCTCGCTGTTGACCTCGTCGATACGATCGTCGAGGTTCGCTTTCTTGCTCTCGAGTGCGTCGACGGCGCCGTCCTGTTCGAACTCCGCGGCGTAGTCGGCACCGAGCTCGACGATCACTTCGTCGATATCCTGTACGTTCGCGCGGAGGTACGCGCCGCCGCCGATTGGGACCTGCACGGTCGAGTCGGTCTCGAGGGTCTCGAGGGCCTCGATCGCCTCGTCGGTTTCGGTCTTCTGTTGCTGGATGGCCTCGACGTTCTCCTCGAGGGCACCGATCTGCTCGTCGATCTCCTGTAGTTCCTGAGACAGCTGCTGGAGTTGCTGTTGACTCATTGTGCAACGACCTCCTCGAGGTCGATCTGGGTTCGTTTGAGTCCGTGTTGGCTCCCGAGTTGTGAGAAGGCGTGTTCGCGGGCGACGTCCTCGTTTTCGGCGTCGATCGTCGTTTCGAACTCCGCGTGACCGTCGCGGCTCTCGAACTGACCAGTGACCGTAAATTGACTCATGGTTCCCACTCCGGCGGGCAGTCGGAAGAATCTTCCCTTCCATCGGAGCCAGCGATACGCGTCAGCGAAACGCAAATCCACCCGGGCCGTTGACTGGACGGACCGCCCGACGGCGATTTCGAATCGCGTTTCTGCTGTGCAATCGTGTGTACGATGAGATACGTGGACTCGCCGGTGCCAACCCATTTTGCCGGGGATCACGTGGATACGGCTATGAGCGAACTCGACCCTGACGAGTTGCTGCCCAGCGACCGCATGCAGACCCAGGCGCTCGAGGGCGACGTCACGCAGATCCATCGCGGCCACCGGTACGCCGAGGAAGGCGATACGTTCACCATCGAGGAGACGACGTTCGAGGTAACCGACGTCACCGACCGAACGCTCGGCGACCTGACCGACGAGGACGCGCGGGCCGAAGGAGTGGACGACCTCGAGGGGTATCGACGACTGCTCGAGCGCGCACACGACAACTTCGAGTGGGACGACGACAGCGAGATCGTTCGCCACCGGTTCGAACGGCAGTAGCCGCTACGCGACGCGTTCCCGGGCGAGGATCCCTTTCAGTACGGCAGTCGTGGCGACGAACGCTGTCGCGAACACGACGCCCCGACGGAGTCACTCACCGATCGGTTCCGCACCGAGGGCGGCATAGCAGACGCGAGCGACGACCGGAGCGAGGAACAGCAATCCGTAGGACAGGAGTCGATGCCGTTCCAGATACGCCTCGAACCGCCGGTACCGATTCCAGACCGTCATTCTGTGCTCGAGACGACGACCGCGCGCAGCAAAAGCATTTCTTCGCCAACATATCCGAACGGGAACGAACAGTAGTCCCGAGAACCGTCAGCCGACAGCTGATCAGTCCAGATAGCCGAGCGCGTCCTCGATCCGGCCCAGTTCCGGTCCGGTCGTGTCCTGACCGATGACGTAGCCCGTCTCGTTCGCGATCAGCCCGGAGCCGACCAGCGGCGCGCCGTAGTTGACGGTGCCGACGTCGGCTCGGACGTCGAGTACGTCCTCGAGGCGGTCCAGTTCGTCGTCGGTCGCTTTCGGATGACAGAGCACCCCTGAGTTCGTCGCGACCGCGGCCGTGCCGACGGTTCGAACGTCGGCGAGATCACCGCGCTCGACGGGTACATCGAGCGTGTCTTTGACGATCCGAATCGCGTTTCGCGGGAGGTCGGGATGGGCGTACGCGCCGTAATCGTTGGCGAGCACGACGTTTCCCGCGGCGTTGATGTTCCCCGGGAGTTCCGCGACGGGTACGTCGACCGCGTCCTCGAGTCGCTCGCGTTCGTACTCGAGGGCGCGAGAGCTGACGAGCAGGCCGTTCTCGTTACCCATCGCTAACGCACCGACCGTCGAGGAACCGCCGACGGTCGTCCGGATTGCGGGCACCTCGAGTTCGTCGGTCAGGTCAGCGACGACGTCGTCGTCGACGTCCGGGCGAACGAGAACGCACGAGTCGGTCGCACGGGCGAAGACGCCGACGTAGGCCGACCCGGCGAAGGCGAGACGTTGCAAATTTACTCGGCGACCTCGGCTTCGACGACGGCTTCACCCTCTTCGTCGAAGCGAGCTGCACGGACGCGGAGCTTCCGTGGCGGGTTGGCCCGGCCCTGCGACCAGATCGTCTCGTTGATCGAGGGGTCCAGTCGGATGGCGTCCTCGTCGACCGCAAAGTGTTTCGCGAGGTGTTCACGGATGAGTCGCATCGCGTAGTCGGCGGCCTCGTGGTTGGGTCCCTTCTTGACGTCGCGCAGTGGAACGGTTACGACGCGTTCCTCGAAATCACTTGCACTCATTGTTACTCGTCAGTGTCGTTACGGCGCCAGTTGCGTCGCTTCGGGTTCCGCTGGACTTCCATGTCAGTCTTCATCATGACCCAGGCCGGAACGCGGCTGTTCTGGTTCTCGAGTTTGGCAAGCCGCTTCTTCTTGCCCTTCGTTTTCTTACCCATAGTAGCCCCACGTAACCCATGCTGGCTTAAAATCTTGTCCATCTTGGAGACGGCGTAGATCTCGGCCGGAATCGGGTCTACCGACCGATACGCCACTCGAGCGTGCGCGTCACGGCCTCGAGCGTCGCCTCGCTGAGTTCGGTCGTGTACGCCCAGCGATCGACGTCCTCGTAGCCGTCGTGGCGGTGGAACCGGTCGTGATCGTAGCAGCCTCTGCCGTGAAACCGGGTGCCGCCGCCGACCCCGTCCGGCCCGGCGTAAGCGGTCGCCATCGGCGAGACCTCGAGCGTCGCGTCGTCGATTTGCACCGCGGTGCCGAGGTCGTGATCGCAGCGAGAACCACCGACTTCCGCGACGACATCGCTATCGAGGAGCGTGTGTACTGTCTCGTGGATCGCCATGTTTCGCGTCACCGCCCGCGAGTCCCAGAACTCGGTCGCGCCGAGGTTCGCGACGGTCCCCGCGTCGCCGGCGCTATCCTCGGCCTCGTCGCCGACAACCGCGTTCGGCGAAAGCGTTCCACCGTAGCCGACGCGGTAGTTGAACGGAGCCCAGCAAAACAGCAGATGGCAGGCCGATCCGGTAAGCACGTTCCGATCCCGGAGCCGGTCGCGAAAGACCGAAAGGACCGTCTCGAGTTCCGGAACGACCGCCTCGGACGACGGCGGCGCTGCCGAGAGCGGAAACCGGACCGGGTCGCCGCGCTCGACGCGCGCGTCGACCCCCTCGAGTCGCGAGCGCTCGTGGGCGTACGCGAGAATCCGGATTAGCGCATCCTCGACAGCGGCCAGCGCGTCCCGAAACGGGGGCGGCCAGTCCCGGCGCATACCGTCGAACCCGTACCGAATCCAGGCTCCCAACGGGACCGGGCCGGGGTAGACGCGAACGTGGAGCGATTCGTCGCCGACGGCCCGCTCGTCGGCGCTGAGACGCGTCCTCGAGACGGCGGCCGCGCCGCCGAACGACGCTAACAGCTCTCGCCGGGAGACGGAGGAATCGCTCGGAGTCGCGGACGAGAGCCGGGTGGGGAGCGATAAGACCACGAGTTATCGACGGCGTTCGCCGCCGTCATTCCTCCGGCTACACCGAACTCCGCCATCCGTCCTGCCCCTGCATGCTCCGCCCGATTCGCGTCGAACGGTCGTCCGACTCGAGGGCGGCGGCTACGCGAGCGAGAACGATTCGACCGTCGAGTACGTCGGTCCCTCGTCGGTGAGCGTGCTCTCGGTCAGTCTGATCTCCTCGACGTCCATCTCGCCGACTTCCGGTTCGCTCCCGCGGCTCCGCCGCTCGTCGTCCGCAGACGACGCCCTCGACTCCCGAACGAGTTGCTGAACGAGGTCCTTCCCGCCCGCGTGTTCCATCCGCGCGAGCGTCACGTGCGGCGTGAAGTCGTGCGATTCCGCTTCGAACCCCATACCGGTCGTCCGCTTCTCGATCGCCTCGTGAAGCCGTGTGAGTTCCTCGCCGCCCTCGACGACGCCGAGCCAGACGACTCGGATGTAATCGAGACTCGGAAAGACGCCCAATCCGCCGAACCGCGCGGTGAAAGGGTCGACGTCGGCGTCGTCGACGGCGGCCTCGAGTTCGCGCTCGAGTTCCGGAAGCCCATCCACGTCGACGTCGCCGAGAAATTTCAGCGTGACGTGGACCTGCTCGGGGTCGGTGAAGGTGAGCCCGCTGGCGTCCGCGAACTCGTCTTGCAACTCGGCAACCGGTTGCGCGAGCTCGTCGGACAGGTCGACGCTGACGAACGATCGCATAGTGGGCGTTCAACGGGAACCCCCTTGAATCGTGGTGGCTGGACGCTACTGCGCCGTCAAATCGATGGTCGGTCGCGCCACTCATTCGAAAATCGTGGCCGTCGAGACGGGTATCGCGGTCCGGCTGTGATCACTCGAACTCGTCCTCGAGGTCGCTGAAGTTCTCGATAACGTGAAAACTGATCAGCTCTGCCGACCCCTCCCGGGCGAGTCCGACCGCGAGGTGCTCTTCCTCGGGGTCGTCGACCGTCACGATTTCTGTGTCGAATATCGTCACCGTTCCGGTGTCGCTCGAACCGTTCACGGATTCCGTCTCGATTCCCGTTCCGGCGTCGTTCGAGTCGTTCTCGGACGTCCGGTTGGTTTCTGCTCCGGTGTCAGTCGAATCGTTCTCAGACGTCCGGTTGGTTTCCGTTCCGGTATCGTTCGAGTCGTTCTGGAACGTCTCCCCGACGTCCAGTTCGGTATCGAACGCATCACCCTCGAGTTCGATACTGACCTCGTAGTCGCCGGCGTCCGTCCAGATGTCCTCGTAGAGCGCGATCGAATCGGCGTCCTGGTTTTCCTCGTCCTCGTCGGCCGCTTTCTCGAGGTCGAACGTCTCCTCGAGGACGACGTCGCCGTTCGGGTCGACGATATCGATCGCGCCGTTGACCGGCGTATCAGCGCCGTTGAAGACGTTCACGTCCTGAAGCGCGAGATCGCCGAAATAATCCATGACTGCGGTACAGCCGCCCATCGAGACCAGCGCCGCGGTTCCACCGGCGGCGATGAACGTGCGCCGGGAGAGGTTGTGACCGGGTCGGGACCGGTGGGTCGGTGGGGAGGGCGTTACCGTCGAATCGGTGCGTCGTGGCGGGGACATGCCAACTGCGACTATTCAGCCACTCAACAAAAGTTTTTCTTCTGACACGTATCCGGAGCATCAGTGACAGTCACCGCCGATCGTCCTCGAGAATCGAGCGACGCGGTGGCGATCGAATCGGGAGCGCGACATCGACGGTTCCGGAACGGATCGCGCTCGAGTCGAGGTTCCTCGACCCGCGAACGGCGACTCGCAAGGTCGCAGCCCTTAACAGTCGTCGCCGCCACATTCCAGTAATGACTGATCGAGAGGGCGATAGCGACCACCCCTTCTCCGAAGGCGAGGGCTTCGGTGACGCCTACGACGAGTTCGATCTTGATCCGCCGGAACTGGGCGTCGACCCGTCGAAGGTCGATCCCGTCGACTCCCGCGTCGTCACCGACACGCTCGACAAACACAACATCGGCAGCGACGACGTCGATGCGAGCGAGTTGCTCGACGTCGGGCTGAACTACATGCAGATCAACCGCTACGAGCAGGCCACCGAGGCCTTCGACCGGGCCGCCCAGTTCGCCGAAGACGACCGCCTCGAGCAGGAGGCGTGGGTGAACAAGGGCGTCGCCCACGCCGAACTCGAGGAGTGGGACGCGGCGATCGGAGCCCACCGCGAGGCCCTGCGGATCGACGATTCGAGCGAGCACGCGGCGACAGCCGAGACGAACCTCGCCTACGCGCTCTGGGAGTTCGGCGAGACGTCCGAAGCCTTAGAGCACGCCGAACGCGCCGTCGAGATCGACGAGCGCTTCGCCGAGGGCTGGTTCAACCGCGCCTTCTTCCTCTCGGAGCGCGGGCTGTCCGAGGAAGCGCTGCACTGTATCGACAACGCGATTCGGCTGGGACTGCGCAACGCCAAGGTGCTCGAGGAAAAGGCCGAGATCCTCGAGGAACTCGGCGAGTACGACGAGGCCGAGGAGATCGCCGAGGAAGCAAACGAGATGCTCGAGCGGGCCGAACAGCGTCTCGTGGAGGAACGAACGGAGATGCAGGGACACGCGGACGGTCCGGACGGACAGGCACAGCACCACGACCAGAGTCGACAGGGGAACACCGACATCACGGATCCCGGCCGCGCGTCCGACCGCGACGGCGAGTGGGAGCTCGAGTAACGACGAATGATCGTCAACGAACGGCGGACGCCGGAAGGGTTGCTAGTCGCCGTCTGCGACGAGGAGGTTCTCGGCGAGACCTTCGAGAGCGACGACCTCTCGCTGACCGTCACCGAGGAGTTCTACGGCGGCGACGAGGCGGACGAGAGCGCCGTCATCGACAGCCTCGCGCGGGCGACCGTCGCCAATATCGTCGGCACGCGCGCCGTCGAACTCGCCATCGAGGAGGGGGTTATCGACGAGGCGAACGTTCTCGAGGTCGGGTCGACGCTGCACGCGCAGTTGCTGCGGATGTCGTAGGACGAATCGCGTACGGGTGACCCGTCGACGGCGAAGGCCGACTACAGGTCCGTTCTACTGAACCGATAGTAGCCGATCGCGACGGGAACGACGAGCCAGAACAGCAAGACGACGACGCCGAACCAGTCCTCGAGGTAGAACGGCGCGTCACCCGCGTACCGCTCGGCCGGGCTCAGCTGGGCCGCTTCGAAATCCTCGAGTCCGTACTGGAACGTGAAGGGATAGACCGTCCCCTCGATGGTATTGCTCGCCAGCGTCGTGTAGGCGGACATCGGGTTGAACTGCTGGAGCACGAGGTACCACGTTTCGGCCTCGATGGGCGGCCCCTCGTCGTAGAGGAGGTAGTACGGGCCGGCCGTGACAAGCTCCCACAGGGCGACGAAGATCATGTAGATGCCGACGACAAGCGCCATCGACTTGCCTCGCGTGGAAGTGCCGGCGGAGACGCCGACCGCGAGGCCGGCGAAGGCGGTGCCGAACAACAGCGTGATCGCGGCGAACCCGAGCCAGTCGACGAGCGGTACCGAGCCGAAAAACACGGCCCCCAGCACGAGCGAAACGACGAAGGCGAGGCCGACGGCCGTTCCGACGACGGCCATCCGTCCGAACAGTTTTCCGAAGACCACATCGGTCCGGTTCGGCGGCAGGCCGAGCAGGAGTTTGATGCTGCCCGAGCGGCGCTCTCCGACGACGGCCATGTAGCCCGCGATGAGCGCGGCGATCGGAACGATCGTCTGGAGCGGGAACCCGAGAAAGCCGAGCACCTCGGCCGCGGTCGCGTCGCCGTCGACGTACCAAATCGCCGTGTACCCGATGATGACGATTCCGACGAGCAGGCCGATCAGCGCCCAGAGCAGTTTCGAACGGCCGGCATCCTCGAACTCCTTGCGGGCGACGGTGGGAATGTGCGACGTCATTCGACCACCTCCGTTCCTGTGGCCTCAGCGGCCGCACTCGCACCAGCGGCTTCCGTTTCGCGCTCGCCCCCGCCGTTCGTCAGCGTCGTGAACAGCGACTCGAGGGAGACGTCTTCGATCCGCATATCCTGAATCGTCGCTCCGGCGTCGTCGAGCGCGGTCACGACGCTCGCCTTCGCCGCCGAATCGGTGACCGTGCACTCGAGGGTGCGTCCGGACGCGGTGACGTCGGCGATCCCGGCGATCGAGGCGACGGTGGAACGGCGTTCGGCGGCGGACTCGGCGAGCGTGAGTTCCATCGTCCCGCCGCCGCCGATCGACTCCCGGAGCCCCTCGATCGTGTCGACGGCGACGAGTTCGCCCTCGTTCAACACGCCGACGCGGTCACAGACGGCCTCGACGTGCTCGAGGATGTGACTCGAGAAGAAGACGGTCGTTCCCCGTTCGGCCTCCGCGCGAACGATCTCCTGCATCTCGCGGATACCGTGGGGGTCGAGCCCGGAGGAGGGCTCGTCCATGATGAGGAGGTCCGGATCGCCGACCAGCGCCATGCCGGTCGCGAGTCGCTGGCGCATCCCCTTCGAGTAATCGCCGGCCGGCCGGCTGGCGTCGTCGGCCGAGAGTCCGACGCGCTCGAGGATCCTGTCGGGGTCGTCGGCGGCGGCTTTGGTCTCGATCGCGAACTCGACGTGGCGACGGCCCGAGAGGCGCGGGTAGATGTCGAACCCCTCCGGTAGCATGCCGACGCGGGGACTGATCTCGTCGATCTCGTCCTGAGCGTCGTAGCCGAGAACCGTCGCCGATCCCGCGGTCGGCCGGGTGAAATCGAGCAACATGTTGATCGTCGTCGACTTGCCGGCACCGTTCGGGCCTAAAAACCCGAACACCTCCCCCTCCTCGATCGTGAGGTCGAGGGTATCGACGGCGGTAAGCTCACCGTACCGCTTCGTCAATCCCGCTGTGGTAATCGCAGCCATCACCTTGGCAATCACACAGGAAGACCATATAACCAAGTGACGTCCTCCCGGCGTGAGCGCGAGGCGGACGATTCCGGGGATCGATGGGTGCCGCCAAGTCACCGACTCTGGGTTCGGTTCTGACTCCGATCCGTGCCTCCCAAAGATGTTTGGACATATCGATATATCGAGCGGCGAAAAACACGGCGATGGCAGGGTCGCGATAGTGGACACCGCCATGCCCCTGCTGAGGCACTCACCCACCATCCGCCGTCCCCCGCTCCTGCTCGAGAACCGAGCACCGTCGTTGATCGAGACAGCCCCCGGATCGGCGTCCGAGCGCTGGTGAAGCGGCAGAATTGCCGTCGGACCGAAGGAGTGTTTTGTCTGGGACGCCTCCTAGCCGCCAATGAGTCAACAGAACCTCGAGCCGCTCGATGTGGGGGCGATCCGCGACGAGTTCCCGATTCTCGAGCGCGAGTTCGACGGCCAGCAGGTCGTCTACCTCGACAACGCGGCGACGACCCAGACCCCGGATCCGGTCGTCGACGCGATGAGCGACTACTACCGCGAGTCCAACGCGAACATCCACCGCGGAATTCACCACCTCAGCCAGGAGGCGTCGATCGCCTACGAGGAGGCTCACGACCGCGTCGCCGACTTTATCGGTGCCGACGGCCGCGAGGAGGTCGTTTTCACCAAGAACACGACCGAGAGCGAGAATCTGGTCGCCTACTCGTGGGGCCTCCACGAACTCGAACCCGGCGACGAGATCGTCCTCACGGAGATGGAACACCACGCCTCGCTGGTCACGTGGCAACAGATCGGCAAGCGAACGGGTGCCGACGTGAAGTACATCCGTATCGACGAGGACGGTCGCCTCGACATGGACCACGCCCGCGAACTCATCACCGACGACACCGAGATGGTCTCGGCGGTGCACGTCTCGAACACGCTGGGGACGGTCAACCCCGTTTCCGAACTGACCGACCTCGCGCACGAACACGATGCGCACTCCTTCATCGACGGCGCCCAGGCCGTTCCCAACCGGCCCGTCGACGTCGAAGCCATCGACGCCGACTTCTACGCATTTTCGGGGCACAAGATGGCCGGCCCCACCGGCATCGGCGTTCTGTACGGCAAGCGAGAGCTACTCGAGGAGATGCAGCCCTACCTCTACGGCGGCGGCATGATCCGGAAGGTCACCTTCGAGGAGTCGACGTGGGGCGACCTTCCCTGGAAGTTCGAACCGGGGACGCCGCCCATCGCCGAAGCCGTCGGCCTCGAGGCCGCCATCGACTGGCTCGAGGAGATCGGTATGGAGCGCATCCGGGCCCACGAGGAGGAGATCGCACGCTACGCCTACGAGCAACTCGCGGCCGAAGGCGACGTGGAGATCTACGGCCCCGAACCGGGACCCGACCGCGCCGGCCTCGTCAGCTTCAACATCGACGGCGTCCACGCCCACGATCTGGCCTCGATCATGAACGATCACACGGTCGCCGTTCGCGCCGGCGATCACTGTACCCAGCCGCTCCACGATAAGCTGGGCGTGGCGGCGTCGGCTCGAGCGTCCTTCTACGTGTACAACACGCGAGAGGAAGTCGACAAGCTGATCGCCGCCCTCGACGACGCGCGTCAGCTATTTAGCTGACGCGCGAGGGTCGTCTCGCCGAACGAACTATACCGTTATATCGCAGCGAGGGTGAGAGTTCACCGTGGACAAATCGGCTCTCGCTGACATCTATCACGGCACGAACGAGCGGGCGATCGCCATCCGGGGGCTGTTGTTCGCCATCGTACTGACACCCGTCTTACTACTACGAGAGGAGGTCTCGAACCGAATGAAACTGAGATTGTAATAGCCACATATATATTGAGCTGCTGGAGTGGATACGTGCATGCACCGCGCGTGGAGTATGCTGGTCGTGTCGATCGTGATCGTCGGAGCGTTCGCTCCGATCACCGCCGTCGGAGCCACGGCGGGGAACGGCGTCGTCTCCGCCGAACCGTCGAGTGAGGGTGACTGTCAGTACCCGGTAACCGAAACCGACGGCACCGGAACGGAGGTAACGCTCGAGGAAGCGCCCGAAACGGTCGTGACGCTCAATCCGAGCCTCGCCCAGACGATGTGGGAGATCGGTGCCGAGGAGCGGGTGACCGGTCTCACGAGCCACGCCGAGAACCTCGAGGGAGCGGAGAACCGGACGAGCGTCTCGACCGACGACGCGACGATCGATCCCGAGATCGTCGTCGATCTCGATGCCGATCTCGTCCTCGCGACGAGTTCGCAGTACGTCACCGAGGAGATGATCGAGACGCTGCGAGAGTCCGGACAGACCGTCTACTACTTCCCGGCGGCGGAGTCGATCGACGACGTTCGCGAGCGGACCCGTCTCCTCGGCTCGCTGGTCGACGAATGTGCGGGCGCTACCGAGACCGTCGACTGGATGGACGAGGAACTCGAGGTCGTCAGCGAGGCGATCGACGGCGAGGACCGGCCCGACGTCCTCTACACGTTCTTCGGGTTCACCGCCGGGGAGGGGACGTTTATCGACGAACTGATCGAGGCCGGCGGCGGCACGAACGTCGCGGCCGAGGCCGGAATCGACGGCTACCAGGAGCCCGACGCCGAAACCGTCGTCGACGCGAATCCCGAGTGGCTCGTCCTCAACACCAACTCGCCCGACGTGCCGGAGACGCCGGCCTACGAGGCGACGGCTGCGGTGCAGAACGATCGGACGCTGATCGTCGACATCAATCACCTGAACCGACCGGGGCCGCGGATCGTTCACGCGATCACGGCGTTCGCGGAAGCGTTCCACCCCGACGCCTACGCCGAGGCCACCGCCGAGGCCGGCGTCTCCGACGACTCCTCGCAGTCAGCGGACGGGTCGGAGAGGTCGGAGACGACGGACGAAGTGCCGGGGTTCGGGTTCGGCCTGACGACGGTCGCCGTTTCGCTCGTCGTCCTCTCGCTCGCGACGCTGAGCAGGATCCGGCACGGTCATGATCGTTCCTAAACGAGTATCCGTATGAACGTCATTTCCACCTCGCCGTCGTCAACGGAGATCCTGTACGCACTCGGCGTCGAACCGGTCGCAGTCTCTCACGCCTGTGATTACCCGCCCGAAGCCGCCGAGTTGCCCGCGATCGACGTTTCGAAGGTCGACGCCCGCGCCAGCGCCGACCGTCACGAACAGGTCCGCGCCGCGACCGCGAACGGCCACCTCTATCGGATGGACGCCGACCGGATCGGCGATCTCGAACCCGATCTCATCGTCACGCAGGGCGTCTGCGGCGTCTGTGCGGTCGACGACGTGCTCGTCGACGAGACGCTCGCCGACCTCGAGGTCGACCCGGACGTCCTCGCGCTCCGGGCGAATCGGCTCGAGGACGTCCTCAAGTGCGTCCGCGAGGTCGGCGAGGCGGTCGGGAAGGAAGACCGAGCGGCGACCCTGGTCGCGGCGCTCCGCGACCGGATCGCCGCCGTCGAGGAACGGGTTCCGGACGGCGACCGGCCGCGGACGGCCGTCCTCGAGTGGATGGACCCCGTTCGACCCGCCGGAAGCTGGGTCGCCGACGTCGTCACCGCCGCGGGTGGCGAGTACGGGCTCGGCGATCCGGGCGAGCGCTCCGAACCGATCGAGTGGGACGCGTTTCTCGAGTACGATCCCGAGGTGATCGTCGTCGCCCCCTGCGGGTTCGACGCCGAGCGAACCTGCGAGCAGTTCGACGAACTCGCCGGTCGTGCGGGATGGGACGACATCACCGCCGTCCGCGAGGACCGCGTGTTCGTTCTCGACGGCGGCGCGTACCTGACCCGGTGGACGCCGCGACTCGTCGACGCCGTCGAGCGACTCGCGACGCTGTGTCACCCGGAGACCGTCGGCACACCGGCGGACGATATCGTTCGCCCGTGAGGTGTTGCTTCGCCGGTCGCGGATCGCGCCGCGATCGATCCGATGCGACGACGGGCAGCCGCCGCTCAGCCGCTGACCGTGGATTTATTACTCGTTCCGGATCAGCAACGGACATGCTCGAGGCAGTTCGGACCCGCGCCCGCCCGTACTTCGAGGCAGCGTCGCCGGCCCACGACTGGCACCACGTCGAGCGGGTGGAAACGCTCGCGGAGACGCTGGTCGACCGCCACCCGAAATCGGCGTCGGTCGACGACCGCGTCGTGATCCTCGCCGTCCTCCTCCACGATATCGGCCGCCAGCGAGAAGATCGAGGCGAGATCGACGACCACGCGACCTGGGGAGCGGCGGAAGCGGGTCGAATTCTCGACGATGTCGGCGCGAATGCGGAGACGATCGAGCGCGTCCGGCACTGCGTTCGCGCCCACCGGTACTCGAACGCGATCGAACCCGAGACGCTCGAGGCGAAACTCGTCAGCGACGCGGACAACCTCGACGCCCTCGGCGCGGTCGGCATCGGTCGCGTCTTCGCCTACGGCGGCGAACTCGGCCAGCCGATTTACGATCCCGACGTTCCCGTCGTCGACGACGAGTCCGCGGCCGGGCAAGCCCAGTACAACCACCTCCACAAGAAGATCCTCGACCTCCCCGAGCGCATGTACACCGACGCCGGGAGGGTGCTGGCTGACGATCGAGTGGGGTTCGTTCGCGAGTACATAGAGCGGTTCGAGAGGGAGATTACGGGCGAGCAGTAGCGGCCGTGGAAATTCCGGACGCCCGCGCTCTCGAGCCCTCCGAGGATCGACGGGAAACACGGAGGATTTTTTGTCGATCGCGCGTACTAGCCTAGTACCGAGGTGAGAACGATATATGAGCGATCGCTCGACCGACCCAGACGAGATCCGTTTGACGCCCTGGTTGACGTTCTCGCCGCGGTGACCCGGTACGATCTCCTCCTCGGGATCGTTCCGATTGCGTTCGCGGTCGCGCTGGTCGCGGCGAGCGTCCCGAGCGTTTCGACGGGACAGGCGATGTTCGGTGCAGCGCTCGTCGGCGTGTTCGTCGTCGTCGATGCCTGCTACCGGAACCCGCCCGTCGATCGGGAGTCGCGATAGCGGTTCCGGCCAGCATCCGTTCGATGGACGCCGGTGATTCGCGAGCAGGTCCGCTCGCGATACCGGCGGACAATCACCCCCGGAACCCTTTTACAATTCTCCGGCCTATTCGATGGTACCAATGGGACTGGGTTCGGATATGTACAGACAGCAGATCCTCGACCACTACAAGAACCCCCGTAACTACGGGCAACTCGAGGATCCGACGTTCACACACGTCGGCGAGAACCCGATGTGTGGCGACGAGATTCGCATGGACGTCAGACTCGATGACGACGAAGAGACGATCGAACGGGTGGCCTTCTCCGGCGACGGCTGTGCGATCAGTCAGGCCTCCGCGAGCATGCTCTCGAAAGAACTTCAGGGAAAGACGGTCCCGGAACTGCTCGAGATGGACCGCGACGACGTCGTCGACATGCTGGGCGTCGACATTTCGCCGATGCGGATCAAGTGCGCGGTGCTGGCCGAGAAGGTCGCCCAGGACGGCGCGGAGATCTACCAGGGCGAACTCGATAAGGAGAAGACGACGACCGAGGACTGAGCTGATTTTCGACGGCCACCTACACGAGCGGACCGACGATTCCGAGTGCGATTCCCGCTGAGACGACGAACAGCACGTCGAACCGCCGGACACCCGAATCGCCGAACCGGAGTTCGCGGCTGCGATCGTCGTGCAGCGAGCGGGAGAACCCGCACGTCGCTGCCGGTGCTGTCGCGTCGCGATTCCGCCGCCTAACCGGCAGCCCGCGCGGGATTCACCGGGAGGTCGTCATCTCGGACTCGACCTCGTACAGCGGGTTCCGAACGATGCCGTGATCGACGGCGTGGGGCCGCTCGGGGCGGTCACCGTAGCCGATATCGACCATCCGGTTGCGGTTCAGGGTCAGCTTCGGGAACGTGGGATCGAGGAGGTCGAACAGTTCGAATCGCTCCTCGAGGTCGGGGAACCGCGCCTGATAGTCGTCGATCGCGGCCCGCACCTGCGTCCAGAACCGGTCCTCCGAGTAGCCGTGATGGCGAGCCAGCAGATCCGCGAGGTAGCGGTAGACGCCGACGAACAGGCCGTAGACGACGAACAGCCGCAGCTCGCTCGGCGGCACGGACAGGAGGACGTCCTCGAGGTCGTCGGGAAGGTCCTGCAGTTCCTCGATCGGGTACTCACAGACGTTGACGTCGTCGACGAAGTCCTTGACGGCGAGTCGGGACGGTCGGTTGTCCTCGAGGACGAGGATGGTGTTCTCCCCGTGGGGCGAGAAAGCCGTCCCGTACCGGTAGAGGTAGTGTAGCAGCGGCGGGAGCATCGTAGCGAACAGCTCGTCGAGCCACGCCGACAGCGTGAGCCCGGAGCGCTCGGCGAGCTTCGAGACCACCGGCTCGCCGTCTTCAACGTGCAGCAGCGACGAGAGCGTCATCGCGCGCTCGTCGTCGTCGATCAGCCCCGTCACGCTCTCGCGCCAGACGCAGCCGAACAGCTCGTTGAACTGGTACGGCGGGGCCTCGAGAGCGTCGAACGTCGGATGGTCGACGTTCACGCCGGCGATTTCGCCGGGGAGGACGACTCGGCACTCGTCGCGCAGGAACGGGTCCGAGTCCCGGACGTCCTTGACGTACTCCGTAACGAGCGGCGCGGCCTCGGTGCGCTCGCCGGGGAGCCCGCGCCAGACGAGCGTGTTGCTGATCATCATCGGGAGCTTCACGTTGTGTTTCCCGGGTTCGTCGGCGTTGACGAACGTCCGGATCGACTGCATGGGCAGGTACTCGTCCGGTCCCTGACCCAGCGGAACGATGTCGTCGCTCGCGAGTTGCTGTCCGAACAGCGGGACGATCGCGTGTTCCCACTGCCAGTCGTGGATCGGTACGAAGACGTAGTCGTCCGGCTCGAGCCCGCGGCCCGCGAGTTCGTCGCGGAACCGGTCGTAGTGCTCGCCGAGTTCCGAGCGCAGCAGCGGCTCGTACTCGAGACCGTCGACGCTCACGAAGGCGGCCGCCTCGCGCGAGACGGCACACCACGAGAGTCGAATCGACTCGGCGCGCTCGGGCGCGTACCGCCGGTAGTCGTCGTACCCCCAGCCGACGCGGCCCTTGTTGAACGTGAGCCACGGGTGGCCGGTCATCTCGCCCTCGATCTCGCCGTAGGACATGTCGAGCACCGATCGTTCGGCCCCGTCGGCGTCGATGTGGGCGTCCGCGAGCAGCGAGTTGGTGTACTCGCGCACGAGGTGGCCGGCCGTGAGCGAGTCCATCTCGATCGTCGGCTCGAGGTCGACGACGAACTGCAGCGGGTCGTCCGCCGGCTCGAAGCCGTCGCCGTCGCCCGCGTCGCGTTCGATCGAGTCGGCGCGAACGCCGACGCTGTCCCAGTAGCGCTCGACGGCGTCGAAGCGGTAGCGCGTTCCCTCGAGGTCGATCTCGTAGCGGCTCCAGTCGGTCGAGTCCGACGCCGGTTCCGCCTCGAGCGCCGACGATCGGTCCGATCCCTCGTCGACCGGATCGGGATCGATCAGCCCCTCGTAGGTGAACTCGCGCAGCATCTTCGCGAGCAGTTCCCGCCCGGCGTCGTTCCAGCGGGCTTCGGTCAGCGCGTCGTCCAGCGTCTCGATTCCGTCGAGTCCGTACTCCTGATCGTGATTCTGTCGTGTATTTTGCATGAATTACTCCGTTTCGAGTGGGTTCGATCGCACACCGTCGGTGCAAACCGGCGCGTGATCGGCGAACTGGTCGACGTCGAAATCCTGAAAGACGGTGTTCCGGTCGATTGGGTATACCTCGCCGCCGGCGAGCCGTGCGATGATCACCGAATTTCGGTAACAGCCCAGGCCGAGGTCCGGCGCGCCAACGCCGTGCGTGTGGACCTCGGCGTTCTGGACGAAGATTCGGCCCCCGGCAGCGCTGGTGCCGTCGGCGGCGTCGGGGTGATCCGCCCCGCTGTCGTCGCTCCCGAACTCGCCCTCGAGACGGTACGCCTCGCCGATACGGAACCGTCCCCGCTCGTCGAAGGCGATTCGGTCGGCGATCGGCTCGAGGAACGTCGGCGTCGGGCGATGGTAGCCCGTTCCGAAGATCACGGCGTCCGTCTCGAGGGCGAACGCCCGCTCCTGGTGGCGCTGCTCGCACTCGAGCCAGTAGCTGCCGTCGGCGCGCTCGACGTTCGCGACCTCGGTCGTCGCGAGCATGCCGAAGTCGGGCTCGCCATCGCCGATCGAGCGCTCGTAGAGGGTGTCGTAGATCCGCTCGCTGGTCTCGACGTCGATCCCCTTGTAGAGCAGATCCTGGTCGGTCAGCAGGTCGTCCTTTCGCGACTGGGGCAGGTCGTAAAAGTACCGCGCGTACTCGGGCGTGAAGTGCTGGAGTCCGAGCTTCGAGTACTCCATCGGGAAGAAGCCCTCCGAGCGGGTGAGCCAGTCGAGCCGGAAGTCGTGTGCGGACTGGCGCTCGAGCAGGTCGAGGACGACCTCGGCGGCGCTCTGGCCCGAACCGACGACGGTGATCGAGTCCGCCTCGAGCGCGGCGTCGCGACGCTCGAGGTAGCTCGCGGTGTGGAACACCCGCTCGTCCGCATCCTCGCCGCCGTCTCCGCCCACGGTGGGATCGGCGTACTCGCGGGCGAACTCCGGCACGGCGGGACGCGAACCGACGCCCATCACGAGGTCGTCGGCGCGGTAGCGGTACCGCCGACCCGTCTCGGGGTCGACGGCCTCGACGACGAACGCGCCGGTGTCCGCCGCGTCCGCGGTATTCGAATCGGCAACCGCCTCGACGTAGTCGACGCTCGTCACCTCCCGACCGAACTGTGTCGCGGAGACGCGCTCGGCGACCCAGCGCAGGTAGTCGTCGTACTCCTGACGAGGGATCTGGAACGTCTCGTAGAAGTAAAACTCGTAGATTCGGTCGCGCTCGCGGAGGTAGTTGAGGAAGCTGTAGCGACTGGTGGGATCGGCCATCGTCACCAGGTCCGCGAGGAAGGGAACCTCGAGCGTTGCCCCCTCGATCAACATCCCCTCGTGCCAGGCGAACTCGGGTTCGCGCTCCAAGAAGACCGCGTCGAGGTCGAGACCGTCGCCGTCGAGCAGCGCTGCCAGTCCGAGGTTGAACGGGCCGAGGCCGACGCCGAGGACGTCGTAGTGACCCCGGTCGACGACGTCCTCGGCGTCGTCGCCGTCGATGACGGCGGCCGCGGCGGCTGTAGCGTCGCTACCGTCCTCAGTCATCGTCGCTCACCTCGGCCGGCCGTGCGTCGGTCTGCTCATCGGCGTCGCCGCCTCCGCTCGCGGTCGGCGACCAGATCTCGGCTTCGAATCGCTCGCGCGGGCAGACGACGAGTCGAGCCGTCTTCTCCGCTTCCTCGAACTCGAACTCGTGGCGGAGGTCGCACCCGCACCGCTCGGCAACGGCGAACACCGCGTCGTTGCGGGCGTCGGGTTCCAGGACGACCCTGTCGGTCTCGGCGTGGCGGAACTGGAAGGCGACCATCGCTCGAAACAGCGCGGTCCCGTATCCCCGTCCGACGTACTCCTCGGGGCCGATCAGGAGGTGGACTCCCCTGTCGGCCGGCTCGACGTCGTAGTACGACGCCAGGTCGTCGTCCGCGGGCCGGTAGGCCTCCCAGTAGCTCATCGGCACGTGATCCAGGCAACCGACGTACGGTGTCAGGTGATCGTCGGCGAGCTTCTCCCGCATCGCCTCGCGGAACTCGGGCAGCGGCCGGTCGAGGTCCCAGTAGGGCTTGACGTGATCCGAGCCCAGCCACGCGTGCAGCCGGCCGAGGTCCCGCTCGAGCGAGACCGGCCGAAACCCGATGTGCCGGTCGATCGTCTCGTCGTAGTGCTCGAAGTCGTACTCGGAGCTGACCGTCGCGTGCGGACCGCGAGCGGGTTCCGGTGCCGTCATCGACTCACCTCCGACTGCGTCGCGTTTGGTGAATCGGACGAGTCGAGCGGATTGCCCGCGCCGACCGTCTCGACGAGCGGATTCGGGACGTCGGCGTAGACCGACTGCTCGTCGAGCGAGGGTGCCTCGAGTTCGTCCAGTCCGCGGAACCGGGTCAGGAGGTTCGCCTTGCACGGCACGGTCGCGGACTCGAGCAAGGGGTCCAGAATCGACGTCGTAGGTCGGTCGAACGCCCGGAGCGACTCGAGTTGCTCGCGGAGCGCGTCGAGCAGTCGGTTCTCGTCGACGAGCCCCGCGGTACCGAAGGCGTTGATCACGCCGAAGGCGTTGTTGAGGATGACATAGTAGCGGATCCGCTCGTCGGCGACAGCATCGGGACAGATCGTGCCCGCCCGCTCGCCGACGCCGGGGAGGAGCGGCTCGATCCGGTCGTAGGCACCTTCAGGGAGGTAGTAGCCCTGGTTATCGCGATAGCGGAACTCGGCGGGGTAGCCCGCCTCGTCCAGCGTCAGGACGCTGTTTTGCTGGTGGGCCTCGAGGCCGAGCCCTCGCTCGAGGTAGAGCCACAGCAGCGGTCGGACGGAGATCTCGAGGTAGCGGCGGAACCACTCCTCGCTGACGGCGGCGGTGTCGCGGTCCTCGCGCTCGGCGATCGACTCGACGACGCGTCCGAGGCGGGACTGCCCGTCGCCGATCGCGTCCTGACAGAGCCCGACGACGGGTGTCGCCTGCCGGGCGTCGTCGCCCCGGAACGGGTTCTCTCGAAGAACGACCTCGAAGCCCGACTCCGATCCGTCGAGACCCAGCGCGTTCGGATCGATCGTCAGGTACGCCGGATCCCGGATCACGTCGAACGCGGGGAATCGCTCGGCGAGTTCGTCGCCGAGGTCCGTCGCCAGCAGGTCCGAGATCGCGACGCCGCGCTCGAGTTCCGGGCGCTTGTTCGTGCGCAGCGAGTTGGTGATCTCGACCGCGAGCGACCCCTTGACCATGAATGGCGATTCGGGCGCGTACAGCGTTCGAACGGACGTCGTCGGGTGGAACTCCCGGCCCAGCGGGCCCAGCGACTCGAGTTTCCCCGCCGAGACGAGTTCCCGGACGGCGGATCGATCGAACAGTCGCTCGGCCTGCCACGGGTGGACCGGCAGGAGGACGTCGTCGTCAGCGAGACGATCCTCGAGGAACGAGTCGGCGACGGTCGGATCGTCGCGTAGCGCCTCGCGGACCCACTCCGCGGCGGATTCGTCACGAGCGGACCCGCTCGCGACGATGTCGGGATCGGCGCGGACGTAGTGCAGCGGGAACGAGCCCTCGAGTTCGGGCGCGTACGTCCCCGCGTCGCGTTCCATCCCCCGCCGGCTCTTCGGCGTCGGGTGCCGGAGGTGACCGAAGACGAGCGACTGCTCGGCCTCGCGGAAGGTGAACTCCGTCCCGTACAGGGCGGCCTCGTCATCCGCGCGAGCGCCGACGTATCGCTCGATATTTCGACACGAGCGGATGACGCGCTCGAGGAGGTCGTCCCGGGTCCCGTCGCCACCGCGCTCGAGTTCGAGTTCCTTCGTCGCGAGCGTCGCGAGCGTGGCGTAGTCCAGTTCGACCGGTTCGCCGTCGGCGCCGGTCCGGTAGTACGCCGGCAGATCGAACAGGTGACGGCCGGTGGGGGACCGATAGCGCACGGGGGCCAAGAGATCGACGTCCTGGTTCGGCAACGAACACCGCAGGACGAGTCCGCTCGCCGGCGCGCGCTCGAGGGGGACGTCCGCAGCCGCGACGAACTCGCCGGCTCCGGTCTCGTGGCAGTAGCAGTTCAGGAAGCTGTGCACCGTCGCGTCGCGTGCGAGTCGGCTCGCAGTCGCGCGACGCTCGTCCGTCGCCGTCGTCGGTGTGGGTGATTGTGGTGGAGTCATGCGGAAGTACTCAGTTCGCGTTCGAGCGTCTCGCCCCGGTCGACGACCGCCTCGAGGATTCCTCGAAGGTCCGCGATCGTCGTCCGCGGGTTCAACAGGGTGAACTTCAGGGCGGGAGTGCCGTCGACCGAAGTGCGCGCTAGCAGGGCCTCGCCGTCGGCCAACAGCTCGTCGCGGATCGCGCGGTTGATTCGGCCGGTGGCGTCGGCCGATCGATACCGAAAGACGACCGCGCTCAGTTCGGGGTCACAACACAGCTCGAGAGCGGGGTCGGCGCGTATCTCGTCGGCGGCCGCGTCAGCGAGGGCGCAGACGTACTCGACGCAGTCGGCCATCCCGGTCCGACCCAACGCGTTGAACGTCACGAACGGCTTCAGCGCGTCGAACCGGCGCGTCGTCCGGAGGGACTTCGAGACGAGGTTCGGGACCCCCGCCGCGTCGTCGCGTTCTGGATTGAGATAGGCCGCGTTGCGCTCGAGCAGCCGGTAGTGGTCGGCGTCGCGGAGCAAGAACGCCCCGCAGCTGATCGGCTGGTAGAACAGCTTGTGGAAGTCGACGGCGATCGAGTCGGCGCGGTCGATCCCCGCCAGCTTCGGGCGGAGGCGATCGCTGATCGCACACGCCCCGCCGTAGGCGGCGTCGACGTGAAGCCACAGGTCGCGGTCGGCGGCGCGATCCGCGAGCGGGGAAAGCGGGTCGATGCTACCGAAATCCGTCGTGCCGGCGGTAGCGACGATCGCGAACGGATGTCGGCCCTCGGCTTCGAGTCGGTCGAGGGTGTCGTCCAGCGCCCGGAGATTGATCCGGCGATCGCCGTCGGTCGCGACCGTGACGACCGCGTCTTCTCCGAGACCGAGATGGTGCGCGGCCTGCTCGGCCGTGAAGTGGGCGGCGTCCGAACAGATCAGCCGGAGATCCGCTCCTTGGGGTGGCAGTCCACCGGTCTGGACGGTCCGATCGAACCGCGTTTTGCAGTACCAATCGCGAGCGAGCAACAGTCCGAGGAGGTTCGACTCGGTGCCGCCACCGGTGAAGACGCCGTCCGCGCCCGTCGGATACCCGAACAGGTCGCAACAGGCGTCGACAACGCGCTCTTCCAGCACGGACGCCGCGGGAGCCTGATCGAACGAGTCCAGCGACTGGTTCGTCGCCGAGAGCAACACCTCCGCGGCCAGCGCCGGGATCGCCGGCGGACAGTGGAGGTGGGCGACGCAGCTGGGATCGTGAACCCGAACGGAATCCGCGAGCACCTCCTCGGCGACCGTCTCGAGGGTCTCCTCGAGGGAGGTTCCCTCGTCGGGGAAGACCGAGCAGGTATCGAGTCGCTCGCGAAGCGTTTCGTGGTCGGTTCCCGCGTACGGTTCTTCGGCCGTCGCAAACGACTCGACGAGGTGCTGGCGCGCCCGGTCGATCGCGTCCTCGTAGGCGGCGATCCCGTCGGCGTCGCCGAGGAAGGCGCTCGCCGCTGCGGGTGGCGTTAGCTCGTCGTCGCTCGAGCGGAACCGCCCCGTCAGTTCGTTGCCCGTCACGCCGGTGCCTCCGTGCGGCCGCGGGTGCGGTCGACGACCGCGCGCACGCTCTCGTGGACGATCTCGCCGATCTCGTCGATCCGCGACGCCGAAATCGACAGCGGCGGGAGGAATCGGACGACGCTCCCGTGTCGACCGCCGGTCTCGACGACGAGTCCGCGGTCGAACGCCGCCGACTGGACGGCCGACGCGAGGTCGCCGTCCGCGGGGGCGTGTCCGAGCGAGTCGGGTTCCCCGTCGGTATCGACGAGTTCCATCCCGAGTAGTAGCCCGCGGCCGCGGACGTCGCCGGCCGCCTCGAACGTCGCGGCCGTCTCCTCGAGGTGGCCTCGCAGGCGGTCGCCCATCTCGGCGGCGTGGTCCTCCAGGTGGTTCTCGAGGACGTACTCGATGGTCGCGGTGCCGGCGGCCATTCCGAGCTGATTGCCGCGGAACGTACCCGCGTGCGCGCCGGGTTCCCAGACGTCGAGAGAGTCGTCGTAAACGACGACCGATAACGGAAGACCGCCGCCGACGGCCTTCGAGAGCGTCATCACGTCCGGGACGACGTCGGCGTGCTCGACGGCGTACAGTTCGCCGGTGCGGCCGAGCCCGGTCTGAATCTCGTCGACGATCAACGGGATGTCGTGCTCGCGGGTCACGCGACGCATCTCCCGAAGCCACTCGGCGGGTGCTGGCACCGCGCCGCCCTCTCCCTGTACGGGCTCGACGATCATCCCTGCAGGATCGACGATACCACTATCGGGATTCGAGAGCGTCCGGTCGACGTACTCGGCGCTCGTCCTCCAGCAGTCCTCGCCGCCGAGTCCGAACGGGCAGCGGTAGGCGTGGGGGTACGGAAGGTGGTGGACGTCCGGCATGAGACCCGGAATCGGCTCTTTCGGCTCCGTATCGCCCATCAGGCCGAGCGCGCCGTGGGTCATCCCGTGGTAGCCGCCCTGGAACGCCAGCATCGATCGGTTGCCCGTGGCCGTCTTGACGAGTTTCAACGCGGCCTCGACGGCGTCCGTGCCGGCGGGACTGCAAAACTGCACCCGCGCGTTGTCGGCGAACTCGTCGGGAAGGCTCTCGAGCAACCGATCGACGAACCGCTCTTTGACCGGCGTCGTGAGATCGAGCGTGTGAACGGCCCGACCGCGCTCGAGTAGTTCCTCCATCCGTTCGACGACCGCGGGGTGGTTGTGCCCGAGCGCGAGCGTTCCCGCGCCCGCCAGACAGTCGACGTACTCGTTCCCGTCGACGTCCTCGAGGATCGCACCGTCGGCGCGTTCGATCGCGAGCGGCAGCGACCGCGGATAGGTCCGCGCGTTCGACTCTCGACGCCTCTGCTGGGCGAGAAGTTCGCCGGCCGACGAATCGTCGTCGGTCACGGCTTCTCACCGCCCCTCGAGAATTGATTAGTGAACTGATTTGTTAGTGTTTGTTCGTCCATCGTCGAGTTTTAGGCCAACCTAAACTAATAAAAGTGTGTCGGTTTTTAGGCTAACCTAAAACATATATCGGAGGACGTGAGATGGTAGAGATACGGAAGTAGACGGGCTAAGAAGCGGCGTACATCGCGAAGGCGGTGCATCCGGACGTCCTCGTAGATTCGCTCGTTCGGAACGACGTCGCGATCGATCGAAACGAGTTCGCGTCGACACTGGACGGATACTCACGCTCCGATCGCTTCCGTCACGAGGCGAGAGACGAAGGCAGCATCGGCGAGTCGAGCGAGAGACGAAGGCAGCATCGGCGAGTCGAGCGAGAGGGCGGTCGTTATCTCGCTCGAGAGAGCGCCACGAAAAGAGAGCGCTAACTGGGAGTTATTCCGGCTTCAGGCCCGCACCCTGGACGCGCATGACGCCCTCGCCGTCGGCGAGGTTCGGTGCGTCGACCAGCCGAACGATCCGCTTGTCGCCTTTGGACTTGCGGAGGTAGATACGGAACGTGGACTTGTGGCCAAGAATGTTCCCGCCGATGGGCTGAGTCGGGTCGCCGAAGTACGAGTCGGGGTTCGAAGCGACCTGATTCGTCACGATGACGGCGGCGTTGTAGAGATTGCCGACCTTGTCGAGATCGTGCAGGTGCTTGTTGAGCTTCTGCTGTCGATCCGCGAGCTGGCCACGGCCGACGTACTCCGCGCGGAAGTGAGCGGTCAGGGAGTCGACCGCCAGCAGGCGAACGGGGTACTCCGAATCCTCGTGTTCGCCGGCCAGTTCCTTCGCCTTCTCGGCCAGCAGCATCTGGTGGTTCGAGTTGAACGCCTTTGCGACGTGGATCTTATCGAGGATGTCGTCGACGAGTTCGGTGACCGCGTCCTCGTCGGCCGCCGAGCCCTCGATCTCGCGGTCCTCGAGCGTCGCGTCGATGACGTCGTCCGGCAGTCCGCGGACCATGTCGTCGATCCGCTCGGGCCGGAACGTATCCTCGCTGTCCACGAAGATGGCACAGCCGTGGAGGCCGCCGACCTCCTTTGGAAGCTGGACGTTAACGGCCATCTGGTGGGTGACCTGGGACTTCCCGGAGCCGAACTCGCCGTAGACTTCCGTGATCGACTGGGTTTCGATGCCGCCACCGAGCAGGTCGTCGACTTCGTCGATCTGCCAGCTCAGTTTGCCGATCTCGTTCCGGCGCTCGAGCACGGTCGAGCCGGTCTCGAAGCCGCCGATGTCGGCGGCGCTTCGGGCGGCGCGAACGATGTCCGCAGCCGTGGAATCGCCGACGTCGGCCGTGTTCGAGAGCTCCGAGGGAGCGGCGACGGCGAGGCTCTGGAAGGAGTCAAAGCCCGCGTCGTGAAGCTTGTCTGCGGTTGCCGGTCCAACACCAGGGAGGGTCTCGAGGTCTGCGTCTGCCATAGCTGTTGATGAAGCCCGCACCATAATAAACCCCCGTTAACAGGGAAGTGAAAGTGAAAGTGCAAGGCTGCGGAGGGGTGATCGAGATGATACCGGGAGGGTTATCCGTGATGCATCGCGCGGCGGAGCTTACACCGAATCGGACGAACCACCGGTCCGCAGAACGGGACGAATCAACAGTCCGCAGTTTCGAGAACGCAGCAGGTTACGAAACCCGGCGATTGAGAAGTCGAGACTGCGCCATCGCTCGAGCGAACACCGGCTTACGGCTTCGGGACGCCGTGTTCCCACTCGAGGCAGGTGAGTTGTTCGGCGTCGCTACCGACGTACAGGCTGGCTTCGCCGAGCGCGGGCGTGCCCGTGACCGCGCCCTCGAGTCCGAAGTACCAGCAGAGATCGCAGTCGTCCGTAACGTCGATGCCGTACAGCGAGCCGGTGGAGTCGCCGACGCAGACGATGTCGCCGGCGACGACGGGACTCGAGCAGACGTCGCCGTCGAGCGCGACGCCCTTCTTCGCGAACAGCCAGCCGCGGAGTTTGCGCCGGCCGAAGGTCGTGTCGGTGACGTGGAGGTAGCCGTCCGAAGCGCCGACGAACGTCGAGTCCAGGTCCGGACGGATGGTCGCGGACGACGTAAACGAGCCCTGGATCTGGTAGGTGAACCACGACTGCCCGCTGTCGGCGTGCAACGCGACGAGCGTGCCGCTGTCGTCGGCGACGTACACCCGCTCGCCGGCGACCGTCGGTCCGTCGACGACCGCGCCCTTCGTCGGCGCGTCCCAGAGTTCGTCGCCGGTTCCGGCCTCGAGCGCGAGCACCGTTCCGTCGGCCGTCCCGACATAGACGCGGTCCCCGTCGTACGCGCCGTCGCCGTCGTCGCGCTCCATCCGCGCGTCGCCGAGTGACAGCAGGTCCACCGCCTCGTCGTCCAGCTCTTGCCCCCAGTCGTGGCGCGCCCGGTCGCGTGCGCGGTCGACCGCCGGCGAGCCGGCGACCGGCGCGTCGGTTTCGTGGGTCCAGACGACCTCGCCGCTATCGGGCTCGAGCGCCGAGAGGCCCTCGGCGTGGCCGGCGTAGAGCAGCGCCGGAGCCGCGTCGTCGCTCGGCATCGACCCGTCGGCCGCGGCCAGTGCGAGCGCGGCCTCGAGCGAGCCCGGTAACTCGGCCGACCAGCGCTGCTCTCCGGTCGACGGGTCGAGCGCGTAGACGGTCCCGTCCTCCGTGCCGAGATACAGGGAGTCGCGGGTGACGACCGGCGCTATGTCGGTCGCC
Source organism: Natronorubrum halophilum (assembly GCF_003670115.1). Taxonomy (NCBI): domain Archaea; kingdom Methanobacteriati; phylum Methanobacteriota; class Halobacteria; order Halobacteriales; family Natrialbaceae; genus Natronorubrum; species Natronorubrum halophilum. The sequence goes on from NZ_QQTY01000004.1 coordinate 296,065, forward strand.
GCCGTCGTCTCGAACGTCCAGCGCCGGCGTCCGCTCTCGCGGTCGAACGCGTCACAGTTCCCGCGGCTCGTCCCGACGAAGACGGTATCGCGGTCGAGCACCGGCGAACCGCCAGGGCCGACGAGATCGACCGTCCAGGCCTCCTCGATCCGGGAGGGTCCCTCGAGGTCGCGTCGGACCCCCGTATGTCGGGGATCGCCTTTGAACTGATTCCAGTCGGTCACTACGTGGGGCTACCGAGCGAATCGGTATAACGAATGGGGAACGGAGCAGGTTTCGAGTCGATCGATGGAGGGGCGGCGAACCGGAGCGAAAAGCGACCGATCGCGGATCTCGGCGGCCTATAGTAGCCACCGAACGTCAATGAACATCCCATCGCACGATGGTAGCGCAGTTCAGAGCGGGCGAGGTGAACGAGAACCGCGGACTACGCGATGGGTGTGTAGATCGTTTCAGTTGTTCCGAGATCTCGACTTGGCGAGGACTCAGATCGGAAGCGGCGAGCCGACGGCTCGTTGGCGAAGAGAGGGGATCGGCAGGAAAAGGGGGGACAACTGGTGTATGGCGCAGTTGTAATGATGTGGCGGTGATTCCTGCCGTATGTCAAACTGTCGCGTTGGGGGCAGATATCTGTGACCCCAACATAGTTTGGTACCGGTCCGGCGGCGGAGTCAGCCGGTCGCTTCCGGCGGCTACTCCCAAGGATGGGTACCACGCTCGAGTCGCGCTCACGATCGGACCGGGGCAAAGGGGAAAATCAGCCACGACGGGTTTGGAGGACGTTTGGCGAGCCGGAGCGACTGGATCAGCCGGGCTACGTTGACCGCACTACTGCAGTCGAGACTATTGAGCCGACGACGGCACCAGCACCGGTCCCGAGACCGAGTTCGATCAGGAGTACTTCCGGAGAGGTCCACAGATCGGTCCAGATGATTGCGAACAAAAAGAATAGTGATAGGAACAAGTACACGCCGAATACTCGGTCCATCGCGCGTCGAATCGGAGCAACGATCTCACCGACCCCGAGAACGGGGCCGAAGAGGCCGCCGAGTCCGAGAATCAACGGAGAGAGCGACTCCGGACGGGTATCGGTTTCGAACGCGGCTACGCTCATTATTCCGGTGAGAGCTATTCCGGTGAGTAGTATCAGATACAGTTCTGATCGCTTGGGACGGGTTGTGTCTTCTGTCTCCATTTCCATCTCATGAAGACACGGTGGCATTTCTGTGAGGGACGATACTGTGAGATGACCATACACTCATTATGTACTATATAATTTATATCCCGACATATTCGTTTCTATATCCGACCTCTGTCCTCGATAAAAATATGGGCTGGTCGCGGATCACTCCCAGGGGTGCGTGCCGCCCTCGCTCGGCCACAGCGGGTACCAGTAGTCCTTCTCGCGCTCGATCTCGAGTTCGCCGTCCAGGCTCGCCTCGAGTTTAAACTCCGCGCTCGAGTCGCGCTCGCGACCGGGTCGAGGGACGAAGGGGTAGAACCGTCCGCGACGGAACGAGTAGATCCAGTAGGCGGGCTCCGTCACTTCGGCGGCTCCGCCGCCTCCGTCTCGATGCCGCTTCGCGGCATCGTCCCCCTCGTAAGCGAAGACGGCCGCCAGGAGTCGGGAGCCGTAGTCGTGCTCGATGAAGGTGTCCGCGGCGAAGTGCATGCTCGTGATGAGGTCCTCGGGGTCGTCGTCCTCGAGGACGACCCAGTGGTAGCCGTGGTCGTCGCTGGTGACCGAGAACTCGGTGCCGGTCTCCTCGCGACCGGCCTCGAGGATCGACTCGACCTCGTCGACGGCGTCGCGAAAGCTGCTCGAGTCCACGCCGGAGAAACAGAGCGCGCCGACGTCGAGCGAGTCGTAGCCGAGTTCGGTCTCCATCGTGATGTAGGCGGTACTCATGCCGAAGAGGTCGTCGGGGTCGGCGTCGCGTCTGGCGTCGGCCTCGGCGCGTAATCCGAGAACCGACCGGAGTCCGTCGAGCAGTCCCATGTCTCGTCTAACACGGACAATCCCTTAGAAGGATTCTGGTTGGTCGGCTGCGGAATTCGATCATACTGGATGACCCCTCTCGGCTTACACGAGTAATAGCCCGGTTCCGTCGGTCGGGAGCCCGCTCAGAAGCGGGTAGCGTCTATAACGCGGTCATCTCTCGCTCGAGGTCGCGAAGCTGTTCGACGCGACGCTCGGTCGGCGGGTGGGTGCTGAACAGTCGACCGACGATGCCGGACTTGATGGGGATGATGAAGAACGCGTTCATCTCGGCCTCCTCGCGCATGTCGTCTTTGGGAACCTTGTCCATCTCGCCCGAGATCTTCAGGAGCGCCGAGGCCAGCGCCGAGGGGTTCCCGGTGATCGCCGCCGCGCCGCGGTCGGCGGAGTACTCGCGATATCGGGAGAGCGCGCGGATGAGCAGGTAGCTGATGATCCAGACGAGCAGCGAGACGAGGATGGCGGCGATGATGCCGCCGCCACCACGACCGCCGCCGCGCCCGCGGCCGCCGCCGAAGAACGCGCCCCAGCGGACGATCATGAACGCGATCGTCGAGAGGAACGAGGCGATGGTCATGACCATCATATCCCGGTTCTTGACGTGGGCGAGTTCGTGTGCGAGGACGCCGTCGAGTTCGTCCTGATCGAGGGTTCGCATCAGTCCCGTCGTCACCGCGACGGCGGCGTTTTTCTGGTTGCGCCCGGTCGCGAACGCGTTCGGCACGTTCGAGTCGACGACAGCCACTTTCGGCTTCGGGAGGTCGGCCTGCTGGGAGAGCCGTTCGATCGAGCCGTGCAGTTGCGGGTACTCGTCGGCCGAGACTTGCTTCGCACCCATGCTCCGGAGCGTGAGCGTATCGCTGAAGTAGTACTGGACCAGCGAGAAGCCGCCGAACACGAGCACGAAGACGATCATGCTACCGCCCATGTAGAGGGAAATAGCTCCGGCGAAGACGATGTACAGCGCAAACAGCAGGAACATCGTCAGGAACATCCGAAACCGTAGACCCCAGTCCGCCTGCCAGTTCATATCCCGTGTCTAGGGGCTCCGACGAAATAAGTATCCTGACGAGTGTGTCTCCGTGCAACATTCGATCGCACCGAACACGTGCGGTATCTGACCGATCACCGAACCGGATCGTCGAACCCCTTCATTTCGCATGGAGACCCTGGTACATGACGACGTCTGACAGGTCGGAATTGACGAGGGTCTGACGCTTGTCTGACGGTTTCGTCGGCCGAGTCGAACCGATGGAGACGTCGATTCCGACGACCGGTCGTTGGCGATCAAGCGCCGTCTCGAGTCGGAGACGGCGGCGCGGTCGGCGCTCGAGCCGATCCGACGTCCGCCGAGACGACGACGGTGCGGGAACCCCTTCATTTCGTGTAGAGTTATCAGATAGTGAAAGCCGCCGAAACGAGGCGACCACGGATCGTCAGCACGACCAGTCAGGGAGATTGTTGTTGTTGATAGAACAGTTCAGACTACTGATGCGGCGGCGGAAACCGTCCTAACGAGTCGATAGTTAACGGAGTGAAAGACCCTCGTCTCGTCGTCATGGTCGAACACGACAGACGGCGCGTCCTGACGTACAGCGGTCTCGCACTGGTCGGCGGAGTGCTTCCGTCCGGAGTCGCAACTGCCGATACCGACGAGGCGTCCTCGTCGCTCGAGGAAGCGAGCGGGTGGTCGTCACTCGGTGGCGGGCCGGGAAACAACGCGGTCGTTCCGGCGGGCGGGCCGGCATCGCCGGTGACGGTCGCCTGGGAGTACGATCACGGCGGTCCGGTCGCCGTCGTCGACGACACCGTCTACCTGACCGGCGACGGCGCGGTCCACGCTCTCGACGCAGCGGACGGCACCCTCGAGTGGAAAACGGAACCCATCGGTGCAACCGGGACGCCCGCGGTGACGGCCGACCACGTTTACGTCGGCGGTGAGCGCCTGTCGCGGATCGATCGCACCGACGGAACGATCTGCTGTCAGGCCGACCTCGGCTACGACGAGGCGATTCCGTCGCCCGCCATCGCGAACGGCCTGGTGTTCGTCGTCGCCGACGGCGTTCTGTACGCCGTAGACGCCCAAGACAACGAGGAACGATGGCACTTCGAGCCCGAGGATCCGCTGTACGAGCAGCCGGTCGCCGTTGCCGACGGTGCCGTGTTCGCCGTCAGCGAGTCGCAGGCGTTCGCGCTCGAACTCGAGGACGGCACCGTACGCTGGAGCGACGACGAGCCGGTCGGCGACGATGAGTACAGTCATTTCACCCCGCCGAACTTTAGACAGGTAAGCTACCCCGTCGCGACCGAGAACGTCGTCGCCGTCGGGAACGTCGATTCGGAACCGGCAGCGGTGTGGCCGTCCGGATACGCGACGCTCTACGATACGGAAACCGGCGAGAAGGGCGTGAGCAGTGACCAAGGCCCGTACACGCCGGGACCGATCGCCGACGATCGATTCTACGCTCGAGATTCGCACGATCTCGAAGGGTACGGTCGAGACGGGGGAGAGCGCGAGTGGGAGACGGAGGTCAGCACGTATCACGTATCGTCGGCTGCCGTCGGTGACGGGACCGTGTACGCGGGCCTCACAATTTTGGGCACCGCTCCCGCGGGAGAGGCCCCCGAACCCGAAGTCGGCGTCTACGCGTTCGACGACGAAACCGGAGAGAGGGAGTGGGCCGTCGACACCGAGGGCGAGCCGGAACTCGCACTCGCAGACGGAACCCTCTACGCCAGCGCCGACACGCTGGTCGCCGTTCGATCTGAAGACGACGACGGCGGCGAGGAGCCCGAAGACGACGAATCGGGTGAAGACGACGATGGCGATGACACGACCGGCGAGGGAGACGAGCGCGACGACGATGCCGGAAACGAATCCGACGGGTCCGGCGATGACGACGCAGGACTCAACAGCAACGTCGAGTCGAACGACGACGAGAGCGAAGGGATGCCCGGATTTACCGCGGGCGCGGGTATCGTCGGGAGCGCAGCGACACTCGAGTGGCTTCGTCGACGAAACGACGACGAGGCGGAATAGTCGGCGTTTCGAGCCGGCACAACTCACGCCTACCCAGTTCCTTCTGGAGGCGATCCATAACGTGCGCGGCGGGGAGCGGGTCGGCGGAGCGCGTCGTTTAACACGATCAACACCCAAACGGGGCCAATGAGTGAATCGCGTGCGTTCTGTCCTCGCTGCGGGGATCCGGTTCCCGATCGGTCAGCGAGCGACGCGGACGAGGAGTCTGCCGTGGATCCGCTCCGCCCCGGTGCCGAGGTCGAACTCTGTGATTCGTGTTACTTCGAGAACTTCGACTTCGTGGACGCGCCGGATCGGATCGACGTTCGGGTCTGCGCCCAGTGTGGAGCCGTGTATCGTGGAAACCGGTGGGTCGACGTGGGCGCGGAAGATTACACCGATATCGCCATCGAGGAAGTGAGCGAAGCCCTCGCCGTCCACGTCGACGTCGAGGACGTCGCCTGGCAGATCGAACCCGAGCAGATCGATCCGAACTCGATCCGAATGCACAGCTACTTTACGGGTATCGTCCGCGGGACGCCGGTCGAAGAACAGGTGATGGTTCCGGTCAAGATGGCCCGCCAGACCTGTACCCGCTGCGGTCGGATCGCCGGCGACTACTACGCGAGCATCGTCCAGATCCGCGCCAAAGGGCGAACGCCGACGAGCGAGGAGATCGAGCGAGCGAAGGAGATCGCGAATACGATCGTCGCGGACATGGAGGCGACGGGCGACCGAAACGCGTTCGTCACGGAAACCTCCGAGACCGACGACGGCCTCAACATCAAGGTCTCGACCAACAAGATCGGCAAGAAGATCTCGAACAAGATGGTCGAGGAGTTCGGCGGCACCGTCAACGACGCCGAAACGCTCGTCACCGAGGACTCCGACGGCAACGAGGTCTACCGGGTGACATTCGCCGTTCGACTGCCGCCGTACACGCCCGGACACATCATCGACCTCGCGGACGACGACGGCGGGCCGGTCCTCGTCCGCAGCGCCCGCGGCAACCTGAAGGGGACTCGAGTGACGACCGGCGAGCACTACGAGGCGAGCTACGAGGAGGGGAATTCGCCCGACGCGCGCAAACTCGGCGACAGCGACGATGCCGTCGAAACCACGGTCGTCACCGTCGAGGACGAAAACGCCGTACAGGTGCTCGATCCCGAGACCTATCAGGCGACGACCGTTTCCCGGCCGGATTACTTCGATCCCGGGGCCGAGACGGTTCCCGTGCTAAAGAGCCGCGCCGGGTTGCACATCCTTCCCAACGAGAACGATGAGTGACGACGGAGACGCGGGCGAAACGCCGCCGGTCGACGAGATCCTCGAGCGGGCGGGAGCGAAGCCGAACGCGCCGCTCGCCGCCGTCGTCGAAAAGCCCCGCGCGGAGACTGCCATCGAATCGTTGCGCACCGAGGGCGTCTACGACGACTCGAGGCGCGTGCGCGAGGACGGGCCGAACAGGGTCGCGCTTCCCGTCACCGAGCCGCCGACGGACACGGGCGTTCTCGAGGTCGTCCGCCAGCTCGAGCCCGAACCGCGAAGTCCGGGTCTCGAGGACCTGCTGGCCGCCCGCGGGTGGAGCGACGCGGACCTCGAGTCCGTACCGGGTTCGTGGGCCGTGATCGGCTCCGTAATTTTGGTACCGGTTCCCGATGGTTGTCCCGACGAGACGGTACTGGGCGAGGCCTTGCTCGAGTTACACGGCGAGGCGGACAGCGTGCTCGCAGACGACGGAATCGCGAACGACGGCGATGCGGGAACCTACCGCGAGCCCCGAACTCGCCTGCTGGCGGGCGAGCGCGACACCGAGACGATTCACACCGAACACGGGACGCGGTACGGACTCGATCCGGCGAGAGTGATGTTCTCGCCGGGGAATCAGGCCGAGCGTGCGCGAATGGGGGACGTCGTTGCCGCCGACGAGCACGTCTTCGATATGTTCGCCGGAATCGGCTACTTCACCCTCCCGATGGCTCGCGCCGGCGCACGGGTGAGCGCAACCGAGATCAATCCCGCCGCCTTTCGGTACCTGCTCGAGAACGCCGTGTTGAACGACGTGGCAGACCGGGTCGACGCCTACATGACCGACTGCCGGGAACTTGCGAGCGAAACCGACGCCGATCGGGTCGTAATGGGGTACTACGGCAGTTCGGACGGGGGAGATGAGCCGGGAAGTTCGGCCGAATCGACCGGCGAAAGCGAATGCGGAACGCGAACGAACGAGGCACGCGCGTTTCTTCCGGACGCCCTCGAGGCGCTGGTCCCCGGCGGCGTCATCCACTATCACGAGGCGACGCCGGAGACGCGGCTCTGGGAGCGCCCGCTCGAGCGCCTCGAGACGGCGGTCGCCGACGCCGGACGGACGCACGAAGTACTCAAGCGACACCGCGTGAAGAGCCACAGTGCGGGCGTCGAACACGTCGTACTCGACGTCCGAGTCGCGTAGGAACGCCGTCGTACCGGTCGATTCGGTGGGGCGTCGAACATTTTGACCCCCCGAGAGCGATCGGCTGGCGACCGCCTCGTCGTACTCGAGTACGGTTTCGAACGGGAACGGATGGTATCAGAACCCGTGAAAGTAATTCTAAGATATGAATGCGTAATTAATCTTGTGGCTGGATTCTTCTTCGGACAACGGTAGTTTTTACTTATCTATTTTCTGCTCGGATTAACTCCGTGGCGCGGCACAGACAACCGCGGCGTCACCAACTAATACATGAGCAGACAACGATCGAAATCGACGCTCCTTCGGAGCATGGCGGTAGTATTCGCCCTTCTGATGGTTACATCACTCCCGGCGATGGCGGGAGTCGGTAATCTCGACGAGGCGACGACAGACGACGACCAACTCGACAGCGTTCAACTCGAGGATGGCCGAATCGACGAGGCGATCGAAGAGGCGGACGGAACCACGGAGATGGTGGTTCGATTCGAGAGCGCCGACGTCGCCGACTCCGCGAGTACGACGGACTCCGTCGGCGAGTTACAACAGCACGCACAGGCGACACAGACCGACGCGGTCCGGTGGGCCGTAGACACCGACGGCGTCGAGTTCGTCAACCAGTTCTGGATCGCGAACGCGGTCCTTCTCGAGGTCGATACCACGCAGGTGTCGCCCGAGGAAGTCCTCCGATACACCGGTGCCGAGTCGATCCACGCGAACTTCGACGTGGAAACGACGGACGAACGGAACGGCACCGACGCCGGTACGGACGAGAAGTCGGCGACCGAACCGTCGGTAGAGCCGACGAACGAAACCGTCACGTACGGGCTCGACATGATCAACGCGACCGAAGTCTGGGACCAACACGGAACCCAGGGTGAGGGCGCTGGTGTCGCGGTTCTCGATACGGGCGTCGATACCGATCACCCCGACCTGGAACTCGACGACGGAAACTGGCAGGAGTTCGACGACAGCGGCGAGCCGATCGACAGCGAGCCGAACGACGGGGACGGTCACGGGACGCACGTGAGCGGAACCGTCGTCGGACCGGACGAACCCAACGGCGACGTTCCCGCCTACGGCGTCGCTCCCGGTGCCGAACTCTATCACGGGAAGGTTCTCAGCGACGACGGCGGCGGATCGTTCGCGCAGGTCGTAGCCGGGATGGAGTGGGCCATCGCCGACACCGACGCCGACGTCGTCACGATGAGTCTCAGCGCTGGCGGCTACGAAAACGCGCTGATCGAGCCCTCCGAAAACGCTCGAGAGACCGGCGTCGTCCTGATCGCATCGATCGGAAACAGCGGTCAGGGAGTCAGCGGAGCGCCCGGAAACATCTACCCGAACTTCGCGAGCGGCGCCGTCGACGAAGACGCGCAGGTCGCGTCGTTCTCCAGTGGCGAACTGATCGAGACGGACAGCGCGTATCCGGACGCGCCGGAGTACTGGCCCGACGAGTACGTCGTGCCGAACGCGGCAGCGCCCGGCGTTGACGTGTTGAGTTCGGTCCCCGGCGGCGGCTACGACGGGACCTTTTCCGGGACCTCGATGTCCGCGCCGCACAAAGCCGGTGCCTTCGCGCTGATGGTCGCCGCCTCCGGCGGTGATGCCGACCGCGAACTGCTGTACGACGCGATGGAAGAAACCGCCTGGCAACCCGCTCACGCACCCAATGAGAGTCCGAACACCGAGTATGGACACGGGATCATCGACGTCGCCGCTGCGACCGATCTGGTCGCACTCGACAGCGGCGTCAACGGTACCGTCACCGACGACGACGGCGCCCCGATCGAGGGTGCAACCGTCGACCTCGACGACGGCAGGAGCGCCACGACCGACGCGGACGGGCAGTACAACCTGATCGCCGCCGAAGGCGAGTACACCGTGACCGCCGACGCGTTCGGCTACGAGAGTACGAGCGCCGACGTAACGATCGAAGCGGAGGAAGTTACCACCCAGGACTTCGAACTCGCCGACGGACTCGACGTCGAACTGATCGACGGACAGCCCGACGGCGTCGAAGGCGGTGACACGATCGACGTGACCGTCGACGCCGCGAACGTCGAGACGGTAACCGTCGACCTCGACGGTGAGTACGAAACCGACAACGCGACCCTGTTCGTCGACGGTGTGGAAGCCGAATTCGGCGAGCCCGTCGACCTCGACGGTCCGGTCTCCGACGAACTGACGATCACCGTCGAAACGACCGCCGACACCGACGGCGAGCTCTCGCTCGAGCACACCTTCACGGGACTTGACGACGAGGCCGTCCTCACCACCGGTCCGACGATGGTGTTCGAAGAGTACGTCCCCGTCGCCGTCGTCGACGACGACGCTACGCACGGTGACGACGTCGCTGCGACCCTCGAGGAGTCGCTGCCGACGATGTATGCACCGACCGTCGTCTCCGCCGAGGAGGCCGCGAGCGGCTACGACGCGATCGTCGTCCAGCACCTAAACGAGTCGAACGCCGAGACGTTCATCGACGCTACCGACGACGCGGCTACCGGCGTCGTCTACCTCGACCAGTGGGGAGCCGAGAGTAACGCCATCCCGGTTCACGCTAACGTGACCGGCGAGCCGAACGACACGTTCCAGGACGACTTCGTCACGCCGCCGCTCGGCTACGAACTGACGGCGACACACGAAATCTTCGACGGCGTCGGCGACGATGGCGACACCGTCGACCTCCACGAGGGGGCGTTCGGCGACCACACCTGGTTCGACGACACCGAGTTCGACGTGCTGGCCGAGACCGCCATAACCGGAACCGGAACGACGGTTGGCGACGGGTTCGCCGTCGACGAGCAGAGCGCCACGGTTCTGGCATCGAACCTGGGGTACACCACGTTCGTCGGCGACGGCGAATACACGGACGATGCCGATACGGTTCTGGCGAACTCCGTCGAATACCTCGTGACGGATCTCGGAACCGGTTTTCAGGTCGACATCGCGGAGACCAACGAACCGGTGATCGAAGGCGACGACCTGGTCGTCAACGCCACCGTGACCAACGTCGACGCCGAAAACGACACGCAAACCGTCTCCCTCACCGACTTCGAGGGCAACGAGGTCGACAGTACGGAATTCTCGCTCAACGGGAGCGAAACGGCGGAGGTCACGCTGACGTGGGAAACCGCCGTCGGGGACGCCGGAACGGCCCCCGTTACGGTCTCGAGCGACGACAGCGCCGCGTCCAGCAACGTGACGATCATCGAAGAGCCGGACGGCCTGCTGACGTTCGGATCCGGAGATCACATCGGAACTATCGGCGAAACGACGACCGTCGACATCAACACGTCCGCCGACGCCGTCGCGGGATACGGAATACAGGTTCACTTCGATCCCGACGTCGTGCAGGTCACCGAAATCGAGGGCGTCGACTTCGATGATCCCGTGACGAACGTCGATAACGACGAGGGGACGTTCACGATCGCACAGGCACAGGCCGGCGACGAACCGACCCCGACGTTCGCCGAGGTCGAGTTCGAATTCATCAACGAGAGCGACGGTGCGTCCGAACTGGTGTTCGACGAGGAGAACACCTCTCTCAACGACCAGGACGGCGAACTCGACATCCTGCCGGTCAACGGCACGATCTCGACGGCCTGGCCCGGTGACGTCAACGCCGACGGAGAGATCAACGCCTACGACGCGACGCTCACCCAGCAGTACCTCGCCAGCACCGAACCGACCGACACGTTCCACGAGTCGGTCGCCAACATGAACGGAAACGGACAGGTCGACGCCGGCGACGTCACGCTCATCCTGAGCGAGATCGTCGACACGCACGGCCCAACCGCACTCGAGGCGTAGGCAGCGAAGACACCACACCATCGCCGCGAGGCGATTTTTGTTCTGAACGGGTATCGAACTGGAACGAACTCACGCACCAAACCAACACGATGATAGATACGAACGCGACGAAGCGACTACTCGTCTGTACCATGGTGGTCGTCCTCGCGGCGACGACGATGGTAGCCGGCGCACACGCAACGACCGCCGATGAACGCTCACACGGCGAACTGACGACGACCGCCGCGGACGACAGGCTGACGCTCGAGATGACCGACTCGGGCGACGACACCGTGACGGTGACGGTGTCGTCGACCGTCGCTGACACCGCGGGCTTTCAGGCGAATCTGAGCTACGCACCGTCCGACGCGGACGTCGAGAGCGTCGAATTCGAAGAGCTGGGTGGCGTCAATCAGTACGCCCACGACTCCGACACCGGGCACGTGTTCTTGACCCAGTCGACCGTCGGATCGGAGAGCGTCGACGAACCGACGCTCGCGACGGTGACGTTTACCGTCGACGAGGAACTGACGGGACTCGAGTTCGTCGACGACGATTCGCTGGTGACCGACGGTGACGGCGACGTCATCGGCGAGACCGACGAGTCGTCGGAAAGCGGGTCATCGGAGAGCGGGTCGTCCCCGGGCGGTAGCGGAAGCGGTGGTCTCGACGACGAATCCGCCGGCGAAGCGAACGCGGCCGGCGCTGACGAGAACGATGGAGACGAAGCCGACGACGAGAACGATACCGACGGAAACGGTGACGACGAGACCGACACCGACGACGAAACCGGCAGTAGCGACGATAGTAACGGCGATGAAACCGGAACCGATGACGAAACCAACAGTAGTGACGACAGTAGCGACGACAACGAAGTCAACAGTAGTGACGACGACAGCGACGGGCTGCCGGGCTTCGGTGCAGCCATCACGGCCGTGGCGCTGCTCGCTGTACTGGGTACCTGCCTGAGAAGCCGTCGGGACTGACGGCGAATCGGTCGACGGTTCCCGTCTCGGTTCGATAGCGCACGCCGGCCGACGGGGTGGGCGTGACATTCATAACGTTAGGGAGAATCGAACCACGTATGGACAGGAATCAGTTCATCGCGCTCGGATTCGCGTTTCTCATGGTGACCTCGATGATCGCCTGGGGCGCACTCGCCGCGTTCTGAGAGCGTCGTTTCCTCGCTTCCGTCACTCGCCCGTATCCCAGACGTCGGCCAGCGGACTCGACGACGAAGACGACCGGTTCGAGCGTCGAGTGCGTGATCGAGTTCGTTCGTTTCCTCCCGACGATCCGTCCTCGTTCGAGCGTTCGGTATCGTCTCGAGACGCCGTCTCGCTCCCCGAAAGCGCTGCGCGCGGCTCGAAGGGGGGCAGGTCGGGCTGTTCCATCCGATCGACCTGCACCTCGAACCAGTCGGGCATGTCCGTCCGCGCGCGCTCGAAGAGATCCAGCAGGCTCGAGTCCGCGAGGTAGGTCGCCCCGTAGTCGTCGGGCGCTCGGACGACGCGGCCACAGCCCTGGATGATGGTGCGCAACGCGGTGCGGTAGTACCACGCCCACTGGCCCTCCTCGAGTCGGTGGGCGACGCGCGAGTCGCCCGTGTTGAGAAACGGCGCCTTACAGAGCACCTGCCAGCGACAGAGGTCGCCCTTGAGATCGAGCGCCTCCTCCATCTTGACCGAGAGGAAGACGTCGGCACCGGGGCTGGCCTTCCAGTCCTCGAGGGCGGCGTCGCGCCCGTCGCGGTCGTGCGTCCGGATCCGGTCGCCGACGCCGAAGTCGGCGAGCAGGTCGGCGAGTCGCTCCTGAATGTCGTAGGAGTGAGCGTGGACCAGCCCCTTCTCGTCGGGGTGGCGTTGCATGAGCCGAACGATCGTGCGGGCGATCTTCGGCGTCGTCTCGTCGCGCTCCTCGTAGGTCATCTTCCCCTGCGTGACGTCGTACAGCGGCCGGTTTTCGACCGGGAAGGTGTGTTCGACGTCGACCAGCGCGACGTCCGTCGGATCGAGGCCGACCTGTCGGCAAAAGGCCTCCTTGTTGAGGATCGTCGCCGACAGCAGCGCGAACTTGTTCCCGCGGTCCCAGACGGTGTGTTTGAGGTACTTCTCCGGGCTCATCGGCTTGATCGTCAGCGGCCCGCCTGCTGGATCGTCGTCATCGTCGCGGCGCTCTCGACGAGCGTTCGAGGGGGCGGACTGGTCGACCAGCCACGTCGTCGGACTCTGTGGATCGCGGTAGTCCGAGACGAACCAGTCGAGTTCGCCGATGAGCTCCTGCAGTCGGTCGCGCTCGCGCACCTCGCCGGGCGAGAGCGAGTCCTGGGCGAGCAGGTCGTCCTTCCGTCGCTCGCAGATCTGGGAGACGTTCTCCGCGTAGCGGACGGTGCGGTCGAGGCCGTCGATCTCGGGAACGCGAAGGTCGTCCCAGAACGGCACCGTCCGCGGCCCCAGTTGAATCGTCGCGTACATTTCCGCCCATTCCGCGAGGCCGTGGGCTTCGTCGACGACGACGACGTCGCGCGTGCGAAACACCTCGCTGCCCGCGGTCTGCATGAAGTAGGCGAGCGTCATCGCCGCGATTTCCCGGTTCGAGGCGATCGCTCGATCGGAGAAGTACGGACAGCGATGTTTCACGGAGCAGTCGTAGCCACGTTCGCGAACGCAGGGGGCCTGATTGACCGGCGTGTCGCGCTCGTTCGGCAGAATACAGGAGTAGTTCGACTTCCCGCGGATGACGTTCAGATCGGCCAGCAGGTCGTCGGCCGCGACGTCGTCTAGCTGGGAGACCTGCGGGGTCGTGTAGTACGCGCCGGTCGCGTCGCTGGGATCGGCCCCGTCAATTTCGCGAGCGCAGCCGGCAACGGCCCGGGCGAGCAGGGACTTGCCGCTGCCCGTCGGCGCGCGCACCAACACGACGTCGTTGCCGGCCGCGAACGCGTCTCGAATGTCGCGGAGGGCCTGCTCCTGGGTCCCGCGGTAGCTCGGCGCGGGAAACTCCTCGAAGATCCGCTCGGGATTCACCGTTCGACTCACGGACCGGACGCGTCCTAAAGGCTGCGAACCGTTGCTCGAGATGAGAGCTCGAGCACGAACCCGTCTGCCGAACGGAAAAGCGGAATTTGACCTACCCCAACAAATATAAACAGATCAACATATTTCTAGCAATGAAACGACGCACGCTCCTCGCCACGGTCGGTTCGGGGACGGTCGTGTCGGCCGGCTGTCTCGGCAACGATATCGAAACCGACGCCGACGATTCGGACACCCCGAGTCCGAGTTCAGCCTGTGACGCCGACGAGACGTACGAGACGTGTCATCACCTGATCATCCCGTACGCGTCGTTCCCCGACCCGCTCCAGTGTGAGGTCGATGCGGCGCTCGAGGCGAACGGCTACACCGCGACCGGTCGATTCCTGCTCGAGGACGCGATGGACGTCGAGCACGCCTACGTTCGCCGGGACGACGCGACGTACGAACCGAGCGTCTCCGAATCCGACGAGACCGACGAACGGACGCTCTCCCTGGTCGAACGAGGGCGACTCACTCGGCGACGCGTCCACGAACTGCGAGTCGAGAACGCGACCGACGAACGCCGGACCGTGGCGATCACCATCGTCCGCGAGGGCGACGACGAGACCGTGGTCGACGAAACGCTCGCGCTCGAGGCCGGCGACCGCGAGAAAATCGCCGTTTCCGACGTGTTGGGACGCTACGAGTGTTCGGTATCGGACGATCGCGTGCTCGAGGAGACCGTCGACTCGCGGCTGGGCGAGTACGTCCAGTTCGACGCGCTCGTCGTGGACGAGGAGTTCTCGCTGGTCGAATCGACGGCCGACGTGGCTCCCTGCCCGTGGGAGCGCTAACGCCGCTGTAGCCTCCGTCTACCGAGCGATTGGTCCCACTTCGGAACGGTAACCGCCCGATTACAAATACGAATCCGGACCTGGAATACGGATACGGAAGGGTCGCTCAGCGGTAGAGCACCGCGGTGCCATCTGGCCCGCGGCGGCATCGAGCCTCGTGGCGTTCAAATCCCACCCCTTCCGCTCGCGGCTGTTATGCCACAGCGGTTCGTGACTCACGCGGTATAGGTGTGGCTTCCGTGGGGACTGCGGTCGGACCGCGGTCGGTTTCTGATTCGGACCATCGCACCGCGCCCGCGAACGCCAGTTCTCAACCGATCGGAGGACTCCGGTCGTCTCTGTTGCAAGTTACGCCGCTCGAAGCTGTGAGGTCTCCTCGTCGACTCGCTCGAGCCGTGCGACGTCCTCGGCGGTCGGCTCGTCGGGGATCGCCTCGAGACAGGGATAACAGAGCAGGTGTTCGGTCCCGTCGGCGAGTTCCAGCGTCATCGCGGTCCCCTCGCCGCCGTCCCCGAACGTCCAGAGGTTCGCGATGCTGCCGGCGATCCTGACCGATCGGCCACAGCCGTCACAGGAGTCCCGTGCCATGGTGAAGGATGGGTACCGAGCGCTGAAAGTCGTTCCCCCGCGCCCGATCAGTTATCAGTCAGAGCATGGTAACGGTCGCGTATGGAGGTGAACTGTCGCGGCTGTGCGGGCTGTTGTCTGGACTGGCGACCGCTGCTCGAGAACGACGCGGACCGATCGACACACCGGCAACGGCGCGCCCCGTTCAACGACGAGTCCGAGACCGAGCGAACGCCGCTCGACGAGGACACCAGCTTCGTGGCGCTGACCCGCGACGAAGTTCGAGCGTTTCTCGAGGCGGGGATGGCCCCGGCACTGACGCCGCGATTCTGGCGCGCTCGAGACGCGGACGAGGGCGTCGAAATCGACGGCCACAGCGTCGCCGCCGTCGCGGGCCGGCCCGTCTTCTTCGTCGGCCTGCGAAAGCCGCCGAAGCCGGTCGCCCCGTTCGACCGCGAGGAGCCGGCGTGGCTCCCGACCTGCGTCTTCCTCGATCCTGCGACGCTGCAGTGTCGCATCCACGACGACGAACTGTTCCCCGGCGAGTGCGGCGCGTATCCGAAACACAACATCGCACTCGAACAGGAAACCGAGTGTGAACGCGTCGAGTCGAACTTCGGCGGCGAGCGCCTGCTCGAGGCCGGTATCGAGGACGACGCCGGTGATCTCGACGGGTTACTGCTCGGCTCGCAAGCGCTGGGTGCGAAACTCTTCGCTCACCCTCGGCCGGACGCGCTCGAGGGAATCGTCGAGCGAACCGCGGCCGGCGAGTTGACGGCCGCGGACCGCGCGGAGTGTCTCGCCGTCGCCGCGGCCTCGAGTCCCGGCACGCTCGCAACGTCCGACCACCACTACGAGCGGGGAAAGGAGCGAGCGCTCGAGACGGCGACTGACGGTCACGGGGCCGCCGCCGAGCGCGACGGATCGTGGGTCGGACCGGCGATCCGCGAGTGGTACCGCCGGAAACGGAACGCGGGCGAAACGGTGCCCTCGTCGGATACCGCAACTGCCGTCGAAGAGGCCCGTGGAGCGCCCGAAACGCCCGGCTGGGATGCCCTCGAGTGAGATTTTCGAAGGGAAGAGCACATCCGCTCCTCGGATGGGCCGTCGCCGACGGACTCGGGACGTCCGTCGCTTGCGTCGATGAACGAGCGAGAATCGTCAGTCCGATTTGATCTGCTCGAACTGATCTAACAGGTCCTCCGCCGACTCGCCGGAATCGTACTCGACTTTGCCGTGATAGATCGTCCGCTCGTCGTCAAAATCCGTGTCCACCTTCGACGCTTGCTGCTCGCGGCGCTCGTGTTCGTCTTCGTCATATGCACCCATTGACATGGTAGATATACTCATGTTAGCGTTTGTCGCACATCAATGTAACGGTTCATCACATCGGTTCGGGACGTAAAGCGTATGCACACCCCCGCCGTAGTGAGGGTGTGGCACGGCCGCTCCGCTTTCGTTATTCGCCCACATCCTGGAGCGAACAGAAAGTTCGACAGAAGATACTCCAACCGCTCCGATCGAATCTCGGAGCCCGCGCAGTCGCGCCGTGGTTCGATATCGGCGCGAACTGGGAGACACACCGCTTCGAGATGCAAAACGGCGACGTCGCGCTCTTTGTACGAAACGACGAGGAGGCCTACTGGATGGGCAACACCGAAACGCCCTCCTCGCTCTGGCGAACGGATAAGTTCGGCTGGCGCGAGGTCCCCTATCACGTCTCTCGGTGGACCCAGCGCGAACTACTCGCGACCTTACACGAGGAAGACCCGTGGCTCGCCGACTACCCCCACATCTCGTGGTACTTTCTCCCCGTGTTCATGTCCAAGGACGGCCGCGAGTCGACCAGAGCCTTCTTCCGCGAGCACGCCGCCGGCTTCCCCGACGCCGGACGACGCGAGGCGACCCGATTCTTCGAGGACTTCTTCGCGACTGGCGTGCTCGACGAGTACCGACACGTCATGTCGGGCAAACTCGGTACCAGCGATCACGTCGACCGCGTTCGCATGAGCGCCGCGATGGGCGAATTTATCGCCGCGAAAATTCTCAGCGACGCCGGCTACGACGTGGTACCCGAGATCGAGGTCACGACCGGTCACTCGCTGGATTTCCGCGCGAAAGACGAGGAAACCAACGTGCTCGTCGAGGTGACCCGCCCGCAACCCCCGGCGAACCGGGTCGCGTCGGGCCCCGTCGCCGCCGTCCGCGACACCGCCGAAACCAAGACCAACGGCCAACTGGCCGAACACGGCGGCGGTGCCGTCCTCTTCGTCGACTGCTCGAGCTTTCGCGACGACGCCTGGAACGCCGTCCGCGGCGAACAACCCGACGTCCGCCACCGACCCGCGGTGGTCTATCGTGCTCGCCCGAACGGCCGCGTCGAAGGCTACCGGAAGGGATCGGTGCCGCTCGAACTCGAGGCCGCGATCGACCTGCTGGACTGAAGAGACCGATCGCACGGCGCTCGACGAGGAAACGACGACTCTCAGCGCTCGAGGCGGTATTTCAACGCACACCTGACTCCGACGAGACTCGTTGCTGCAGCGGGGAGTCCCACGGATACCGTCTCCTCATCACCAGCGGTCGACTCGGTGTCGGTTCCGCCATCGGCGGCTGAATTGGTACCAGACTCGTTCACGTTTCTCAACGGTGCAGGACCGAACTCGAACGAGCATCGATGCCGAGAACACGTACACGACTGTGACTGCTAGGGTCCCGTGGGGACACACATATGTTGCATGGTATCAACAGACATTCTATGCGCGCAGCAGTGCTCGAGGAACACGGCGAACCGCTCTCGATCGAAGACGTCGACGCACCGGATCCCGACCCGAACGGGGCCGTAGTCGACGTCGAAGCCTGCGGCGTCTGCCGGAGCGACTGGCACGGCTGGCAGGGCGACTGGGAGTGGCTGGGAATCAAAACCCAGCCGGGACAGATCCTCGGCCACGAGCCCGCGGGGACGGTCGTCGCCGTCGGCGAGAACGTCGAGAACGTTTCAGAGGGCGATCACGTCGCCGTCCCGTTCAACCTCGGCGACGGAACCTGTCCGGAGTGTCGTCGCGGTCACTCGAACACGTGCGAGAACGTGATGCCCCTCGGATTCGTCGAACTCGTCCAGGGCGCGTTCGCCGAACAGGTCCACGTCCCGTTCGCCGACCACAACCTCGTGGAGTTGCCCGACGGCGTCTCGTCGGTCGACATGGCCGGATTGGGCTGTCGGTTTATGACCTCGTTTCACGCGCTGGCCCACCAGGCCGACGTCGGTGCGGGCGACTGGGTGTCGGTTCACGGCGTTGGCGGCGTCGGCCTCTCGGCGGTCCACATCGCCGACGCGCTCGGTGCGAACGTCATCGCGGTCGACCTCGCCGACGAGAAACTCGAGTCGGCCCGCGAACTCGGTGCCGTCGAGACGGTCAACGCCGAGGAGGCCGACAACGTCGCGGCCGAGGTCAAGGCGATCGCCGACGGCGGAGCCGACGTGTCGATGGACGCGCTCGGAATCGAGACGACCAGCCAGAACTCCGTCCAGAGCCTCGGGACGCGCGGCCAGCACCTACAGGTCGGACTCACGACCCAGGACGAACGGGGAATGGTCCACCTTCCCACGGACGCGATGGTCATGCAGGAGATCGAGTTCATCGGCTCGTTCGGCATGCCACCGACCCGCTACGACGAGATCTTCCGGATGGTCGCGACCGACAAACTGCGACCCGAAGCCGTCGTCTCGGAGACGATCGGTCTCGAGGACGTCAGCGACAAACTGGCGGCGATGACCGACTACGGGACGGAGGGCATTCCGGTCATCGACGAGTTCTAGAGCGGTCCTTTTTCTGCCCCGGGTTCGCTCGCGGGTGCCCCACCTGTGTCTCGAACCGAAGCAGTAACCTCATCCGTGTCGAGCGAAAGCGATCGTACCGAGCGCGGCGGGGCGCGCTCGGCCGTTTTCAGCGGCGTGTATTGGCGAGGCTCTCGCTCACACGGGTCGATCGAATCTCGTGAAAAACGTTCGTCTCTAGAACGAAACCGCGTCGGGCGTGTACGGACTCCCGACCGGGGCCGGGTCGCGGTCGCTGTAGCCGATGCGACCGATCGCCTTGTCGCTGACGGCACAGGAGAGCGCGAGACGGACGTCGTCCGGCGTCTCGAACGTTTCGGACTCGAGACGGGTGAGTACGTCGCCGACCGTTTCAGACCCGTTCGGGAGTTCGAGGGTCCGATCGCCGTAGTTGCTGATCAGTTCCTCGGTAGTCGCGGGGTAGTCGTGGTCATCGACGAACGCGCCGGAGCCTTTGTGCAGCATTACACGCTAACCTGTGTGAACGATAATTATAAACATTGTCCATATACGTTCTCTAGGCGGATGGTAGACCTAGTATTCCTAGAGGAGTCCTAGACAGGGCGGGAATCAGAAGACGACGCGGAGAAATATCTTTACGAGCGGTGGCCTTCCCCTCGAGTGAATGCCCTACGCCGACCTACACGTCCACACGACGCGTTCGGACGGGAGCCTCGAGTTAGACGCGGTACCGGATGCTGCCCGCCGCGCCGGCGTGGACGTCGTCGCGCTGACGGACCACGATCGGTTGCAGCCGTTCGACGAACCGCTGGTCGAACGGGACGGCGTGACGATCGTCAGCGGGATCGAACTCCGCGTCGAGACGCCGGGCGGCGAGCGCGTCGACCTGCTCGGCTACGGTGTCGAACCGACGGCGGAGTTGGAGGGACTGCTCGAGCGCCTCCAGGCCGATCGCGTCGAACGCGGGCGGACGATCGTCGACTGCGTCGAGAGCCGACTCGGGGTCGATCTCGACGTCACCGTCGAGGACGGCTTCGGCCGGCCACACGTCGCCCGCGCGATCGACGATCACCCCGACCTCGAGTACGACTACGAGGCCGCGTTCGACCGGCTCATCGGCTTCGAGGATCCCTGTTACGTGCCGCGGAACGTGCCCTCGTTCGAACGCGGACTGGCGGCACTCACCGCAACGTGTCGGCTCGTCTCGCTCGCCCACCCCCTTCGCTACCGCGATCCCGAGCAGGCGCTCGCGCTGACGGCGGAACCGGACCTCGAGGCCGTCGAGTTACAGTATCCCTACAACCGAGGCGACGAGGTCGATCGTAGCATCGTCGAACGAGCGATCAGCCGGAACGATCTCCTGTCAACCGGCGGAAGCGACGCCCACGGCACCGACCTCGGAATTGCCGGACTGTCGCGACCTGCGTACGAGCAGTTACGAATTGGCGAATTACCAGAGTAATAATGTGAATCCTAGCCGATAGCGGAGGGTTCAATGCATCGTGGGTCCAACGGACCTCTATGAACTGCCATTACTGCGACCACGAGGCCGCCTTCGCCGCCGAATCGGAAGGTCTCAAGGTCGGTCTCTGCGAGGAACACTTCCGCGAGCGGCTGCAAGAGCTCGCCGAAGCGGACGGCCTCGAGACGCTGAAAGAACAAGTCGACGTCGACCGCGCCGAGTAAGCCGCTCGAGCGTCCGCGTCGGCCCGAGACGGATACACGCCGAAGGTCAGGCCGTTCGTCCGGCGTCGACGTCGATTGCGTCAACCGGGCAGACGTCGACGCACAGCATACAATCGATACACTGGGCCTCTTTCGCGGGATCCGCTTTCTCCTCACTTTCCGGATGCCCCGGCGTATCGACCCACTCGAAGACGTCGACGGGACAGTCCTCGAGACAGGCCCCGTCGGCGATACAGAGATCGAAATCGACCGCGACGTGGGTTCCGTGGATGCCGAGTTCCTCCGGTTCGTCGACGGGACCCCAGACGGCGTGTCCGTTGTGTTCGTCGACCTGGTCACGATTCTCGGTGAACTGCGGATCTATGGCCATTGCTAACAGTCCTAAACGGGAGACGCGCACTTAAAAGTATATACTCGACACCCCTCGAGGTGTCGCCTTCGGGCGGATAGAAACGAACGTAATCGCGACCGATGATCACCCGCGGCTGGCCGGTGCTTCCCGTGTGTCTCCACCCTTGCAGAACGTACTGTCGGTCGCTACGAGCCCGGATTACTCCCCGAGGGCCCAGTCATCGCGTTTCTCGAGTCGGTCATCGAGCAGTTCACGCGTCCAGGCGGCGAATCCGTGATCGCGCCCGTACGTCCAGACGGCCACCTCCTGTACGACATCAGGGAGGTCGTTCTCCTTGACGGCGGCGGCGACGACCGCCCGCTGATCGACCATGAGTAGCTGCGCTGGGAACTCCGATTGGACGTTGTTAGTCGAGCGGAGATCCTCGGCGACCACGATATTCGCGTCCGGAACGACCTCCTCGAGCTCCGTTTTCGCCTCACGAGTGGGAACTTCGATGACCACCCTCACCCCGCGGTCGGCAGCCGACTGCAACGCCTCGCGAATCCGCTGATCGACGACATCCATCACGGGGACGAGATAGTGGACCGTGTCGATGGCTTCCTCGAGAAAGAGGACGATGCGGTCGGTGACGTGCTCGTACCGGTTGATCGACCACATCCCCTCGTCGTCTTTGGACTCCGGTTCCTCGAGCTGCTCGAGCGCGTTCTCGGCGGCGTCGATTCGCGCGGTGTGGTCCTCGCGGAGCCGCCGACAGGCCATCTCGACCGGGACCGACTTGTACTCGCGAGGGTCGGACTGCTGGACGGTAACCAGCCCCTTTCGCTCGAGTCGTTCGATGGTGTCGTACACTCGCGAGCGAGGAACGTCGGCGACCTGACTGACCTCCTTTGCGGTCCCCGTCGAAATCCGCGTGAGTGCGACGAAACACCGAGCTTCGTACTCGGTCAATCCCAGGGCCTCGAGACTCGTGACTGCTTCTTCGGCTGCGGACACAGTACGTCCAGTCGCCACATCGATTAAAAGTCAGGGCCTTCTGTGGCCAGTCTCGCCGTCCCATCGCTCCGAACCGGACGCGGCGTCGGGAGTCGAGACGAGGTTCGTCCGCGGGGACGGCATCGGCGCTATCGAACGGACGAATCGCGATCCATCGGGAACCAAACCGCCACGCTGGACGGAATCGGCGACCGGCGTCCGTCGACCGTCACGGTTAATAGCCGAGCGAGAGCGCCCAGTTGACGGCGAGTGCGACGAAGACCAGCGCGAGCAACGCGGCGAGGACGGCGAAGGACACTCCCCAGCCGAAGAGGTCGGCGAGGAGGCCGGTGACGACGGAGCCGAGCGCCCCGATGAAGCCGTAGACCGTCCTGATGAGGCCGAAACCCGCACCCCGCTCGGATTCTGAGAGCACGTCCATGAACCGCGGCAACAGCGCCGCGCCCCAGCCGAGACCCGTTCCGACGAGAACGACCGCGGCGAGGAGCGAAATCGTCCCCGGAGCGGTGACCAACAGACCGAATCCGGTCGCCGCGAGGACCATACAGCCCGCGGTCGCGAGATCGCGGCCGTACCGGTCGGAGGCCGCTCCGACGCCGACCTGCGTGACCGCCTGGACCACGAAGTAGCCCGCGAAGACCGTTCCGGCGAGTTCGGTCGACTGGCCGCGGTGCTCGACGAGGAACGTCGGCAGGAACGAGGCAGTCGCCTGCCAGACGAACGCGCCCGCGACTGCGAGACAGATGGGAAACGCGATCTGAGGCCTCGAGAGAAGCTCGAGAATGGGCTCGAGTTCGAACCGTTCCGCCATCCGCTGGTCGGGCCGGCGCGGCTCCGTCGGTCGGACGCGCCAGGCGAAGAGGACGAAGACCGGAATCGCCATCGCGGCACCGATGGCGACGGCGGGTCGCCAGCCGTACCGGACGCCGATCCACGCCGCGACCGGCGGCGCGAGCAGGCCGGCGGCGGGACCGCCGCTGTTGTGGACGCCGATCGCGGTACCGATCTCGTCGTAGGTCCGCGTCAGTAGCGTCGTCGCGACGCTGTAGTGGAGACCCGCCACGCCACCGAGCGCGATCGTTCCGATCACGAAGAGCGAAAACAGCGGCGCGAGCGCGAGAAACGCGCTGGCGATCGCGGTGCCCCCGATCGCGACGAGGATGATGGGGCGTTCTCCGAACCGATCGGCGAGGATGCCGCTCGGGAACTGGGCCGCGAAGTAGGCCATCCACAGTCCGGTGAGCGCGATGCCGATCACCGAGTTCGAGACGGCGAACTCCTCGATGATCAGCGGGACGACCGGACTAATCACCAGTCGACCGGCCATCGTGGCGAAGAAGGCGAGCGTACACAGCGCGAGAACGGTTTCTCGGTATCGCCACCGCATCAATCGAGTGAGAGAGCAGTCATTGCCAGTAGTACGGTCATTGTCGGTCGAACGCCGATAGTTCAGTCACCGCAACAGTCTACCGTGGCGGACCCGCGTTGATGAGGATACTGTTACCGGCAGTCGACGCCTCGAAGACGCCAGCCGTGACCGATCGCTCGCGGGGCCGTCGGCGGCGAGCGCATCGCTTTTGCGGCCGCCGCCGAATGATCGTCTATGGACCTCACTCATCGCCCCCGGCGGCTCCGGCAGGACCGGGTTCGCGGCCTCGTCAGCGAGACGAGCCTCGAGCCCTCGGACCTCATCGCACCGGTGTTCGTCGACGCGACGACCGACGAGCGAATCCCCATCGAGTCGATGCCCGGCCACGAGCGCGTCCCGGTCGACGAGAGCGTCGACCGCGTGCGGGAGGTGCTCGAGACGGGCGTCGAGGCGGTGATGATCTTTGGCATTCCGGAGTCGAAAGATCCCGAGGGAACCCGTGCCTGGGCCGAAGACGGGGTCGTCCAGGCCGCCACCCGGCGGATCACGGCGGAGACGGACGCCTACGTTATCACCGACGTCTGTCTCTGCGAGTACACCGACCACGGCCACTGCGGGCCGCTCGAGGAGGAACTCAGCGGCGACGACGAGCGCGGCACACCCTGCGATCACGACCGCGACGCCACGATGACGGTCGACAACGACGCGACCCTCGAGTCGCTCGATCGGATCGCCGTCTCCCACGCCGAGGCGGGCGCGGATATGATCGCACCGAGCGGAATGATGGACGGAATGGTCGCTGCCATCCGCGGCGCGCTGGATCGCGACGGCTACGAACACGTTCCCATCATGAGCTACGCCGCGAAGTACGAGAGCGCCTTCTACGGGCCGTTCCGGGACGCTGCCGACGGTGCACCGTCGTTCGGGGACCGGCGACACTACCAGATGGATCCCGCGAACGCGCGCGAGGCGCTGCGCGAGGTTCGTCTCGACGCCGAACAGGGTGCGGACGTGTTGATGATCAAACCCGCTCTGCCGTACCTCGATATCGTCGCCGAGATTCGCCGGGAGTTCGACCACCCCGTCGCCGCCTACAACGTCTCCGGCGAGTACGCCATGCTCCACGCCGCCGCCGAGAAGGGATGGCTGGAACTTGACGAAGTGGCACTCGAGTCGCTGGTGTCGATCAAACGTGCGGGTGCGGACCTGATTCTGACGTACTTCGCGGAGGAGGTCGCGAACCGGTTGTCTGCGGACCGATAGCGGCGCTCGCGTCGTCGGGATCGAGCATCTCGCGGAAGCCCCCTCCGGTGGCTGATGGCTGTTGATTAGGACCGAGGGCGGCCTCGAGAGCGAGCGGACGCGGTGGTCGGTAATAAAAGTGAGACCAGCGGGCCGACCCCAGGGAGGCGGATAAGCATTCGGACAAACGTCCAGGTCGGAGTTTTACCGACGAACGAGTGGCAACATCTGCCGCGCGCGAGCAATATCGCCCTGTTGAGCGCGCAGTAATGAGTCGATACCGCGGTATCCACGATCGGGCGGGTTTTTCCGAGTTTACAAAGAGAGAATATATAACCACGGCTCGAAAAATCCGTAAGATCGAATCGCCTTATATACATTAAATCACCTCTAGATTTGTTCGCTTGTGCCTATTACAGAGTGTTTTTCAGGCAATTGTCAACGCTAATCCTTATATGTAGCTAGTCCATCGAGATTAGACGTGATTCAGAAGACAATCATGCGATCGAACGACCTATACATGGACATACGTCTACAACGCACCGGTAGCGAAACGAGGGGAACGGAGGTGGCAGCCTGATGGAACCGACGCTGCTACAAACCGAGGTCGATCCGCAAGTCATCGCCGACGGAGTCAACCTCATGTGGGTGCTGGTCGCCACCTTCCTGATCTTCTTCATGCACGCCGGCTTCGCCATGCTCGAGGCCGGCCAGGTGCGCTCGAAGAACGTGGCGAATCAGTTGACGAAGAACCTGCTAACCTGGAGCGTCGGCGTCACCGTGTTCTTCCTGATCGGTGCTGCGATTTCCGGCGTCGTCGGCGGGGACGGGTTCTCGCTGACGGCGACGGCCGAGAACCCGAACGCCTGGGTCGACTGGCTGTTCGGTGCCGTCTTCGCGATGACGGCGGCGACCATCGTGTCGGGAGCCGTCGCCGGCCGCGCGAAACTTCGCGCGTACGTCGGCTACACCATCGTACTGGCCGCGGTCATCTACCCGGTCGTCGCCGGAATGGGCTGGGGGGCCGAAGGCCCGCTCACCGGTGCCGGCATGCTCGGAGACGCGCTCGATGGCGTCGGCTTCCACGACTTCGCGGGCGGGATGATCGTCCACGGGATGGGCGGCATCGCCGGCCTCACCGCAGCGTGGATCCTCGGCCCGCGGATGGACCGGTACAACGATGACGGCAGTGCGAACGTCATTCCCGGTCACTCGCTGACCTTCGCCGTGCTGGGGACGCTGATCCTCGCGTTCGGCTGGTACGGATTCAACGTGGGAACTGCTGCGACGGTGTTCACGGTGACTGAGAGCGGTGAACTCGCCCTCGGAGCGTACGAAACGGTCGGTCGCGTCGCAATGACGACGACGATCGCGATGGCCTGTGGGGCGATCGGTGCCGGCCTCGTGTCGTGGCTCAAGACCAGTAAGGTCGACACGCTCTACGTTGCGAACGGTCTGCTGGCCGGCCTCGTCGGAATTACGGCGATCCCGGACACCACCGCGTGGTGGGGTGCCATCGTCGTCGGTGGCATCGCCGGCGCTCAGTTGCCGATCGTCTTCGACTTTATCGAGAGTTATCTGAAGATCGACGACGTCTGCGCAGTCTTTCCCGTCCACGGATCCGCGGGCATCATCGGGACGCTCCTGTTCCCGTTCGTGGCAGCTCCGGGTGTCGTCGATAGCATCGGGACCGCCTTTGCGGCCCAAGTAGCCGGTGTCGCTATCATCACCGTTTGGACGGTCGCCACGACCGCGATCGTCTTCGGCGCGTTCAAGGCCATCGGCCAGGCCCGCGTCTCGCCCGAACACGAGCGCGACGGCCTCGACGTCTCCGAACACGGCGTCGATACCTACCCCGAGTTCGGACAGCCCGATGTCGCAACTGACGGCGGCAGCGGTGAGATCATTCGCACCGACGGCGGTAAGCGAGTCGATGACTCGCGATCCTCGTCGGACCTCCGAACCGACGGTGGCGAACCGAACGACGGCGAGATCAAGATGGTCACCGCGATCGTCCGCCCCGACCGCCTCGGCGCGATCAAGCAGTCCCTCGCCGAAGCCGGCGCGCCGTCGCTGACCGTCACCAACGTCTCCGGTCGCGGCTCCCAGCCCGCGAAGAAGGGGCAGTGGCGCGGCGAGGAGTACACGGTCGACCTCCACCAGAAGGTCAAAATCGAGTGCGTCGTCGCGGACATCCCGGCCCAGGAGGTCGTCGATGCCATCCGCGAGGGCGCAGAGACCGGCGAACCCGGCGACGGCAAGATTTTCGTCATGCCCGTCGAGGGCGCGACCCAGATCCGCACCGGCAAAACCGGTCGTGATGCCGTCTGAGCCGGAGACACGCGATCGACCGCCGCGGTCCGCCCGCCGACGGATCGCGACGTGAGGTGACTCGCACGATCCGCATTTCACGGTGCGGTTCCGACAATCGGCGCCCTCGTGACACCCGTCCGAGTCGGGCACCGCGTTGGCAGTGGTCATCTGACCCGCGGCCGACACCGGTGTAACCCGCCGTGGGCTCGATGGTGTCACGCTGTCCCGACTCCGTTCGGTTTCGTCGCGTTTCTCGTCGGTACGTTCTCTCGGTGGTCGGTCGGTCTCCCGCGCTCGGCGGGAGAAGGCTCGAGTCGAAGACGAACACGTTCGACGGTTCGGCCGACGGTTCGGAGACCGACCTCGGTACTACTTTCCCGTCCCGTTTCTAACGCTCGCGTATGACCGACGACAACTCACGCGACCTGTACGACCGAGCGCTGTCGGTGCTCCCCGGTGGAGTCAACTCGGCGGTTCGTGCGGCGATCGAGCCCTATCCGTTCTTCGTCCAGAAGGGCGACAGCGGGCACGTTATCGACGCGGACGGCAACCGCTACGTCGACTGGGTGATGGGGCTCGGCCCGCTCCTGCTCGGCCACAACTTGCCCGAACCCGTCCAGGCCGGAATCCAGCAGAAGGCGAGCGAGGGACCGATGTACGGCACGCCGACGGAGGTCGAAGTCGACCTCGCGGAGTTCGTCGTCAGACACGTGCCGAGCGTCGAGAAGATCCGCTTCGTCAATTCGGGCACCGAAGCCACGACCTCCGCCGTGCGACTCGCGCGCGGGTACACCGGCCGAAACAAGATCGTCGTCATGCAGGGCGGCTACCACGGCGCACAGGAGTCGACGCTGGTCGAGGGCGATGCCGACGATCCGAAACCGTCCTCGGCGGGAATTCCGCAGTCCTTCGCCGATCACACCCTCCCGGTGCCGTTCAACGACGAGGACGCGATCCGCGACGTGTTCGAGGAACACGGGGACGACATCGCGGCCGTTCTCACCGAGCCCATTCTGGGCAACTACGGCATCGTCTACCCCGAGGAGGGCTACCACGAGTTCCTCCGGGAGATCACCGACGACTACGGTTCCCTGTTGATCTTCGACGAAGTGATCACCGGGTTCCGCGTCGGCGGACTGGGCTGTGCCCAGAGCGAGTTCGGCGTCACGCCCGATCTGACCACGTTCGGTAAGATCATCGGTGGCGGCTTCCCCGTCGGCGCGATCGGCGGACGCGCCGAGATCATCGAGTGCTTCGCGCCTTCGGGCGACGTCTTTCAGGCGGGCACCTTCTCGGGCCACCCCGTCACGATGGCCGCCGGCCTCGAGACCCTGCAGTTCGCCGCCGAAAACGACGTCTACGACCACGTCAACGGGCTGGGCAAGCGGCTTCGTAGCGGGTTGACCGATATCCTCGCGGATCAGGCACCTAGCTACACGGTCACCGGCACCGACAGTATGTTCAAAGTGATCTTCACCCGCGACGGTCCCGGCCCGGATTCGCTCGAGGAACAGTGTCCGGACGGCTGTCGACAGAACCCGACCTGTCCGCGCTACGACTACTGTCCGAAAAACGCCGCGGATGTGAAAAACGCCGAAACCGACCGCTGGCGGCGCATCTTCTGGGGCGAGATGAAGGACGAAGGGATCTTCCTCTCGCAAAACCAGTTCGAGTGCCAGTTCGTCAGCTACGGCCACACCGACGCGGACGTCGAGGAGACGCTCGAGGCGTACAAAAACGCGCTCTGATCGGTGGGACAGGACCGTGTCCGAAACCAATACCGGTGACAACAGTTCGAGCAGTACACGTGTTCACCAACAGGCAACGTCTCCGCAGTAGGTGATGAGTCAGCAGATGCCGACGCACGTCGACGAAATCGACTGGACACGGGTTATCGAGCGGCTCTTGTACCTGTTCCCGCCGATAATTGGAGTCGGAATCGTCGGAGTGATCCAGGAAGTACAGCTCGGTATCCCCGGTCTACAGTACGGGTTACTCCTGTTCAGTAGCTTCGGATACAGCATTCTGACGCTGGGGCTACTGGTCTCGATCTTTTTCGATGCGCGGCGGATCCGTCGTCGACCGTGGGCAAGCGAGAACTGGGAGCCGAACCCGTGGCTCAACGCCCTCGCGACGCTCATCTCAGCGCCGGTCGCCGGGGTCTGGTATCTCATACGCCGTCACAAACGGTTCGGAACGCGGCCGGGCTGGTCCGGCTGGTGGCTCGTCGTGGCGGTTTCGCTCGGGACGACGCTGTTCGGGTTCGTCGCGGCGACGGTCGCGATCCTGTTTACGGTTCCGGGACTGTTCGGGGCTGCCGTCGCCCTCGCGGGAACGATCGCGTTCGGATCGTTTCCGATCGCGATCCATCAGGATGCCGCCTACGTCTGTACGTACGGCAACTCCTGGCGGCCGAACCCGGGACTCTACCTCGGAATCGCGTTCCTGAGCCTGATCGTCCCACCGGTACAGCCGCTCGTGGCAGGCTACTATCTCGCGCGGCGGCGAAAGGCGATCGGCGTGCGCTGAGGTTCCGAAGTCGATACGTCGCCACTCGACCGGGACGAGCGCTTGCGCCCGCATCGAGGGGGCGACTCGCTCACGATCCCTTTCCGACCGTCGCCGCCGGGAGTTCGACCGTGAACACGCTTCCGTCGGGCCCCGTCTCGGTGAGTTCGATCGTTCCGTCGTATCGGCTCACTAACTGGTGGACCAGATAGAGTCCCAGCCCGTGCGTACTGCCGTAGCTCTCGACTCGCTCTTCGATCGAGTCGAGTTCCGACGCTGGGATCCCGGATCCGTTGTCCGCGATTTCGACTCGCACGGTTTCCGGGCCGGGCTCGACCGTGACCGCAACACGGGGCCTCGCAGCGTCGTTGTGTTCGACCGCGTTCGAGAGGAGGTTCCTGAAGACGCGAGCGAGCAGTTCGTCGGCCTGCACGGAGACGTCCGCCGGAATCGACGTCTCCACGTCGATCGAATCCCACTTCTGTTCCAGTTTTCGGATTTCTTCGGTCACGATTCGGGAAACGTTCACCGGTTCGAGTTGCCACTCGCCCTCGACCGACTGTAGCAGGACTTGGACGTCGTCGATCACGGTCGACATCTCCTCGGATTCGTCGATCACGATCTCCGCCCACCGGCGATGCTGGTCGGTCGTCGCCGCTTCCTGGTGGAGGAGCGAGGCGTACCCGTTGATGATCGTCGCGGCGTTCAACACCTCGTGTCGAAGGATGCTGTTGAGATAATCCAGGAACTCTCGTTGCTCCTCGAGGTGTGTCGCCCGGAGCGAAGCTCGTTCTGCGGCCAGGGAGCGTTCGATGGTGCGAGCCTCGATACAGCCGATCAGCAAACCGATACCGGCACCGAGCGCGACGGCCCACCGGATCCACGCGACGACCATCGCGAACCGGTCGGTCGGAACCGCGGCGATGAGTGCGAGGTTGATGAGGAGGAAAACGACGAGCCCGCTGAACAACCATCCGACGACCCGCAGATAGCGCGGGGGCGAGAGCCGAGAGGAATCGAGCCAGTACCCCCCGTAGACGATTCCGACGAGGAAAGGGACGACAGTGACCACACCGATCAGGAACGCGCCGTCCGTGACGTACGGAGAGCCGGACGCGGTGAGCAGAAGTATCTCGCCGAGCATGACGAGTGTCACGGCCGCTCCGAATCCGATGACGTACTGTGGGATTCGGTCGG
Source organism: Natronorubrum halophilum (assembly GCF_003670115.1). Lineage (NCBI taxonomy): Archaea > Methanobacteriati > Methanobacteriota > Halobacteria > Halobacteriales > Natrialbaceae > Natronorubrum > Natronorubrum halophilum. The sequence continues at coordinate 327,224 of NZ_QQTY01000004.1, forward strand.
CGGTGATGAAATCGGTGTCTACGGACCAACGCATACACTGGTAATCAGTGTTGGTTTTGTTAGCAGTTCTGGCCCGTTCGACGCGGTTTGTGACATATAACTATTATTATAAGGCGGAAACCGACGAGAGTGGCGTTACTCGTCGTCGCTCACCGCGTCGACGGAGTCGGTTGCGTCGTCCTCGCTGAAGGTCCGCGATGGCGTGGTAGTCCCTCCTTCGGTGGTCACCGTCCGACGGAAGAGGAGTTTCGCGGCGACCTCTCACGCAACGTTTCGATAACCCGTAGACGGGCGTACGACGAACTCGCCGGATTAGATCGAGCGCCGCCGGTTCGTTACAGCGCCGTCGTCGCCGGATCGCTCCGGCGCTAGTCGAGACGATCCCGGCTAACGGGGTCCGACGGCGTGCCAGATCGCAGATAAAAAGTACGGCAGGCGGCTGCAGGCACCGCCGCTTCAACGAAACGCGTCCAACAGGGCCGTGTCGAAACACGACGGATCCGACGCGGGTCCAGTCGTCGCGCTGGTGGAGGCGTCCTCGAACCGCCACGAAGGCAAGAATCGGCGTTACTGGCCCGTATCGCTACCGGAATCGCGGCTGCCGGTCTGCGGATAGCGGCCGCCGTAACGACCGCCGACGAAGATCTTCACTCTCGAGTATGAATACGAGCATCGAAGTCGAGTACTGGGTGATCGATACCGACGGCGAACTCGCGTCACCGGGCGCGCTCGCCGATATCTCCGAACAGACCGAACGGGAGTTCGTCGAACCGCTGTTCGAGTTGAAAACACCGCCGTGCGAGACGATGACTGAACTCCGAACGACGTTCGTCGAGCAACTCGACACCGTCCTCTCGCGAGCGGCGGCCGCGGACAAGCGACTCGTTCCGCTGGGGACGCCGATCAACTGCGATTCGATCGACCGTCGCCCCGACGAACGCGGCCGCATACAGAAGGCGGTGATCGGCGAGCGCTTCGACTACGCCAAGTACTGCGCCGGGACCCACATCCACATCGAGAAGCGAAATGTTACCGATCAGCTCAACACGCTCATCGCCCTGGACGCCGCGCTCGGACTGGTCAACTCCTCGCCGTACTTTCACGGCGAACGAATCGCTAACAGCGCTCGCGCCCACTGTTATCGGAAGGAAAGTTACGATGAGTATCCCAAACACGGTCAGCTCTGGCACTACGTAGAGACCGTCGGCGAGTGGCGTCGCCGCCTCGAGGATCGCTACGACGAGTTCAAACGAGCCGCACTCGAGGAAGGGATCGACGAAAGCGCGGTCGAGGAACACTTCTCACCCGACGACGTGGTCTGGACGCCGGTCCGACTGCGCGATGCGATGCCGACGGTCGAGTGGCGCTCGCCCGATACGGCGCTGCCGAGCCAGGTGCTCCGGCTGACCGACGAACTCGAGACGGTGATGGAGCGCCTGCACCACACCAACGTCGAAATCGAGACCGACAGCGATCCCAGAAACACCGGGCACGTTTCGAGCGACGGGATCGTCCTCCCCGAGTTCGACGTCGCGTGCGACCTCGCCGAAGCGGCGATCTACGACGGTCTCGAGTCGACCGACGTCGCGCGCTATCTCGGTCGCATGGGCTTTTCCGTCGAGGAGTACCACCCGCTTTCGACGCGGATCGACGGTCGCCAGTACGTGACGACCAGCGATGCGCGAGACGTGCGTCTGGAGTATGCGAGCCGACTCGAGGAGGACGTCGACGAACTCGTCCAGTCGATGAACGCCGACAGCGAGCGGGGTCGTTAGATGATGCCGACGATGAACGCCAGTCCCATTCCGATCAGGACGAACGCCGTGATGGTCGGCAAGTAGGGCGTGACTTTCTCGATCCGCTGGCGGTGGTGTTCGTAGCCCGCGATCAACAGCATGGTCGGTGCGATGATCGCGACGATCACTGCGAGCGAGTAGACGAGCATCAACTCGAGGCAGAGTTCGGTTCCGGCACCGCTGCAGATCGCCAGGATCTGGATGGGCTCTTCGTGTGCGAAGCCGAGCAAGAGCGCCGTCGTTCCGAGGGCGACCAGCCCGCGCTCGGCGTGTTCCTCGCGTAGATGCTGGTGGCCGCCGCCCGGGAGCACCCCGCGGACGCGCTCGAGGATGCTGCGGTCGCCGTCGGCGTGGTGGCTGTCGATGTCGCGACCGTGATGGTCGTCTTCGTGATGACTATCGCCGTCGTGGGTGTGGTGATCGTGGGCGTCGTGGCCGTGAGCGTGGTGATTTCGGTGGGGGGTGTTCCTCGGTCCCGCCATCGGTGTGGTGGCCGTGCCCGTCCCCGCGGTCGTCCAGACCGCCGTGGCCGCCGTGGCGGTACTCCTGAACGCCGAGCAGGATCAACAGGGTGCCGGCGACGTAGCCGAGCCACGGATCCTCGGCGAAATCGGCGAACGTGCTGAACCAGAAGTACGCGAGAACGAGGACGACGCTGCTCACGAGATGGCCAACCCCGAGGATCAACGCCGCGAGGAAGCCGTACAGCCAGCGTCGGCGTCGGTTGAGCGCGTACGTCGCTGCGATCGGCCAACCGTGGTCCGGCAACACGCCGTGGACGAAGCCGATCGCGATGACGCCGAAGACAACACCGAGTTCCATACCGAAATCGCATCGTTGGCGGGGTTTACAGGTTGTTATGACCCCGTTCGGGGAATCGTAATACGGGTGCTAAGCATTACTAATATTTCGACAGGTGATAGTAAATGAAGCGATCGGAAGGAGACAGGTTGTGAAGTTAGTTACCGTTGTCGTACTCGTATTCTTCCTCGGGATCGTCGACACCTTCGGTTCGGGAACCAACCCACGCACCGAGCGAGAGTCCGTAAACGAGGTGTCCGGCGTGGAACAGCGCGAGTTCGTCGGTGTCCAGACGAATGTCGAGTACTTCTTTCAGCATGATCTGCGAGCCGAACGCGGAGAGGGCCATCCCGTAGATCGATCCCCAGACGATCCCGCGTTGTTCGGGTTCGATCGATCGTTCCGCATCCTGCAGCGCGAACAGCGCCCCGAAGATCGCACCCGCCTGAATTCCGTAAACGAAGTGTAAGAGAAGCCCGGCGACCGGATGGTCCTCCGGATCGCCGCCGGAGACGTACTGCGAGTAGAAGTTCGCCGACGGCGGCAGCGACCGCAGAATCGGCAGCCGGAACGCCGTCATGATGATCGTCGCAACGAATCCCGCCTGCAATCCGCGGATCGCCGCGTAGGCGGCGTGCTCCGCCCGTGACTGCTCGGCCATCGCTCTGGGGCCCTCTTTGGATTCGCTTGTCGACCGCAGCCGTCGTAATCGGTTGGATAGCGACATGGTGTTCTCGGACCGTGTTCTACCACGAACGGAGACTTAACAGTCCGGCGTGCAGTGGACGGGTCGCTCGAGGCGATTCGATCGATACGTGTGTATCGTCCGAACTGTACAGCTATCGTACTACTGCGCTCGCTCTCGGCGGCCGCCGTCCGCAGCCGCTGCCGTAGTGCGGACGACGGTCCGCAGCGGGAATATCGCGCCAATCCGGACGTTCGACAGAGTATTAGTGCCCCCTCGAGCAACACGACATATGAATTTCGGCGTCCTCAGTACGGCGGGTATCGCGCGGAAGGCGTTTCTCCCGGCCGTCGAAGCCACCGACCACACCGTGACCGCCGTCGCCTCCCGCGACCTCGAGTCGGCGCGGGCGCTCGCAAACGAGTTCGCGATCGACGGCCGCTACGAGGGGTACGCGGACCTGATCGAGCGCGCGGACGTCGACGCGCTGTACATCCCGCTTCCCAACGCTCTGCACGCCGAGTGGACGAAGCGGGCGGCCGACGCCGGCGTCGACGTGCTCTGTGAGAAACCGCTGGCGGTCGACGCCGACGAGGCGCGCGACGTCGTCGACTACTGCGCCGACCGCGATGTGACGCTCATGGAAGCGTTCATGTACCGGTACCATCCGCGAACCGAACGGGCCATCGAACTGGCCCGCGAGGAACTCGAGGACATCCGCTCCGTGACGAGCGCGTTCAAGTTCCCGCTGTTCGGTCGGCCGGACGACATCCGACTGTCCGAAGAACTCGTCGGCGGCAGCCTGATGGACGTCGGCTGTTATCCCGTCTCCCTCGTCCGGCAGTTCCTCGGCGAACCCGAACGGGCCTACGCGAACGCGGACGATTCGCGGGGATCGGGCGTCGATACGGAACTGGCGGGGATTCTGGAGTACGACAATGGGGCGTCCGCGCGCGTCGCCTCCGGCTTCGACACGCAGGAGATCCAGCGCTACCGCGTGGAGGCCCGAAACGGCTGGCTCGAGGTCGAAAACGCCTTCAACCCGCCGGCGGACGAGCCACTGACGCTCGAGTATCGAATCGACGGTCGACGCGGCGTCGAGACGTTCGACCCGGTCGATCAGTACCGACTCGAGGTCGAGGCGTTCGTCTCGAGCGTCGAGAGCGGGCGTCGGCCGCGGACGGACGGCGACGAAGCGATCGCGAATATGCGGGTTATCGACGCGATAGCCGAGAGCGCCGAGTCCGAGCAAGCGGTCGAGGTCGAGGGGTATAGTGGCCACTGAACGTCAAAGCACACCCGACCGCTCGACGTGTTGCCGCCAAGGTCGTGCTCCGGGCCAGCGGAAACAGCGTGTACGCCAAGCGAGCGTCGGGCGTCCCGACGGCGGCCCGTAAAGCGGTCGAGGCGACCTCGAGGACTCGAGCGGACGCCCACAGCGCCGGACTGGGGCCGCGAGTGAACGGACCGAAACCGGTGTCGCCGAGGTGCGCCGCGACGACAACGCGCTTTTGCCCGTTCGGTGCGAACGACGGGTCATGACTACGGTCGAGACGAAACTCGAGGCTGCCCGCGAGGACCTCGCGGGACGCGACGGAGTGCTCGTGGCCTTCTCCGGCGGGGTCGACTCGAGCGTCGTGGCCGCGCTCGCCCACGACGCCCTCGGGGCGGACGCGGTCGCTTGCACCGCAAAGAGCGAGACCTTACCCGAAGCCGAACTCGAGGAGGCGAGACGGGTCGCCGAGGAGATCGGAATTCGCCACGAAATCGTCTCCTTCTCCGAACTCGAGAGCGACGACTTCGTCGAGAACGACGACGATCGCTGCTATCACTGCCGGACGATGCGACTCGGCGAGATGCTCGAAACGGCCCGCGAGTTCGGGATCGAAACGGTCTGTGACGGCACCAACGCGGACGATCCGGGGGCGGGCCATCGCCCCGGCCTGCAGGCGGTCGACGAACTCGAGGTTCACTCGCCGCTGCTAGCCCACGACGTCTCGAAGGCGGAGGTCCGCGAGATCGCCGACTCCTACGGTCTCTCGGTGGCGGACAAACCGTCGATGGCGTGTCTGTCCTCGCGCATTCCGACGGGTCTCGAAGTCACCGAGGACCGACTGACCAGGGTCGAACGAGCCGAGGCGCTGCTCCGACAGTGGGGTTTCGAGCAGTTTCGCGTCCGCGATCACGACGGTCTCGCGCGTATCGAGGTCGCACCCGACGAACTCGAGCGGACGCTGCAACTCGAGTTCGTCGAGACGGTTCGAGCGGAACTCGCGGAACTGGGCTTCGATCACGTGACGCTGGACTTACACGGCTACCGGACCGGAAGCGTGAGCCCGGAGGGAACGACCGCTGACGAGGGCGAAAACGAGCAGGCGGACGCGATCGAACGCAAGACCGAGACCGCGAGCGACGACCCGCTCGTCGAGGACGTCTTCGCCGCCGAGTCACGGACCGACGACTGATCGGCCGACCGAGTCGAGAGGGAGCCATAGTTTACTGGAAACTTGTCAGGAGGTACCGCTCTCGAGTTCGATTTTAATCCGAACACGCGGTCGAAGTTCGATAGTGTCCGTATTGAGTGAATCTTAGACGACGTTTTTCCAAAATATAACCATATTTCCCGCAGAGAATCATCCATTGATGGAGTTTCTGAACTAACGTCCGGTAATATTGCTCTTTTCGATACGGACGTAGCGGTTGGGTTGGTACCATTGGATGATGGACGCCGACGTGCCGCCCGAGTGGAGTACGGAAGAGTGTCGGACCTACACCCCGGCTGACACCGACCGGGAAATGCAGTATCGGACGTATCGTCACGAATCAGGTGACTTGCGGTTGAAGGTCGCGCCGGCGTCGCTCGACGGCGAGGACCACCCCGGATATGCGCTGACTGCGACGACCTATCCCGGGCTCGACCTCTCCGAGACGCTCCGCGTCAGAACCGTGCTCACCTTCAAGCGCTGCGACCGAATCGCCGACCAGTTCATGGATCTCTTCTCGGCCAGCTACGACGGTCCCGGCTCGCTCGAGGACGCCCTCGAGTACGCCTATCAGCGGACTCGAGAGCATCGGTAACGACGGTCGTTCCCCTCTCGAGGAGCCGCTCGATCCAGTACGACGGTTCCGTTGGATCGCTACCGACCGAATTCGTCGGTCAGGGCCGACCGGGTTCCGTCACACCGATTCACACGTTCCCGTGCGAACGTTTCCCTATAACGATTGTTGCTTTTCGATTTCGAAACTATATTTGCGAGAATATAAATGTCGCGGATTCAAAGATCGGAGTATGACAGCGATAGAGCCGACCGACCCAACCGAACTCGAATCGACCGACCAGTCCGACGTTCCCGTCTACATGCCCGGAACCCCGACGCTCGGGTTTACGAATTTCCTCGAGCGACTCGCCGACGTCCTGCGCCGGTAATTCGTCGATCGCGGTCGACAAACGCCATCAGCGCCAGCACCGTCTAACGGGCGGCGAAACGGTCTCGGGCCGGATTAGTCGTCCGAGGGGGCGACGGATTCCTCGTTCGCCGCAGCCGCCGCGGATTCGCTCTCGGCGAAGGGGTACCACGACTGCTTGGCGTCGTCCATGTACGGCGCTTCGAAGTCCGTTTCCTCGGGTTCGCAGAACTCGACGAGCTGTTCGGTTCCGACCGCCTCGACCCACTGGCGGAACGTCTGCCCCTCCTCGCGGTGGGCCGCAAAGGCCTCGAGCAGGTTCCGAATCGCACCGGGGGCTTCGTCCGCGGGGACGCGCTGTTGGATCCACTCGACGAACGACGGGTTCTCGCCGACGCCGCCGCCGACGCCGATATCGAAGGCCTCGACCATCTCGCCGTCCTTCCGGGCGCGCATACCCTGTAAGCCGATGTCGGCGGTCATCGCCTGCCCGCAGTCGGCCGTACAGCCCGAGTAGTGCATCTTGATCTTGCCGACGTCGTCGGGCAGGTCGACGTTCTCGTTGAACCAGCGCAGCATCCGAGCCATCCGGCCTTTCGTCTCGGTGAGCGCGATCGAGCAGAACTCCGTTCCCGTACAGGCCATCGCACCGCGCTCGAACGGGCTGGGCTCTGGCGGATACGCGGAAAGGAGCGGTTCCGCGAGCAGGTCCTCGAGGTCGTCGTCGTGGACGTCGACGATGACCGGATTCTGACGGCGAGTAAGTCGAAGTTCTCCGGAGCCGTACTCGTCGGCCAGATCGGCGAGTCCGATCGCGTCTTCGGCGGGGAGGCGTCCGACCGGCACGCTCAGCCCGACGTAGTTGAGCCCGTCCTGTTTCTGGTCGTAGACGCCGACGTGATCGTGTTTGCCCTCGTCGGTGGGGCGGCCGGCGTTGTACGTGTATTCGTCGCGGAAGTCCTCGCCCGCAGTGTGCATTTCGAAGTCGACGTACTCCTCCTGCATCGTCTCGCGGATCTTCTCCATTCCCCAGTCGTCGGCGAAGAAGCGGGCTCGGTTCTTCGAACGGTTCGTTCGGCCGCCCTCGTCGTGGTAGAGTTGGACGAACGCGCGGCCGACCTCGTAGGCGTTCTCGGGACGGACGAAGATATCCAGCGGTGTGGCGGCGCGGGGCTGGCGACCGCCCATACCACCGCCGACGCGCACGTTGAAGCCCTTGACCGTCTCGCCGCCGATCTCTTTGCGAGCCGGCTCGAACCCAATATCGTTGAGCGAGTCCTGCGCGCAGCCGGACGTCGACCCGGTCACGCTGATGTTGAACTTTCGGGGCATGTTCGCGAGCGCGTCGTCGCCGCGAAGCTCCTCCTCGAAGCGCTCGAGCAGCGGCCCGGACTCGACGTACTCCTCGACTTTCCCGTGGAGCGCCGACCCCGAGATGTTTCGCATCGTATCGCCGCCCGACGAGCGCGAGTGGACGCCCTTCGACTCGAGTTTCTCCCAGATTTCGGGGACGTCCTCGAGTTTGAGCCAGTGGAGTTGGACGGATTGGCGAGTCGTGAGGTCGATCCAGCCGTTGCCGAACTCGGGGTTCTCGACGGGCCCCGTGGCGTACTCGCGAGCGACCTCGCCGATGACGCGCAATTGGCCCGGGTCGAGGATGCCGCTGGCGTTGGTCAGGCGCATCATGAAGTACGACTCCTGTCCGCTGCGCTGGTGGAACAGCCCCCAGAACTTGAACCGAGTGAACCAGGTGTCGCGTTCGTCCTCGGGAATCGCCTCGTAGCCGCCGTTCTCGGCGAACTCGAGGATGTGTTCGTGGACCTCGTCGCCGTAGCAGTCTTCCTTCTGGTCTTCTTTCTTGTGCACCATCAGGCGACCACCTCGACCGAACGATCGCAACCGAAGTTGTGGAATTCCTCTCCAAACATGACGTAATTCACGGTTCTACATCACGAGTCTAAATCACATAACACTAATCGTTGACAAATAGTTAATTTACGGGTGCGCTCGGCGGCAGACGTAGTATCTCCAATGGGATATGGTCAGTACTAGGACGTATGTCCGACGCGAGCCGCCGAACAATTGGGTGAATTCAAACGGTACAGAGTCGGAATCGCTGCGGGTTCGACCCGCCCGTCGATGAAGCGAGACGGGAAGCTACGGAGCGGGATTTCGTTACGCGCTCGAGCGGAAGCAACGGGTGAGATCAGTCGTCGGCGGGTACCGAGGATCCCGGTGTCGGCGTCGGCGTAGCGCGGTACAGCATACTCGAGAGCCCGAGCGCGACGATGCTGAGCACGAGGTAGACGACGAACCCGGTCGCGTAGCCCGACGCACCCTGGAAATCGACGAACAGTCCGAGAACGGGTGGCACGACGAAACCGCCGAACGCGCCGAGCCCGCCGATGAGTCCCGAGGCACCGCCGACGGTGTCGGGGACGTACCGCGGAACCAGTTGGAAGACGGCCGCGCTACCGACACCCATGCCGGCTCCGAGCAGGACGGTCGCAGCGAGTGCGAGCGAGAAGTTGCGGGCGACGATCAAGATCGCCGTCGCGATTGCGATCGTTCCGAAGCTCGCGATCGCGGTCGCTTCGCCGCCGAACCGATCGCTGATCGCGCCGCCGGCGCGAACGAGCGCCGACAACAGCGTGAACGACGCCGCAGTCAACGGACCGGCCGTCCGGGCGTCGAGGCCGTGTAACGAACTCCAGTAGGAGGGATACCAGACGGTCAGCGCGAGAAAGCCCCCGAACGACGTGAAAAACAGGGCGACGAGGATCCACGTCCGCGGGATACTCGCCGCCCGACGAACTGATCCCATCGTATCGCCGCTCGGGAACAGTTCCTGTCCGCGAGCCTCGGCATATCCTCGAGCTTCGCGCTCGTCGATCCCTCGTGTCACGTACTGGAAGTAGGGTGCGTCGACGGCGTAGCGGGCGTAGATACCCGTTCCGATCACGAGAAAGACGAACCACGCGAGGTACGCGTTCGTCAGGCCGACTCCGGCGAGGGCAACGGGAAAGATGAGCGTGAAAATTCCCGGCGAGCTGTTACCGAGCCCGCCAAAGAGCGCGAGCACGGTTCCCTGCTCGTCGGTCGAGTACCAGTACGACGTCTGGGCAGTTCCGACGGAGAACGTCGCGATGCCGCAACCGGAAAGCGAGCCGAACAGAAACACGACCGGGTAGTGGGCAATCGTCAAGTCGTCGGGGTAGGCCGTCACCAGGAGAACCAACAGGCCACCCATTCCGACGACCGACAGCCCCAGCAGGATCAGAAACGGCTTTTTTGCGCCCGCGTTCTCGACCCACGCGCCGAAAGGGATGCGAAGCAACGAGCCGGTTAGCTGCGGTGCAGCGACGAGTAGGCCGAGCAGCAGCCCCGAGAGCCCCATCGCACCTTCGAACTCGGAGGCCACGGGACCGAAGAGGACGACGCCGGCGAAGCCGACGAAGAAACCGAACTTTGCGGAGGCGACACCCTGACGCGGACTCCCCCGGACGGCGGGTGCCTCGCTCCCGACGGAACGCGACGCCGATCGTTCGCTCATCGTGAAAATCAGGCGCTCATTTCCGGGACAACCGCGACGTCTCGCTCGCGGGGCGCCTCGAGGCGCACCGCACACTGCTTGAAGTTGGGCTCCTTCGAGCGCGGGTCGACGGCCGGGACGGTGAGTTCGTTGACCGCGGGGTGGTGGATCGGCAGCCAGACGACGCCGTCGGGGATCGACTCGTCGGCGTCGACGCGAACGGTGATCGAGCCGCGTCGGGAGACGATCCGGGTGTACTGTTCGTCCGCCGCGTCGCCGTCGGCCGCGTCAGGTCGCTCCCGCTCTCTGAGTTCATCCGCGAGCGAGGCGGCCGTCGCGGGGCTGACGCGGGCCGTCGGCGGGGCCGACTCGCGGGTCCGGACGCCCGTGTTGTACGCGTCGGGACGACGGGCCGTCGTCAGCGTCAGCGGGAACTCCTCGTCGGCCACCTCGGGTAGCGGCCGCGTCTCGCCCGTCGAGAACTGCGCCCGACCGGACGGCGTCGGGAACGACCACGACTCCTCGCGGTCGTCCGCGACGGCCTCGCCGTCGACGTCGTCGTCCGCCGGTCCCTCGTAGTAGCGGTACCCCGCCGAGACGTCCGGCGCGGGCGCGGGCCACCGGACTGCGACCTCGGCCTCGAGTCGCTCGTAGCTGATCCCCGAGAGGTCCGCGGGGGTGCCGGCGGTCAGCGCCGCCAGTTCCTCGAACGTCGAGTTCGGCTCGAGCGGCGTCTCGAAGAGGTCGGGGACGAGTCGGTCGGCGACCGCGCCGATCAACTCGAGGTCAGTCTTGATACCCGACGGGAGGGCCGTCGCGGCTCGGACACGCGAGACGGTGCGTTCCATGTTGGTCGTCGTTCCCTCGGACTCGCCCCAGGTCGCCGCGGGGAGGACGACGTCGGCGAGCTCGACCGTCTCGCTGTCGAAGGCGTCCTGAACGACGAGGAAGGCGTCCTCGAGTTTCTCGCGGACGCGGTTGGCGTCGGGCATGCCGGCGACGGGGTTGGTCGCGACCGCGTAGACGGCCTCGACGTCGTCGCCGATGGCGTCGACGATGCCGACCGGGCCGGGGCCGGCGTCGTCGGGGAGTCGCGAGACGGGAACGTCCCACGTCTCGGCGACCGTCTCGCGGTGCTCGGGGTCGGTAAACGGCCGGTGACCGGGCCAGGACCCCTTCGACGAGCAGACGCGGGTCCCCATCGAGTTCGCCTGACCGGTCAGCGAGAACGGCCCCGAGCCGGGTCGCAGGTTCCCCGTAGCCAGACAGAGGTCGATCAGCGCGCCCGCGGCCGCCGTCCCGTTGACGCTCTGGTTGATTCCCATGCCCCAGTAACACAGGGTCGGATCCTCGAGCGCCGCGGCGATCCGATCGACGTCCTCGAGCGAGATGCCGGCGGCGGCGGCAGCCGCGGCCGCGTCGGGGAGTCGTGCGCACAGGTCGCCGAATCCGTCGGTCGCTTCGGTGACGAAGTCCTCGTCGACGCGATCGGTTTCGACGACTCGAGCGAGGATCGCGCGGGCGAGGTCGAGGTCGCCACCCGGCTCGAGGGGAACGTGGAGGTCGGCGATCTCGGCGGTCTCGCTCTCGATGGGATCGACGACGATCAGTTCGGAGTCGTCTTCGGCGGCGGACTGGTTGATCCACCGGAACATGACGGGGTGGGCGGCGGCCGGATTCGCCCCCCAGACGAGGTGGGTCTCGGCCTCGGGGATGTCGTCGTACGTCGGCGGTGGCGCGTCGCTCCCGAAGGCGTCGTAGTAGGCCGTGACGGCCGACGCCATACACAGCGTCGTGTTGGCGTCGTAGTACCGGGTGCCGAAGCCGCCGCGGGCGAGTTTGCCCAGCGCGTAGGCGGCCTCGTTCGTCTGCTGGCCGCTCCCGAGAACGGCGACGCCGTCGCTTCCGCTCTCGAGCGCCGCATCGAGGCCTTCGGCTGCCCGCTCCAGGGCCGTCTCCCAGGTCGTCGGAACCAGTTCGCCGTCCCGTCGGACGAGCGGGCGGGTCAGCCATTCGCCGCCGGGATCGACGGTCTCGCTGATTCCGCGCTGGCAGGCGAGGCCGTTGTTGACCGGGTGGGCGGCGTTGCCCCGGACGACGTCGAGGCCGTACCCCTGCTCGACGGCCCGCTGGACGTGGCCACAGCCGACCGCACACCGCATACACGTCGTCGGCACGAGCTCTGTCACGCGGCCCACCCCCGGAACGGGACGGAACGAGCGGTGGGTGGTTTACAATCGCACCTCACATCAAAAATTTGGCCCGAAACCATACACTCTTGCACAGAAACAGGGAACATATACAACTACTAAACGGTGATCGTTTACAAACTGTATTTTTTCTCCCGAAGAAGATGCGCTTTCGTCAATCTGCGGATGGATAGGGAGAATATAAGGCTGTGTAATCGCCGAACGACGGCGGTCGACCGGACGAGTGTCCACGAATGCGAGGGACCACCCGAGAGAGCGAGCTGTTGGTCACTCATCCCGCGTCTCTCGTCGACCGATACCGAGAGCGAGTACGGTCGGTCGCTTCTCGGTATCGCTGCAGGACGGAATCGATACGAGCTGTATCCGGTAACGGCGGCTACAGACGCAAGTCGACCATCCGGACGGTAAAATCAGCCACGGATACCGATCGGGTTACTCCCGCCCGACCCACTTCAGGATGAGCAACGTTCCCTCGAACAGCAGGATCATCGTGACCGCGACGAGGATGGGAGCCATCATCGTCGGGTCCATCGTGAACATGAACGAGAGCCCCGCGAAGGCGGCCCAGAAGTAGAGCCGCTTCTGTGCCAGCCACCGCCGGGTGGTCACGCCCATCATGATCGCGAGCATGATGAACAGCGGGATCTGGAAGACGATCGCGAGGAAACCGGTCAGCGTGATGATGAGGTTGAACGTGTCGCCGAGCGCGTACGCGATGTTCGCGCTTCCCTCGGCGTAGAACGTAAAGTACTGGAAGAGCACCGGCAAGACGAGTATGTACGAAAACAACATCCCGCCCGCGGCGAGGACGACGCTCATCGGCACCGCCGCGAGGTAGTACTTGCGCTCGTTGGGATAGAGCCCCGGTTTCATGAATCGGTAACACTGGTAGACGAACATCGGTAACGCCACCATGATTCCCAGCAACGCCGAGAGCTTGATCCGGGTCAGCCACAGCTCGAGCGGATGGTACACGTGCGGCGGCGGAACCTCCCCCTCCGCGTAGGGGAAGACGTTGAGCCAGATGTACTCGAGTGCGTCGGACGCGAACAACAGTCCGAGCGCGGTCCCGGCTGAGCCAAAGAGCAGGACGACCGCCAGCCGGAGGATCATCTCCTCGATGTGATCGGCAAGCGGCATCTCCTCGTCGTCCGGCGGCGTCGAGATGCCGCCGATATCGTCGTCGGGGTCGGGATAGGCGGATTCGCCGCCGGGTTCGTGGTGATCGCCGACGACACCCTCGCCATCGGTTTCGACCGGTGGCACGGCGTCGGGATCGTTCTCGCCGTCATCGGTCGGCAGCCGCTCCTCGGGCGTCCCCTGCGGCTCCTCGAGTTCGTCGACGGGGTCCTCGTCGGTCCCGCCGTCCAACGGCTCGTCCGACATCTATCGGAATATCAAAAGTCCACTGGTTATAGGCCTTTTTCTTACGAGCACGTGGCGAGAGCGACACGATCCAGAACGCGCCGATTTCTACGCTGCCACTCGAAAGGTTGATAACTGGATGTCAGTTAGCCACAGGCAGTAAATGAGTTCTGCAGTCGGTGAGGATACGGCCAAAGCGATCACCACTGGCCGAGAGACGATCGGCGCGATGCTCTCGAGTGCGCAGACGCATCTTCAGAAGGTGTTTATCGTCTTCGTCATCGGCTTCATCGGCTCCTTCTACGCGCTGCGGATCTGGATCTGGGACTTCCTCGAGGCGACGGCGAAAACCCAGATGGCTCAGTACGTCGCCGACCAGACCGATATCATCACCCGAACGCCGTTCGAGGTGATCCTCTTACAGGCCAAGATCGGAATGTTCGTCGGCGTCATCGTCGCGATCCCCGCCCTGTTGTACCTGTCGCGGGACGCGCTTCGAGAGCGGGGCTACGACAGCGTCGTGCCGATCTCGCGGGGCTACGTGGCCGGTCTCGTCGCGGGTTCGCTCCTCTTGTTTGCCGGTGGTGTCATCTACGCGTATGCGGTTTTCTTCCCCTACACGTTCGACTTTCTCGCAAACAACGCCGTCAGCGCCAGCGTCAAACCCAGTTTCGGTATTACGGAGTTCACCGAGTTCATCGCCCTGCTGACGCTCTCGTTCGGACTCGCCGCCCAACTGCCGCTGTTTATGGGCGTGCTCGCCTACACCGAAATCGTCTCCTACGAGACGTTCCGGGACAAGTGGCGTCACGCGATCGTCGGCGTGACGGTCTTCGGCGCGCTGTTCTCCCCGCCGGACCCCTTCACGCAGATCATGTGGGCGCTGCCGATGGTCGCGCTCTACATCTTCAGCCTCGGACTGGCGAAAGTCGTCACGAACATCCGGCGGCGCGGGGCCGCCGAAACGACGACGAGCGGTGCGGCACACTTCAAACGGATCGTCCTCCAGTTCGTCGGTGCCCTCGCGTTGGTCGCCGTCGCGACCGGCGCGTTCGTCAATCAGGGCGGCTTCGATTACCTCGAGGAATCGATCTACCCGCTCCTGCCGTCGGGCCTTCGACCCGGCCCGGGCGGACCCGGCGGACTCGAGTCGATCGCGATCGAACACGGCCTGCTCGGTGACGCCGCGGTCGGCCTGCTCGTGGCCGCCGGCGTCGGCTTTTTCATCCTGATCGGCTACACGATCAAAGTCCTCCAGTCCCCGGTCTATCCGCGCGAAGACGACATTCGGAACGCTGACGATCCCGACGAGGTCGATTTTGAGACCCTCACGGCCGAGGACGTCGAAGACGTTCCGACGCAGGTCTTCCTCGCGATGGACGAAGAGGAGGCGCTGGATTACTCCCGGCAGGCGATGTACGACGACAACCGGGAGAAAGCGCAGGCGATCCTCGACCGGTTCGATTCGCTGGAAGCGGAGCGAGACGGGGAAGGGAGCGGAGACGGCGCGTCGGCCGGGACGGGCGCTGGCGGCACGGCAGCCGCAGAAGCCGGTGACGACGAAGGAGGGATCTTCTCGAGTACCGCCGCCGGCATGCTCGATCCGTTCACCGAGGAGGAGACGACCGAGGACGACATCGGCGGCTACGCCTACGATCTCATGTTCATCTTCAACAGCCTCACCTCGAAGATGTTCCGCATCGTCGGCGTGTTCATGCTCGTCATGGGCGGATCGTTCTTCTGGCTCTACAGCGGCGGTCTCCGAACGGTCTACGCGCAGTTCCTCTCGGGCGTCCCGAACGACGTGTTAGTCGAGGTCGCCGAACAGAACGACGTGGCGGGCGATCCCGCCGCCATGCCGACGGACGAACTCATCAACCAGATGGATCTCGTGATCGCGCTTCATCCGGTCGAGGTGCTGATCTTCGAAGTGAAGGTGAGCGTGCTGGCGGCGATCGTCACCGTGTTGCCGATGGTGCTGTACTACGCCTGGCCCGCGATGAAAGAGCGCGGACTGGTCTACGGCGACCGGCGGACGTTCGTCGTCTGGGGCGGCGGACTGTTCGGCGGGTTCGCACTCGGCACCTACCTCGGGTTCTACTGGGTCGCACCGGCGATCATCTCGTACCTCGTCACCGACGCGATCACCAACGGGATGGTCGTCTCCTACCGGATCAGCAGCTTCTTCTGGCTGGTGATCTTCACGACCATCGGTATCGGCTTCCTCATGAACATCATCGTCACGATGGGCCTGTTCCACGTGGGCGGGATCATCAGCTACCGGACGATGCTCCGGCGCTGGCGGCCCGTCGTCGTGGGTATCTTTACCGTCGCTGCGATTGCCAGTCCGAAAGGCATTCTGACAATGCTCCTGTTCGCGATTCCGATCGCGTTGACCTACCTGCTCGGCCTCGCAGTGCTCTACGTCCTCACCGGCGGCGGTCGGCTCTTCGGCGGCGGTGGCGGGAGCACGGCCGACCCCGACTCCGGACCTACCGTCGAGTGAGCAGGCACCCGCACTCGAGAACGCCACAGACGACGCGCGGCCTTCTTGACACCCACGCGATCGATACGGACTGTTAAGAGACTCCCCTTCGAACGCTCACGCAGACTGATGCCCAAAATCAGCGTCGAAATTCCACAGGAACTCCTCGAGGATCTGGACGGACACGTCGGCGACGACGGCAAGTTCGTCAACCGAAGCGATGCGATTCGCGCCTCGGTTCGAAAGACGCTCGACATCTTGGACGAGATCGACGAGCGCCACGACCGACTCGAAACCGAGGAGTAGTTCGGTTATTACCAATAACATTATAGTGGTGCGGACGAGTCTCGTACCAAATGACATCTCCGGCTGCAGAACAACGGGACGGTATCGACTCCAGGGCGATCGAGTTTCCCGTCACGGCAGCTACGCAACGGGCGCTCCACGAGGCGATCGGCCACCTCTACGACGAACTTGCGGTCGCCAGAGAAGCGAACGAGGACGGGGCCGAACTACCCGACGAGTTGTTCGAACAGATCGAGCGGTTCTACACCGCGTCGGCGGACGAATCCGTCTCGAGCGTCGAACTCACGTACCGACTCGAGACGCGGGAGAGCCGAGAGTAGGGTCACTTACTCGGCCTCGAGCGCCTCGGCGAATCCGAAGTTCGGTTTGACGTCCTCGACGCGAACGTCGACGACGTCGCCCGCCGTCGTTTCCGGAACGAACAGCCGGTAGCCGTCGACGGACGCGATGCCGTCGCCTTCCGTGCCGACGTCGACGATCTCGACCTCGAGTTCGTCGCCCGGCCGTACCGGCGCGGTGAGCCGTCCCTTCCCGATGAGATAGATCTCGGAGGACTCGTCGCGGCTGGCCTTCGGCGACGTTGCGCGGACGTACTGGAACTCCTCGCCGATGTCGGCACGGAGGTCGTCGACGTCCGGCCCCTCGAACACCTTCACGATGAAATGTCCGCCGCTGTCGAGGAGTTCGAGGGCGGTCTCGAAGGCCTGCCGGGCGAGGTAGAGCGAGCGGGCCTGATCCAGCGAGTACTCGCCGGACATGTTGGGTGCCATGTCGGAGACGACGACGTCGACGCGGCCCCCCGCGGCGTCGATGACGCGCTCGCGCGTTTTCTCCTCGGTCATGTCGCCGCGAAGCGTCTCGACGCGGTCGTTCAGGGTCGAATCCTCGAGGTCCTTGATGCGCTGGAGGTCGACGCCGATCACGTTACCCGGCGGACCGACCCGTTCGGCGGCGACCTGTAGCCAGCCGCCCGGTGCGGCACCGAGGTCGACGACCGTGTTGCCGCCCGAGATGACGTTCTCGAGTTCGTCGAGCTGCTTGAGCTTGTAGGCCGCTCGGCTCCGGTATCCCTGCTGTTTCGCTTTGTTGTAGTATTGATCTTTTGCCATGGTTCGTTCCTCGCGTGGAGAGTCCCGTGCCGATCGACGGGCAGGGACTGTCGACAGAACCGATCCGGACGACGTCGGTCTCGAGTCGCGTCGCGGATCGATCGTGTTCGTACCACGGGTACGGACCAGAAGCGGAAAGGCCTGCTGAAAGCGATCCTCGGTGGGGCGAGTGCGGACGCGTCGGAACGGATGACTTTCGGAACAGCATCGAGTTCCGGACGGCGCTCGCCGAGTTCGAGTCGGGCGAGTCGGAGGAAACGTCCTCACGCAACCTCGAGCGCTGCCGCCAGATCGGACTCGATCGCATCGACCTTGCTCCGATCGTACAGCGCTGCTGCCGGGTGAAACGACGGGACGACGATCCGGTCTTCGTGCTCGAACGGTTGGCCGTGCACGTCCGTGATCGTCTCGTCGGTGTCGAGGATCTCGGCCGTCGCGAAGCTTCCCATCGGAACGAGAACGGACGGGGCGACGCGCTCGAGTTCGGCCTCGAGAACCGGCCACCAGGCGTCGATCTCGGCGACGTACGGATCGCGGTTCTCCGGCGGCCGCACCTTGACGAGATTGGTGATGTAGCAGTCCCGCCTATCGAAGCCGATCGACTCGAGTACGCGATCCAGTTGCTTGCCGGCCTGTCCGACGAACGGTTCGCCCTCAGCGACTTCCTGGCCGCCGGGAGCCTCGCCGACGAGCATTACGTCGGCGGACAGCGGACCGACACCGGGGACGAATCGCTCGCGATCGAACTGGTCGTCCGGAACGCCCTCGAGTACGGTAGCGAATTCGGTTTCGAACTCCCACTCGGTGGGTTCCTGATCGCTCATGGCGGTGGACTACGGCCGTCTCTGGAAACTTCCTTTTCCCTGCGTACGCGTTTCAATCGGGTCCCTTCGGGTGACGGCCTCGACCCGATCGACTCGTAGAAGGGACGATGCGTGCGAATCGACTGCCCTCGAGATGGTTACCGGCCGCGTCACAGACGGTATCGCGGCGCAACTCGAGTGAGAGAACGTGGCTCGGGACGGGGCACATTCAGGCCCTACCGTTAGGATCACGGGCGGAGGCGAACGAGATATGGGCGACATTCCAGACGTCGAGCTGGTAGAGACGGAAGACGACTACATCCACGTCCGGTTTCGCGATCCGGATCGATACGACGAGATTCGAACGCCCGACTGGGCCGAAAACCCGGCAGAGTCGGTTTCGAAGGGGAGCGAGGTGCGAACCGGGAAGGTCGAAGGCGAAGACGACTGGGAGGTGACCAGCGTCCTGATCAAAAAGAGCGTCGGCGAGGAGAAGGCCGAAGAACAGGCGCGCGAAATCGTCGAGAAGATCGAATCGTAGTAGGCGAGATCGACGGCGAACGCGAGACCGGATTCGGCTGGAGAAAGGCGACCTGTCCACAGTCGTGGTTGACGATTCGAGCCTCGTCTTCGTCCGAGAATCACACCGGGGACAGGGCGTCGAGTAGGTATCTGTCGTTCGTTACTGGAGGAAGACGGGGGGCAATACTGGCAGCGAGGTGTACGTATACGCGCCGGGTTACCTCGAGGATAGCGTCCGTTCGAGGTCGTCACAAACCACCTGCTTATCGTCTCGGGAACGCTACAATAGCGTATACGTATCGGGACGAATCATCATGACTCAGACACCGAATCCGGCACAGTCGATCGCGAGTTCGATCCTCGGCACCAAGTGGAAACCGCGACTGATCGTCGCGCTCGCGACCGAGGGCCGGCTCGGATTCGGAGACTGCAAACGCGAACTCGAGGGCATCTCGAGCAAGGTGCTTTCGGATAACCTCGACGATCTGCGCGAACGGGACGTCGTTTCGAGAGACGTGGTTCAGGAGCAACCGCGCCGCGTCGAGTACGAACTCACCACGGCCGGCCGGGAGCTGTACGCGATCCTCGAGACGATGGCCGAATGGGACGCCACCTACGTCACGGGCGATGGCGTTCCGACGGTGTTGCTCGCCGACGACGACCCGCGGCTCCTCGAACTCTACTCGCTGTGGCTCGTGGCGGACTACGACGTCGTGACGGCGACGAACGGACAGGAAGCCCTCGACCTGCTCGACGAGTCGGTCGATATCGCGATTCTCAACCGGACGCTACCGGGACTGAGCGGTGACGAGGTCGCAACGGCGGCGATCACCGTCAACCAGCAACCGGCGATCGCGATCCTCACGTCGACGCAGGTGTCGCCGACGGACGTCTCGCTGCCGGCCGATCGACTGCTGCGAAAGCCGATCACGAAAGGGGAGTTGCTCGATGCGATCGCGGACCTGAGCCGACTCGCCACCGACGCGCCGATCGCCCGCGAGGTTCGGGCGCGCCACCATCGGCTCGCGTTCGTCGAAACGCACCTCGGATCGGCCGTCAAAACGACGGCCCCGTACCGTCGCGCGACGGAGGAGCTGGAACGAGTCGAAGCCGAGCGAACGGCGGCGCTCGAGGCTCGCGAACCATGGCGTCGGCTGCTCGAGGCCGAGGCGAATTCGGAGGAGACGGACACCGAGTCGTCGTGACGTCGGTGGCCGCTGAATCCGGACCGAGGAGCTTTGGGACTCCGCGTGGTGAATATGGCCATGACAACGGGACAGCCTGACCCCTACACGGTGTTGCTCGTCGAAGACGACGACCTGCAGGCACGGCTGTACCAGATGATGTTGTCCCAAAACATCGGGAATCAAAGGAACGGAACGCACGGCGGACGGTCGAGCAAGTCGGTCCCGACCGTCGAGATCGCCGAGACGCTTGCAGACGCACAGGACGTACTCAGAGACGCGTCCACGTCGATCGACCTGGTCCTGCTCGATCTGAATCTGTCCGATTCCTCGGGCCTCGATACGCTGGATTCGGTCCTCGAGACGGTCGACAAGACGGCGGTCGTCGTCCTCACCGCGATGGACGACGCCATGATCGGACGGGAAGCGGTCGAACGGGGGGCACAGGATTACCTGTTGAAAGACCACGTAACACCGCGGCTGCTCGTACAGACGGTGACGTACGCCATCGAACGGCGAAAACGGGCCGCCGAACTCGAGCGCCAGCGCCGAGAGCTGGCGGTACTCCACTGGCTGGTCCGCCACGAAATCAGAGAGGACGCCGTCATCGTCCTTGGATGGGGCGCAGAGCTCTCGCCGTCGGATCCCGACGAGAAACGAACCATCTCGCGGATCGTCGACGCGGGCGAACACATCGTCGAACTCACCGAATCGGTGGGAGCGATGGTACAGACGCTCGACGAACGGCCACCGGAACTCACGGCGATCGATCTCGAGGGCGTGCTCGCGGAAGAGATCGAGCGACTCGAGACCCGGTACGACGACGTCGAGGTGTCCTTCGATCGAACCGGCGAAGCCGTCTCGGTCAAAGCCGATCGGTTTCTCAACGTCGTCGTCCGGAACGTGCTGACGAACGCAGTCGTCTACACGGAGGGCCGGGACGGCGAGGTGACGGTATCCGTGATCGACGAAGACGGCGATGAGCCGTCCGTCGGGTTTTCGGTATCGGACGACGGTTCCGGGGTTTCGCTCGCAGATCACCAGCGCATCACCGACCGCGAGTACACCCCTGAGGGAGCCAGAAGCGGGGTCGGACTGTATCTCGTCCAGACCTTCGTCGACCGATACGGCGGCCGGCTCGAAATCGAGGAGGAGTCGGGTCCGGAGGCCGGAACGACGGTCCGAGTATCGCTCGAGCCGGCGACGGCAGACGCGGAGTGATCGCCTCGAGAACGCCGCCAACCGTACGAGGGTCCACGCGGGTGGCGGTGGGGAGAGGACGGCGATCCATCGTCCCCGAAGCGTGTGGCTCTCCGGACGCTGGCACACGTTCAAGCGTCTCGGCGTTGTACCACCCGTATGGTGGCAGCGAGCGGGCGAGCGATTCGCGTGCTCTGTGTCGACGAGGATAGCGAGGCGCTCGAGCGAGCGGACGAGTCGCTGGTCGTCGATACGGAACGGGATCCAGCCGAGGCACTCGAGCGGGTTCACGACCGCCGGTACGATTGTGTCGTCTGTGAGTACGAGCTGCCGGAGATGACCGGTCTCGAACTCCTCAAATCGATACGTCGAGTCGACGACGAGTTGCCGGTGATCCTGTTTACCGGTGCTGGCTCGGAAGACATCGCAAGCGAGGCGATTTCGGCTGGCGTAACGGATTACGTCAGAAAAAAACAGGGGACGAGTCGATACGAACACCTCGCAGAACGGATCACGAACGCGGTCGCACAGTACCGAACTCGCGAGGACCTCGAGCGCAAGAGCGCGGCGATGGACGAGGCACCCATCGGGATCGTGATCTCTGATGCAACCCAACCGGACAACCCGCTCATCTACGCGAATCAGAAATTTCAGGAGCTGACCGGCTATCCGATCGACGAGATACGCGGTCGAAACTGTCGATTTCTACAAGGGGAGCGAACAGCACAGGAGCCAGTCGGCGAGATACGAGCGGCGATCGATTCCCGAGAACCCGTTACCGTCGGGTTGCGAAACTACCGCCGCAACGGAACGATGTTCTGGAACGAGGTGACGGTCGCGCCGATCACGACTAACGAGGAGACGTCTCCACACTTCGTCGGCTTCCAGAAGGACGTGACGCGACGGAAACTCGCCGAAGAACGCGTCAAGCGACAGAACGCGCGCCTCAGGGAGCTTACCAGCGTACTCTCACACGACATTCGGGGGCCGCTTACGGCCGCCACCGGCTATCTCGAGTTGGCTCGAGAGCACGACGACAGCGTGCCGTTTCTCGACGAGGTAACGGAGGCACACGAGCGGATGGCGACGCTGGTCGAAGACATGCTAGCGCTCGTTCGAGCGGGGAATCTCTCCGACGACCTCGACGACGTCTCGGTGGCGGCGGCGATCGATTCGGCCTGGGTTCCGCCGCCGGGTGTCGAGCCGGAACTCGACATTCGGATCGACGAGGACCGGCGGATTCGAGCCGACGAAATCCATCTGCTCCAGTTGTTCGAAAATCTCTTCGAGAACAGTCTCACGCACGGAACGACTCGAGACGCGGATGGTGTCTCCCGGGTCACGGTTACCGTCGAGTCGCTCGAGGACGGCTTCGCCGTCGAAGACGACGGTCCCGGCATTCCGTCGGAAGATCGCGATATCGTCTTCGAAGCGGGATACACGACCGACGAGAACGATATCGGGACCGGACTCGGATTGCGGATCGTCAAAGACATCGTCGACGCTCACGGCTGGAATATCGACGTCGTCGACGGAAGCGAGGGAGGAGCCCGCTTTGAGATCACCGACATCGCCGTCATCTGAAACGCGTCGGAACCCGCGGGTCGTTACTGCACGGTGACGCTTTTCGCCAGGTTTCGTGGTTTGTCGATCGGACGGTCGAGCGCGTTGGCGAGCCAGTAGGCGACGAGCTGGAGCTGGACGTTTGCGACGATCGGCATCACCGCCGGATGCGTTTCCGGGATTTCGAGGACGTAATCGGTGTGGTTGGCGACCGATTCCGGGTCGTCGGTCACCGCGACGACGGGTGCATCCCGCGCCTGTACCTCCTTGATGTTCCCGATCGTCGCCCCGGCCTGTTCGCGACTCGAGACGAGCGCGAAGACCGGCGTCGACTCGGTGACGAGCGCGAGCGGCCCGTGTTTTAACTCCCCGGCCGGAAAGCCCTCGGCGTGTTTGTACGTGATCTCTTTGAGCTTCAACGCCCCCTCGAGCGCGACGGGCGCGTTGTATCCGCGACCGATGAAGAAGTAGGCGTCCGCGTCGAGGAACTCCTCGGCGACGGCATCGGCCCTCGAGTCGTCCAGCACGGACTGGATGTGATCGGGAAGCCGTCGAAGCTCGCGCAGGTACTCGCGCGGCGGAAACGCGGCCGAAGAAGCGGAGTCGACCAGAGCGGTCGCGAGAAGCGACAGGGAGACCTGCTGGGAGGCGAACGACTTCGTCGCAGCCACGCTGATCTCCGGACCGGAGCGGATGTAGAGAACGTGATCACACTCCCGTGCCGCCGAGCTCTCGACGACGTTCGTCAGGGCGAGGGTCGTCGCTCCCGCCCGGTTTGCACTGCGGAGCGCAGCCATTGTGTCGGCGGTCTCGCCGCTCTGGGTGACGCCGACGACAAGCGTCGATTCGTCGACCGGGAGCCGAGCGGCGTCGTACTCGCTCGCGATGAACGTCTGCGTTGGAATGCCACGCCGCTGGAGCAATCGCTCACCGTACAGCCCCGCGTGGTAGGACGTTCCACAGGCGACGAACTGGACGGACGACGGCGTCTCGAGACCTTCGAGTTCGGGCAAGGTGACGGTCCCGCCGAGTTCCTCGATGCGACCGCGCAGGCAGTCGCGGATCGCGCGTGGCTGTTCGGCGATCTCCTTTCGCATGTAGTGATCGTAGCCGCTCTTGCCGGCGTCTTCGGGGTCCCAGGCGATCGTCTCGACCGACTTCTTGATGGGGGCTCCGGAGCCGTCGGAAACGGTGACCGACTCCGGCGAAAGCGCCGCGAACTCGCCGTCGTCGAGGTAGACCACTCGGTTCGTGAACTCGATGAACGCCGGCACATCGCTCGCGAGGTAGTTGCCGTCCGATCCGAGTCCGAGAACGAGCGGTGACTCGTGTCGCGCCGCGAAGACCGTCTCGCAGTCGGGGTAGACGGCCGCGATCGCGTAGCTCCCCTCGAGTCGCCCGATCGCCTCCCGAAACGCGGTTTCTCGGTCGGCACCGCCGGCTCGCTCCCGCTCGATGAGGTGTGGAACGACCTCGGTATCGGTGTCGCTCCGGAACGTGTGCCCGGCTTCCGACAGTTCCTCGCGGAGTTCCAGATAGTTCTCGATGATGCCGTTGTGGACGATGGCGACGGACTCCTCGGCGTTCGTATGCGGATGGGCGTTTGCGTCCGTGGGCGGGCCGTGCGTGCTCCAGCGCGTGTGTCCGATGCCGGTCGAACCGTCGAAGCCGTCGGCATTACCGGCGAGCGCGTCCTTGAGTTCCGACAGCTCTCCCCCGCGTTTTTCGATGGAAAGCGACGCGTTCGCCACCGCGACGCCGGCCGAGTCGTAGCCGCGGTACTCGAGGTTCCCGAGCCCGTGGAGCAAGACCTCGAGCGTGTCACTGTCGCCACCGCTACCGGCGTAGCCGATGATCCCGCACATTACGAATGCACCTCGGTATCGTCGTCGATCGTCCCGCGAACGGTCGCGCCGGCTTCGATCGTCACGGCGGCACCGACGATCGCTCCCGGAACGTAGGTCACGCCGCCGTTGTCGGTGACCCGATCGGCGAGCAACGCCCCGATCGGCGCGTCCTCGAAGAATCGGTCGCCGATGCGGGCGTCACCCGGCCCACCGGGAACCACCGTTCCGTGACCGAGATCGACGCCGACGCCGGTCACGCAATCGATCGCGGTCGCGTTGGCACCGATCCGGGTGTCCGCGTCGATCACGCTCCGCTCGACGACGGCGTTCGAACCGACCGTCGTATTCTCGCCGAGACAGGCGTGCGGGCCGACGACGGCACCGGGACCGATCTCGCAGTCTCGGTCGACGACGACCGGCGACCGAAC
The DNA here is from genome assembly GCF_003670115.1 of Natronorubrum halophilum. NCBI lineage: Archaea > Methanobacteriati > Methanobacteriota > Halobacteria > Halobacteriales > Natrialbaceae > Natronorubrum > Natronorubrum halophilum. The sequence continues at coordinate 352,465 of NZ_QQTY01000004.1, forward strand.
GATCGCCGAATCGTGGACGATCGCCGACGCCGCGACCTCGTCGCCGATTACGCCGGCGTCGAACAACATGTCGGAGACGGCGAGCAGATCCCACGGATACATCGCGTCGATCCACCACCCCTCCGAGACGACGCCTCGAACAGTCTCGCCGTCCTCGAGAAGCGTCGTCATCGCGTCCACCAGCGAGTGTTCGCCCGGGGTCATGTCGAGGCGCTCGATCGTCTCGAGGAGGTTCGGATCGACGACGTACACGCCGGCGTTGAGCCTGTACGCGCGGTCGTCTTGGGGATTCTCGACGAGTTCGACGACGGACCCGTCGTCCTCGAGGATCACCCCGCCGTACTCGCCGATCTCTTGGCGGTTGACCAGCCCGATCGTCGCGGCGGCATCGGCTTCGTGCGTGGCGACGACATCCTTGATGATCCGCGAGTCGACGAACTGGTCGCCGTTGACGACGACCGTCGCACCGTCGATAACCGACGACGCGAGACGCAGCGCGTGGCCGGTTCCGAGCTGTCGTTCCTGCTCGACGTAGGTCAGTTCGATCTCCCGGTAGCTCGAGCCGAAGTACGACCGGATTCGGTCGCCGCGGTATCCGACGACGACGGCGATCGAGTCGATGTCCGCCGCGATCAACTGATCGAACACGTGCTCGAGAATCGGTCGCGTTCCGGCCGGTAGCATCGGTTTGGGCCGGTTTCGCGTCAGTGGACGCAGTCGGATCCCCTCGCCCGCTGCGAGGACGACCGCAGAGGAGACGCTCATAGGATCACGGCAGCGTGCCCGGTATTTGTTTGGGCGTCCTTACAGAACTCTCGACGGCCGGTACGCGCGTCTCGATCGGCACCCATACCTCGATTACCGCCCTCGTCGCGATCGTTTTATCGCTAAACGTGTCCTTTCGGAAAGAGGTGCAACGCGAGCGAGTAACGGCCGGTCGCGACCGATCCCCGTCTTGTGCCGTCTCGTACTTCGGTCTCGCGTTCGCGCGTAAAGGGTGGCTTTTTATGCCAACCGTTCGTACCTCGACGCATATGTTCAAGGCCATCGTGAGCGCAGAAACGCTCACCAGCGCGCTCGATTCGGTGAGCGTGCTGGTCGACGAGTGCAAGATCCACCTCGAGGAAGACGGTCTCGAAATTCGGGCCGTTGACCCCGCTAACGTCGGGATGGTCGACCTCTCGCTCGATGCGGCTGCGTTCGAATCCTACGAAGCCGACGGCGGGCTCATCGGTGTCGACCTTTCACGACTCGAGGACATCGCAGGCATGGCCGAATCCGGCCAACTCCTCCAGCTCGAACTCGACGAGGAGACCCGTAAACTCCACATCCAGATCGACGGGCTCGAGTACACGCTCGCGCTCATCGACCCCGACTCCATCCGTCAGGAGCCGGACATTCCGGATCTCGATCTGCCGGCGGAAGTCGTCCTCGAGGGCAAGGACGTCAACCGCTCGGTCAAGGCGGCCGATATGGTCTCCGACCACATCGCACTCGGCGTTGACGAAACTGACGAGTTCTTCTACGTCAACGCGGAGGGCGACACCGACGACGTCCACCTCGAACTCACCCAGGACGATCTGATCGATCTGCAGGCCGGCCCGGCACACTCGCTGTTCTCGCTGGACTACCTCAAGGACATGAACAAGGCCATCCCAGCCGACACCGAGGTCACGCTCGACCTCGGCGAGGAGTTCCCGGTGAAGATCTACTTCGGCTTCGGCGAGGGGCAAGGGCAGGTTACGTACATGCTCGCGCCGCGAATTCAAAGCGAGTAGCCGTCACTCGCGACGAACATCTATTTGTACAGCCGCGCTGAGCACCGCCGGCTAGCGGAGCCGCTGAACGTCGGTAGCGACGATACCGTCTCGAGCGAATGTCGGAGTCACGATCCGAGGCCCGCCGTAATTCACGGTTGGGAGCCGCTCTCAGCGCCCAGATCCCGCCGACGGTCCATCCGTATGGACGAACGCGTTATTTAATACACACATATAGGAAGGTGACAACCTACCAGTCGCTCCACAGTCGTATTGGTGTGCCCTCCACAGACGATCCCGAAGACGCGGACGGGCCGCGATACGTCACGACGTTCGATCCGGAATCCGGCGAGCGAGCGAGTGAAGCCGTCGTGGCGGCGGTCGCCGCGCTCGTCGACGCGAACGGAACGACTCTCGAGCCGCTCTACTCCGTCGTCGAACCGGAAGCCCTCGACTCCCTGGTCGAACACGCCCGACGAGTCGACGACGCCAGCACCCACCGGCTCCGATTTACCTACGAGGGGTTCGACGTCGCCGTCCGAAGCGACGGACAGATACGGATTCGAGATCCCTCCGACACGCCGAACCCGGACGCCGAGTAGCGAGTCAGCCCGGCGTCACTCGTGCTCGTCGAGAAACGCCAGCAGTTCCTCGTTTACGCGCTCTGCGTCCTCGATGAAAAAGCAGTGGGAGCCGCCCTCGAAGCGCTCGAGTCGGGCGTTCGGAATCGCTTCCTTGAGCAGCGTGCCGTTGGTGGCCGGGACGACCCGGTCGTCGGTCCCGTGAAGGATCAACGTCGGGACTCGGAGCCCATCGAGGCGATCGCTGACGTCGAAGTTCAGGGCGGCAGCGGCCTGGGCCTCGCGCGCCGGATCGAGGGCGTCTTGCTCGAGTCGCCACTCGAGGATTCGATCCATCAGGTGCGGATTCCGGTTCGTAAAGCGTTCGTTGAACGCCGGCCGCATCCGGTGGCGGAGTTTCTCCCGTTCGCTCGCGCCCTTCGGAACGTCGAAGATGAACTCCCGGGTCTCCTCGGGGATCGGCACGGCATCCGGGCCGCCGTGGCTCGTACAACAGAGCGTGAGCGTCTTCGCGCGGGTGTACTCGAGCGCGTAGCGCTGGGCGATCATCCCGCCCAGGCTCGCGCCGACGATGTGCGCCTCGCGGATGCCCGCGTCGTCGAGGACCGCCTCGAGGTCCGCCGCGAGCCCGCCGATCGAGTAGCCGGCGAATTTGAAGATCAGCGGCGCGCGAAGTTTGCGCGGCAAGCGCGGAATGAGCGGTGGCAGTCCGGTATCGGATTGGCCCGTCCCGCGGTTGTCCGGCGCGATAACGTCGAAGGTGTCGGCGACGGCCTCGCGTTGCCAGCGCCACATCCATCGACCGTAGCCCAGTCCCTGCACGAAGACGACCGGCGTTCCGTCGCCCTCGCTCTCGTCGTACTCGTAGTGTATCGACACGCCGTCTCGTAGCACCCGTGACATACTCGGTGTGATGTGTCGGACCGTCTTGAAATCGACCCTCGTCGGCCGACCCGCGACGGACTCGCTGCCGACGAGCTGATCCAGTACGAGGGTGCCGCCGGTCGGGAGCGAACGAACAACCAGCGGCTTTAACCCGGCGCGGTAATATCGAATTACCGATGCAGCGACTGCACGCTCGATACCCGTTTCTCGAGGCGGCCCGCGACGCCGTGGCGACGGAGGCCGTCGATCTGGCCACCGTCGTCGAGCAAGACCGGGCGGTCGTCGACCGCGCCCGCGAGCGCGTCGTGGCGGCGCTCGAGGACGGCGAGATCGGCGAACCGCGCCGCGAAGCCCGCATCGAGTTGCTCTCTTACCCCGTCGCGCGCGTGCTGGTCTCGATGGTCGACGAGCGGATCCTCGTGCGCAAGTACGCCCGCGCCGAGGCCGCGACCGCGTACGACCGATTTACCGCCGATTTCGAGGAAACGACCGAACTCAAGAGCGTCGAATCGACGGGGGTGGACCTCGAGACGCTGCTCGCGGAGTTCGACCTGCAGACGGCCGTTCGAGAGACCGCCGACGGCTACCGGATCGACGTCGGCACCTATCTGCCGCTCGCAGAGGACTTGTGGGCGGACGAGTGGCATCTCGTCAATCGGGCGCTGGCCGACGGCGAGGTCCCGATCACGGACGCCGAACTGCTCACCCTGCTCCAAGAAGCCATCCGAAGTCACATCGAGACGGGACTCCCCTTCGACGTTCCCGACGTTATCGCGACCGGACTCGAGGACGAGGTCGCTGAGATTCGGGAGGTGCTGGCGGACCTCGAGTTGACCCGCGAGATCGATACGGTCGTTCCCGACCTGTTCCCGCCGTGTATGAAGGCCCTGTTGGATCAGATTCAGAAGGGCGAGCACCTGCCCCACCACTCCCGGTTCGCGATCACCGCGTTTCTGGCGAGTATCGGGATGGACACCGACGAGATCGTCGACCTCTATCGGGTGAACTCCTCGTTCGGCGAGGAGATGACCAGGTACCAGACCGACCACATCCGCGGCGATTCCTCCCCGACGGAGTACTCGGCACCCTCGTGTGCGACGATGCAGTCCTACGGCGACTGCGTGAACAAAGACGACCTCTGTGAGCGCATTCCCCACCCGATGGCCTACTATGAGGAGCGAATCGACGACGCCGACGACGAAGAGATCGAGGACTGGCGAGACGACGGGACCGACGGCGAGTCGGCAAACGGCGATTAATCGAGTGTGAGACCGCCGAAAAGCGGCTCGCCTCCTCGAGTGGACTTGCTCTCGTCACCGTCGATCCATCAAGTCGCTGCAATTCGTCACTAGAGAAAGAAGCGTCCGACCGCCACTCGGTCCGTTCGAAAACGGACGCCGACGCTCACTCAGACCGCACTTTTTGCGTCCGCATCGTCGTCCGGTTCGAGTTCGTCTTCGGGTTCGTTCATCAGGAACGCGAGGACGAGCCCGACGGTGGTCAACAGGAGAATAAAGCCGATGATAGCGATGACGAGCATCTCGCCGCCTTCTGGCGACAGCGTCCCGTTGTCGGTTCCGTACTGGGATCCGATTCCGAACATGGCGCTGAGCATCAAGAGAACGGAGGCGACGGCCACGGCGATTTCGATGATTTGGTCGCGGTCGAGCATTACCGGACCGGTTTCTTCGGACCGGTCAAAAGCGCTTCGAAGGGGCGACCGACGAACTCGCAGCAGGAGGACGCGACTGGAGACGCCGATCGGGGCAACGGGTTCGATTTTCACCCGAATTGACGGGGTGGCTTCCCCCAGCCCCTCATAAAGCACGTGCCGGCGATCGCAGGCGAGCCCGTTATTTCGTTCGAGCACCTACCGTATTCGAATAGCCAACCGACCAGCGACACGTCGATCAGCCCCGGTGCTGATCCACTCCCGACGCACCCATGAACACAACAGCGTCACCGAAGACACCACTGCCAGTACCGCCCAACAACCGCTTAGCGGGGCGTTCGCGCCGCGCCCGCACCGAACCGATGTCGGTGTTGCCCCTCGGCGACGGCCTCTACGAGGTCGAGTCGGCCAGCGGGCACACCTATCTCGTCGATCTCGAGGGCGGACGGTGTACCTGCCCGGACCACGTCTTCCGCGAGGCTCGGTGCAAGCACATCCGCCGGATCGCGATCGAAATCACCGAGGGACGAACGCCGCCGCCGGGCGAGATCGCCGTCTCCTGCGAGGAGTGTGGCGAGACGATCTTCGTCGACGAAGACGACAACGAGCCCTTCTACTGCGGAGCGCACACGATCTGGCCGGGCGATACCGTTATCGACCGCGAAACGGGCGACCGACTCACCGTCGTCGACGTCTCCGACCTGCGGGCCGACGCCGTCGAGATCGGCGCGGCCGACACCACCGTCGCCGAGTACGCGACGAACGAGCGCTACGATCCCGACGTGCCCGTCGTCGGCGCGGTCTACCCCCACGCCACCGTCGCCACGAACGGCGTCGTCCCCAAGTCGCTGCGGGTCTACGTCTTCCCGCGAACGCGACTCGAGAAAGCGACACGACCTCAGTCCACGCGGTAGTCGAGTCCGAAAGCGCGCGACAACGGACCTCGAGTTGACTCGTACCCTTTTTATTGTTGTTCGTCAACAACTATCATAGCATGTCCTCGAGCATCGACTACGGCCGATTCGACGAGGGACGGGCGGTGAACTACTGGGAACTCGATCGGACGCTCGAGCGGGAGGTTCGGCGGATCTACACCGCCGACGAGTTCGAGTGGGCCGAATCACGACTCTCAGCGTTCGGCGAGTGCGTCGGCCACACCATCGCGGACAACGCCGACTACGTCGACGATCACGGGCCGGAACTCGAGCCCTACGACAAACACGGCGAGATCCAGAATCTGGTTCGGTACCCGGCCGAACAACTCGAGAACGAGCGATTGGCCTACGAGATGGGGATCGTCGCCGATTCCTTCGAGGCCCCGCCCGGCCGCGACGAGCCGATGCCGCTCTCGCACACCCTCGCGATGCAGTACCTGCTGTGTTACGCCGACGCCGGCTTCGACTGTCCGGTCGCGATGACCGCGGGCGCGGCGCTCGTCCTCGAGAAGTTCGACGACGGCACCCTCGGCGAGTACTACGACGCCCTGACGAGTCGGGAGTACGAGGGGCTGATCGAGGGTGCGATGTTTCTCACCGAAAAACAGGGCGGCAGCGACGTCGGCGCGAACGAGACGCGAGCCGAGTGGAACGAGCGAACCGGGTGTTGGCGACTGTACGGCGAGAAGTGGTTCTGTTCGAATATCGACGCCGAGGGCACCCTCGCGCTCGCTCGGACCGAGGACGCGCCCGAGGGAACGGACGGACTCTCGATGTTCCTCGTCCCCCATGCGGACCTCGAGGACGGTCCCGTCACGAAAGGCGACCTGCTCGAGGACGGGGCGCTCGAACCCGACGCGGTGAACGACCAGCTGTACCGGCGGCTGAAGGACAAACTCGGTACCATCGCCGTTCCCACCGGCGAGGTCGAGTTCACCGGCGCGAACGCGCACCTCGTCGGCGAGGAAGAACGCGGGTTCAGGCAGATGACCGAAATGCTCAACCTCGAGCGACTCTCGAACGCCGCGGCCTCCTGTGGAATTATGGGCCGAGTGCTGCTCGAGAGCAAGATCTACGCCGCGAACCGCGAGGCCTTCGGCGAGACGATCGATCAGTACCCGTTGATGCGTGCGGACCTGGTCGATATGGCAGTCGATCACGAGGCCGCGACGGCGTTTACCTTCGAAGCGGCGCGGCTGTTTGCCGAGCGCGAGCGGGCGGAACGTCGCTCCGCGGGAACGGCGAGCGCGGCTGACGACGACGCCTACCGCCTGATGCGGCTCCTGATCCCGATCGCCAAGGCCCGAACGGCGCGGATGGCCGTCGACACCGCCTCCTACGGCATGGAGATCCACGGCGGCAACGGCTACGTGAACGACTTCGTCACCAACCGCATGCTCCGGGACGCGCAGGTGCTCCCGATCTGGGAGGGGACGGAAAACGTCCTCTCGCTGGACGTCCTCCGAGCGCTCGAGCGGGAGGACGCCCACGAGCCGTTGCTCGAGACCATCGAGGAACGCCTCGAGACGGTGTCGCATCCGGCGCTCGAGGACGCCGCCGAGACGGTCGCGTCGGAGTACCGCGACCTCGCGGGTGCGCTCGCGACGCTGGCCGCCGAAGACGGCGAGTACGCACAGCTGTCGGCCAAGCGCCTCGCCCACTACGTCTTCGACGTCTTCACCGCGGCGCTGTTGCTCGCGCAAGCGCAGGCGGAACTCGAGGACGGCGCCGGCCGACTGGCCCTCGTCGCCCGGCGGTTCGTCTCGAACGAACTCGAAACCGACGACGCGCGGGGGATCACGAGCGGCGACCGGTTCGCGCTCGAGGCGTTCGAGTCGATCGTCGAGTACGCGCCGGCAGACCCCGAGACGCTCGCGGAGACGGTTTCGGCGGACGACTAGCGGCCGCTAACGGAGCCGACGGAAGTCGGCCGTCCCGTAGGGACGTGATGTCGGCGACCCGATCGGTCGAATCGGCCACCGAATGATGGTTACAGACCGGGCGAATCGGCCATCGGGTGATGAATGTAGACCGGCCGAACGAGTATCGACCGCCTCCCGAGTCGGATTCGAGCCCCGTTACTCGAGCAGTTCCGCGGCTTCTTCGACCTCCATGACGCCCTTCTCGACGGCGTTAAGCACGCGGAGGATATCCTCGTCCGGGCCGTCGGTGCCGCCGGTGGCGGCCTCCTCGAGCGTGACCTTCTCGCTCTTGCCGACGAACTCGGCGAAATCGGTGCCCTCCGCGATGGCGACCTCTTTTTTGACTCGGTAGTTGCCGCCGTCGGTGACGTAGAGGTCGCCGGGGTGGAAGAAGTACCAGTCCTCGCGGTCGAACCGGACGCCGATTCGGGGTTTCGCGCCGAAGTTCTGGGCGAAGTAGATCAGCGCTTCGACTTCCTCGCCGGTGAGATAGATGGGATCGCCGGCGCTCGATTTGGCTTCGATGGCGTAGAACTGTTCGCTGTCACCCGCGAGAACGTCCGGGAGTTCGCGTTCCGTCGCGGAACCGCTTGCGGGTGCACGCATCACCGCGAAGCCGGCGTCGTCGAGTGCGTTGACGAGTTCGCGTTCGCGGCGGTCACCCTTCGCCTGAGACATACACCCCTCTCACCGGCGATTGCTAATAAAAGAACGGACAGCGCGGCGGAGTTGGCACCCGATTACAGCGGAACGCTCGCGACGAGGTCGACCAGCAACGAGGTGGTCGGCTCCGTTCCCTCGAGATCGTACTCGAGGGCGATGTAGAGCAGGCCGAACTGGAAGGCGTTGAAGGTGGCGTGGGACGCGATCGGGACGAGGAGGTTGTCGCTTTTCGCGTAGAGGTAGCCGAAGATGAGCGAGCCGCCGAACACGACCACGATCGGGACGGCGGTCGCGAGCAGCGAGTCCGAGAGGACGGCGTAGGACAGGAAATGAACGAGCGCGAAGATCGCGCTGGCGATGACGATAGCCTGGGAGCGACTGAACGCCTCGTAGAGGCGCTTTTGGACGATGTTACGGAAGAGGAACTCCTCCGCCGGCGCGTTGAAGAAGAAGACGATGCCGATCATGACCAGGACCATCGTCGGATCGTCGTTGATGTACGTCATCACATCGTTTTCCGCGGAGGGCAGCGAGAGCAGACTGACGGCGATGCTCACGAGGACGTAGAACGCGAGGATTCCGACTATGCCCGCGATGACGTACATCCAGCCCCGTTTCGACGGGATCCGGAGATCGACGTACGACCAGCCGCGGTCGGTAACGGCGAGGTAGATGGCACCGGCCAGCGCTATGCCGACGAAGTTCAGGGTCAGCAACGCCGTCCGGGCGGTTATCGACGCATCAGCCGGCGAGGTGATCAACGCAGGATCGAGGAGAAACGCCGGAAGCGTCGTGAAGTTGGGGGCGACGAGGACGCCAAAGATCGTCAGTCCAATGGCGACGAGCGCCGACCGGAGCGGGCCGGACTCGCGCTCGCGTTGCCGGGTGGGTGTCTCCATAACAGGGTCTACGGGGACCGGGTCCTTGGGCGTTCCTTTCTGGAGCGGAACGTCGCGCCCGGATCAGTCGTCGACCGCCGAAGTCATCCCGTTCTCGAACAGCTGTTTCAGCAGTTGTTGCTGGCCGATTCGGAGGTGGCGGTTGACCGTCGGCTGGGTCACGTCGAGCATCTCGGCGACCTCCTCGCCGGTGCTCTCGCGTGGCCACTCGAAGAAGCCGGCCAGATACGCCGTCCGGAGCACCTCGAGTTGTCGGTCGGTCAGGTCTTCGAACAGCGATGTGACCAGTTCCTGTCTGGTGTGCATCGCCCGCTGGACGTGGCGACGGGACTGCAGTTCGACGCCGGCGTAGTGGTCGCCGAGCATCCCGACGAACTCGCGGACGTCGGTTGTCGTCGGGACGTCGACGGTAATCTCGGTTCGCTCGCCGTCGGCAGCGATCGAGCGCGGACTGCCGCCGTGGCGAACCAGCCGGGAGGCGACGACGTCGCCCGCGATGGTCGCCTCGAAGAGACAGCCGTGATCAGACTCGGTAACGAGTCGAGAGTCCGTGACGGAGACGAGGTCATCGAGGACGCGACGCACGTCGGCCGACGGCGCGCCGGTGGTCTCGAAGAACAGGACCGTCTCCGGCCCGGAGTGGGTCCCAAGCCCTTCGTAGGTGACGTGAGCGCCGGTCGCAGTCGCGATCCGCGAGAGGATCTCGTCGTCCGTCTCGAGTCGAAGCGTGAGTTCGACGAGCGTCTCGGCGTGTAACGCTTCCTGCGTTTTCGTCGTGTTGATCGCGTTCGCGATTCCCTCGCCGAGTTCCGAAAACACGGTTCGCTCGAGGTCGCTAAAGGCGTCGGGTTCGTCGGCGTACACCGAGAGGACGCCGTACCGATACTCCTCGAACGAGATCGGGACGGAGACGACCGATTGATAGCCCGCGTCGAGCGCGTTCGTCCGCCACGGCTCGCGTTGGAGCCCTTCGACGGTGTTTTCGACGACCGTCGGCGTCTCGGTGCGCGCAGTACGCACGGACGGCTCCGGCGCGTCGGCCTCGAGATCGAACGAGTCGGTATCGAGATACTCCGGATCGGTGCCCGCCCAGGCGCGGGGCTCGAGCGTCGTTCCGCTCGGGTCGATATCGCCGATCCAGGCGAAGGCGACGGTGTCGGCTTCGACCAACCGTTCGGGGACCGTTCGTTCGATCTCGGCGCGGCTTTCGGCACCGATCAGCGACGTGTCGATCCCCCTGATGATCTCGGTGATCTGGACCTGCCGCCGGAGTCGGCGGTTCTGGGCTTCCAGTTCCGCATCGCGCTCCCGCAGGCTCGCCTCGCTCTCGAGTCGGTCGAGCGCGGCCTCGGTCGTTGCGACGAGTGTCTCGACCAACTGTCGCGTCTCGTCGTCGATCGTTGCCGGCGGGGCGACCAGAACGAACACGCCGTGGTCACCGACCGGGACCAGCAACCCGCCGGGAGCGCCGCCGCCGAACAACGGGGACTGCGCACCGATCTCGGCGTCGTCGACGACCGTCTGGGTTCCCGTCACGTAGGTGTTCCAGAGGACCGAATCGGCGTTCCCGACCGCGACCGACGGCGCGCCGCCGGAGTGATCGGCGAAATCGCTCGTCGAAGCCGCCGGTTCGAACTGGTTCGTTTCGGCATCGAGAAGGTAGAGGCTCGCGCTGACCGAGTCGAGTAAGTCCGCAGCCGTCTCGACGACGCGGTCGGCGACCGACGATTCCGTCTCGGCGTTGAGCAGTCCGCGGGCGGTTTCGTGGAGCGACTCGAGCGCCAGTTCCCGCCGCTTCTGGTCGGAGATATCCTGCACCGAGCCGCGGTACTTGACGAGGGTGTCGTCGTCGTAGATCGGTTCGCCGATCACCCGCACCCACCTGGTGTCGCCCGCGGCAGGTTGCAGGCGAGCCTCGAGTTCGTACCCCGTCCCGGTCGCCATCGCGGCCTCGATCCCGCTGCGTACGGCCGGTCGGTCGTCCGGATGGTAACGCTCGAGCGTCGTCTCGAGGGTGGGAGTGACGTCGCGAGGCAGGTCGTACAGGCGGTACAGTTCCTCGGACCAGGTCTCCGTCGGCGGCTCGTCGCGGACGTCCAGTTCCCAGCCGCCGATCTTCGCCATGCGCTGGACGCGCTCTAGCAGGTCCGTCGTTCGCTCGAGATCGCGTTCGCGGTTCTTTCGGTCGGTGATGTCCCGAATGACCCCCGCGGTGCCGGTGAACTCGCCGTCGTCCGTCGGTAACAGCGCCATGTGATTTTCCGTCTCGATCACGTCGCCGTCCGCGGTCTCGAGAGCCATCTCGAACGTTTGAGACGGTTCGTCGGCCCGCAACAGCTCTCGAATCAGGTTCCGGGCCGTCTCGAGTTCGTCCCGGCGCATCATCGTTGCGACGTTTTCACCGATTAGATCCTCCGGATCGAAGCCCGCGATCGAGTGGGTGGCGTCGTTCAGGAAGCGGAAGTTCCCCTCCTCGTCGAGGGTGTACACCAGTTCGTCGAGCGCCTGAACGATCGTCTCGTAGCGCTCGAGTTCGCGTTCGCGCTCCTTGCGATCCGTAATGTCCTGAACCGACCCGTGGATTTTGACGATTTCGTCGGCCGGCTTCGCCCGACCGGTTTCGGGACCGACGTCGAGATGCTCCGCTCGAACCGACTCGCCGATCGTTCGTACCCAGCGCTGCTCGCCGTCGTTCGAAACGATTCGTACCTCGAGATCGTAGGGCTCGCCCGACTCGATGGCGCGCTCGAGTGCCCGCTCGATCTTCGGGCGATCCGCGGGGTGGTAGAACTCGAGTGCGTCCGCCAATTCCACGTCGTCACCGGAGGAGACGCCGTGGATCTGGGCGACTTCGTCGGTCCAGTGCAACTCGAACGGCTCGGTCCGCACGTCGAGTTCCCAGGCCCCGATGTTGGCCAGTCGCTGGGACTGCTCGAGCAGTCGCGTGGTTCGCTCGAACCGTCGCTCGCTTTCGACCTGTTCGGTAACGTCGGTAATCACGCCCTCCAGGCCCTCGATCGAGTCGTCCTCGGCGAAGACGCCGCGACCGCGTTCGCTGAGCCACCGGCGCTCGCCGTCAGCCGTTTCAATCGGAAACGTCACCCGAAACGGCTCCCGCGCCGCCACGGCTTGTTGGACCGTCTCCCACAGCTCGTCGTCGCCCTCGAGGACGACATCGTCGAACCAGCTCACGTCGCCGTTTTCCAGCGTTTCGGGCTCGTACCCGGTGAGTTCGCGACACCCCTCACTGACGAAATCGAACGGCCAGTCCGGCTCGTTTCGACACCGATACACCATTCCGGGAACGTTGCTCATCAGCGTCGAGAGCTGGCGTTCGCGCTCTTTCCGTTCGGAGATATCGCGACCGATGCCCGTCACGACGGCGTTCCCGTCGGGGTCCTCGAGCCTGGACGCGACGAACTCGTAGGGGATCGATTCCCCGTCCTTGGTGACGACGGTTGCGTTGACCTTCGCGAGTCCGTCCGTCAGCGCGTCGTCGATGGCACCTTCGATCAGCGCTCGATCGTCTTCGACGAAGAATTCGACGGCGTTCATCGACCCGATCTCGCCGTCCGAGTAGTTACTCACCGCGGGAAGCGTCTCGTTCCAGCGCTGCACGTCGCCGTGCTCGTCGATCACGTAGAAGACGTCGTCGACGGCATCGAGCAGGTCGTTAGTAAACGACGTCTGCGTCCGGAGTCGGCGTTCCCGTTCGCGCAACTGCCGTTCCGCCTCCTTGCGCTCGGTGATATCCTCGAACGCGGCCATGACGCCGACGACGTCACTCTCGGCGTTTCGAAACGGCGCTTTCGAGAGACTCACGTCGACCCGCGAACCGTCCTTGGTCAGTCGCTCCGTTTCGACGCCGGTGATCGGCTCGCTCGACTCAAGCCGGTGAAGAAGCGGCTCGGCCTCGTCGTCCCGGTCCGGCGGAACGATCGGCAGCGGTTCGCCGCGGATTTCGTCGGCGCTCCAGCCGAAGATACGCTCGGCTGCCGGGTTCCACTGTTCGACGGTTTCCTCGAGGTCGACGGCAACGAGCGCGGCTGGCGACGCCTCGATGATCGCGCGGAACCGTTCGTTCGTCGCCCGTAGCTCCCGCTCGCGGTCGGTGAACTGGCGCTCCCGTTCCTGAACCGTCTTCGCCAGCTCCTCGACCGCCTCGGACAGGCGCCCGATGTCGTCGTCTCGATCGAGTTCGAAGTCCACGTCCGCGTTCCGGATCCGATCCGCTCGCTCCGACTCGCTTTCGTCCGCGTCTCGAGCGTCGGAAACGGCGGCGACGAACGCCTCGAGGTCGGTCGTCAGTTGCTCGATAGCGGCTTCCTGACCGGTGCCGCCGTGTGCGGCGAGACCGAGCAAAACCGGCACGAACACCGTCGATCCCGGCGTCGCGCCGCCGAGATCCGACGCTCCCGTCAGGACGGAGACGATTCCGAACACGATCGCAACCGCTCCGAGAACGACCAGCAGTGTCCGCCGGGTAGTAACACGCTCGAGTGATCCCCCGCGAAACGACGGGATGTTCATAGGGTGGATACGCAATGGTTACTAATGAGAGGTGCGGCTTATAAATCTCTCACTTTTACATAATGTAAGGATAATAGTACCGAATATAAATCGTTGATCGGTACTAAGCGGGCTTCAGCGGGACGGCGTCGATCGAATCCGAGTGATCGGTATCGCCAGCGACGATTCGCGGGCGGCGATCGAACAGTCACTGACTGGCTCCCAACGGGATATTTTCCCGATTCGGTGGCGCGATTTCGATCGTCATTCAATACATGTAGCGTCCCAGGCCCAACGGGCGTACGTGTATAATGAACAGTAGAATACCCGTCGTCCGACTTGTATCAACTAACATGCCTGGGACGATGCTTGACTATCACAACGATTCGATTAGCCTCTCCGTCATCGAAGCGCTCGCCGACGCGACCGACACAGATCCCATCGACCTCGAGCCGCTGTATCACGTCGTCGATCCCGAGGCACTCGATCAACTCTTTCAGGGGAATACGACCGCAAACGCGCGGATTCAGTTCGCTTACGGCGAGCATTCGGTCGAGGTCCGGAACGACGGAACGATTCTGATCGATGACACGGTCCATGAGCGACCGTAGGTGGGACGGACCGGAGACGCGCCGATGACCAGCACTTCGATGGAGACGCACTGCCGAGAGCCGTCGCCGGTCGCCGATCGGATTACCGCCCTCGTCGTCGTCGATGACGAGCAGTACAGAGAACGGATCGAAGCGACCGTCGGCGACGACGACGGGCTTTCGATCCGGACGCGGCCGTCGGTTACGGATCCGCTGACGTGTCTCGACGATATCGACTGCCTCGTCAGCGAATACCCCGCGGCGACCGGAAACGGGGACGATCTCCTCGAGCGGGTCAGAGAGCGGGTGCCCGACCTCCCGGTCGTCTTCCTCATGGATGACCGCGAAGGGACGGCCGGAATCGTCGACACGGTCCAGAATACCCGGTGGACCGACTACGTGAGCCAACGCGCCGCGTCCGTCGCGGCCGAACGGCTCGGCCACCGGATCCGGACGCTCGTCCACCACCGCCGCCTCGACGCCCTGTCGCGGCGGTCGCTGGCCAGCATCGAACTCGCCCAGGATGCGATCGCCATCGTCGATCCCGACGGCGAATTCGGGTTCGCAAACCGCTCGTACGCGATGCAGTTCGGCTACGACCGCGACGCGCTCTTCGGAGCGCCGTGGCAAGCACTGTTCGCCGACGACAGCGTCGAGCGCCTCGAGAAGACCGCCATTCCGACCGTCGCGGACGGGTGGCGCTGGACCGGTACCTGTACCGGCCGCCGGAAATCGGGATCGACGTTTCCCGTCAGGATTCGCCTCGGCGGCCTCGAGGACGGCAGCCTGGTGTTCGTAGTGGATCAGTCGGCCGTCGGAGACGAAACCGGCGAGACGAGATAGAGGCTCGAAGAGCGCCGTTTTCGCGTTCGAATCAGGCGGTACTCCGGGAGCGATCGGCCGAGCACGTAACCAGCGCGCGCCACCGCAAGAAAACGGGAGCGAGTACGAGACTTCGTAGCCGCTATCCTTCGAGACGGGTCGGCTGAAATCGCTTACGTCCCGTGGTCCCAGCTACCCATGTAATCGCGCTGGGTGTCCGTCAGCGAGTCGAAGTCGACGTCCTCGGCCTCGAGTTTGATCTCGGCGATCTCTGTGTCGAGTTCGTCGGGGACGTCGTGGACGCCCGCGTCGTACTCGTCCCCGTTCTCGAGCATCTCGCGCACACAGACGGCCTGCACGCCGAAGCTCTGGTCCATCACTTCGACGGGGTGGCCGAGCGAGATGGGGGCGGCGAGGTTGACGAGGCGGCCCTCGGCGATGACGTTCAGCCGTCGGCCGTCGGCCATCTCGTAGGCTTCGATGCCGTCGCGAGCCTCGTAGCGGTCGACCGCGAGGTCGTCGAGCGCGTCGAGATCGATCTCGATGTCGAAGTGGCCCGCGTTGGCCAGCAGGACGCCGTCTTGCATCTCCTCGAAGTGCTCCTCGACGATGACGTCCCGGTTGCCGGTCGTCGTGAGGAAGACGTCGCCGACCTCGGCGGCCTCGGCCATCGGCATGACCTCATAGCCCTCCATGTGGGCCTCGAGGGCGCGCCGGGGCTCGACTTCGGTCACGATGACGTTCGCGTTCTGGCCCGATGCCTTCCGGGCGACGCCCTTGCCGCAGTAGCCGAAGCCGGCGATGACGACGTCCTTGCCGGCCCACGAGAGGTTCGTGGTCATGGCGATGGAGGCCAGCGAGGACTCGCCGGTGCCGTGGACGTTGTCGAAGAGGCGCTTCATCGGCGTGTCGTTGACCGCGAAGACGGGGTAGTCGAGTGCCCCGTCCGCGTCCATCGCGCGCAGGCGGTGAACGCCGGTGGTCGTCTCCTCGGCTCCGCCGACGATGCCGTCGATGAGTTCGGGGTAGTCCTCGTGGATCGCCGCGACGAGGTCCATCCCGTCGTCGACGGTGACAGTCGGTTCGTGGGCGATGACGGCCTCGATGGCGTCGTAGTACGCCTCGTCGTCGACGCCGCGTTTGGCGTAGCTGGTGATGTTCTCGTGGGCGTCGAGTGCGGCCGAGACGTCGTCGTGGGTCGAAAGCGGGTTGCAGCCCGTCACCGCGACCTCAGCGCCGCCCTCGGCGAGCGTCTCGACGAGGATCGCCGTCTTCGCTTCGACGTGCATCGCCATCCCGATGCGCTCGCCCTCGAACGGTTGATCCGCGACGAACTCCTCGCGGACGTGCTCGAGAATCGGCATGTGCTGGGTGGCCCAGTCCATCTTCCGACGCCCCTCCTCCCGTGCGGACTCGAGGTCCTGAAATTCCATTTCAGGGTTCGTCGAGCTCTGCTCGGCGGCTTCCGACAGTTGGTCGCTGATCGGCGGATACGCAGAGTCGGTCATACGATAACGGAGTGGGACGCGCGTCAAAACGCTACCGAACCGGATCCGACGGGAGCCGCGGCTCGAGGTCGATCGGTCGCGGGTTGCAGTACCGATAGCCAAAGTGATTCCGAACGGTACCCGTCCGTCTCGTTTCGATCGGTGGCGCTCGACTCGATGCGAGCGCCGCGATCGCTTCGGACGCCGGCGACGGGATCGTGCCTCTGACAACGCGGGAATCGAACCGTCGAGCGGCGTCCGTCGGTCAGTTCTCAGGGAGACGAGCCGGCGTGGGACGGCGGGCCGCCGCCGTTACCCTTCTCGTCCGACGGGTCCTGATCGTCTTTCTCGTCGGTATCCTCGTCCGGCGGTCCGGCGTGGCTCGGCGGGCCAGCGTGATCCGGCGCGTTACCCGGGTTGGTCTCGACGACGAAGGAAGCGATTTGGAGCCCCAGCGGCTCGTCGTCGGTCACGTCGTTGGTCTTGAACTCGTCGAGGAGTTGCCCGAAACTCTTCGGGTCAGCGTCCTCGACCCGCTCGAGGGTCGCCGTCGTCTCGACCGGCTCGTCGTCGACGGTCGCCTCGAACACGACGTCGACGCTCTCGTCGGTCGTCGGCGCGTCGAACGTCGCCGTGCCGTTCGCGTCCGTCGTCTCGCCGGCCGAGTAGGAGACGTTCCCGTCGACAGCTTCAGCCGTGACGGTCGTGTTCGTGACGGCCTCGCCACCGGCGGTAAGGCTCACGGTGACGGTGTTCCCGTCCTGCGTGACGGAGATCGAGGGATCGTCGACGTCGTCACCATCATCGGTTTCGTTCTCGTCGTCGGTTTCGTTGCCATCAGTGGCTTCGTTATCGTCGGGGCCTTCGATATCCTCGTCGTCGGCGATCGATGCGTCTACGGTCGCGGCCACCGCACCCGGCAACGCGAACAGCGACAGCAACACGGCGGCAGCCACGGCCGCCGCGAACAGTTCTCTGTTATTCATCCGCTCGAGACATTCGGAGATCCGTAAATAAATCCGGCCGGCAGTTCTGGGCGTTTCCGGTTCGACGAAACCGGCGGATAAACGTTTTAAGCGTTTATAATACGGTGTAAGCGTTCATATTTTCGTTCGCCCTCGCAAGCAACTTACGTCTCGGCGCGATCGACCAGCGCCTCGGCGGCCTCGCTCGCCCGCGATCGAACCGCGTCTTCGTCGAGCGTCAGCACGTCCCGATCGCGCATCAGCACTCGCCCGTCGCAGACGGTGTGGCGGACGTCCGCCGCCGCGACGGCGTAGGCGAGGTGGCTCACGAGGTCGTGACGCGGCGTCAGGTGGGGCTTCTCGAGGTCGATCACTGCGATGTCGGCGGGTGCACCCTCCTCGAGGCGGCCGGTATCCAGACCGATGGCCTCGGCGCTGCCCCGGGTCATCATCTCGACCACCGACTCGGCGGCCACCGCGCTCGCGTCGCCGGTCTCGAGTTTGCCGATCATGGCGGCGTCGCGGGCCTCGTCGAGCATCGAGAGGTCGTTGTTCGAGGCCGCGCCGTCGGTGCCGATGCCCACGGTGACTCCCGCGTCGAGCATCCGCTGAACGGGAGCCATCCCGCTGGCGAGTTTCATGTTCGACGCCGGGCAGTGGATCACGCTCGTGCCTGCCTCCGCGAGCAGGGCGATCTCGCTCTCGTCGAGGTGGACGCCGTGGGCAATGAAGTCGTCGGGCTCGAGCAGTCCCTTCTCGGCGGCGTAGGCCATCGGGCGGACGCCGTGTTCCTCGACGATCGGTGCGACCTCGTTTGTGGTCTCGTTCGCGTGATAGTGAATCGGCACGTCGAGACCGCGGGCCTGCGGGACGAACTCCTCCAAGTACTCCCCGCCGACGGTCGTCAGCGAATGGGGCATGAACGCCGTCGAGATGCGGCCGTCGGCGCGACCGTCGAGTTCCTCGGCCACGTCGAGACCCTCTCGAGCGTCGGCCCGGGCCTCCTCGTCGCTCGACGCAATGGAGATGACGCCGTGGCCGAGGCGTGCGCGGAGGCCGGCCTCCTCGACCGCGTCGGCGATTCGGGGCACCATGAAGTACATATCCGCAAACGAGGTCGTGCCGGATTTGATCATCTCGAGCAGGCCGAGTTTCGCCCCACGGTGGACGTCCTCCGGCGTCAGTTCGGCTTCCGTCGGGAAGATGTCTTCCCGAAGCCACGCGTCGAGCGCCTTGTCGTCGGCGTAGCCCCGAAGCAACGTCATCGCGACGTGACAGTGTCCGTTGACGAAGCCCGGCGTGACGAGCGAATCCGTCGCCTCGAGCGTCTCGTCAGCGTCGCCCGCGAGTTCGGTTCCGATCTCGAGGATCTCGCCGCCGTCCTGATCGACCAGTACGTCCGCGCGGGTCACCGTGATGTCGGGCAACAGCACCTGCCCGCCGGTGATCGCCAGTGTCGTCATGGATCGGCGTTTCTCCTGCGAGGGCCTTATACTGTCGAATGGAATCGATCGCCGGCCACGCTTCTCGAGGCGGCCGTCGGCCGACGGGTATCGGTCCGAACCAGCTATAGGCTCTCCGAACGGTTTCTCTCGCAACCGGCCCTCGAGCGAGAGGACGGAGCCGGAGAACGGGTCGTCCAGTACGACGGGAGCGAGTACGTCGCCGAACTCAACGCACCGCCGGAATTGCACTGACCCGGCTCGTGTCGGTGTCGCGTCCGATTACCGCCGGAGCCACTCGAGCGGCCGTAGTACCACCGGCCGGTAGTCCTCGTGGGGATCGTACGTTGCGAAAGAGAGGCTGTTGGCCATCACGCTCACGCTCGAGGCGGCCATCGCCAGCCCCGCGAGCGCGGGATTCAGGAGGCCGAGCGAGGCGATGGGGATCAATGTTGTGTTGTAGGCGAAGGCCCAGAAGAGGTTCTGGCGAACCTTCGAGATGGTCGCCTCGGAGATGCGGACGGCCTTGAGCACGTCCGCCGGATCGTCGCGCATCAGGGTCACGTCGGCGCTCTCGATGGCGATGTCGGTGCCGGAGCCGATGGCGACCCCGACCTGTGCGGTCGTCAGTGCGGGCGCGTCGTTGACGCCGTCGCCGACCATCATCACCCGCGAACCGTTGGTTCGCCCACCGCCGTCCTGAAGCGCCTCGATGTGGTCGGCCTTGTCCTCCGGCAACACCGCCGCGCGAACGTTGTCGGGATCGATCCCGACCTGTTCGGCGACCGCTCGAGCGGTGCGCTCGTTGTCGCCGGTGAGCATCACGACCTCGATGCCGCGCCGGTGGAGCGCCGCAACGGTCTCTTTGGCGCTCTCGCGGACTTCGTCGGCCACCGCGAGCACGCCGAGGAGTTCACCATCGACCGCAACCGGCATCGCCGTCTTCCCTTCGCGCTCGAGTCGCGTCAGGGGTTCCTCGGCGGGTTCGGTGTCGATACCCGCGTCCTCGAGCAGTTTTCGGCGACCGATCAGGACGCTCCCGCGGTCGGTCTCGGCGCGGATACCGTGACCCGGAACGTTCTCGAACTCGCTGACCTCGCCGACCTCGATACTGCGTTCCTCGGCTCCCTCGACGATCGCCCGCGCGATCGGGTGCTCGGAGCCGGATTCGGCCGTCGCGGCCGCCCCGAGGACGAACGACTCGAGGTCCTCCTCGCGTTCCTGCGGGTCGACGAGCGCGCCGCCGTCCGATGTCGCGTCGGCTCCGCCGTCGGTAGCCGCCCGGTCACCGACGAGTTCCACGTCCGTCAGGGTCATCTCGCCGTGGGTCAGCGTTCCCGTCTTGTCGAAGACGACCGTGTCGATGTCGCGGACCTGCTCGAGGACGTCGCCGCCCTTGAACAGCACGCCGTTGGTCGCCGAGAGCGTCGAGCCGACCATCGTCGCGGCCGGCGTCGCCAGCCCCAGCGCGCAGGGGCAGGCGATCAGCAGGGCCGAGGCGAGGACGATGACGGAGAACTCGAGGAGCGGGACGCCAGCGCCGCCGACGGCGGCCACTTCGGGGCCGCCCTCGACGAGGCCCCACAGCGGCAGCCAGTTCGCGACCGCGGCCAGTCGGTCGGGGAAGACGTACCAGAGCGTCGCCCAGATGACGGCGTTGCCGATCACCGCGGGGACGAAGTAGGCGCTCACCCTGTCGACCAGCCGCTGGATCTCGGGCTGGCGCGACTGGGCCTCCTTGACCCGGTCGACGATCTGCTGGATCGCCGTCTCGGAGCCGACTTGCGTCGCTTCCACGAGCAGGACGCCGTTCTCGTTGATCGTCGAGCCGACGACGTCGTCGCCCTCACCTTTCTCGACCGGCACCGATTCGCCCGTCAACATGGACTCGTCGACGGCACTCTGGCCGTCGACGACTACGCCGTCCGTCGGAATCCGCTCGCCCGGTCGGACCTTCATCACGTCGCCGACCGCGACGTCCTCGAGCGGGAGCCGCGTCTCCTCGCCGTCTTCGACGACCGTCGCCTCGTCCGCCTCCATCTCGAGCAGTTCGCGCAACGCGTTGCCGGCCCGGGCTTTCGACCGGATCTCGAGCCAGTTGCCGAGCGTGATGAACCAGAGGATGAAGGCGACGGCCTCGAAGTAGAGACCGGCACCGGCGATCAGTCCGAAGAGGACCGCCGCGCTGTAGACGTAGCCCGCCGAAGAACCCATCGCCACGAGCGTGTCCATGTTCGCCCGGCGATTGTGCGAGAACGCGCGATAGGCACCGGCGAGGAACTCCCGGCCCAGCGTCGCCATGAGTACCGTCGCGAGGGCGAACTCGAGCCAGCCGATCCCGATACCGGCGACGGCGTCCGGAACCGACACGAGCCCGAGCATCGCGAGCATGATCGGGACGAACGGCAGCGTCAGGATGCCGCCGCCGATCACCAGTCGGCGCTGGCGGCGAAGCGCCTTCTCGACGGCGCGCTCGCGCTGGCTCGAGCCCCGAGTATCCGCGGTCTCGCCGCGGACGGGGTCGTAACCGGCCCCCTCGATGGCCGCGTGGATCTCGCCGAGCGAGACATCGTTCGGGTTGTACCGGATCCGGGCCTCGTCCGAAGCGAAGTTCACGTCCGCGCCGATCACGCCCGGGAGGTCCGTGACCGCGTCTTCGACGGTTTCGGAACAGGTCGAACACGACATCCCCATCACCGTGATCGTCTCCGTCTCCGAGGCGGCCTCGTAGCCCGCGTCCTCGATCGCGTCGTAAATGTCGGCCAGCGAGCGTTCGTCGGGATCGTACGCGACCGTCCCCTCGTCGGTCGCGTAGTTCGCACTCGCCGACTCGACGCCCTCGAGGCCCGCTACCGCGTCCTCGACGGTCCCCGAGCAGGTCGAACAGGACATGCCGGTGATCTCGAGGTGGGCTCGTCTCGTGTTCATGTGTGGATGTAGGGGAGACACGTTCAAGCGGGTTGTGCCTTGGAAAGTGCGAATGTATCCGGCTGTGATTTTCGAAAGTAAAGTAGGTTCGATACCGTCCGACTGAGCAAGGTGTGAAAACTACGGTGTTCCGTCGCGAACTAGTCGCCGATGGCTGAGCGAGGTGAGCGGCGCTAATGACCGATTCGTACCGCGAGCATGACGATCCGTCCCACGCGAGGTCGGAGATCGACGCTCGAGACGGGAAACCGACCGACAGCTACTGTTCCTGCTGTCGGGTCTGTAACGGGTATCGCGCCGCCCCGGGTGCCGACGAGACGCCGGACGGGCGACGCGTCGAGCGCGCGGACCACGAAGCCGGCGAACGTGATCGTGGCGAGCACGATGCTTCCGGCCCCAAGAACGGCGGTGAGTCCGACGACGGCGACCGCGGCGAACACGTCGACCACACGGACCACGAGGAACTGTTCAGGAAGCGCTTTTTGGTCTGCCTCGTGCTCTCCCTGCCGGTGCTGTACTACAGCCCGATGCTTCAGGAGTGGTTCGGCTTCACCGCCGCGACGTTCCCGGGAAGCGAGTTCGTCGCGCCCGCCCTCGGCGTGGCCGTCTTCGCCTACGGCGGGGTTCCGTTCCTCCGGATGGGTGCCGTCGAGGCCAGGAACCGCGAGCCGGGAATGATGCTCCTCATCTCGCTCGCGATCACCGTCGCCTTCGGCTACAGCGTCGTCGCGGCCGTCTTCCCCATCGGCGAGCCGTTCTTCTGGGAGCTCGTGACCCTGATCGTCATCTTCCTGCTGGGCCACTGGATAGAGATGCGCAGCGTCAGGCGCGCGTCGGGCGCGCTCGACGAACTCGCGGAACTGCTGCCCGATACCGCCGAGCGGATCACAGCGGACGGGGAGACGACGGAAGTCTCCGTCGACGACCTCGAGGAGGGCGACCTCGTCCTCGTCAGACCCGGCTCGAACGTCCCCGCCGACGGCGTCGTCGAGGAGGGCGAATCGAACGTCAACGAGTCCATGGTGACCGGCGAGTCGAAGCCGGTCGGGAAGGAGCCGGGCGACGAGGTCATCGGCGGGACGACCAACCGGGATGGCAGTCTTCGCGTTCGCATCTCCGCGACCGGTGAGGAGACGACGCTGTCGGGTATCGTACGCCTCGTCGAGGAGGCCCAGGAGAGCCGCTCGAGGACGCAGGTGCTGGCCGACCGGGCCGCGGGCTGGCTGTTTTATGCGGCCATTAGCGTCGCGGCCGTGACCGCCGTCGCCTGGTCGATCGCCATCGGATTCGGACTCCCGGTCGTCGAGCGCGTCGTCACGGTACTCGTCATCGCCTGTCCGCACGCACTCGGGCTGGCGGTCCCGCTCGTGGTCGCGATCAACACCTCGATGGCGGCCCGGAACGGCATGCTCGTCCGCGACCGGATCGCCATGGAGCGAGCGCGCAACCTGGACACCGTCGTCTTCGACAAGACCGGGACGCTCACGGCGGGCGAGCAGGGCATCGTCGAGATCGCGACCGTCGAGGGCCGGGACGAGGACGACGTCCTGCGGCTCGCGGCCGCCGTGGAGGGAGATTCGGAGCACATGATCGCCCAGGCCGTCCGCGACGAAGCCGCGAATCGCGGGCTGTCCGTCCCCGACGTCCGCGGGTTCGAGGCGCTCGAGGGGCGGGGCGTCCGCGCGACGGTCGAACGCGACACCGCCCCGGCCGTAACGCCCGGCGGCGGAGACGGTGCCGACGAGACGGGCGACGCGGGCGGTCGAGACGGCCGAACCGCCTCCGTCGGCGGCCCCAACCTACTCCGGTACCTCGAGATCGAGCCCGATTCCGAACTCGAGCGCTTCGCCGACGAAGCCGGCGCTCGGGGCGAGGGCGTCGTCTACGTCTTGCACGACGAGGTCGTGGTCGGTGCAGTCGCGCTCGCGGACGTGGTCCGCGAGGAGAGTTTCGAGGCGATCGACGCGCTCCACGGGATGGGCGTCGAGGTCGCGATGTTGACCGGCGACGACGCGGACGTCGCGCACAGCGTCGCCGACGAACTCGGCATCGACACCGTCTTCGCCGAGGTGTTGCCCGAAGACAAGGACGAGAAGATCCTCGAGTTACAGGAGCGGGGCCACCTCGTCGCGATGGTCGGCGACGGCGTCAACGACGCCCCCGCACTGACTCGAGCCGACGTCGGCGTCGCCATCGGCTCCGGCACGGACGTCGCCGTCGAGTCGGCCGACGTGGTCCTCGTCGAGAACGATCCGCGCGACGTCGCCAGACTCGTCCGCCTGAGCGCGAAGAGCTACCGGAAGATGCAGGAGAATATCGTCTGGGCCGCGGGCTACAACGTGTTCGCCCTTCCGCTGGCGGCCGGCATCCTCGCCCCGATCGGGATTCTTCTCTCGCCGGCCGTCGGCGCGGTGCTCATGTCCGCGAGCACGGTGATCGTGGCGATCAACGCGCAGTTGCTCCGCCGGGCGGATCTGTCGGTGTGAGCGGTGTCCGTCGGTGCCTGCGTCAGCTCCCACTCGTCCCGCGCTCACGGCTCATCCGTGTCCTCGGGGACGAGCGTGAACTCGAGCGTCCGAAAATCGCTATCGAAAGCGAAGACGTGATCGACGTTCCGTTCACCGGCGAGGACGCTCGTCGCGTGGTCTACGAACGATATCTCCTGATCGTCGTACGCTTCGAACTGGCGGGCAGCCGCCTCGTCGGCAGAGCAAACGGTGAAGCTCTCGGACTCGCGGATAGCGCGAAGCGTCCGGGCGGCGGTACCGTGGCCGATCTTGTAGAGCAGTAAGGTCGCGAGTTCAGAGAGAACGAACCGAGACGTATAGATCGGTCGATACGCCAGATCACCGCGGCGAATCCCTTCGAAAACCCGTTTCGCGGTGTCGTGATGCCGGTCGTCTGCGTCGGCCCGAGCGTAGAACGCGCCGGTATCGACGAACAGCGGTATCGCACCTGCGCCAGTCATGCGTCACCGTACAGAACCTCGTCGACGCGCTCCGAAACGTCGCTCTCCCCGGATCGGCCCGGTTCCAGTTCCCAGAACGGATCGTTCGGGTCGACGTCTCCATCAGTCGCCGTCGGATCCGTGCGCCACCACACGACTCGTCCGGCGGTTTTCCGACTCGCGACGCGTCCGTCCTCCTCGAGAGCCCGGAGTTTCCGGCGTGCGGTCTCCCGGGAACAGTCGAGCGACTCGGCGATATCGCCCGACGTGACGACCGGACCCTCCACCGCGTCGAAAACGTCGAGAACGTCGGCCAGCGTGGTCGTATCGGTGAATCGGCCGGAATCCCCGCGGTTTCGCGACATGTACTGTCATTGTACGGGCACTCCTATGAGCCTGTTGGTGTACGCCATACGGGGTACGCCGTATGGTATACGATCCGGCGGGAGGGCGGGGGACCTCCGGATGAAAAGACAATTCCCCACCGACGCCGAACTGTTGGCAAATGCGAATCGCCGTTCCCAACAAGGGCCGCCTGCACGAGCCGACGATCGACCTCCTGGAGCGGGCGGGGCTCCACCTCGAGAACGGTGCCGACCGAAAGCTCTACGCCGACACCGTCGATCCCGATATCTCCGTCCTCTTCGCCCGCGCGGCGGACATCCCGGAGTACGTCGCCGACGGCGCGGCCGACCTCGGGATCACGGGACTCGATCAGGTCCACGAGGCCCGCGTCGACAACGTTTCCGAGCTGCTGGACCTCGAGTTCGGGCGCTGTCGACTCGTCCTCGCGGCCCCCGAAGACGGGGACCTCGAGACCGTCGAGGACATGGCCGGCAAGACCGTCGCGACCGAGTTCCCGAACATCACCGCGGACTTCTTCGCGGACACCGGCGTCGAGCCCGATATCGTCGAGGTGACGGGCGCGACGGAGCTGACGCCCCACGTCGAGATGGCCGACGCCATCGTCGACATCACGAGCACCGGGACGACGCTCAAGATGAACCGGCTGGCCGTCATCGACGACGTGCTCTCGAGTTCCGTCCGACTGTTCGGGCGCGAAGACGTCGTCGACGAGCCGAAAGTCGAGGAGGTCCGGACCGCCCTCACCTCGGTCAAGCAGGCAGAGGGCAAGCGCTATCTGATGATGAACGTCCCGAAGGCGAAACTCGACGACGTCCGGGACGTCATCCCCGGCCTCGGCGGACCGACGGTGATGGATATCGCCGAGAAGAGCGACGAGGCTCCGGGAGCGTCTCGAAGCGGTGACGGAAAGGTGGCCGTCCACGTCGTCGTCGACGAGAGCGACGTCTTCGAGACGATCACCGAGGTCAAGAAGGCGGGCGCGAGCGATATCCTGGTCACCGAGATCGAGCGACTGGTCGAGTAGGCACGGGCCGTCGCGAACGACCGTCGTATTCTACCGGTTGCTACGGCCGGGGCTCAATCGGGCAGGGGTACTACGAGCGCGACTCCAACCGAGCCGTGATCGGGCGCTCGAGGCCGTCGAATTCGAGCATCGACTCGAATACGGAGAGGGTCGCCCCGGGAGAGACCAGCCCCCGAATTCGGTCGTAGGAGAGGATGTGATGATCCTCGAGCAGCGGGAGGTGGGTTCGACACAGCGAGACGTGGACGCGCTGGCGCAGTTCGAGGAGCGGCGTCACCGACGTCGCGTCGTGTTCGTCGTCGGCGATCCGTGCGACCAGCGTGCGCATCTCGAGCGGGCCGTCCTCGACGAGCAGACAGCGGAGCACCTCGCGTCGACGATCGTTGGCCAGTATCCGACGAACCGCCGCCTGCGAGAAGGGGCCGTCGAGTTGCTCGCGACTGCTAGGAGTACGCCGGTCCAGGGCGGTCGTCAGCCGGTCTGTGTTGATCGTCATCGATAGCTGACTCTCAAATCCAGGAGGGGATAAACGAGGCCGGTCGTTCCGATAGCAATCGTCAATTCAGCCCGCTCTAGACCGTTCAATCGTCGTTGAACGATCGGTAATCCGTGAATACCGCCGGAGACCGTCCGTAATCGAACTCGGTGACTGGCCTTCGTGATCGACTCGGCCGCTTCAGCGAGCGATATCGTGGACAGGGGTCTCTGGACGTTACTGTCGGAGACGTAACGAACGCGAACGGCGAGAACGAACTGAACCGTGGGTCTAATACCCTGATAATGACTGCGGTCACGACCGCCGCGGCGGGTATCGACGCCGCTGCGGACGTCGTCACTCGAGGAGCGGTCGAAAACGGAACGGAAACGGCGGTCGCGTTACTCGAGCAGGCCGAGGTCCTCGAGACGGGAGACGATCTTGTCGACGGCGTGTTCGGCGTCGACCGGTTTCTTCCCGCCGGTAATAACCAATTTCCCGGAGCCAAAGAGCAGGGCGACGACTTCGGGTTCGTCGAGTCGGTAGACCAGTCCCGGGAACTGCTCGGGTTCGTACTCGATGTTCTCGAGGCCGAGTCCGATCGCGATCGCGTTCAGATTGAGGTTGCGGCCGAGGTCGGCCGAGGTAACGATGTTCTGGACGACGATTTCCGGATCCTCGTTGACCTGGATCTGGAGTTCACGGAGCTTATCGAAGACGATTCGAAGGCTCTCGTGGACGTCGTCGGTGCTTTTCGCGCCGGTACAGACGATCTTCCCCGAGCGGAAGATGAGTGCGGCGGATTTGGGGTTCTGGGTACGGTAGACGAGACCGGGGAACTGTTCGGGGTCGTAATCGGCCCCCTCGAGGTCCATGGCAACGCTCTGGAGATCGAGTTCCTGTCCGATGCCGGTCGACGCCACCACGTTTTCGATGTTGATGGTGTCCTTGGGATCCGTCATTAGTCGCTTAAAAAGACGTATTTAAGGTTTATAAAGCTTAGTACCGCCACCTGATATATCCGGTATATACGACGGGCGCTGACGGAGAAGATCCAGCGGATTCAGGATTGTTAGCGGCTCACAGTCGATATCAGCGGACGGTTCAACGGCGGTGGCGTACCCGAAAAGCGGTAGGCTCATGGCCGGTCCCCGGTGACGCATAGCCGTGTACCTGCTCGAGCTCGGCGGCGAGGACGACGCGTTCGCAGCCCGCGAAGCAGCCAGCGCTGCGGCCGACGTCCGGCGAATCGCTCCCGGACTCGCCACCGCGAACGCCATCGTCCCCGAGCGCGTTCGCGGACTGACCTACACGCACCGCGCGAGCGAGTTGCTCGGCCGCACCGACGCCGACCTCGCGAGCGCCGGTGCGTTGCTCGAGACCGCCCCCATCGATCGCAAGGGAAGCGTCGCCGTGCGGGCGACCGATATCCACGGCTCGAGTGGCGTCAGCACCGAGCAAGCCGAGCGTGAACTCGGCCAAATCCTGGTCGATCGGGGGTTCACGGTCGATCTCGAGGAGCCGGACCACCTGCTCCGGGCGGCGTTTTCGGCGGGACCGCTCGAGACCGGCGGCCTCACGGCCGACGCGGAGACGGGCGATCTGTTCGAGACCGTCGGAACGGACCCACGGAGCGAGCACGCGTCGGTCTGCGCACTCGGCTGGCTCGCAGCCGAGAGCGTCCGTGACTTCGGCGCTCGAGCGCCGACGGACAAACCCTTCTTCCAGCCCGGAAGCATGGATCCGCTGCTCGCTCGGGCCGTCGCGAACGTCGCCGGCGCTTGCCCCGGGGCGACGGTTCTCGATCCCATGTGTGGCACTGGCGGCGTCCTCGTCGAGGCCGGCCTCGTCGGCGCGGACGTGATCGGTACCGACGCACAGGCCAAGATGGTCGGCGGCGCTCGGAAGAATCTAGCGCACTTCCTCGAGACGGGCGACCCCTCGCCCGTCGGCGTCCCTCGCGGCGCGTGGCACGTCGGCCGCGGCGATGCGACACGGCTGCCGATCGCGGACGACGCCGTGGACGGCGTGGTCTTCGACGCCCCGTACGGCCGCCAGTCGAAGATCGAAACGCACCGACTCGAGGATCTCGTCTCGGGGGCACTCGCCGAAGCCCGGCGGGTTGCGCCGCGAGCCGTGATGGTCGCGGATCGATCGTGGGCGAGCGAGGCGCGGGATGCGGGGTGGGAACTCGAGGCCGCGTTCGAACGCCGCGTGCACCGGTCGCTGACGCGGTACGTGCTGGTACTCGAGCGTTAGGCCGACCGCTCGATGAGCGCCTGGACTTCCCGAGCGACGTTCGGCGGGACGACGAGCCGACGCGGTCCCGCGACGTACTGGCCGTCCGGCTGGGCGTACTCGAGTGTCAGAATCGTCGCGTCGCCGAACCGGCGCGTCGAGACGCCCTCGATGACATCGAGGTCGATCACCTGATCGGGATCGTAGAGGAAGAGCGTCCGTTTCTCGCGGTCGAG
The DNA here is from genome assembly GCF_003670115.1 of Natronorubrum halophilum. Taxonomy (NCBI): domain Archaea; kingdom Methanobacteriati; phylum Methanobacteriota; class Halobacteria; order Halobacteriales; family Natrialbaceae; genus Natronorubrum; species Natronorubrum halophilum. The sequence continues at coordinate 381,808 of NZ_QQTY01000004.1, forward strand.
CGTGCCGACGGATCGCAGGAACGACGCGAGGACGAGCGCGACGAGCGCGAGCGGGAGCAACAGCGCGGCCGTCCCGGTGAACGGTCCGGCACCGAGACCGCCCAGTAACTCCCGCTGGGAGACGACTCGACCGATCGCCATCAGCGTCCCGATGACGGTTACCATCGCGAGCGTCCCGAGGGCGGCGTCCATCGCGCGCTCGAGGCCCGTCCCCGACGGCGCGGTGACGGGCAGCCGTCGGGCGAGTCGCTCGAGTCGTCGTTCGGTGTTGCTGGTAGCGGCAAACGCGAGGATCGTCACGGCGAGCGCGGCGAACAGAGCGATAATGACCGATCCGCCGCCGGCCTGGCTGGCGAGATCGTACAGTCGCCAGAAGACGATGATACCGATTGCGGCGAAGAACGTGCCGACGCCGAGCGACCACAGGAGGCGAACGGTTCGTGACGTCGAGGCGTCGCGTCGCCACTGGATCGTCTCTGAATCGGGCGAATCCACGGTCGCATCCTCGTCCATAGATGAACTCGCCACCGGTCGTGTAAAGCCTGTTCGATGTCGAACAAGGCACACGCGAGCGGACCAAAGTCAGGTGAAGATGTTCGGGGCCGCCTGCCCGGTCGAAACGTACCTCGGTATCAGAACAGCGCGAAATCGATCGCAACGAATCCGGCGTAGGAGATGATGATCGAACCGGCGAGCGAAGCGACCCACGCGAGGACGGTGTACCCCATCTTGCTGGCGCTGACGCCGCCGCCGGATCCGGCCGCGGCGTACCCGCTGCCGATGATCGCGCTGACGATGATCTCGTTGAACGAAACCGGAATGCCGTACAGCACGGCGGTCTGGGCGATCATGAACGAGGGGATCAACGCGGCGATGGACCGGCGCGGTCCGAGCGAGGAGTAGTCCTGGGAAATCGCCTTGATCATCCGCGGCGCACCGGTCCACGACCCGAGCAGGAGGCCGAAGCCCCCGCCCACGAGCAGGGCGATCAGAGGGAGTCCGACGTCGCCCGACAGCGGAATGAGCGGTCCGACCGCCAGTCCGACCTGGCTTCCGCCCGCGGAGAACGCGACCAGTCCCCCGAGGATCAACAGGAAGTGACGTTCGCCGCGTTCGGTTCCCGCGTTGAGATCGATCGCGATCCCCCCCGCCCAGAGCGCCGCGATAACGGTCGTCGCGGCGACGACACCGACGAACGACGGGCCGGGAACCCAGCCGCTCGAGGCCTGGGCGATCGACGCCCCGCCGGTACTCCCCGAACCCAGGATCGCGAACTCGAGGTTAGCGACGATCACGCCGACGAGCGCCGCGAGCCCGATGATGAGATACTCCTCCGCGAACGGTTCGCTGCGCAGGATTCGGGCGATCCCGTAGGCGAAGCCGCCGCCGGCGAACGGCGTGAGAATCCAGAGCGTGGCGATCTCGATGTACTTCGGCCACGCGGGAACGCCGCCCATCGCGAGGCCGACGCCGATCACGGCTCCGGTGACGGTGAACGCCGTCGCTATCGGATACCCCGCGAAGACGCCGATGGCGACCAGCCCGGCCGCGATTATGAGCGCGACCGTCGCCGCCATCGGCGACAGCGTCACGCCGCCGATCAGATCGGCACCGACCGCCTCGGAGACGTTCGCCCCCTGCAAGACCGCGCCGGCGAATCCGAGGATTCCGACGAGAAATCCGGCTCTCATCACCGAAATCGCGTTCGCACCGACCGCCGGGGCGAACGGCGTCGATCCGCTCGAGCCGGCACCGATCGCCCAGGCCATGAAGAGACTGGCGAGTGCGGCCACCAGAAACGTCGCGATCGTTACGAACTCAACCATCTATCCCGGCTTACCAGCTAGCCCTACAAGTGTGTGCCGACTGCGACGGCGGCTCGGAGACCGTCGTCGTGCTGTAAGAGCGTGATCGGCCATCAGTTCGTCGTCGACCTCGAGTTGTCGTCGGGCTCCGGCGGCGGTTCCGCGCCTTCGATCGCTTCGGCCGCGTCGGTATCTTTCTCGATCTCGACGTGCCAACGGTCGATCTCGTCTTCGAACTCGGCGAGTCGGTCGGAGACGGCGTCTTTGAGCCCGTCGTCGTTGACGTTGACTTCGAAGACGAACCGCTCGCCGTTGCCGCCGTTGCGCGTCGACTGCTGGATGTTCGCGCTGACGAGTTCGTTGTCGAAGTAGTACGGTGCAAGCTGGGTCATCACGTTCTGGTAGACCGTGTCCTCGACCCGTCGGACCGCCTTGCGCCCGGCGGAGTCCGCCGCCCGCGCGACGTAGTCGATCGACTCCTTCCAGTTGTCCACCGCGGCTTCGGCGTCGTCCTCCTCGAGTTGTTCGTAGGACTCCGAGAGCTTCTCGCCGGCGGTTTTGATGTCCTCGTCCGGCTCCTTGCCGGCCTTTTCGCCCTTCCCCTCCTCGATGCTGGCCTGATCGGCCGTTTTCTCGCTGACGTCGGACTCGAGGGTCTCGTGGGCTTTCGGTCGCCACTCCTCCCATTCGTCGAACGCGCGAGTGAAGCGCGCGCCGTAGTCCTCGTCAGGGTCGTGGACGCCAGCGTCTCGGAGCGCGCGTGTGATGCGCTCGCCGTGTTCGACGATGTCGCCCCAGTCACCGCGGACCTTGAATCCCGAGATACTCTCTTCCATTCGGTTGCCCCGGTCGTAGGAGATGGACGGCTATAAACTTCGTTGCTGCGCAAAAATGGCCGCATCGGAACGACGTCCGTTCGCTCACTCGGTCCGGAATATCAGTATTTCCCGTCGGTCGCTCGGTCGAACGGGTCGGCCCCGGTTCCGCGTCCCGATTCGGTCCTTCGAGCGACTCGACGCTAGCACCCGATCCGACCGACTCGAAGTCCCGAGGCAGCCCGTCGCTCAAGGCGGGACGGACGAATCGACACCGGAACGATCGGTCGGTCTCGCGACCCGTACTACTCGGACCGGTAGCCGCGCCGGACCGATAGCATGAACTATCCGGCGACAGCCCGTACAGGTATGCCGATCGAAGACCGGGATAACGCCCACCTCATCACACACGCACTGGCGAAGGACACGCTCTCGCGGATTCGTGACGTCGAAACCGAGCAGGTCAGCTTCCGCAAGGGGCTCGTGAAACTCGGCCGCATCTGTGGCTACGAGATCATCGACGGCCGGATGGAGACCGAGTACGTCGAGATCGAAACGCCCCTCGAGCCGACGATGGGCGAGCGCGTCCGCGGGCTCGACGACGTCGTGATCATCAACGTCCTGCGCGCGGCGACGCCGTTCGTGGAGGGATTACTGAAGGCGTTCCCGCGTGCGCGCCAGGGAGTCATCAGCGCGAGCCGCGACGAGGAGGCCGGCCGCAGCGAGGACGGCTCGTTTCCGATCACCGTCGACTACGTGAAACTACCCGAGATCACCGAGGAAGATACCGTGATCGTCGCGGATCCGATGCTCGCGACGGGGAGTACGATGTGTACCGTGCTCGATTACGTCATCGAGAGTTCGCCGGATCCGGAGAACCTGATCGTGCTCTCCGCGGTGTCAGCGCCGGACGGACTGCTCCGGGTCGGCGAGGAGTGCCCCGAAGCGGACCTGCTGACGGTCTCTATCGACGACCGACTCGACGACAACGGGTTCATCGTTCCGGGGCTGGGCGACGCCGGCGACCGCGCGTTCCGGACGACCTGACGGCTCGCCCGATCGACTCGGTTCGAGTCAGCGCCTTTTTGCTGATCGACGGCTAGCCACGGCTATGGACTACAGCGTCGTCGATCCCGACAAACTCGAGGCGGTCGAAGAACGCCCCTGCGATCTCCGCCGGCTGAGCGAGCCCGCCGGCGTAGAACGCGTCGCGCTCAACCGGTTTCGCGCGGAGCCGGGCGAGCAGCTGCCGCTGGCCTACCACTACCACGAACAACAGGAGGAGGCGTTCGTCGTACTCTCGGGGACGCTTCGCGTCGAGACGCCCGAGGGCGAGTTCGACGTGCCGGAGGGGTCACTGTTCGCCGCCCGGCCCGAAGCACCCCACAGAGCGTACAATCCGGCGGACGCCGAGGACGTCGTCGAAGTCATCGCGATCGGCGCGCCGCCGGTCAGCGGCGACGCCGTCCAGTACGACCCCGCGGACGAGGAGTAGACGGACGCGTCGCCGGTTCGATTTCCGCTCGAGAACGACCGCCGATTCGGACCGCGGCCTGCTACCGGTCGCCGTTACAGGTGTCGATTCCGAACAACGCGTTCATCGGACAGCGCTGGACGAGCGCGGTCGCGAAGAGATCGCTCCCGGCGACGAACGCGAGCGTCCCGACCGTTCGGTCCTGATTCCGGTAGCCGAAGACCAACAGCGCGATGGCGAGGACGACCCGAAGCGCGCGGTCGAACCCGCCGACGTTCTTGTCCATACTGAGTCGAGGGACGGGACGACCGTAGTAGTGTCCCGTTCGACCGCCGGAACCCCCTCGTTTCCAGTCGAACCGACGACAGACACCGTCTCCGCGGGGGTTATCGCCTGGCGTTCCAGACGAAACGGTCATCGCGGTGGCGGTTCCCCGGTCGATACGTGCGGTTCGCAGTTACTCCTCGGGCGCACTCGAGAGGTCGGCATCCCGTTCCCGCTCGAGCGCGGGCGGCGCGTCGCGATGGTCGGAGTAGCCGTCGAACCAGCGGACGGTGCGCTCGAGTCGGTCGACGACGTGGGCCGGTTCGCCCGAGCGGGAGAGCTCGTGGCCCTCGCGGGGGTAGCGAACGAGACGGGTGTCGACGCCGTGTTTCTTCAGCCCGAGGTAGAACAGTTCGGCGGTGTTCGCTGGCGTGCGGTAGTCCCGGTCCGAGTGCATCACGAGCGTCGGGGTGTCGACGGCGGGAACGTGAGCGGTGGGCGAGCGCTCCCAGAGGAAGTCGGATTCCTCCCACGGCGTCGTCCCGAAATCCCCTTCGACCAGTTTGAACGCGTCCGTCGAGCCGTAGAACCCGGTGAGATCGTAGACGCCGCGCTGGGAGACGGCCGCCCGGAAGCGGTCGGTGTTTCCGACCGCCCACGCGGTCATAAAGCCGCCGAAGCTCCCGCCGGTGACGAAGACCTCGTCGGGGTCGATGAAGTCGCGCTCGCAAACCGTCTCGAGGCCGGCGATGACGTCTGTCAGGGTGATTTCGCCCCAGTCGCGCTCGATCGCCATCGCGTGTTCTTCGCCGTAGCCGGTCGATCCGCGCGGGTTACACCAGAAGACGGCGTAGCCCCGCGCCGCGAGCGTTTGAAACTCGTGCCACATCGTCCCCGCCGTCGTCCAGTGGGCGTGTGGTCCGCCGTGGATCTCGACGATCAGCGGGTACGTTTCGTCGGCCGACACGTCGGCGTCGAACTCGGGCGGGGTGAGGAGCCACCCCTGAATCCGGCGCTCGCGCTCGTCTCCGGGTTCACCGTCGCCGCCGGCGTCCCCACCGGTCTCGAACCACACCTCCTCGGGCTGTCGCACCGGTCGATCCGTGAGATACTCGTCGTTGACGCGCGTCAGCCGGTGGGTTTCGTTGCCGCCGCGAGTGGTGACGAAGACGTCCCCCGGGTGGTCCCACTCGCTCTGGACGAACGCGACGGCGTTCTCGCCGACGGAAAAGTCCTCGATAGTCGCCCCGTCCCCGTAGACTCTCGTGGGCTCCGCGCTTCCGTCGCCCGGAACCGACCAGCAGACCCTCGAGCCCTCGTCCGGCGTGGTGAAGTAGAGCGCCTCGCCGTCGGGTGCCCACTCGAAGTGACAGCGGTGGCCGACGGTGCGATCGAGGGGCTCCGTCGGCGTCACCTCGTCGCCGGTTGCGCGGTCGTGAACCCGAATCTCGGTCTGGCGCATCGACGCCTTCTCCTCGGGCGCGTACTCGAATGCGACGCGGCCGTCTTCGGTCGCGTCCATGCTGCCGAGCCAGCCCGTCGTCCGCGCGAACGCTTCGGCGGCGTCCGGCCCGGCGGTCGCCCCGCGCTCGAGGTCGTGTTCGTAGATGTCGTACGCGAGCGAATCGTCGGGTTCCGGGCCGGCTTTGGCGGCGTAGTAGACCGTCTCGTCGTCGCCCCACGTGGGTGCGACGTAATCGGCGTCCCCGTCGGTGAGTCGGGTGAGCGCACCGCCCGCCGATTCGCCCCCCTCGAGCGACCCCGAGAGCGCGTCGTCGACCTCGAGAACGTAGACGTGGCTCCGCTTGCCGTCGAAATACTCGGTTCCCGCGCGGTAGATCATGCGGTCGATCACCCGCGGATCCGGCTCCTCGCGCTCGTAGTCGGGGTCGACCGCGCGGTCTCGTCCTTCCTCGCGGTCGCCCGCCGTGACCCGCTGCGTAAAGCACAGTCGGGAGCCGTCCGGACTCCACTCGAGGTCGTCGATACCGCCGATAACCGTCGTCACCCGTCGCGCTTCGCCGCCGTCGGTGGGCACGATCCACAGTTGTTGTCGGTCGGACTCGCCGCGGGTGCTGGCGAACGCGAGTCGGTCGCCGTCGGGACTCCAGCGGGGCTGGCTGTCGACGCCCTCGCTCGCGGTGAACGGCGTCGCCGCGTCGCCGCCGACGGGGACGACGTAAATCGTCGCCGCGTACGAGTCGTCATCGTCCGGCGTTCGCCGAACGAAGGCGACGCGTTCGTCGCCCGGCGAGAGCTGTGGGTCGTCGACGTGACACAGATCGTGATAGTCGGCGGCGGAAATCGGTTGCATGCATCCCGTCACCCTGTGACTACGATTATATGTTTCGGTGCAGAGAAGTTCCGATAGCGTTCCGGATAAATGAAAATCGATTATCGAATAGAGCGGTTAATAGTACATATAGTGACTGTTTTCCCGGCGTAATTTACAATCGAAAATGTATAAATAGCCCCGGTCCGAGCTATAAAGGTATGCAGTACAATATTAACAGACGGCGGTTCGTTGCGGCCGCCGGTGGGGTCGGTGTCGCTGCGCTCGCCGGTTGTTCCGGCGGCGAAAGTGGAGACGGTCTCTCGTGGCACGCGGGCGGGACTGACGGGACGTACTACCCGCTTTCGGGCGAGTTCAAGACGATCATCGAAGACAATACGGACTACTCCGTACAGGTCCAATCGACCGGTGCGAGCGTCGCGAACGTCAGCAGTCTCGACGGCGGAGACGCCGAGTTCGCGCTGATCCAGAACGACATCGCGTACTTCGCGTACAACGGAACCGGTATCGACGACCTCGAGGGCAACGAGATGGAGAGCATTCGCGGCGTCGCGACGCTGTACCCCGAGACGATTCACGTCATCACGCAGGCCGACTCGGGAATCGAGAGCCTCGAGGATCTGGCAGGGACCTCGATCAACACCGGTGCCCCCGGGAGCGGAACGCAGGTCAACGCCCTGCAGATCTTAGAGACCGCCGGTATCGAGGAGGGCGACTTCGACGAGCAAAACGCCGACTTCGGGACGGCGGCTGACCAGGTGCAAGACGGCGACGTGGAGGCGGCATTCACCGTCGGCGGCTGGCCGGTCGGCTCCATCGAGGGCCTCGCGACCAATCAGGATATCAACCTGGTCGAGATCGGAGGCGATCTCCGCGACGAAATCCTCGACGGTGCCGAGTGGTTCGCCGAGGATACCGTTCCCGGTGGAACCTACAACGGCGTCGACGAGGACGTCGAGACCGTCTCGGTTCAGGCGATGATCGCCACGCACGACGGCGTCGACGAAGAGGTCGTCGAGGAAGTGACGACCGCGATCTTCGATAACACCGGCGATATCAATACCAAGGCGGACTTTATCGACGTCGATTCGGCCCAGGAGGGGATGCCGATCGACCTGCACGCGGGCGCCCAGGCGTACTTCGAATAACGCCCGGTGACGATTCCCACACTTAGGTTACCGGCTATGAAACGATCGACCAGACGGTACGGTATCGTCGTGCTCCTCGTGGCTTTCGTCGCGACTGGAGCGCTCGTCGCGTCGGGAGCGAACGACCGCACGCTGGTCGTCACCGACGCCGACACGGGGGACCGGCTGCTCGAGGTCCCCGTCGACGAGGGCGACGAGGTGACGCTTTCGTACACGCACAGCGTCGAGAAGACTCCCGTTCAGGATATCTACGCCGTCGACGGAGCCGAACTTCGCGCGGATCGAATGGTGTTTCACTCCCACGGCGCGGGGCTGCCCTCGGACGAACCGATCGAGCGGACCGACGACGGTTTCGTCGTCGAGGGCGACGGCTCGTACGAGGAGCTCGTCGTCTCGCCCAGCCCGATCGCCGGACACGAACTCGTCGTCGACGGCGAGCGGTACGACCTGGTCGCACAGTCGGAGGGCTCCGTCGTCCTGTCCATCGACGGCACCGTCGGTGACCGCCTGACGGCCCTCCTCGAGAGTGAGTCGTCCGTCGACGATCAACACGGAAGCGACGCGCAGTCAGCGACCCTATTGCTATGAGCATAGATACGAACGACACCGACGCAGTTTCGAACGAAGAGAAAGACAAGGTACTCGAGGAAGTCGAGCGACGCCGAACGCTTCAGGGCCCCGCGGTCGTTCTCGTCTCCCTGATCGGCATCACGTTTTCGGCGTTCCAGCTGTGGATCGCCGCCCGCGGCCGCCAGATCGGCGCGACGCTACCTATGCTCGGCGAGTTCGAGATCGTCTCGCTACAACAGCTTCAGGTCAACGCGATTCACGTCACGTTCGCGCTGATACTCGCGTTCCTGTTGTTCCCGGGCAGCGAAGGCGACGGATTCGTCGCGAGGCGACTGAGTCGGATCCCGTCGGCCGTTCGCGACCGCTTCGGCACCGATCACACCCTCTCGAGGGCGACGACGCGGCTCGCAGACGGCGTCCGCTGGGCGGCCGTCGACCCCTCGCGGGATCGAATCACGCCAGTCGATGGCCTGCTGATCGTCCTGTCGCTCTGGCCCGCGTACTACATCACCACCGAGTTCGACGAGGAGATTCAGTCGATCCCGATCACCGGCCTCGAGAACGCGCGGGCGGTCCACGAGGTGTATCCGTGGCTCGAACCGGTCGCGTCGCCGCTCGTGTCGCTCGGAATTCCGCTCGATTTCTCCCTCGCGTACTTCCTCGGCGCACTCGGCATCCTGCTGGTGCTCGAGGCGACCAGACGGACGCTCGGCGTCGTCCTCATGGGGCTGGTCGCGTCGTTCATCGTCTACGCTCGGTGGGGCTACCTCATCCCGAGGAACTCGGTCGTCGGAGCGTTGTCGATTCAGCCCACCTCCTGGGACAGCATCGTCGAAAACCTCTGGTACACGGTCGAGGCGGGGGTGTTCAGCACGCCCGTCAGCGTCAGCGTGCGGTACATATACATCTTCATCCTCTTCGGCGCGTTTCTCGAGATGAGCGGTGCCGGCAAGTGGTTCATCGACCTCGCGTACGCGCTCACCGGGACCCGGAAGGGCGGACCCGCCAAAGCGAGCACCGTCTCGAGCGGCTTCATGGGGATGCTCTCGGGGTCGTCGATCGCCAACACGGTGACGACCGGGGCGTTCACGATCCCGCTGATGAAGCGTTCGGGCTACTCCCCCTCGTTCTCCGGGGCCGTCGAGGCGTCGGCCTCCTCGGGCGGCCAGATCCTTCCGCCGGTGATGGGTGCGGCCGCCTTCCTGATCATGGAGTTCACGGGAACGCCGTACCCGGACGTGATCGTGGCGGCCACCCTGCCCGCCATCGCGTTCTTCTTCGGCATGTGGGTGATGGTCCACTTCGAGGCGGTGGAAGGCGGGATCGGCGGCCTCCCGCGCTCGGAACTTCCCGACGTATCCACGGCCCTCCGCACCGGCTGGTTCTATCTGGTGCCGCTCGTCCTGCTGGTCTACTTCCTGGTCGTCGCTCGCTTCTCGGTCAACCGCTCGGGCTGGTACACGATCGTCGTCATCGTCGCACTGATCGCGGTCGTGGCCGCGTACAACGAGCGAACGCGCCTCCCGTTGCTGGGATCGATCGCCGCGCTCTACCTCGCCCAGGTCGCGGCCTTCGCGACGTACGGTACCGGTCTTGGCGACGCGATTCGAGGAGCGGCCGGCCTCGAGTCGACGACCGCGGCCTACTCGCTCGGCGGCGCGGCGACCGCGGCGGCGTCGGATCTCGGCCTGATCGCGATCCTCGTCGGCCTCGCGTTCGTCCTCGTCCAGCCGCGGGGAGACTCGCCGCTGCTCGAACTCGACGAGGCGGTCGACGACTCCGCGAGCAAAACGGCGACGATTATCGGTCGACCCGCGCTCGCTCGAAACACCGGCTACCGGTTCGGCACGTTCGTCCTGAAATCGATGGACTCCGGTGCGAAGACCGCGACGACGGTCGTCGTCGCCGTCGCCGCCGCGGGCGTCGTTCCGGGCGTCATCAGCGTCACCGGACTCGGGCCGAACCTCGCGGCGCTCATTAACACCGTTAGCGGGAACTCCGTGTTGCTCCTGCTCGGCCTGACGGGCGTCGCGTCGATCATCTTCGGGATGGGGATGCCCACCACCGCGATGTACATCATCCTGATCGCGATGCTCGGCGGCCCGATCGAGGACATCGGCGTCTGGGTGGTCGCCGCACACCTCTTCGTCCTCTACTTCGGCCTGATGGCGGACGTCACGCCGCCCGTCGCCGTCGCCGCCTTCGCCGGTGCGGGGGTCGCGAAGGCCGACGAGATCAAGACCGCGACCACCGCGTTCCTCCTCTCGCTGAACAAGATCCTCGTCCCCTTCGCCTTCATCTTCTCGCCGGGCATCGTGCTCGCGCGGGAAGTCGACGGCGAGTGGGGCCTCATCGGCTGGAGCGACGTGGCGGACGTCGGCTTCTTCCTGCCCGAGGTAGTCGTCCCCGTCGTCGGAATGTTCGTCGGAGTCTACGCACTCGGTGTCACGATCATCGGCCACCAGTACTCGGCGGTCGGCTCCGGTCGGCGCGCGCTGTACGCCGTCGCCTCGATCCTGCTGATGGTCCCAGAGATACCCCTGCTCGTCTGCGAGAACGCACTCGCGTTGGTCGGGATGTCCGTCGGCCTGACCGGCTTCTCGGTGACGTTCCCGCTGCGAGTCATCGGCTTGGCGATTCTCGTCGCGCTGTCGTATCGCAACCACTCCCGCCTGCCGAGCAAAAGCGCCGAGACGTCGACGCCCGCGGCGGGCGACGTCTGACGACGGTTCGTTCTCGATCGACCGGTTGATTTTTTAAATACGATCGGTGTGAGATGACTCGTGAGTGCGTACGGCTCAGCGTCCACTGCCGGTGAACGCGGCGGCGGCTCGGTGACGGCGTTTCGGACGATCGTCACCGCTACAGCGGCGCACTTCCCGCCGGGCTCGTAGCGACGGCTGCGGCGGTAACGGACGGTACCCCAACCACACCTGCAACCGCGTACGAGTCGTCATCGTCCGGCGTCCGTCGAACGGAGGCGACGCGTTCGTCGTCCGGCGAGAGCTGCGGCTCCGATACCCGTCGCAGATCGTCGTACTCGGTCGCAGTACTGGCGTTCACGTACGCTGTTTCCGGGAGAAGCGTAACAGGCGTTCGCGTTCCGGTACGTCGTACGGGAAGAAAGCCTCGGAGTCAGGTTGGCGGTGGAATGACAGATCGGAAGTGCGGAGGGGGTCACAACGAAGAGTGCTCGAGGAAACGGTCGAGTGTACCGGCCCCTGATTCGGAAACCGACTCAGAGTTCAGTGAACACCGCATCGGCAGCATCGAGATACGACTCGAGGTGGGACTCGTCGTGAGCGGCCGAGAGGTGGTGGCGCTTGTACGGGTTCGGCGTGAAGAAGTGGCCGCGCTCGCGCATGCCCGCCGCGAACGCGCGGAAGCGCTCCTCGTCGAGTCCGAGCACGTCCTCGTAGTCACGGGGTTCACCGTCCACGCCGAACTGAACGGTGAAAATGCTCCGGTGGCCGACGATCCGTCCGTCGATGCCGTGGTCCTCGAGTAGGTCGGTCAGTCCCTCGCGGTAGCGATCGCCGAGATCGGTCAGATACGCCTGGATATCCTCGGCGACGATGGTATCGACGGTCTCACGTGCAGCGGCCAGTCCCGGGAGACTGCCCGAGTACGTCCCGCTGATGACAACGCCGGACTCGTTGTCCCCGCCCGCCTGAGCGAGCAAGTCCGATCGGCCGCCGACGGCCGCCACGGGATAGCCGTTGCCCAGGGCCTTCGCGACGCACGTGAGATCGGGCGTAACGTCGACCTCGCCCTGCACGCCGTGTGGCGAGTGACGGAAGCCGCTGATGACCTCGTCGAAGATCAACGGGACGTCGTGTACCGCGGTCGCCTCGCGTAGCGTTTCGAGAAACTCAGTTCGCGGGAGCAGACAGCCGACGGAGTGGGGAACGGGCTCGAGGATGACCGCCGCGAGGTCGTCGCCGTGGTCGCGGACGATCGCCTCGACCGTGTCGGGATCGTTGAACGGAGCGACCAGCGTGTTCTCGACGGCCGCTGAGAGCATGCCGTCGGACTCGGGATAGCGCTCGCCGACGCGGTCGACGGGCGGGTAGACGCTGACGTCGACGTAGTCGTGCCACCCGTGGTAACACCCCTCGAACTTCAGTATTTTCTCGTTACCGGTGGCGGCTCGCGCGAGTCGGATCGCATGATACGTCGCCTCGCTGCCGCTGTTGCAGAAATTTACCATCTCGACGCTGGGCAAGAGATCGACGAGGCGTTCGGCCACCTCGACCTCGAGAGGTGCCGTGCCCGCCCCGTACAAGACGCCGTCGTCGATCGCCGCTCGAGCCGCCGCGTCGACATCCTCGTGGGCGTGGCCGAGAACGATCGGTCCGAACCCGAGGTGGTAGTCGGTGTACTGCTCACCGGCGACGGTCGTCAGCGTGGCGCCCGACGCCGACTCGAAGGCGACGTCACCCGTGTCGTACGCCTGCGCCCGCAGCCCCGTCTGTGCGCCGCCAGGGATGATTTCGCGTGCCCGATCGACGATCGATTCGTTTCGGTCTGCGTTCGTCGCGGAATCATCTTCGACGTCCTCCGCACAACCGGCATCGTGGGATTCCGTCCGCTCGAGATCGGTCACGGTGCCCACCCCGACGACGGTACCCTCCCGACCACGGTTGCCGGTCCCGATTTGTCGGTGACGGGTCGAGGAGGTGAGCAGGTGGTCACGCCCGTCCGAGCGGATTCACTCGTTCCCACCCTACGGGCGGTGCCATCGATCCAACTCGATCGGACAGGATCGCTTTTCGGTAATCGGGACCCCCATCCACCCCCGGTTTGCCCGCTCGAGTCGCACGAGGATGTGAACCCAGACGGCCTCGTTCGTACGGCTTCAGGGCCGTATCCGTCGAGTGAATTCACGGTCGAGGTCGCGAGTGTTCGCGTATGCTGTCTCATTGTGTCGGGATAGTGGGTACTCAGTCGTCGTTCGTCATGCTAGCGGCCTCCTCACCGAACTCGGCGGGCGCGTCAGCCCATACGCCGGACGTAAGGTCGATCGCGTCGTTCCACTTCGCAACGACCGTCGTGACCGCCAGATCGCCGGCGATATTGTTCATCGTACGGAGGCGGTCGAGAAGCGGATCGATGCCCGCGATCATCCCGATCACCTCGAGCGGGAGTCCGACCTGGGTCAACACCGCGGCCATCATGACCAGACTCGCGCTGGGAACGCCCGCAGTGCCGATGCTCATGAGGAGCGCGGTCAGCAGGATGGTGAGCTGTTCGACCAGCGTGAGTGAAACGCCGGCAATGTTCGCCGCGAAGATGGCGACGATGCCGAGATACATCGCCGTCCCGTCCATGTTGATCGTGGCCCCCAGCGGGAGCGAGAAGCCGTATACGCGTTCTTTGACGCGGAGATTCTCGTCGGCGTCCGACATCGAGATGGGGAGCGTCGCGGTGGACGACCGGATGCTGAGTGCCGTAATGAGCGCCTCCTTGATGCCACGCAGGAAGGCGACGGGTGACACGCCGACCGCACCCCGAACGATGATCAGGAGGTAGACCAGCGTGATCTGGAGTCCGACGGCGATCGCGAGCGTCATCGAGAGGGAGAAATACGCTCCGACGGCCTGGACGCCGACCTCTCCGAACAGCGCCGCCATCAGCGCGAACACGCCGAGGACGCCGAATTCCATGATCCCCCAGACGATTTTGAACATAACCTCCGCGCCGGCATCGACCACGTCGAAGATGGTATCGATACCGTTTCGGACGGCCGAGTCGGGTTCGACTTCCGCTCGAACCATCGTCATTCCGAGGCCGAAGGCGAGCGTGAAGAAGATGATCGCGAGGATGTTCCCCTCCGCCATCGCAGCGATGGGGTTCTCGGGGACGATGTTGAACACCTGATCCGTCAGGGACGGCGTCTGTTCGGTCTGGACCTCCGTCTGCTCTAAGGTCATTCCCGTCCCGGGATTGATGAGGTTGCTAACGCCGAGTCCCATCCCGATGGCGACGGCCGTCGTGGCGAGATACAGGAGCACGACCTGTCCGCCGATCCGCCCCAGGTTTTTCGGGGTCAGTTCCCGCGTCGCCATCAGCAGCGTGAAAACGATGATCGGAACGATGATCATCTCGAGCAATCGGACGAACAGATCACCGATCGGCTGGAGCGACATCGCCGGCCGTCCGACAGCCAACCCGACGAGGGCGCCGAGAACGAACGCTATTCCGATCCGATAGACGATCGGGACCGATCGATATTGTCTCCATGCTGAGGTGAATGGGCTAGCCATACTCTCATGTGATACGCTTTTGAAATTAGGTGATAATACTTCCGGAGTACAGACCTACATGTCTATTCGCTATCTGTAGGACACTGCTGTCGTAGCAACTACAAGTTACCGCACACCTGATCGCACAGCTATCGGGCGATCAGTGTGTGGAAGGGTGGAGTTGTTTCTGTCAAATGAATTGATGTTGGGAAGTGATCGTCATGCCGCCGTATCACAACCGCGCCCGCCTGTCGGACGAGCAGTCGGGGCCGGAAGCGTCGCCAGCGATCGAGGTCTGCGGACGAGTTCCGAATTAGTTGTGTTTTTAACACATCCGGCCGTACAATAGCTCGTGACTGGCAACAATTTGGTCGCCCCACACGCGTCCGGCGACCGCGATAGTGGCGCTCCGGACACGGCGTTTCAGGTCATCGTTGCCATCTACAGCGGTGCGCTCCTCGCGGGACTTGCGACGATAGCAGCCACGTTGACAGGTGCCGTTCCAGCCGGTTCGCCACTCCTGGGCGCTCTCACGACCACGTACGCGGTTGGTTTCGTGATCGGCACTGTCGCTGGAGTCGCCCTCTCGAGCGTCGACCCGCACCTTCCGCGTCGGCTCGGGCGCACCCCGCTTCGACGGCTGGCGCTTGTCGCCCCAGCGGTCTTCTTCGTCGGTGTCTGGCTCGCGCCGCTCGAGGCCACCGTCGACGTCGTCGCGGTCTGGTCGACGATCGCCGTGTTGGCGACGGGGTACGTCCTCTCGCAACTGGCGGGCAATCGGTACGTCGACACTGTCACTCCCGGCGACCCCGAGGAGACGTGGCGGTGGGACCCGCCCGGCTCCGTCCGACTCGACGCCGCCCTCTTCGCGCTGTACGCGGTACTCGGAGCGGGCAACGCGGCCAGCGGGAACTGGCTGCAAGCGCTGGTGTGGCTGACGGTCGGCGCCGCCTGGATCGCGAACAGTCTCGCCGAAGGTCGGTGGTCGTTCGGTCCGAGGCGCACTCGCTGCGAAGTTCAGTTCTACGACGCCGGCCTCGTCAAACGACGACCGTACACGCGGTCGTTCGTCCCGTGGGACGAGATCACCCACGCCCGCTTGCGCGACGGCGAACTCGTCCTCGATCGCGGCCTCCGCGACGTGCGCTTCGACCGCGACGAACTCGAGGATCCCGAAGCCGTTCTCGAGGCCGTCGATCGGCGGCTGGCCCGGAACCGATCGTAACGGATCCGTATCGAACGGATCACTCGAGGTCGACCCGGCCGCTCGTCGCGCTCCGGAGTCGATCTCGAAACGCGTCGGCCTCCTCGAGCGGCACCCGGACGACGAACGAAACCGTCGCCTGATAGTCGGCCTCGAACTCGTAGCCCTCGCTCTCGAGGATGCCGCGGACGGTTCCCGAGTCGTCGTACTCGACGGTGATCGAGACGGACTCGTGGGGCCGCTCTTCGACGATGTCCGCGGCGTCGATGGCCGCTTTGACCGCGCGGGAGTACGCCCGAACGAGGCCGCCGACGCCGAGGTTCGTCCCTCCGTAGTAGCGAGTGACGACGACCGCGCAGTTCTCGATCTCCCGTTGAGCCATCACGTTCAGCGCCGGCTTGCCCGCGGAGCCGGAGGGCTCGCCGTCGTCGCTCGAGTACTCGCGGAGGAACTGGCTCTCCCGCTCGCTCTCGTCGCCGGTCCGCACCCGATAGGCGGGGACGTTGTGGGTGGCGTCCGCGTACTCCTCGCCGACGGCGTCGATGAACGCCTCGGCAGCTTCGACGGACTCGACGGGCCGAACGTGTCCGATAAACTCCGATCCCTGCACGACGAAGTCGGCGGTCGCCGGCCCCGCGACGGTGCGGTACGTTCGGCTCACGGCCGTTCACCGCGCCCGTGGCGTGCCGGTCGCGCTCTCGAGCCGTCGCTCGACGTCCCGTCGACCATGGGGTCGCTACTTCCGCCGGCGAAAAGAGCCCGTCGGTCCCCCACGAGCGATCGACGGGTCAGTCCTCGGTGGGAGCCACCATCGCAGCGTTCGTCTCGAGTTAACTCACCGGGACCAGTATGTTCTTACTTCCCACGGTGGTTCGTGACACCATGGACGACGAAGCTATCGATCCGATGCTCGCCGACGAACTGCTCAGCGCCTGCCGAACGACGGTCGGCGACGAACTGCGCAGTATTACCTACTTCACCGAGGACGTCGTCGAGCAGGTGTATCTCCGATCGGACCTCGACAGAACGGCCGATCTCGTCGGCTTCGCCGATCACGAGCGACTCGGCTTTCGCTCCCAGTCGGCGTACCGGAACACCCAGCTCGGGGAGTACCTCGCGACCGTCCGGCTGTTCGAAAACGGCTACCTCTCGCGCGTGATTCGCGGGCCACACGGCGTCTGGGTGACGACCGACGAGATGTCGATGGATCGATTTGAGGAACTCACGAGCGCGCTCGAGGCGATCCTCGACGAGGCCGAAAGCGACGACTGAGACCGGCGGCCGTTCCCGGCCGTGGGATTCGCCCCAACGCTGGCGAATCCACCGCGCCGACAGTGATCCGGAACAACGCGTCGCCGGACGCGCTTCGAGAGCCCACAGTGCGGGCTACTGGATCTCGATCTTTCGGACGAACTCGAGGTCGCGAATCGCGGTAAAGACCTCGCCCGAGAGATCCTGATCGGTGATCAGGTAGAGCTTCGGTTCGTCGGTGAACTCCGGATCCTCGCTGATCGTCTGGCGGATCGAAATTCCGTGATCGGCGAGGGTGCCGGTGACACCGGAGACGATCCCCTTCTGTTCGGCGTCACCGGGCGTGATCGTGAGCACTGTCAGGTCGAGCACCGGCGCGAGATCCATCAGGCTCGGCACCTGAGAGATGTTCTGGAAGATGCGGCGCAGTTCCGGATCCTCGAGGATGACGTCGGTCGTCGAGTCGACGACGCGCCGGTCGACGCCGATCTCGCGAGCGATACCCGTGTTCGGAATTTCGATCCCGCCCGAGACGACCCGGCCGTCGTCGTTGACCGAGAAGCCGCGCTCGAGCAGGAGCCGAATAACCGCCTGCTGGCTCGGCGAGCCCTCGAACTTCTCCATGATCTCGTCGAACATTCGTTATCGTGCGTACGCGTGCCGCGGTATAATGTCCGGTGATTGTCTCCGAGCGGTCGTCGGGTGACCGACACCCCGTCTGACGGACGATTTTTGAGGGTTCGGTCAGTAGCGCTTCCCATGCGCGAACTCCGAACGTGTGATTTCTGTGCCGGCGATGCCGCCGGCACCTTCGAAATCGTCCCGCCCGAACTCGAGCCGACCGAGGCCGAACAGCGACGCGTCGTCTGCTGTTCGGCCTGCCGGGATCGGCTCGAAGTCCTGCTCGAACCGCTGCTCGCCCGTGCGGGCGTCGGTAGTGCCGGTGCGACAGCCAGTGCTGGCACCGACGACCGCGACGGTGGCCGCGAGGAACGCCTGACGACCGCAGACGAGACCGACGAAGCTGACGACGCGAGCGGGGCCGTCGTCGCGTCCGCGAACGACTCGACACAGAAGCAATCTCGGACGTCCAGTCCGAACGCGACCGTTTCTGACGGCGACTCCGACACCGATTCGCGGATCGGTTCGGTACTCGAGGACGGGATCACGTTCGAGCGATCCGAAGCCGCGGCGTCGGACCCCGATGGCGAGGAGACGGATGCGGACGGTGCGAACGAGACGACAATCGAAGATACGACGGTCGAAGCCGCGGCCGAAAACGGGGCGAACGAGTCCGGGGCAGCGGAGGACTCGAGTGACGCCGCAGTCGACGACCCGACGGACGATGACGTCACGAGTCGGCCGCCAGCGGGCTACGGCAAGGTCATCAGACTGCTCCAAAACCGGGAGTTCCCCATCCAGCGCAACGCCGTCGAAAACCTGGCCGCCGGAGCCTACGACCTCGAGACACACGAGATCAGTGCGATCGTCGATCACGCGCTCGAGGAGGGCGAGTTCACCGAGAACCGCGACATGCTCGAGCGGCCCGATAACTAGTCGCCCGTCCTAGAGCGTCCCTTTCGTACTCGGCGTCCCCGTTCGCCGCTCGTCGATCCGCGTCGCGTCGTCGAGCGCCCGCGCGAGCGTCTTGAACAGCGCCTCGACCTCGTGGTGGGCGTTCTCGCCTGTGACCTCGAGGTGCACGGTCAGACCGGCGTTCATCGCCAGCGATTCGCCGAAGTGGCGAGCCATGTCGCTCGTGAACTCGCCGATTCGGGCCTGCGAAAACGTGCCGTCGAAGTAGAATCGGGACCGACCGCTCACGTCGACGACGGCACCGGCGACGGCCTCGTCCAGCGGGACCTGTCGGTCGGCGTAGCGCACGATCCCCGACCGATCGCCGAGCGCCTCGTCGAACGCCCCCCCGAGAACGATGGCCACGTCCTCGACCGTGTGGTGATCGTCGATCTCGAGGTCGCCGTCGCAGTCGATCTCGAGGTCGAACAGCCCGTGTTTGGCGAACGACGTCAACATGTGGTCGAAGAAGCCGATTCCGGTGTCCACGTCGGCGTCGCCGGTGCCGTCGATCGCCAGCGCACACTCGATCGACGTCTCGGCCGTCTCGCGCGTATTCGTCGCCGTTCGCTCGCTCATGACAGACCGATATCGCCGCCGGTACAAGGGGATTGCGCTCGCCGTGACACCGTTATGCACACCGTGATGACGGTACGCACATCCTGATTACGCAGCCGAAAGCCACCGCTCGAGCAAACCGGACGGGGACACTAGTTGTGACCACGGCGAACGATCACGAATAGAGTACTGTCTGAGGAGAGCGTATAAAATTTCTAAACAATTCTCAGGCCGTTTCGAAACGTCGTATCGTCTCCGTTACCGAGGTTGAAACGGACCGAAACCACGCTAATGTTCGACCCGTTATATGATCCCCGCAGTGAATGTATGGATAAGACGAGGTGCCTCGAACCGATGTCCAATCACTCCCCGCTCCCGAACGAATCGATCGGTCCGTCCGGCCCTGAATCGGACCGAAAGCACGAGCAACGCTCCCACAGAATCGTCCGCTCGCTCAAAGGCCCAGCGCAGTTCCTGTCGTTTTGGGTCGCAATCGCCCTCCCCTTTGTGCACCTCCCCCTCCTCGCACAGGGACTGGGCAATCCGCAGGTGACCCTCACGTTCCTCACGCTGCTCGCGTTCAACGTCTTCGCGCTCTACGTTGGCCACGGTCACAAGCAGTGAGAGCGGCGGTTCGACAGCTGTCTCCCCTCCACACCGCCGCTTCCGTGTCGCCGGTGGCAACGCCTCACGAACGGACAGGATCTCCAAGAGTTAATGTCCTTCCACGCTCAGATACGGTCACTCGATGAGGATCCGCGTCGACTGGCGCTCGAGTTGTAGTCTCACCGGGACGGTTCTGAAGTGGCTCGCCGTCCCGATCGCCGCCCCCCTCATACTGGCGGTGCTCGACGGCGACGACGCGCTCCCGTTCGTCGCCGCACTCGTCGCCACCGTCGCGGTCGGCGTCGCACTCGAGCAACTGAACGACGATCCGAAGTTAGAACAGCGAGAGGCGTTCCTGATGGTCGCGCTGACGTGGCTCAGCGTCGGCGTCATCGGCGCGATTCCGTTCTACCTGATCGGACTCGGTACCGATCCGAGCTCCGCGTTTTCCGGCTCCCTCGACGGCCTGATCAACGCGCTGTTCGAGAGCATAAGCGGGCTGACAACCACGGGAGCGACGGTGATGAGCGGCTGGGATTTCGAGAACCAGTCCCGCGGGCTCTTGCTCTGGCGACAACTGCTCCAGTGGCTCGGCGGCCTCGGAATCCTGATCGTCGCCATCGGCCTGCTCTCGAACCTGATGGTCGGTGGAGCCCAGCTGATGGAGACCGAGACGCAGACGAAAAACGTCCGGAAACTCCGCCCGCACATCGACGAGACCGCCCGCCTCATCTGGGGGCTGTACGTGGGTCTCACAGTGCTCGCCGCGGCGACCTTCTACGCGCTCTACTGGCTCGGAATGGCCCCCGAGATGGATCTCTTCAACGCCGTCTCCCACGCTCTGACCAGCGTCGCGACCGCCGGCTTC
The DNA here is from genome assembly GCF_003670115.1 of Natronorubrum halophilum. Lineage (NCBI taxonomy): Archaea > Methanobacteriati > Methanobacteriota > Halobacteria > Halobacteriales > Natrialbaceae > Natronorubrum > Natronorubrum halophilum. The sequence continues at coordinate 402,484 of NZ_QQTY01000004.1, forward strand.
TCCCCGGAGGGGGAAAGCATCGCCGCGTTTACGCCCGCCGTCCAGTGGGCTATCATCCCCTTCATGATCCTCGGCTCGACGAACTTCGTCCTGCTGTACTACGTCACCCAGGGAGCGTTCCGTCAGCCACTCGAGTCGGAGGAGTTCCGGTTCTACATCGGCGTTCTGGTGGGTTTTAGCGCGATCGTCGTGGGGCTTCTCTGGACCGATCCCGCGATCGACGGCAGCGTCGAGTCGACGATCAGACACGGGATCTTCAACGTCGTTTCGATGGTGACGACGACGGGCTTCGCCTCGACGGACTTCAGCCGCTGGTCCGCCGGCGCAGCGCACATGCTGTTTCTCTGTATGTTCATCGGTGGGATGGCGGGGTCGACGACCTGTTCGATCAAAACCCTGCGCTGGCTGGTGACGCTCAAGGCGTTCCGTCGCAACCTCTTTACCTCGATTCACCCCGAAGCGGTGCGACCGCTTCGACTCAGCGACGCCGTCGTCGACGAGGACACGATCCGGGACATCTACGCCTACGTGTTGCTCGTGATCACCATCTTCTTCCTGCTGACGATTTTCGTCGTCGTCGACGCGGCCCGGTTCGCCGATCCGGACGTCACCGAGTTCGAGGCCCTCACCGCGTCGGCCTCGATCTTCCTCAACATCGGTCCCGCGTTCGGGATGGCCGGCCCGATGGACAACTACGCCGGCTTTCCCATCACCACTCGCGTCGTCATGATCGTCATGATGTGGATCGGCCGCATCGAGATCATTCCGGTGCTCGTCCTGCTGACGCCGGCGTTCTGGAAGTCATAAAGACCCAGCTTTTGCGCTGCGGTCTGACGCGCTGGTGACTTTGTCAACCAGCGCGGCGTCCCTCGGCAAAACCTGGACCAAAAGCACCGGAAGACGGTCCTGCTCGCTATTGCTCGCAGGCTGCGACTCCCGAGCCTTCGTTCGCTCCGCTCACGGAAGACACTCCTCCCTCCGTTCCGGCGGCTGTGCGGCCTTCACATCAGTCGTCGGCCCGCTCGGCCTTCGACTTCACTCGCGGTGAATAGCCGTGCAACGGCCTGCCCTCCCCCGGGTTGCACGGCTCTCGCGTCGCTCGAGCCGTGCTCTCGGCCACAGCGACTGATTGTATCAAAGAAGTCTGAACCCCGCCGAGACAGTTCACTCGGTCTGCTCGTCGCTCGTTTGAACGAGTTCCTCGATGCCGCTCTCAGGAATCTCTCTTTTGGGGTCGAAGCCGACCGTCTCGTAGTAGCACGACAGAGCGGCGAGAGCCCGACGACCTCAACGATTATCGACGGCGTTCTGCGCTTCCTCGAGCGTGAAGTTCCCCTCGTACAGCGCGCTGCCGACCACCACGGCAGCGGCACCAGCCTCCTCGAGCGCCCGCACGTCCTCGAGGGTCGCCACACCCCCGCTCGCGATAACCGGAATCTCGGTCGCCTCGACGAGTTCCCGCACCGGTTCGGTAGCCACGCCCTCGAGTCGACCCTCGACGTCGACGTTCGTAAACAGGATCGCCACAGCCCCCAGCTCCTCGTACCGCTCGGCGGCTTCGACCGGCGAAATACCGGCGCCTTCGGTCCAGCCCTCGACGACGACCTCGCCGTCTTTCGCGTCGAGGCTGACGACCACGCTGTCGGGTTGCTCCTCGCTGATCTCGGCGACGATGTCGGGGTTTTCGACCGCCGCCGTACCGAGGATGACGCGGTCGAGCCCGCGCTCGAGCAAGTCGATCGCGTCGTCGTCGGTTCGAATCCCGCCGCCCAGTTGCGTCGGGACGTCGACGGTCTCGAGGACGGCGTCGATGGCGTCGCCGTTCTTTCGCTCGCCCTCGAACGCGCCGTCGAGGTCGACGAGGTGCAGCGACTCCGCACCGGCGTCGATCCACCGCTGTGCGGCCTCGACGGGGTCGCCGTAGGTCTTCTCGGTCCCGCGCTCGCCCTGGACGAGCTGGACCACTTCGCCGTCTTGCAAATCGACGGCGGGGATCACGTCGAACGCCGGAAACACGCTCATGGCGAGTTGCAGGCGGGGCGTCCGCCTAAAGCCACCGACTTCGGCGTTCGCCTCGAGGACGAGAAGAGCACTCGGCCACCGGATGGCGTCGTACGCGGGAGACAGCGTTCACAAACAGCTGTTCGCGACCGTCCTCGCGACCAGTCCCGTCTCCGGCTTTCTCAACAACACGCCGGTCGTCGCGCTGCTCGTCCCCGTCGTCACCGACGTCGCGAATCGGGGTAACACGTCGCCCTCGAAGCTACTCATCCCGCTGTCGTACGCCTCGCAAATCGGCGGCATGCTGACCCTCATCGGAACCTCGACGAACCTCCTCGCGAGCGACGTCAGCGCTCGACTCGGCGAGGAGTACCCCGAACTCCACGGCTTCTCGATGTTCGAGTTCACGCAACTCGGCGCGGTCGTCGTCGTCGTCGGCGCGCTCTACCTGATCTTCGTCGGACACTACCTGCTCCCCCGAGCGCGTGCCGCCGCGCGCGGACTACCTCAAGGAGTACGAAGTCGGCGACTACATCGCCGACGCGGCCGTGGTTCCCGGCTCGCCGCTCGTGGACGCGACCGTCGGCGACGCGGCCGAGAGTCTGGGTGCCGAAGCCGATATCGTTCAGATCATCCGCGAGGGGGATCGGTCGATCGCGCCGTACCAAGATGTCCATCTCGGGGAGGGTGACATCCTCGTCGTTCGTACGGATCGGGACGCAATCACGGCCCTGGAGGACGCGGAGGGCGTCGAACCCGTCGGGTACCCGGACTCAGCCGTGGACCTCTCTTCCGCCGATGGAGGAATCGTTACCGAACTGGTGATCGCACTCGACTCGCGGCTCGTCGGCGAACGGCTCGATCCAGAGGGATTCCGCGAGGAGTTCGGCGCGGCCGTCCTCGGCCTCCGGCGTCGCGGCGCGCTGATCGGCGAGCGGATCGTCGGCAAACGGCTCGACGTCGGCGACACGCTCCTCGTACAGGCACCGTCCGACACCCTCGATCGGCTCTCGAGGCGCGACGACGTGATCGTCACCCGCGATCCGAGTACCGGACGGACAAGGCACCGGTCGCCGTCGTTATTATGATCGGCGTCGTCACGGTCGCTACCCTCGAGATCTATCCGGTCTTGATCTCCGCGCTCGCTGGCGTGGTCGCAATGGTCGTCGCCGACGTCCTCGATCCGAACGAACTGTACGACGCCGTCGAGTGGGACATCATCTTCCTGCTCGCCGGCGTGATCCCGCTGGGAATCGCCTTAGAGCAGTCCGGTGCGGCCGCATACCTCGCCTTCATGGTCGTCCAGACGGCCGGCGTCCTGCCGACGCTCGCGGTGTTGTGGCTGTTCTATATCGTGACGGGGCTGATCACGGAGGTGATCAGCAACAACGCGAGCGTCGTCCTCATGATCCCGGTCGCAGCGGTCGCCGCGGCGGGAATCGGTGCGAACCCGTTCGCGTTCGTGATGGCGGTCACGTTCGCCGCAAGCACCGCGTTCCTGGGACCGATCGGCTACCAGACGAACCTGTTCGTGTACGGTCCGGGCGGCTATCGCTTCGGCGACTATTTCCGAATCGGCGCGCCGCTGCAGTTGATTCTGTCGGTGGTCACCGTACTCGGCATCGCGGTAATCTGGGGCGTGTGAGGCGTCTGGGGCTCAGTGAGGCGACAAAATTCGTTCTCACGCTCGTCCCGCGGTCTGTCAGTTCGTTCCCGTGACCGGTGTGAGCCAAGCGAAACCCGGTTGCAGCGGACTGATTCGAGCGAGCGGTGAGCGGTCGGCAGTAGTAACGCAACACTCCCGGGCCCAATGACATAATTAATATGATATATCAGTAGGTCCCAGTACTTATTTGACGAACAGTCCAGTAGTCCCCCTCGATGGTCGAAACTGTGCTGTTGGTCGGGGTCATCGCCTCGATTTTCGTCGGATTCAATATCGGCGGCTCGTCGACCGGAATCGCGTGGGGACCCGCCGTAGGAGCGGGACTGCTTCGAAAGACCACGGCGGCCGCGTTGATGACGTTTTTTGTCTTTCTCGGCGGCTGGACCGTCGGGCGGAATGTAATGGACACGCTCAGCGGCGACATAATCTCGATCGAAATTTCGCTGGTGGCCGGTGTCGCCGTCCTCTTTTTCATCGGACTGGGTATTCTCATCGCGAACGTCTTCGGCGTCCCCGTTCCGACGTCGATGACGACCGTCGGCGCGATCGCCGGATTGGGGCTGGCGACCGAGACCCTCAACTACGAGACGATCACCTGGATCATCTCGTGGTGGGTCGTCACGCCGGTTCTTGGACTCTGGGTCGGGGCGACCATCGGCCGATATATCTACCCCGAACTCAATCGGCGCTTCGAGATCAGCGCGTCCGAGGGGGCGCTACTCACGCTCGATCGCAGCGGTTCGGCTCCGAAACCAGTACTCGGACCGAACACGACGTATCAGGAACTCGTCGGGACGGTCGTCGTCTTCATCATCGGCTGTTACATGGCCTTTAGCGCCGGTGCGAGCAACGTTCCAAACGCCGTCGCACCGCTGGTCAGTAGCGGCGCGCTCGAGGTCGACACCGCCATCATCATCGCTACCGTCGCGATCGGACTCGGCGGCTTTACCATCGCCCGACGGACGATGGAGTCCGTCGGGAGCGAACTCAGCGAGATCCCGCTGTTGGCGGCGCTGATCGTCATGCTCACTGCCTCGACGATCACGACCGCACTCTCGTGGATCGGCATTCCGATCAGTCTCGTGATGGCGTCGGTGATGACGATTATCGGCCTGGGCTGGGGGCGAGCCACTCGTCCGATCACGGCTCGAGATGCTATTCGTGGCGACACCGACACGGAGCTGGCGATGGGCGCACTGACCGCTGAATCCGACGCGCCGGTCACCAAAATCGGTGAAGCGGAGTCCGAAGAAGTCCTGAACGCGGGCGATCTCTTTAACCCGCGAGCTATCGTGAAGTACGTCTCGATGTGGATTATCGGACCGACGACGTCGACACTGCTTGCCTACGGGTTCTTCGTCGCCGTCGGTATCACCTGACCCACTCCACCGCGTTTATTCGCATGGCCGTCGTAGCTCGCGTATGATTTCGCGCGTTCTCGTTCCGATGGACGGCTCGGAGATGAGCGAACAGGCACTCGAGTACGCTCTCGAAGTCTACCCCGACGCCGAGATAACCGTCCTGTGCGTCGTCGGCGAACCGTCGTCGATGTGGGGGGCGGCCACGGGCATGGCACTCGCCGACGATCTCGGGGAAGTGACAGCAGAACACGCACAGCCGACGTTCGACCGCGCACGCGAACTCGCCGCCGACGCCGGTAGAGACGCGGACCTCGAGACCGTCGCGGAACTTGGCCACCCCGTTCGGGCGATCATCAACCGCGCCGACGACTACGATACCGTCGTCGTCGGCAGTCACGGAGGGACGGTCGCCGACCGCCTGTTCATCGGCAACGTCGCGGAGAAGGTCGTTCGTCGATCACCGGTCCCGGTGGTGGTCGTTCGATAACCGAGACCGTACTGAAATCGCAACGCATCGCGAAGCGACGCAAAGCGCTCGGCCTGTTCGATCTGTAGCCGATCGAAGTCGTTGAAAACGATAGCACTGCAGCCCTCCGACGCGACCGTAATCGATACCGATCAGTTGTCGTCAGTGCGTTCCGTCTCCTCTTCGTCCTCGTCGGCAGATCTCTCGAGCAACTCCTCGATTTCGTCCTCGCGAGGACGACGGTCGATGCGCTCGTCGACGGCTTTGACCTCCGCTTGCATCTCCTCGAGTTGTTCTCCGACGGTTCGCTCGACGGCCTCTTCGACGGTCTCGCCGACCGTCTTCTCGACCGTCTCGCTGACGCTCTCCTCGACCGTCTCCCCAACTTTCTCCTCTACCGTCTCGCTGACGCTCTCCTCGACCGTTTCTCCAACTTTCTCCTCTACCGTCTCGCTGACACTCTCCTCGACCGTTTCTCCAACTTTCTCCTCTACCGTCTCGCCGACGCTCTTCTCGACCGTTTCTCCAACTTTCTCCTCTACCGTCTCGCTGACACTCTCCTCGACGGTCTCGCCGACGCTCTTCTCGACCGTTTCGCCCACGCTTTCTTCGACCGTCTCGCTGACGCTCTCCTCGACCGACTCCTGGACGGCCCTAGTCATCCAGTCGGGGTCGAAGCGCGCCATCTTCCAGACGACGTGGATGACGTACGAGGCGAACACCCCCACTCCGAACGCGATTCCGACGTTCGTGCCGAGAACCATGATTAGCACGATCGAGAGGGCGATCAACGCCCCGTAGGCGAGGTCCACGGCCGCATCGACCCGGACCGGACTCAGCATAGCCGATCGCCACCGTCACGGACGAGTCGGAGGGGTTCCACGCGTTCGTCGACGAGATCGATCCCGACGCGGCGGGGAGGCGATCCAGTTCGCCCCCGATGGTCTCTCGAGTCGAATTTCCGGTCGAAGTACATGATACTGTATTCCATGCGATGACTGTTGAAGTTCTTTAGGATCGAGCGTCTCCGTGAACCGCCTCGAGGTACTCGGCCCGTCCGGTTCGTCGACCGTCGCTCGGGGGACGGTTCCGACGATAGCGGCGACTGATTCGGACCGGCGACGCAGTCGGCCGGCTACTCGAGCGATTCGAGGTCGAAACTGACGCGGACCGGCAGGGTATCGGTTTCGTTCGGAAGACGCTCCACCGCCTGTAGTTGACGCCCGCGGCCGAAAATGGGCGCGTTTTTAGGGACGGAACGTGTTGGATCTGGTGTGACAGAAGTACTGCTTATCGTGGGGCTCATCGTTGCAGTCTTCGTCGGCTACAATATCGGTGGTGCGACGACGGGACCGGCGTTCGGTCCTGCCGTCGGAGCCAACGTAATTACGAAACTGATGGCGGCCGGACTGATGTCGATTTTCTTCTTCGTTGGCGCGATCACGATCGGCCCGGAGGTCGTCACGACCCTGGGAGGCGAACTCGTGAACACGACCGATATATTCACCCTCCGATCGAACGTCGCCGTCCTCTTTTTCATCGGCGGCGCGCTGTTCGTCGGTAACTACTTCGGCGTCCCCGCCTCGACGTCGATGACCGCGGTCGGTGCGATCGCCGCCCTCGGCCTCGCGACCGGAGAACTCGACGTCGCGGTCTTAGGCGAGATCGTCATCTGGTGGGTCGTCGCCCCGATCATCGGGTTCTGGGTGGCCGGCGTCATCGGTCGTTACTTCTATCCGCGCATCAACGCGTGGATCGCGATCGAGGGGAACCGGGAGGGGCGGCAGATGATCACCGTCGATCGATCGGGACCGGTTCCGCGACTCCAGTTCGGGGAGAACGCGGATCGCCGAGAGATCACCGGTGCCTTCGTGGTCGTCGGAATCGGCTGTCTGATGGCCTTTTCCTCGGGAACGAGCAACATCGCGAACGCGATCGCCCCGATCTACGGCACCGGAGACGTCGACATGATCCCGCTCGTCCTGATCGGTTCGGCGGCCGTCTCGGTTGGCTGTTTCACGATCGCCCGCCGGACCCTCGACACGCTCGGGAACGACATCACGAACCTCCCGCTGACGGCAGCGATCGTCGTCGCGGTCATCAGTTCGACGATCGTGATCGGCCTCTCGTCCATCGGCATCCCCGCGAGTTTCGTCGTCATCGCGACGATGTCCATTATCGGCCTCGGCTGGGGTCGGGCGACCCGGACGACGACGCTCTCGGACGTCCGAAAGGGCGAGGAGACGCGGGTTTCCGTGGGGGCGCTCACCGCCGAGGAGGAAGGCGAACGGGCCCCGGGTATCGGCGAAGAAAAGCCGGAGGATATCCCGAGAGCGTCGGATCTCTTTAATCCCTCGACCACGGCTCGAGTGATCATCATGCAAAACGTCGTGCCGCTCATCTCGACGGTCGGGGCGTTCCTCACCTTCCGATTCGTGCCGATCTTCGGCTTTTGACCGGCTAAATCTCACGAGCGGTTTTCGTGCAAATGCGATTCAGGACCACGGTGTGTGACACGACGACGAATGCGGCAAACGATTCGAGACTTGTAAAGTGCGGTGTAACTTTTCGTTTTCTTTGCCGTTTTTCGACTCATCGTTCAACGAATAGTGACGTTCTTTGCTCCTAATGTTACAATTCCGAGTGAAAGACAATTTAGGACTGAACAGCAAGCTATACCAGTGCGGGACTCGAATCGGCGATTGATGCCCACGGTAGAATACCTCAACTACGAAGTGCTGGACGACCACGGCTGGGAGATGGATGACGACGACCTCTTCGATGAGGCCGCAGACGCTGGCCTCGACGAAGAGGACTACGGTACCCTCGACGTTGCCGAGGGTGAATATATCCTCGAGGCAGCCGAGGCGCAGGGCTACGACTGGCCCTTCTCCTGCCGGGCAGGTGCCTGTGCAAACTGTGCGGCCATCGTCTTCGAGGGTGAAATCGACATGGACATGCAGCAGATCCTCTCCGACGAGGAAGTCGAGGAGAAGAACGTCCGACTGACCTGCATCGGCTCCGCCGAGACCGACGAGGTCAAGATCGTTTACAACGCGAAACACCTCGACTACCTGCAGAACCGCGTCATTTAAATCGTCGCTCGCGCGACGCCCCTTCGGGCGTTGCGTTCTCGTTCGTCGAATCGCCGTATACGCGACGAGCAGCGGCTGTACTCGAGTGCGCGTCACGTCGGATCGCGTCGCCGCCGCCTGCGTCGGTGACGGTCAAACGCGGCGTGGTGCTCGCGACGGTGACGATGCCGCACGATCGCGGCCATGGAAGACAACCCTCTTACTCGCTTACCGAACCAGCTCAGCGAACTGGCGACGTCTCTCGACTGCAACGTGGACGTCGATTGGAGAACCGGAAACTGGAGAGCGGTCTGGATCGGGTTCGCCGTCGCGATCGTCGTCGCCGACGACGTACCCCGGATCGAGGAGACGTCCGGGACCTGACCGTTCGCGGACGGATACGCACCGCGGCGATAACCGCGTGACCGGTCGTTCACGGACCGAGCGCGGACGGTAGCGTGGGATCGTGGGAGTAAAGAAATATTTCTCGTCGCCGTGTGCGAGAAATAGTAACCTAATCGGATCAGTGGAACCGGTCCCCGCCGACGGTTCTACATCGCGCGTTCGCGGGCCGGCCCGGTCGCCACGTTCGGCGGTCGTACCACGGACGTGCGAACGGGGCGCTGGGCTCGGTCGGTTCGGAGAGCGACGGCTTCGCGCCGCAGGCATCGAATCGGCCGTACCGTCCCGTACGCGACCGACATTCCGCGGCTCGCTCGAGTCGCCGGAGTTAGTCGCGGTCGATTCGATCCGGCCACGTGCCGCACTCGCGCGCGTCCAACCGGTCGTCGGTCATCGAGATCCACCGCACCTCGTTCCAGCTCAGCCGGTAGTGACAGGTCTCCGGTTTCAGCTGCTCCCAGTAGATGGTCTGCATCGACGGGACGTCCCCGTCGGCCGGCGTTATCGGCAGCTCCTCGCCCTCCGGTTCGGCCTCCTGTTGCATCGCCTCCAGCGTGGATTGTGGCGACAGCGAGCTGTGGTTCCAGACCATTCCGGAGACGACGAGCAGTCCGACAACGGCGACGACGGCGACGATCGCTACCCGACGGTGGCTCGTTCGAGCCGCGTCGCCGCCGCGACGGTCCGTCGTCGACCGCCACGACACCGCGCGCTCGACGGCGATAGCCACGCCGAACGCGACGAAGGCGAGCCAGAGGAGCGCGTCCGTCGCACCGTCCATGTCGACGAACAGGACCTGCAGGCCGAGGATCAAGCCGCCCGCCGGAACCCACCACCGCGATCGGTCGCGGACGACCGCGTCCGCCCAGCCGTAGACCGCCACCGGGATGAGCACCGATGCGTACCCGAACACGAGCAGTATCGAGTAGACGCGCTCCGCCAATGTGTACGGCGACCCTGCGACGAGCGGCGCGAGGATCGTCTGTACGATCATGGGAACGAGTGCGCCCGCGGCCGCGAATACGAGGACGACCGCCCCGGTCACGACGCCACCTCCCGCGATCGCCGAGAGCGCGCCCCTTCCGCCGGCTCGCTGGTAGGCCATTCCGACGATCAGCGGCGCGAACGCGCCGCCCGATTGCCACGAACCGGCGGCCAGCGCCGCGGCGACCCCGGCGAGGAACGGCCGGTCGCGGAGGGCGAGCGCGAGCGCCGCGACGCCGAAGAACAGCGCGTAGAACTGCGCTCGAACCCCTTGCATGGGGAGGATGAAGAGCGCCGGGAGGACGAACATCGAGAGGCCGGCGGCGATCGCGGCGATATCTTCGCCGGTGAGGAGGCGCGCCACCCATCCGACGAGCAGGACGCTCGCGGCGGCGACGGTCACCGTGAGCGCCACGCTGAGGGCGTGTAGAACGAACATATCGCCGCCCGAGACGGCGGCGAGAGCGGCCGTGATCCCGAACGGTACGGGCGGGTTCACGTCCCAGACGTCGACGTACGGAACGCCGCCCTGGAGGACGTACCAGCCCGTGTGCTGGAAGAACGCCGGATCGGTCACCATCGGCGGGTCCTCGACGCGATAGATGGCGAAGCCGACGACGAACATGAGCACGACGATCGGGCCGAGGACGACGAGCCAATCGGAGCGACGGCCGACGCGTGAACGCACGGCCATTTCAGATCCGCTTCGAGATCGTCTTCGCGACGGCGAGAGCGCCCTGGTCCCACGCGACGCGGTGGTCGAGTCCGGTCTCGTCGTCGACCTCGTCGACCTCGTAGTTCTCGAGATACCACTCGTACGTCTCCACGAGCGCCTCCCGGTTGGAGTACTCGGGCTCCCACCCGAGGCGTTTCAGCTTCTCGACGGAGACGTAGGAATCCTCGTGGGCCGTCTCGTAGACCCACGGGTACAGCGGCGAGAGGTTCAGTCGGTCCAGGACGCGAAGGACCGCGACCGTGAGGAAGGCGGGCGTTCCGATCGTGCGCTTGCCCGTCCCCGCGTAATCGATGGGAGCCTGAAAGTCCTCTCTCATCGTGGCGAACTCGTCGGCGCCGACGTTGAACGTATCGTTCACCTCGTCCTCGTCCCCGGTGAGCATCAGTTCGATGGCGGAGACGAGATCGCGGACGTGCAACAGCTGGTACCGGTTGTTCCCCCGCCCGACCAGCGGGACGTTCGCACCGTCTTCGATCCAGTCGAACAGCACCTGGAACACGCCGAGTCGCTGCGGACCGACGAACGTCTTGGGACGGAGAACGGGAACGCACAGGCCCATGCGGCGGAAGTCCCGACAGATCTTCTCGGCCTGAATCTTGGCCCGTCCGTAAGGACCGACGCCGTCCAAGGGCGAGTCCTCGGTGATGGGATGTTCGTCGTGGGTCCCGTAAACCGACGTGGAGGAGACGTAACAAACCCGCTCGACGTCGCGGTCCGTCGCCGCCCAGAGCACGTTTCGCGTCCCGTCGATGGTCGTCTCCCGAATGCGGTCTGCGTCCCACAGGGGGAGCGCCGCCGCTGCGTGAACCACGGACGTAGCGCCGCTCTCCTCGAGCGCGTCGGTCACGGACGTCTCGCTCCGGACGTCACCCTCGACGAAGTCGATGTCGTCGGTGTCGTCCGCCGCGTCGAAGGGCTTGAGGTCGAACGCAGTGACGTCCCACCCGCGGTCGCGGAAGTACTGACACGTGTGGAGACCGAGAAATCCGGTTCCGCCCGTAACGAGAACCGAACCGTTCGAGTCGTCGCCGGTGCGCGCACCATCGCTCATCGTGGTATCGACTCCTCGAGACGACGAGTAAATAGTGTATCGCCGGCTAACAGTCGTATACCGAGTCAAATTTCCGCGTATTCGGCGAAACGAGAGCATTACCGCGGCGAACGATCGCCTGACTCGAGCGACCGCTCGTCGTGGTTCCCGCGGGTTCGTCCCGCGGTGAAACGGCGGTTTTCGCCTCACTTTTCAACCGACAGACCCATACTCGTTCCGTCATTTTCGCGCGAGCTAGTCGTCTCCGCGCCTCTCAACGGAGATATCTGCCGGTTCGCTCGGTGAACCGGATCACAGGTATGGAACACGAACCGCCGTTCAAATCACGGTTATCGCGTCGCGGTCTTTCGATCGCTCGGCTTGAATCGAGCAGTCCACGGCGTCGGGAGCCGACGCTGCCGTTCTGACGACCGTTTTCTCGTTAGCTCGATATTGAGGTGCGTAACAGAGTGACAAGTAAGCCGCGTCTTTTTGCCGTCCTGTGTTCGAGAGACACCGATCGATGGCGGAAGTATACGCCGACCGAAGCCGGGTCGTGGTGGCCGTCTCCGGCCTGATCAAGGAGATACGCCCCTGGCAGTGGTACAAACAGAGCATTCTGCTCCTGGGGTTCGTGTTCTCCGAGAGCCTGTTCGATCCGGTGGCCGTTACGAACGTCTCTCTCGGCGTTGTCGCCTTCTGTGCCATCACGGGCGCGACGTACATCGGCAACGACATCGCCGACATCGAGGAAGATCGTAACCATCCGCGAAAGAAACACCGCCCCATCGCCAGCGGACAGGTTTCGATCCCCGTCGCGGTGATGTTCGGAGCGCTGCTCTTCGTCGGCGGACTCGCCCTCTCCTGGTATCTGGGTCCGCTGTTCGTGCTGATCGTCCTCGCGTACCTCGCTCAGAACGCGTTTTACTCCGTGTTCCTGAAACAGATCGTCATCGTCGACGCGATGGTCATCGCCATCGGGTTCGTGCTGCGAGCCGTCGCGGGCGTCGTCGCCATCGACGTCTACCTGAGTCCCTGGCTCGTCGTCTGTACGTTCCTCGGGGCGCTACTGCTGGCGTTCGGCAAGCGTCGCCACGAGATGATAGTCAGCGACGATCCGTCCTCGTCGCGCTCAATACTCGCCGAGTACACCGAGGAGATTCTCGACCAGTTTCTCGTCGTCGTCCTGGCGGCGCTTCTCGTCTCCTACTCGCTCTACACGGTCTTCGGCAGCGGACCGTGGATGATGTCCACGCTTCCGTTCGCCTTCTTCGCGGCCTTCCGATACCACTACCTCGCCTACACGCGGGATCTGGGCGGCGACCCGAAGTTCCTCTTCGCCGACCGTCCGTTCTTCATCAACCTCGTCGTCTGGGGCGTTCTGGTCGTCGGAGTTCTTTACGAGGTCCCGCTTTACCTCCTCGGAGCGATCGCGTGATTTCCGCCGTTCCCCCACCGAACACACCATGACGCGCCGATACGATCTTCAGGTTCACACGGACGCCTCGCCCTGCTCGAGCGCGCCGCCCGAGCGCGTCGCCGCGGCAGCGGTCGACGCCGGACTCGACGGCATTGCCGTCACCGACCACGATACGCTCGCGAACGTCGACGCCGTTCGGGACGCCGCGCCCGAGGGCCTCGAGGTGATCGCCGCGGTAGAGGTGACGACGACCGAGGGACACCTCCTGGCGCTCGACGTCTCGAAGGCCCCGCCGCGGACCGACCCGCTGACGGCGATCGATCACGTCCACGACCAGGGGGGCGTCGCCGTCCTCTCGCACCCGTTCGACACGCTCCGGCAGTACTACGAGACGGACCTCGACGCCCTCGCCGACGCCGTCGACGGCGTCGAAGCGGTGAACTCCCGCTGCGTCCGCCGCCGATACAACGAGCGCGCCGCGGCGTTCGCGAGCGCCCGCGGTCTGCCGACGACCGGCGGGAGCGACGCCCACTTCCCGATGGAAGTCGGCCGCGCGTACACCAGCGTCGAGGGCGACGGATCGCTCGCGGACGCCGTGCGGGACGGCCGCGTGCGGCCGGGCGGCCGCGGCCGGTACCTCTCCGGTCACGTCGCGACGAAGCTCCACCGGTTTCGAACCGCCTCCGGTCGCACCGCCGCGAACCTCGTCTCGAGGAGGCTTCCGTAACGATGAGCGGTGAGACCGGCGATATCGGAGGGAACGTCGTCGACCGCTGTCGGCGAGTCGTTCAAACCCACGGAGTCTGGCTGACGGCGCTGCTCTCGGTCGTCGTCTTCTTCGGTCTCGTCGCCTACGCCGACGTCGGAGCCGTGACGAGCGCTCTCGCCGCCGTAGACCCGGTGACGTTCGGAGCCGTCATCGGTCTGACGACCGTCGGCTACGGCTTCCGGTTCGCCAAGTGGCACTACTACCTCCGGTACCTCGGCGTCGACGTCCCGCTCGAGGCGAGCGCGATCACCTTCTTCAGCGGCCTGATGATGGTCGTCACGCCGGGCAAGGCCGGCGAGGTCTGGAAGGCATGGTTCCTCCGCGACGAACGCGGCGTCCCCGCGAGCGAGACCGCCTCCGTCGTCGGCGCCGAGCGCATCACGGACCTCGTCGCGCTGAGCGCGATGGCCGCGCTCGGAGTGCTGGTCTACAGCCGATCGTCGGTTCCGATCGTCGCCCTCGTCGTCGCCCTCGCGGCCGGGATCGGGTTGCTCCAGTGGCGGCGGGCCTGTCTGACGATCCTCGAGCGCCTCGAGTCGGTCCCGGTCGTCGGCGACTACGCGGCCGACGTGGAGCGGTTCTACGAGAGCACGTACCGCCTGTTTCGGTTCCGTCCGCTGGTCGTCTCGACGCTGCTCAGCCTCGCGGCGTGGGGGTTAGAGGGGATCGCCTTCTGGCTGGTGCTCGACGGATTCGGCACCGAAACAGGCGTCGTGATCGGTCTGTTCGTCTTCGGCTTCGGGTCGGTCATCGGCGCGGTGTCGATGCTACCCGGCGGACTCGCGGCGACGGAGGCGTCGATGGTCGGCGTACTGGTCGCGCTCGGCTACTCCGAGGCCGTCGCGGCCGCCGCCACGATCGCGATCCGCGTGGGGACGCTGTGGTACGCTGCGGCCCTCGGAACGGCGGTATTCCTCGCGTACAAGGCGACTCGCTGAGCGAGCCGCGTCCCGACGAGCGGATCGGTCGCCCGCGAGGGCCCGAACCGCTGCACGGACGGTCCCCGACGAGCGATCAGGCTCGAGTCGGCGTCGGTGACGTCGGCGTGTTCGTGAGATAGCTGACGAGGACGATGAGCGCGCACGCGACCGGTGCCGCGACGATCACCGCGTCCAGTCCGTAGGGGCTTCCGAGCGCCGTGTCCCAGGTGATCGCGAGCACGGCGCCAGCGACCATCCCGGTGAGGCCGCCGATCTTGGTCAGGCGCTTGCGCATCAGAAAAATCGCCAGCAACGGCGGCGTGATCGCGGCACCGTAGGCCGTGTACGAGTACATCTGGACCTCGAGGATGGTCGGGAAGTACTGTCCGAGAACGAACGCGAAGACGCCGAGCACGACGACGAACGCCCGCGTCAACCAGAAAACCCGCTCGTCGGACGCGTCGGGATTGATGAACCCCTTGTACAGGTCCTGAGAGAGGTTCGTACAGGCCGACAACAGGTACGAGCTTCCGGTCGTGATGATGAACGCCGCGGCGGCGGCCAGCAGGATGCCCCCGACCCACGTCGGAAGCACGGTGGTCGTCGCGATCAGTGCCATTCCCGGATCGAGTTCGGGGAACATCGCCCGCGAAGCGAACGCGATCAGCGGGACCAGCGTCATCGTCGCGACGGCGCCGACGAACCAGGCAATGAGTCCGACGTTCGTTCCCTCGTCCGTTTCGCCGGCGATGATACGCTGGTACATGTTTTGGTCGGCGAGGATCAACAGCAACGGGGGCGCCCAGAGCCCGAAGAACTCGAAGAGGGAGAGGTCGCCGAGCGCGTCGAGGTGGGTCGCGGGGACGTTCGCGGTGATCCCCGACCAGCCGCCGGCCTCGAGAACCACGAACGGAACCGCGATCACGAGACCCAGGAGCATCAGGAAGGCGCTGATCGCGTCCGTGTACGCGACCGACATGAGTCCGCCCATCGCCGCGAGTGCGATGATGATTCCCGTCCCGATGATCGTCCCCTGCGTGACCGAGATTCCGGTCGTGACGTTCAGCACGAAGCCGAGCCCGATGAACTGGTAGGAGACGATCCCCACGTATGCGAACGCGATGACGAGCAAACTGATGATTCGGCCCTCTCGACCCAACTCCTCTTCGATCAGTTCGGGGATCGTCAGCTTGTCGAACTGCCTGATACGCGGTGCGAGCGCCTTGAGAGCGGTGATGCCGATGAGAGACGCCGTCCCGAAGAGGATCGCGGGCCACAGGCCGTTGTCGTACGCGACCGAGTTCGCGCCGCCGGTCACCGTTCCGGACCCCATCCACGTCGCCAGCAGCGTTCCGGCGATGATGGCCGCGCCGAGGCTTCGGCCGGCGACCATGAAATCTTCCGCGGTCTTCGTCTTTCCGTACGCCCAGACGCCGACGCCGAGCATCACGGCGAGATACCCGGCGACGATGTACAGCAGTGTCACGTCGCTTTGAACCGCCATACTATGAGAATTGAAGACGCGTGTGATAAAATCACCTCTAAGCACACTTAAATTACAATAAATTAACTATTTGGTGAGACGTACAAGGGTCGGGTTCGGTTTTAAGATACCGACGAAGCTACTGGTATCCGATGACAGATCTCGCGATCACCGAGCCAGAATACCGCGAACGTAAACGGACGTTGCTGGAGCGAGCCGAAGCGGACGGATACGACGGTCTCGTTCTGTTCGGTTCGCTGAACATCCACTACGCGAGCGGAATGTACCACTTGCCGACTGAACGGCCGGTCGCACTCGGTATCGCCGACGAGCGAGTCGAGGCGGTCGTTCCTCGCCTGGAGCGAGAGCACGCCGCCCGAGACGACTTCCTGATCGACGGCGTGACGTCGTACTTCGAGTACCCGCAGGACGAGCCGATGGAGTCGGTCGCCGAGATGTGCGGTCGACTCGGAATCGCAGACGGCGCTATCGCGGTCGATTCCGACGGCAGCCCGGCGCGGAACGGGTACACCGGGCCGGCGCTCTCGTCGGTCGTCGCCGCGGACGTTGGCGTCGAATCGTACGTCACGGAACTGCGAGAGACGAAGAGCGACAGCGAGATCGAACTCGTTCGGGAGGCGAGCGTCTGGGCCAATCTCGGTCATCGGCTCCTGCAAGAGCGGATCGAGGTCGGGCGTCGCCCCATCGAGGTCCGGGCGGAAGTCGAAGCCGAGGCGGTAAAGACGATGCTCGACGCGCTCGGCGACCGGTACGAGATGCGCTCGTGGGCGAACCCGATGCAGTGTCTGTTCACGGCGGGCGACGTGACCGCGCTTCCGCACAGCATGGATCAGACGACGAGGATCGAACGCGGCGACAACGTCGTCACCATCGTCAAACCGACCGTCGGCGGCTACACGACTGAGCTCGAGCGGACGATGTTCGTCGGAGAGGTGAGCGACGACCAACGGACGTACTTCGAGATCATGCGGGAATCGCAGGAGATCGCGATCGACGCGATCGGACCGGGCGTCGAGTACGCCGCGGTCGAGGAAGCCGTCGTCGACTACTACGAGGAACAGGGGGTCGTCGAGTACACCCAACACCACGTCGGCCATAACATCGGTCTGGAGGGACACGAACGCCCGTTTCTCGACGTCGCCTCCGAGGGCACGATCCGGCCGGGCGAACTGTTCACCGTCGAACCGGGGTTCTACGTCCCCGGACTGGGCGGCTTTCGCCACTCGGACACCGTGGCGGTGACCGAAGACGGGACGGAGACGCTGACGTATTATCCTCGCGACCTCGAGCGCCTGATCGTTTGAGGACGCGTCGACGCAGGCGTTCTCGAGCCTCGAGGGGCGATTTCCGTCTACTTCTGTGATCAATCACCTTCATTCAACCATTTGGTTAAATATGAGCGCGTCGTAGACTCCACCGACGGATCGAACGGCCCTTCGACGAGTCCGACCGGCCGGCTGAACCGGTAGCGCGTCGCTCGGACGGACCGGTTCGACCCGTCAGCCGCCCGTTCGAAGACTGATGATCGATGGCGAACGAGACGATCAACAGATCCGCGATCGGACCCGACTCGGCCGATTCGATCGCGCGGTGAACGTTCGTCTCGTCCGAACGCGTTCGCGAGGTGGGATCGCCTCCCAGGCGCGAGCGTCCGACCGCGGTACTCGGCACGAGCGGTAGCGAATTACGGAACTCGGGACGTGAGTCCATATGACCGCACAAATAACCAACAACATACGGAGGAACATCGGTAACTTGCGATCGAGGAGTCGGATCGTCAACTATTCGCTGTGGATCGTGCAGACAGCGCTCGCGCTCATCTTCCTGATCGCGGGAGTCGCGAAATTCGCCACGCCGATGGAGATGATGACGGCACAACTGCCGATCGCGCTGCCGGGGGCGTTCATCCTGTTCATCGGCGCCGCCGAGATACTCGGTGCGATCGGATTGCTCCTCCCCGGACTCCTGCACGTCCGGGAGGAACTGACGCCGCTGGCCGCTGCGGGATTGGTGAGTATCATGGTCGGAGCCACGGCGCTCACGCTCATCGACGGCGGTATCGTGTTGGCGCTGATTCCGTTGGCGGTGGGCCTTCTCGCAGCGTTCGTCGCGTACGGCCGCTGGCACTACCTGTCGCCGTAGGCGGCGGACGCGATCGGCCGGCGAAAAACGCTCGTTTTCGAGTGACGGTCCGCCCGCTTCGACGGCGAGGATCGGTCGAGTTAGTCCGCGAACGTCGGCGAAGACACGCTTCTTCTCACGGAACGCCGGATCGGTAGCGAGCTCTCGACCGATTACGCCGACGGATCGGCCGTCAACCCCCGAGCGAGCGTCGCGATGAGCAACTCCTGGACCTGCTCGTAGTAGTCGTCTCTGTACTCTTCGTAATCCTCCCTGTGGAGGGCCAGCAACTCGATCGTTCCGACCATTCCGAGAATCGTCACCGGATCGCGTTCCGCGAGCAACCCGTCGCTGCGCTCTTGAAAGAACTCGATGTACGGAACGATTTCGCCGATGCCCTCCTGTTCGATCTCCGCGAGTCGCTCCGGTGGAACGGTATCGCGAAACATTCGGTAGTCGTCCTCGCGGAACAGCTGTTGGACGAGCGGGTTGTTTTCGACGAACGCCTTGTAGCACCAGCACAACCGTTCGAACCCCTCACGCGGGTCCTCGACGCCGTCGAGTTCGGCCTCGAGGCTCTCGGTGAACTCGTCGACCTCGTGTCGCATGATCTCGAGGTAGAGTTCGGCTTTCGAGTCGAAAAACAGGTAAAACGTACTTTTAGCGATTCCGACTGGGTCGGTGATATCCGCGACGTTCGTCTTCTTCAAGCCGAACGTGAGGACTTTCTCGCGTCCAACCGCCAGGAGTTCTTCCCGGATTCGATCCCGTTCCTCGTCACTGAAGCCGTGCATGGCGGTCGTTGGCGTCGAAACTTGATAACTAACTCGGTCATTAGTCACGGACTCATGACCGCAAAACGTATCTATTCATGGAGTCAAGAGAGGATATGGCAGTCATCGAAGTGGCCGATCTGACGAAGGACTACGGGAGCGTCCTCGGTGCCGATTCCCTCTCGTTCACCGTCGAGGCGGGCGAGGTGTTCGGCTTTTTGGGGCCGAACGGAGCCGGGAAGACGACGACGATCCGCACGCTGCTCGGACTGCTCTCGCCCACCTCGGGAACGGCGACCGTGCTCGGGGCCGACGTTCGCGACGAAGCCGCGCTGCTCGAGGAGAAACGTCGGATCGGGTACCTACCCGCCCACCTCGGGTTCAACGAGGAGGTGACCGGCGAGCGAATTCTCGACTATCACGCCTCGATCAAGGGCGACAGCCGTCGGGACGAGCTCCTCGAGATCTTCACGCCGCCCGTCGAGCGGCCGATCCGCGAGTACTCGACCGGGAACGAGCGGATGATCGGGATCGTTCAGGCGTTCATGCACGATCCGGATCTCGTCATCATGGACGAGCCGACGTCGGGGCTCGACCCGCTCAAACAGGAGGCGTTCAACGAGTTCATCCGAGAGGAACGCGAGCGCGGAACGACGATTTTCTTCTCATCGCACGTGTTGAGCGAGGTTCGGCGCATCTGCGACCGCGTCGGCATCCTCCGCGAGGGACGGCTCGTCGGCCTCGAGGACGTCGAAACGCTGCTCGATCAGGGCGGCAAACGCGTTCGCGTCCAGACGGTCGACGGGGCCAGTTCGGGGCTGACGTCCCTCGACGGCGTCATCGACGTGAGCACGTTCGCCGAGGGCGTTCAGTTCATCTACACCGGTGACTACAACACGCTGCTCAGCGAGCTCGCGTCCTACGACGTTCGCGAGGTGGAGATCAGCGAACCGCCGCTCGAGGACGTCTTCATGCACTACTACGGAACGAACGGTTCCGAAACGGCCGGCCGAGAGGTGACGTCCGATGTTTGAAACCGCCCGGTACGAAGCGAGCCGTCGCGTTCGCGGAACGGCGATTCTGACGGTCGCACTGAGCCTCTACGTGGCGTTTATCGTCTGGTACTTCACCGTACTGGAGGGCGTCGACTACGACCAGATGCTCGAGTCGATGCCGCCCGCGATGATGGACGCGTTCGGCATCGAGACGATGGCGACGATCGAGGGCTTCCTCGGGTCGCAGATCTACAATTTCGTGTGGCTGCTCGGTCTGGGACTGTACTTCGCGTACGCGGGCGGCGGGCTCATCTCGAAGGATATCGAACGGGAGCGAATGGATCTATTGATCTCGTTTCCGGTCTCTCGATCGCGGCTGCTCGTCGAGAAGGTCGCCTCGTTACTGCTCCCGCTCGTCGCGCTCAACGTCGTCATCGGCGTCGTCACCTATGTGCTGGTGGTGGCGATCGGCGAGACGATCGATCCGATGCACCTCGCGTTAGCGCACCTGCTGTCGATTCCGTACCTGCTCGTCTGCGTGGCGATCGGCGTGGTGTTCTCGGTCGTCGTCGATCGAGCCGCCATCGCGGAACGAGCAGCCGTCGGCGTCGTCTTCGTGCTCTTTCTCGTCGAGTCGGTCGTCGGCGGCGCGAACGATTTCGAGTGGATCCAGTACGTCAGCCCGACGCACTACTACGAGCCGACGCCGATCCTCATCGACGGCTCGTACGAACTCGCCGACAGCGGGATCCTGCTTGTGCTGTTCGTGGCCCTGCTGCTCGTCGGTCAGTTCCTCTTCCGACGACGGGACATCTGAGTCGCCCCGTTCGCTCTCCTCGTACCCGTTTCGGCGACGACCGCGACACCTCACGGATCCGAAACAATAACGACGCCGCACCCGAGAGAAGGTCGTGTGACACTCGCTGGCGCGTCGGCAACGACTCCGGACCTCATTCGGCTCGTTGCCGTCCCCGTTTTCGCCTGGGTTGCGGTTCGCGACATCAAGACCAGACGGGTCTCGAGTACCGTCTGGATCCCGCTATCGATGCTGGGTGCCGTCTTGCTCGTCTGGGACGGCTGGATCGCCTGGACCGCCGATAGCTACGCCTGGAGCCACGAGTTCCTCGTTCCGACAGCGGTGAGCCTCGGCTTCGTCGTCCCCATCGCGTACCTGTTCTGGTGGTTCGGCGGCTTCGGCGGTGCCGACGCGAAGGCGTTGCTCGTCCTGGCTCTGCTGTTTCCGACCGCCCCACAGTATACGGTCGGCTCGTGGACGATTCCGTGGGCGATGACCGACGCCGAGACGTTCTCGTCGTTTTCGTTTACGATTCTGACGAACGCCGTCGTTATCGGCATCGCCATTCCGGTCGTCCTCGCGCTCCGTAACGCCGCTTCCGGCCGGTTCACGTCGGTGATGGTCATCGGCTGGCCCGTCTCGTGGGACCGAATCCCCGAGTTGCACGGGCGACTCCTCGAGACGCCCGAGGGCCGCTCTCGCGGCGGCCTCGATCTCGACGCCCTCCGAATGTATCTGCGCTGGCGCGATCTCGGGCTGGCCGACGTTCGAGCGGCCCCGGACCGGTACCGCGATCCGGCGACCCTGCCCGACGAGCCGAACCCGCCGACCGACGGTGCCGTCACCGCGGCGGTTCGCAGCGACGGCGGGACGGCGCTCGAGGGCGAGCCCTCGAGCGACGAGACGACGAGAGAGACAACTGCCGAGACGTCAAGCGAGACCGACTTCGAGACGACTGCCGATTCCGATCCCGAATACGATGATCCGTGGGGTGCGGACGCGTTCCTGGCGGATATCGAGGGCACGGCCTACGGCACCACGTCCGCGGAGCTTCGGGAAGGACTCGAGGTGCTCGTCGACAAGGAAACGGTCTGGATCTCGCCGGGAACGCCGTTTCTCGTGCCGGTGTTCCTCGGCCTGGTGATCGCGTTCGTCTACGGCGACCTGCTCGTCGGGACGCTCATCTAACTCCGGCTTCTCGGAGGCGTGCGGTTTGGTTTCGCCACCGGACGCCGCGTCAGGAGACGAAGACCCGGTCGCGGTGATACGCTTCGGCGTACTCGACGAAGTTTCGAAGGATTCGGAGACCGATCGGCCCGCTCTTTTCGGGATGGAACTGCGTTCCCATCACGTTTCCAGCCTCGTTCGTGGCAACGGCAGCGAAGTCGAACCCGTACGCACAGGACGCGACGGTGTGGGCGTCGACGGCCGACCCGTAGGAGTGAACGAAATACACGTACTCCCCGTCGTCGACGCCCGCGACGATCGGGTGGTCCCGTTCGATCGCGAGCTGGTTCCAACCCATGTGTGGCACTTTGACCTCGGTGCTCGGGAGACGCTCGACTCGTCCCGAAATGAGATCGAGCCCCGCGATCGTCTCGCCATCCGGGACGCCCTCGGTGCTCTCGGTGAACATGAGTTGAAACCCCACACAGATTCCGAGAACGGGCGTATCCTCGGCCGCCTCGACGAGAACGTCGTGAAACGGTCTGGAGTTGCGAACGCACTCTCCGAACGCGCCCACGCCGGGAAGAACGAGCGCCTCGGCGGCGGCGATCTGCGCTGGATCGTCAGAGACCTCGACCGTCGCGTCGGCCTGTTCGAGTCCGCGCCGAAGACTCCGGAGATTTCCGACCCCGTAGTCGATGATCGTTACCTTCACGACTGGAGTTCGAAGCCGATTCACAAATGGTTACTCCTCCGCACCGGCCTCGTACCGAACGGGTTGCAATCTGCGGCCGTCCGTCGAGCACCGATGCTGAGCGGAGAGAACGGACTAGCTGTATAGAAACCGCTCGTACAACGGCACCAGCACCGTCCAGAACACGACGAACACCGCACCGGTTCCGATCAGCGCGAGCCACGGCTCCCCGCGACCGACCGGCGGCCCGCTCGAGAGGAGCGCGAGGGTTCCCACGAACAGCAGGAAACAGACGAAGACGCTTCCGAGCTCGAGAGCCGTGGCGACGGGATGAGCTCGAAACTGGGCGGCGAGGCCGGCGATCATATCCGAGGGTCACGCGCGAGTGGTAAAAGCGTCACGGCGGCTCGGCTGCCGGCGGAGCGAGTCGGCTGACGGTCGCGCGCTCACGTCCGCGATTCGATATCAGCGGCGATATCGTCGAGTTCGTCGTCCGCGAGGTCAGGCCGCTCGCCGGCGATAGCGTGGATGGGGCCGCCGCCGTCGCCTTCGAAGCGAGGAACGATGTGGCAGTGGACGTGGGGGACTTCCTGGCCGGCGTCCTCGCCGTTGTTGAACGCGACGGTCGTCGCGTCGGCGTCGACGCTCTCCTCGACGGCGGGGATCAGCCGGTGAATCGTCGCGTAAAGATCGGTAGCCGCGTCGTCGGGAACGTCGTTTAACCGCTCGTACTCGTCTTTCGGGATGACCAGCGTGTGACCGGGAGCCAGCGGGTTGGCGTCGAGGAACGCCAGCGTCGTCTCGTCTTCGTACACGATTCGTGCGGGGATCTCTCCCGCGGCGATCTGGCTGAAGATGGTGCTCATACCCGTGTCTGTGTCGGCCCACTGTAAGAAGTTTACCCGCGTGAACGAAAGAGTACCAGAATCGAACGGTTCCGATCGAGGAACGGCAGGTCCGGCGCGCAAAAACTGGGTTGAACTCTCAGTAACTCCGATAATTCGTCGAAAAGTGAATGCGACGATCGGTGGCGTTCAATACTCGCGTCCGTCTCGAGTCGAGTGCCCACCGAGGGCAGTTGTGTCGTACCGGCACCGAAACCATCACGTACCCACCTACCACCACCGCGGTCGATTTTTTGCCGACGGCCGGCTGAAACCGGCGGCGAGCGACGAACGCACTCGAGCGCTGTTACGCGCCATCGGCGACTCCACGGGATGGCACCGGGCCGTCTCTGATAGACAGCGCCGATCAGAGACGGTTACAGGAAACTCGTCGTCGAATCGGTCCGCCGGGTTTCGTTCTTTGTAACACTCTTCGCCGCCGGCACGCTGATCCTCTGAACGTCTCGAGAAGGGGTTTTCGGCACGGTGTCGATTCACACTGATCGTCACGACGCCGATTCACACTGATCACGTTCCACGGGCGAGGCGGGGAGAGCAGCGAACTATGCCGCCTCTGATACCAGTTCGTCCAGGGTCTCGCCGATCGCCTCCCGATACGTCGCCGGCTCGTAGCCGAGTCGGCCGATCCAGACGTCCTGATACGACGGATGCAGGATCGGAACGAGCCAGACGTCGAGGCGTTCACACCACAGCGGCTCGAGGGCGGCCTCGATGAATCCATCGATTTCGCGGTCTTCGGCGGCGAGAATCGTCTTCGTCGCGTGTTTTCCGGTCGCGAGAACGACGGTCGGTTCGATCGTCTCGAGTTCGGTTCGCAGGTGGGTTCGACAGTTCGCCCGCTCGTCGTCGGTCGGTTCGCGATTCGTCGTCGGATCCTCGGGATCGGCGGGGAAGCACTTCACCGCGTTCGTGTAGTACGCCTCGGTTCCGTAGCCGACCCGCTCGAGCAGTCGCCGAATGCGCCGTCCGGAGTGTCTCGAGGTGTAGGCCTTGCCGGTCCAGTTGCCGCCCCGCCAACGGTCGGCGTCCGGAACGCCGGCCCCGGGTGCCTCGCCGACGACGACGA
This sequence comes from Natronorubrum halophilum, assembly GCF_003670115.1. Taxonomy (NCBI): domain Archaea; kingdom Methanobacteriati; phylum Methanobacteriota; class Halobacteria; order Halobacteriales; family Natrialbaceae; genus Natronorubrum; species Natronorubrum halophilum. The sequence goes on from NZ_QQTY01000004.1 coordinate 427,334, forward strand.
TCGTCGCGTCGAGCGGACCGGTTCCCCAGGAGATGCACTCGCGGCGTTCGGTGAGCGCCGGACAGCGCTCGCAGCCCGATTCGACGACGTTCCGTGTGGTCGGGAAGTCGGGGTCGCTCGTGGACGTCCCGCCGCCGTCAGCGGCGTTCGACTCGTGATCGTGGGGAGACGGAGACACACCGGAATAGTGGTGTCCGTGAAAGGTAGGCTTCTCGGATACGAGTCCCGCCGAGGGATAGATTTACCTTCGCCGAGTGGTTCCCCAGTGATAATGGGATCGGCTACCCCGGAAATACTCACAGAATTGCTTCCGCTGCTCGCCTATACGATCGTGGCTAGCGTCCTCACGGCGGGCGGCGTCGCTGCCGAATACGCGAGCTTCCAGCACCTCGGCTCCGGTGAAGCGATGGTCGGCGTCTGGCTCGCCGCGATCGGCTGTGTCATGCTCTATGCGGGCGTGTACGGCCTCGGATACCAGAAAGTGATCGCTCGAGTACTCGGAGTCGCTCAGTAACGACGAATCCGAACGGCAGCCAGTCGCTTATCCGATAGCTAACAACCGATCGAGCGGAGGCTGTCTCGGTTGGCATTCGATGGCACTATCGGATCGGAGGAGCCGCGGCGACGCTTACAGGACCGATTCCCCTTTAATCACGGAGTGAGTGTGCTCTCATATGAGCAGGTTCGCCGAGGTCGACGACCAGTACGACCCCGCAGAACTCGAGCAGCGGGTGTTCGACTACTGGGACGACGTCGATGCCTACGAGCAGACGGTCGAGCACCGCGAGGACGGTGAATCGTACTTCTTCGTCGACGGCCCACCGTACACGTCGGGATCGGCGCACATGGGAACCACCTGGAACAAGTCCCTCAAGGACGTCTACCTGCGCTTCCTGCGGATGCAGGGGTACGACGTCACCGATCGACCGGGCTACGACATGCACGGGCTTCCGATCGAGACCCGCGTCGAGGAACGCCTCGGCTTCGAGAACAAGAAGGACATCGAGGAGTTCGGCGAGGAGAACTTCATCCAGGAGTGCAAGGACTACGCTGACGAGCAACTCGAGGGACTCCAGGACGACTTCAAGTCCTTCGGCGTCTGGATGGACTGGGACGACCCCTACCGGACGGTCAGTCCCGAGTACATGGAGGCCGCCTGGTGGGGCTTCTCGAAGGCCGCCGATCGCGGCCTCGTCGAGAAGGGGCACCGATCGATCTCCCAGTGTCCGCGGTGTGAGACCGCCATCGCGAACAACGAAGTCGAGTACGAGGACGTCGAGGATCCGTCGATCTACGTCAAGTTCGATCTCGTCGATCGCGAAGGCTCGGTCGTCATCTGGACGACGACGCCCTGGACCATCCCCGCAAACACGTTCACGGCCGTCGATCCCGAGGGCGACTACGTCGGGGTTCGCGCGGAGAAGGACGGGGAGGAGGAACTGCTGTACCTCGCCGAGGCGAAACACGAGGAAGTCCTCAAGGAAGGTCGCTACGAGGAGTACGAGGTCGTCGAAGAGCTCACCGGCGAGGAACTGATCGGCTGGTCGTACGAACACCCGCTCGCCGAGGAGGTCCCGAACCGCGTCGACGCCGAAGGCGTCTTCGAGGTCTACGCCGCCGACTACGTCGACACCCACGGCGACGGCACTGGGCTCGTCCACTCCGCACCCGGCCACGGTGAGGTCGACTTCGAGCGCGGTCGCGAACTCGGCTTCCCCATCTTCTGTCCCGTCGGCGGCGACGGCGTCTACACCGCGGAGGCCGGCAAGTACGAGGGCCAGTTCGTCAAGGAGGCCGATCCGGAGATCACGGCCGATCTCGAGGACAACGGCGCGCTCCTCGCGTCGGGCACCGTCCACCACAGTTACGGCCACTGTTGGCGGTGTGATACGGGCATCCTCCAGATCGTCACCGACCAGTGGTTCATCACGATCACGGACGTCAAAGACGAGTTGCTCGACAACATCGAGGACAGCGAGTGGCACCCCGAGTGGGCCCGGGATAATCGCTTCCGGGACTTCGTCGAGGAGGCACCCGACTGGAACGTCTCGCGACAGCGTTACTGGGGCATTCCGCTGCCGGTCTGGACTCCGGAAGATCGGGACGACGACGAGGATCGAATCGTCATCAGCGACCGCGAGGAACTCGCCGAGCGCGTCGATCAGGATATCGATCCCGAGGACGTCGACCTCCACAAGGACACCGTCGACGATCTGACGATCACCGACGGGGACACCACCTACACCCGCGTCCCCGACGTGTTCGACGTCTGGCTCGACTCCTCCGTCGCGTCGTGGGGCACCCTCGACTTCCCCTCGGACGACAGCCGCTTCGACGAACTCTGGCCCGCGGACTTCATCCTCGAGGCCCACGACCAGACGCGGGGTTGGTTCTGGTCTCAGCTGGGAATGGGCACCGCCGCGATGGGCGAGAGCCCGTATCAGGAGGTCCTGATGCACGGCCACGCGCTGATGCCCGACGGTCGCGCGATGAGCAAGTCCAAGGACATCCTGATCGACCCCCACGAGGCCATCGACCGCCACGGCCGAGACGTCATGCGCATGTTCCTGCTGTCGAACAACCCGCAGGGCGACGACATGCGCTTTTCCTGGGACGGCATGCAGACGATGGAGAACCACCTCCGGACGCTGTGGAACGTCTTCCGGTTCCCGTTGCCGTACATGCGCTTGGACGGGTTCGAGCCGGGCGTTGCGACTCCGTCGCAACGAGACGAAGGCGGCGAAGCCGCCGAAGCGACGACGCTGGACGAGGTCGACGAGGACCTCGAACTGATCGACGAGTGGGTGCTCGCCCGCCTGCAGTCCACGAAGGACGAGATGACCGAGCATTTCGAGGAGTTCCGTCAGGACCGCGCGCTCGAGGCGCTCATCGAGTTCGTCGTCGAGGACGTCTCGCGGTTCTACGTGCAGGCGGTCCGCGAACGCATGTGGGCCGAGGAGGACAGCGGCTCGAAGCGAGCCGCCTACGCGACGATCTATCGCGTGCTCCGGGAGAGCGTCGCCCTGCTCGCGCCGTACGCACCCTTCATCAGCGAGGAGATCTACGGGACGCTGACCGACGACGACGGGTTCGACACCGTCCACATGGAGGACTGGCCCGAAGTCGACGACTACTGGCAGGACGAGCAACTCGAGGGGGACGTCGCCATCCTCCGTGCGATCGAGGAAGCCGGCGCGAACGCGCGCCAGCAGGCCGGCCGCAAACTGCGCTGGCCCGTTCCGCGCGTCGTCGTCGCCGCCGACGACCAGCGCGTGGTCGAGGCCGTCGAGCGTCACACGACGCTGCTCGAGGATCGACTCAACGCCCGCAGTATCGAACTCGTCTCGCCGGACGACCGGTGGGGCGAACTCGCGTACAGCGCCGAAGCGGACATGAGCGAACTCGGCCCGGCCTTCGGCGACCGCGCCGGACGGGTCATGAACGCGCTCAACGAGGCCCGAATCGAGGAGCCGAGCCTCGAGGCGATCGAGTCGGCCGTCGCGGACGTGCTCGAAGCGGGCGAAGAGATCACCGAGGAGATGGTCTCGTTCGTCACCCAGACGCCCGACGGCGTCGCGGGGACCGCCTTCGGTCTGAACGGCGACGACCGCGGCGTCGCCTACGTCGACGCCTCGCTGACCGACGACATCGAGAGCGAGGGCTACGCTCGCGAGGTCATCCGGCGGGTACAGGAGATGCGAAAGGACCTCGAACTCGACGTCGAGGAGCGGATCGCGCTGGATCTCTCGATCGACGACGACCGCGTCGCCTCGCTGGTCGAGGAACGGATGGATCTCATCCGCGAGGAGGTCCGTGCGGACGAGATCGGTGCCCTCGAGGTCGACAACGGCAACCGAAAGGAGTGGGAGGTCGAAGGCGTGACGATGGAGATCGCGATCGAGCCGTTGGCGGCCGCTGAAGCATCAGACTGACACCGTAACTCCCAGAGCGGGAGGCGAAGCCGACCGCGCTGGTCTTTTTTGGTCCAGGTTTTTCGAGGAGTGGTGAGGGAGTGAAGCGAGCGAACCCGACGAGAAAAAGGTGGATGCCGAGATCGCGATCGAGCCGTTGGCGGCCGCTGAGGCGTCGGACTCCAGTAGTTGACGGTACAAATTCGGTACTCAGAACCGATGTCCGAAACGCGGCCGCGACGGTGCGTACGCGTGCGTACCGAAGCGCAATACTCGAGGGCGATCGTAGTCGGTGCTCGAGGGCGGTTGTAGTGACAACAAGCGTCCTGCTACCGTGGCGACGGGGAATCGCCGCGTCCTCCCCAGCCGATTCGCTCACTCCGTTCTGCTCACGGGCGCTTCGCGCCCGTTCGCATGATATGCGGGACCGTCGGTCCCGCGCTGTTCGCTCATCCACAGGAAGACGTTTCGCGTCTTCCAAGCCGTCACTCGCTACCGCTCGCGACGACCTCGCACGGGTCTATCGGTCAGCCTCGCTATCGCTCGGCTGACCGACAGCGCGCGCCACCGCCCGGCGATTCCGCGAGACGGTGGTCCTCGAGGTCGTCGAGGGAACGGTCCGATCTGACGGACAGTATCGGTGCCACAAAAGTCATGCCCGTTGATTCACCAAAGAGAGGTAGTGAGCTTCCGGATCTCCGTTCTGGTCGTGGTGCTGTTGGTATCCGGTGCCGTTCCGGCCGGTGTCGCAGGTGGTGTCGACGCTTCGGCCGCGACCGGTCCCGATCTCGGCGGTGGCGAACCGTCAGTCACGACCGACGTACACGGCGATTCGAGCGCGACCATGGCCGATGCGGATGAAATCCTCCACCGGACGACCGAACTCCGCCACCTGCCCGACCGACCGGGCGAGTTCGAAGCCGAGATGACGTTCGAGGTCCCGGAGTCTGTGAGCAGGCTCGAGATCACCCTCGAGTCCGAGGCCGACGTGCGCTCCGTCGAGGGGTTCGAGGCGAACGGAGACGGAACGTACCGGTGGACCGAGGGGACCGACGAGCCGACGGTCCGGTTTACGATGCCGGCCGATCGGACGGGACCCGTCGGCTACCAGCACGACGGGGACGGCTACACGTTCGTCGATACCGGTGACTGGGGCGTCGTGCAGGTTCCCGGCGTCGGTCTCTCTTACCGAACGCCCGGATCGGTCACCCTGGGTATCGAGGAGACGGTCAGCGTAGCTGGTCCCGGTGCGGCCGGCACCGACGTGGCCTTTTTCGGCCGGGTGACCGAACACGAACGGACCGTCGACGGCGAGACCATCAGGCTGGTCGTCCCCGACGCCGCCGACCTGCGAGAACGGCCGGACGACATCCTCGAGAGCCTCGCGACCGCGAGCGGGCAGCTCGAGGTCGGCTCGAGCGACACCGAGGTGTTCGTCGTCGCCGTTCCGACCGACGTCGACTGGGGGCCGCGGGGCGTCCAGTACGGGCAGTCGGACGCGTGGGTCGTCGCCGACGCCCCTCTGGAGGAGGCGAGCAACGTCTGGCTCCACGAGTACGTCCACGTCAGGCAAGGGTTCGCCAATCCGAACGTCGGCACGACGACCGAGGTCGAGTGGCTCGTCGAGGCACAGGCCGACTACTACGCCGGGTTACTCGCCTACGAGCAGGGATTGATCCGCTTCAGCGAGTTCAGCCAACATCTAGAGCGTGGCGAGCGATCGCCCTACGCGGACGGCACGCTCGCGGACCCACGAAGCTGGGAGGACGAACGCACCGACTACGTGAAGGGCGCGCTGGTCGCCGGCGAACTGGACCGCCGGCTGCGGCTGGCGAGCGACGGCGATCGGACCCTCGCCGACGTGTTCCGGCAGCTGAACGCCCAACACGAGCGGGTGAGCGAGACCGACCTCCTGACGGCGCTCGAGGAGGCAGGTGGCGAGGCGGTGCGAGACGCCGCCGAGCGGTACACGCGAACCCCGGAAACCCCCGACGCGTGGAACCGCTTCGAACACGGGGCCGCCTTCGAGCTGTCGCGGGCGACCATCGCGTACGAACTCGGGTCGGCACCGATCGAGGTCGCGGACCGGCCCTGGGAGCGCTGGGACCGCGACGAACTGGACGGTGTCGGGGCTGGGAGCACGGCCGGTGACACGCGGACCGACCGAGGCGTGATGGCGGTGCCGGCCGGCGAAACCGTCGCCGTTCCGGTCGCGATCGATAACGTCGACGACCGGGCCGGAACCGCCGACGCGACGCTGCAGGTCGACGGCGGTATCGTCGACTACGAACGGCTGCGCCTCGAGGCCGGCGACGGCGCGACCGAGACGCTCTCGTGGACGCCGACGGAACCCGGCGTCTACGACGTCAGCATCGGTTCGGATCGACTGACGGTGTTCGTTCGATCGACCTCGAGCCTGACCGTGACCGAGCTACGGGTCGAACCGGACGGCGTCGATCCCGGCGAGTCGGTGACGGCGACCGCGACGGTGACGAACGACGGCACCTACCCCGCCGCCGGCCGCCTCGAGTTCCGGACTGCGGCGGAAACGGCTGCCGGACCGCCGATCGCGCTCGCTCCCGGCGAGGACGGGACGGTCGAGGCGAGGCTCGCGTTCGACGACGAGGGGCGCTACGAACTCACCGCCGGCGGTCAGTCGGTCACGGTCACCGTCGGGGGCCTCCTCGGAACCGTCGAGTCGATGCCCGGATTCGGCGTCGGGATCGTCGCGGCGGGACTGGTGCTCGCGACAGTGGTGCTCGGTCGGCGTCGCTGGCGCGAGCCGCCGGGACGGTAGCGACGACGCTCACTGCCGCTCCACCCGAAACGCACACGTCTCGTCGCCGTCGCGAACGCAGGCCGTCTCCGTAACCGTCGTCTCGCCGTCGAAGGCGTCGGCGAGTCCCTCGAGAATTCCCTGTGCCAGCCCGCAGTGGACCCGCTCCCGATCGGTCCGGTACGTAACGCGGACGCGTTCGGCCGACACGCGCGTACCGGACACGGTCGGCAGCGAGTTCGCGTTGGTCGCTGCGCCGACACCGGCGGTGATCGACTCGAGGTGTTCGAGAACGTCGAACAGGTCCCAATCGTCACGGAAGTGGGCGTTGAACGTCGTCAGGAGTTCGGGAGCGAGCGTTCGGCCGAAGTCGCGCTCGATCTGTCGTCCGTTCTGCACCGCCATCGACGACAGCGTCTCGAGGATGCGATCGATCTCGTGATCGTCGTACGAGGAGATGGGGAGATATAGCGTCGGCTCGAGGTCGACGCGGTCGACGATCATCTCCCACGTCTCTGCGTCGGTCTTCGCGACGACGTATTCTTTGAGAGTCTTGTGAATGATTCCGTGCATCTGGTCACACAGGCGCTGGTTCGGCGTCTCGAGAGCGCGATTGGTCGGGAACCCCCCACGACCGATTCGGGTTCCGATTACCTAAGCCAGTGTATGGTAGTCACTTAACAGTTACAGAAATTTCGAGATGGAGACCGGTTGCGCTCAGAACCGGGCCGCAAGCGCCGGTGCGACCGAGACGGCGCTCGTCTGTCGCTCGATCGTGTCCGTCCCGTAGATCGCCTCGACGCCGGCTCGAGAGAGTTTCGTGACGGCGTTGTTCGCGAGCAGCGGGTGGACGCAGGTGACGAAGACGCGGCCGACGCCGCGATCCCGTAAGACGCCGACGGCTTCGCTCATGGTCGACCCCGTCGCGATGATATCGTCCGTCACGACGACGTCGCGGCCGGCCACGTCGACGTCGCTGGGGGTGATCTCGACCGCCGTTCCGGAGTGGCGCGTCTTCTCGAAGTAGTCCGTCTCGCCGTCGCCGTAGGCGTCCCGGACCGTCTCGGCGAGATCCGTCGCCCCCGCATCGGGAGAGAGGAAGACGGGATCCTCGAGGGCGTCGGGGAGCGGGTCGGCCAGCCGTCCCGCCGCGTCGACAGCGGTCGCCGTGGGCTCGAAGAAGTCACACACCGCTCGCTCGTGGGGATTGACGGTCAGTATCCGATCCGCGCCGGTCGAGATCGCGCGGGCGACCGCCCGCGCGGAGACGGGGTGGCCCGCCTCGAAGGCATCGTCCTGTCGGCCGTAGCCCATGTACGGCAGGACGGTGACGACCTCCGCCGCACCGGCTTCCCGGACAGCGTCTTGCAGTTGAAGCAGTTCGAGATGGGCGTCGCTCGAGACGGTCGAGGCGACGACGATCGCGCGGTCGTCGTCGAAGCCGGGTACGGAAGCGAGCAGTTCGCCGTCGGGAAATCGGTCGTACTCGACGGCGGCGAGCGGTTCCTCGAGTTCGCGGGCGAGCCCAGCGGCGAGCGCCTGGGACGCGGAGCCGCTGACGATAGTGGTCATACTCGAGTGGACAGCGCGGGGGATAAACCCGTTTTCGTTCTCGCATCGGTCGGGAACCGTGCGAACGGAATCGTGATCGCGGCCGACGCCGCTCGCGAGTTACTCCTCCGCGTCGGAATCGGCGTCGCCGTCGCTGCAGGGACCGCCGTCGGTGGTGCCGGGGATCGTCAACGTCCCGCTGGAATCGATTCGCACGAGGAGATTGAGACAGTTCGGTTCGTTCCACTTCGCCGGCGTGACTTCCACCAGTTCCTCCTGATCGAGACGAGCCGTGACCCGGAACTGGCCCGGATCCGTCGGCCAGTTGCGCTCGAGCGTCACGTCCTCGTTGGCCTCGAGCGATTCGGTCTTCCAGGCCTCGATCTCCCGGTCGAACTCGACGATGACGTCGACCGCGTGCGACGTATCGTCCGAATTATTGACCGTAATCTCGCCGAGAATCGTTCCGTCGACTTCCGTGGAACTCCCCGTCTCACCTTCGTCGGGGGACTCGTCGTCGTTTTCGGCGGCTTCGTTCTCGGACTCGTCCTCGTCCTCGCCGTCGTCGCTCGAGCAGCCGGCGATAGCGCCGGTGAGGGCGGCGCCGGTCGCGGCGAGAAGCCGGCGGCGTGGTAACGTACTCATACGTTAGCTGAACAGTAACGAGGACAGATAAATGTCCGTCAGACGCCCCGAGCGACTCGGGCGCACAGTGACGTTCAGTGGCTACGATAGTCGCCGCGGGGAACGACAAGTCCGGTCACGTCACCGACACCGAGCGTTCGCGAGCGCCACGGACCGTTTCCATCCCCTGGCGTCGCCGCGAGGAACGTCCCCCGTTCCGTAACGGCGTACGCCGTTGGACCGTATCCGAATCCGACGATCGGAGCGTTCGAGCGGTCGTACTCCCGCCACGTTTCGTCGTCGGCGTCGTACGCGTAAACCGTCGTTCCGGAAACCGCGTGGGCTCGAGCCAGTCGACCCCGTTCCGAGTGCGGGTCCGCATCGACGGTTTCGAACGGTCCCTCGAGCGTTTCCATCCAGCCGTTGCCGAGTTTGTAGAGCCCGTCGGCGGTGGCGGCGAGGGGAACGCCGTTCGCGGAGACGTCCCGGACATCCGTGAGGCCGGCGTGGTCGAGACCGCCGTCGTGGACGCGGTAGACGCCCGCGTCGGTCCCGACGAGGTCGCCGTCGATCGCTCGGACCGTCGCGACGCCGTCGCTCTCTACGGGCTCCCACTCCCCGCCGGTCGCGTCGGCGTCCGCGCCCCCTGGCAGGCGGAACACGTCGCCGTCGGGTCCGGCCGCGACCAGTTCCGCGCCGTCGTAACCGACGGCGACCGCGGGACCGAACCCGGTTCCGACGAAGGTCGCATCCGCTTCGGTCGCCTCGTCGCGGGCACCCTCGAGTTGCAGGATCCGGACGTCTTCGTCCGTCGCGATGGCGACGGTACCGCCAGTCGCCGCGATATCGCGAGCGTTACAACGGTTGCAGAGGCCGAACTCCCCGACGGTGTCGCCGGCAACGCGAACGCGGACGACACCGATCGAACTCGCGACGTACGCCTCGACGGCTCCCTCGCGGTCGCCGTAGACGCGCTTCTCCTCGATCGAATCCATACGTAGACGTCGGGTTCGCGCGGGGAAAGCGTTCTGTCTGCTCGAGACCGTTCGGGTGAGGAACTATCCGACAGCGGGGACCGTACGGCTGAACAGTGAGAGAAGTGTGCCGAAACGAACAGCTGTAGAACGATGCCGTTACGCCGAGTTCCGTCCCAGTTACGCAATCCCTTTGGGGAGGGCACACCGAATAACCACTAATGCAGGTATTCGGATCGAGCGGAACACGAGGCGTCGCCAACGAGGAGCTGACGCCCGCGTTCGTTTTACGCGTCGCGAAAGCGGCGGGGACGGCCTGGGGGGCCGATCGGGTTGCCATCGCGCGAGACACGCGCTACACCGGGCGGATGCTGGCCGATGCGGCTGCGAGCGGCCTCGCGAGCACGGGAACCGATATCGACCGTATCGGAGTCGTTCCGACGCCGGGTGCACAGGCGTACGCCGAGCGGGAGGGCGTTCCCGTGATGGTTATCACCGCCTCGCACAACCCGCCGCAGTACAACGGCGTCAAACTCGTCGGGAGCGACGGGATCGAACTCGCGGTATCCGACCTCGAGTCCATCGAGGAGGTGTTGCTCACCGAGGCGTTCGACGTCGCCCCGTGGGATGAGACCGGGCGGGTTCGCGAGATCGAAGGCGTCACGCGGGAGTACGTGGACGAACTGCTCGTCTCGGCCGATCGGGAGACCATCGCCGACGCCGACCTCACGGTCGCGCTCGATCCGGGCCACGGCGCCGGGACGCTCACGAGCCCCGAGTTCTTCCGCGATCTGGGCTGTCGCGTCGTCACCGTCAACGGCCAACCCGACGGCCACTTCCTCGGCCGGGACCCCGAGCCCGTCCCCGATAACCTCGAGGACCTGGGCAAGCTGGTCCGGGCCACCGACGCCGACATCGGAATCGCCCACGACGGCGACGCCGACCGCGCCATCTTCTTCGACGAGGACGGCACGTACGTCGAGGGCGACGCCACCCTCGCCGCGCTCGCCGAAGCGGAACTCGAGGCCGGCGACACGACGGTTTCGGCGGTCAACGTCTCCCAGCGGCTGGTCGACGTCGTCACCGAGATCGGTGCCGACCTCGAACTCACCCCCATCGGCTCGACGAACATCATCACGAGAATCGAGGAGCTCGAGGCGAAGGGCAAGCGCGTTCCGATCGCGGGCGAGGGCAACGGCGGGATCTTCTTCCCGTCGTACCGGCTCTCGCGGGACGGCGCGTTCACCGCGGCGCGGTTCCTCGAACTCGTCGCCGAGCGTCCGGTCAGCGAGATCGTCGCTCCCTACGACGGCTACGCGAACGTCCGGCACAACATCGAGTACGAGTCGACGGCCGAACGCGACGCGATGATCGACGCCGCGGCGAACCACGCCAAGGCGTCCGACGCCGAACTCAACACGCGCGACGGCTACCGACTGGATCACGGCGACGCGTGGGTGCTCGCCCGTCCCTCCGGCACCGAGCCGCTCGTCCGCGTCTACGCCGAGGCCCGCGACGAGGATCGGGCGCGCGAACTGGCCGACGAGATGTACGAGACGCTGGCCGACGCGAAAGCCGAGGCCTGAGTCGGTCGAGTCGTCCCGTCGCCGCCACTCGGTGTTGGTCGAGCCGAGACGGTGTTTCGAGGCATCAGTTGGTCGAGATCAGTCGTATCGTAGCGAGCAGTAGCCGGTGTGCGGCCACTAGCACGGTCACCGCGGCGACGATCAACACACCCTCGAGCAGCGTCGGCAACAGTCCGAGCGAGACGATCAGCGTCGTTGCACAGGCGGGCGGGTGGCGGGTGTCGGTCGCGAGCATCCCGCCGGCGGTCACCGTCGTCGCGAGGATCCCGCTCGCGGCGAGTCGAAGTCCCTCGAGCGATCCGGGATCGGTCGCGGCCGTCATGGACACACCGGTCGCGAGCAGGTGATACGCCAGTAGTCCGGCGACGACGCCGATCGCGTGACCGCCGATCACCCGCCTCGGAGACGTCGCGTCGCCGTCCTGAAACAGCGCCAGCACGAACGCGGAGGGTCCGAGGCTCGGAAACAACATCGGAAGGCCGGACAGCCAGAACAACGCTGCAGTCGTCGACAAGAGGAGGGCAGTGTGCAGCGTCGTTCCCACCCGGTCGTCCATACCGGTCACTTCGTGATTCGCACGAAAAACACCCCTGATTCGACAATCGTCAGCCGATCGAGTGGAAACGCCGGTGAGACCGGTCGAACGGTCGGTTTACGAGCGTGCGATCAGGGGACGATCGTCACGGGGAGGGGTGACCGCCGCGTGACCGCCTCCGCGACGCTGCCGAGGAGCATCCGGGAGACCCCCGATCGCCCCTCGCTCCCCATCACGATCTGGTCGACGTTCGCCTCGTCGGCGTACTCGAGGATGGCGTCCGCCGAGGTCCCCTCGATAACGGTCGTCTCGACGGGTCTGTCGTAGCGCTTGGCGATCGATCGCACGTCCGCGAAGAACTCGGGTTCGTCGCCCTCGTCACCGACCGCCGCCGGCGGCCGACCGCCGTACCCCGCCTCGAGGTCGTCGACCGCGTGAACCACCGTTACCTCGTCGTTCGGAAAGACCTCGAGGGCGTGCTCGAGGGCCGCCCGAGCGGTCTCGGAGTCGTCCATCGGAACGAGTAGCTGTCTGGGCATAGTCGTCGTAGGACGGGACGCCCCTTCAGTAACGGGGCAGTCACACGGAACGGTCGAAGCGGTCAGATCGGATCCTCGACCTCGAGTGCGTCCTCGAGTCGGTCCCGCTCGGTTCGTCGCGCCTCGAGTTCGGCCGCAACCTGTCCGTCGGCCAGGCGGTCGCGTTCCGCGGGCGTGAGCTGATCGACCGCCCGGGCCGCCGTCTGCAGGCGGTCGTACTCGAATTCAGGGTCGGTCGTCAGCCGGCGAATCGACCGGAGTCGGGCGACGGTATCCTCATCGGCGACGCGAGACACGAACGGACGGACCTCGCGTGCCTTTCGCTGGAGGACGCCCGCGTCACCCGGCGGCCATTCGATGGTCAACGGCTCGGCGTCGATCCCGTCCAGAAACGTCTGCTGGGTCGCGACCTTCCGTTTGAGTTCGTCCGCGCTCTCGACGTAGTGCGAGAGCTTCGACCGGGAGTAGTTCGCGTACTCGAGCAGTTCCGGGATCGTATACTCGCCGGCCGGGTCCTCCCGAACGTAGCCGGCCAGATCCGCCGGCGGCTGTTCGTAGGGAACGAAGGGGTACCAGCGACTGCGGTCGAGCAAGGCGAACACCTCGCGCGCCGCGGTCTCGAGGCGGAATTCCTCGAAGGCGGTCTCGATCGCGTCGTTGTACGCGTCGATGGGTTCCCGGAGCGTCTCGACCGGTGCATCGAGGTCGGCGGTCGCGAGTTCGAGGAGTCGCTCTCGGTCCTCGATTTCGTCGTCGAGTCGTCGGCGTCGCTTGGCCGCGGCCGTTCGCGCGTCGTCGAGCGCCTCGCGAGCGGCTTCGCGTTCGTCGAGCAGGCTGGCGTACTGGGCCGCCGGCTCCAGAGCGTCGTGGGCGCGTTCGAAGTCCGATTCGCTGAGTCGACGTTTGTCGATCCGCTCGAGGGCCTCCTCGAACGCCTCGCGCCCCTTCAGATCGTCGGGCAGGCTCGTGACCAGCGAGTCGAACTTTCCCTCGAGTTCGACGTAGGCCTTGAAGTTCTCCCGGCCGGTGCCCGTCGCTCGATCGACGTAGTCGTCGAGCATCCCCGTCGCATCCCGGTAGGCCTCGGCGGCGTTGGCGACCGCCTCGCCGCCGTGGTCCTCGATTCGCTCCTCGGCCCGTTCGAAGCGCTCGCGGGCCGCCTCGAGGCCCTCGAGTGGAGTCCGTTCAGCTGCGTCAGATCCCGCGTCGGAGTGATGGACGCGTTCGCTCATCGGTGGTCAGTCGTCGTAGACTGCGTCGGGATCGAACACTCGTTCGCCGACGTTCTCCCCCTCGATCGTCCGGTAGAAACACGACCGGCGGCCGGTGTGACACGCGCCGCCTTCCTGGTCGACCAGATAGAGCAGCGTATCGGCGTCACAGTCGACGCGTACCTCCGCGACGTCCTGGGTGTGGCCGCTCGTCTTCCCCTTTTGCCACAACTCGTCTCGGCTCCGGGAATAGTAGTGAGCCAGGCCGGTCTCGCGCGTCCGGTCGAGGGCCTCGGGCGAAACGTAGGCGAGCATGAGTACCTCTCCCGTCTCGACGTCCTGTGCAACGGCAGGGACAAGTCCATCCTCGTCGAAGTCGATCGCAATGCCGTCGTCCATGTGTCGACGGTTGTCCGGTAAGGCGATAGGTCTTTTGCCACGGTCTCAACCGCTGGGAATCGAGAGCCCGGCGGGACCTGACAGCTACGCGGTGTGACGATCAGTTCGGGCGCTGTTGCGCCGCTTCGTCGTCGGGATCCTCGGAGGGAATCGCGAGCACCATCAACACGAGCGCGATACAGACGATCGAACCGCCGAGTGCGAACGCCCCAATCGCGGTCGGGACGCTGATAAACCCCGCCAGAACGGAGAGTCCGATCGACAACAGGACAAGTCCGACGATCGAGGAAACGGCGAGCCCGACGCCCTTGCGGAGCATCCAGCGCGTCTCCTCGGCGTCTTCGATGGAACTCGAGGTCGGTTGTGATTCGGGTGGATGGCTTGCGGAAGACATAGCTCGTAACTCGCCTAGAGAAACGGTCCCACGTACCATATCCTTGTGTGCTGGCGAATCGGACTGTCAGGGGCGAGCGGGAGAACCGCAGTCTCGAGTTTCACGCCCGCTACGGGTGCTCTCCGTCCGGATCGGTGTGGGAACGGAGCCGACGGCAGACCGCGGCTGAGACCGACTCGAGTCGTGCTTGCAAACGTCTGCGAGTCGAGTATTTAGCTCGGCGGCTGAGTACCAGTGATGAGTACGCAGACCACGACCGACCGGCCAGTCACTTGCCGAGTGTGTGGCGCGGAGAACGATCACTTCTACACCTACTGTCGTAACTGCCTCCAGACGCTCCCCGCACGGCCCGACCGGAATCGCTGAGCCCGCTCAGACGCGTCCCCGCCGCGATTCGAAGCGACGAGCGACGGGTTCGATCCGTCCCGCGGTCGCCGAGACCGATCAGTCGTAGGGATCCGTAGCGTCGTCGAGCGGCAACTCGATATCCGCTTCGGCGACCGCTGTGACGCGGGTCGTCACCCGCAGCGGCTCGCTACAGGTCGGACACGGAACCACCAGATCGATCCCCAGCGAGTCGTCGGCCGGATAGATCTCGAGAACGGTCAGATCAGCGGCCGAGAGGTACTCAGCGTCCAGTTCGTGCTCGTGCGTCTCCGCCTCATTGGCCGTCATACCGCTCCTACGCCGGAGCGACGGGAGAGTGTTTTGCCGACTGTTCGTGCAATTCGTGCAGAGAGACAGGAGTGTACCGGCCGGGACCGAGTACCCGAGCGACGGCGAAACGCGAACCGGATACAGGTGATCACTGCGCTCGAGTCGGGAGCACTACGTCGAACCGATCAGGGCTGGCCGTTCAGCGTGATGTAGTTGACGCCGATGATCCGATCGTCACTCTCGAGTTCCTCCTTCGCGGCGTCGGGAACCTGGTTGTCGACGTTGTAGACCGTCAGCGCCTCGCCGCCGATGGTCTCGCGGGCGTTGAACATGCCGGCGATGTTGACGCCGTGTTTCCCCATCACGGAGCCGATGAGCCCGATAACGCCGGGTTCGTCGGTGTTGCGCGTGACGACCATCTTGCCATGGGGGATGGCGTCCACGCGGTAGCCGTCGACGCGAACGATTCGCGGGTCGTCACCCGCAAAGAGGGTCCCGTCGACGGACACTTCGTCGTCGTCGTTGCTGACGGTGACCGAGATCAGGCTCTGGAAGTCCTCGGCCTGCCGGGTCTTGGACTCGGTGACGTCGACGCCGCGGTCCTCGGCGATCTGGGGCGCGTTGACGGCGTTGACCTGCCACTCGAGCGGCTGGAAGACGCCCTTGAGCGCGCTCGCGGTGACGAATTCGACATCTTCGTCGACGATCTCGCCCTTGTAGGTGACTTCGATGGTCTCGATGCGGCCGTCGAGCAGCTGTGCGGCGACCTTGCCGGCGGTCTCGGCGATCTCGATGTACGGCTCGACGCGGGGGAAGGCGCTCTCGTCGATCGACGGCGCGTTGAGCGCGTTCGCGACGGGTTCGCCCGCAATTGCGGCGTTGACCTGCTCGGCCGTCGAGATGGCGACGTTCTCCTGGGCGGCCTCCGTCGAAGCGCCGAGGTGGGGCGTGACGATAACGTCGTCGTGCTCGAGCAGCGGCGAGTCCTCGGAAAGGGGCTCCTCGGCGAAGACGTCCAGCGCTGCGCCGGCGACGACTCCGTCGTCGATCTTGGCGGCGAGCGCGTCCTCGTCGATGATGCCGCCGCGGCCGACGTTGACCACGTAGCCGTCACCGAGCAAGTCGAGTTCGTCCGCGCCGATCATCCCCTCCGTCTCGGGGGTCAGCGGCGTGTGGATGGTCAGGAAGTCGGCGGCCTCGAGACACTCCTCGAACTCGACGAGCTTCGCGCCGAGACGGTCGGCGCGTTCCTCGGAGATGTAGGGATCGAAAGCGACGAGGTCCATGCCGAGCGAATCGAGCTTCTTGGCGACCTCCTGGCCGACGCGGCCGAGGCCGACGATGCCGAGCGTCTTGTCGTCGAGTTCGGTTCCGAGATACTCGCTTTTCGCCCACTCGCCGTTTTTCAGGCGAATGTGAGCCTGCGGGATCGAGCGCGCGGCCGCGAAGGTCATCGCGACGGTGTGTTCGGACGCCGCGCGAACGTTCCCTTCGGGAGCGTTGGCGACGATGACACCGTTGTCCGTCGCGGCGTCGATGTCGATATTGTCGACGCCGATGCCCGCCCGACCGACGATGACGAGTTCGTCGGCCGCCTCGAGCACCTCGTCCGTGACTTCCGTCCCGGAGCGAACGATGAGCCCGTTCGCGTCCGATACCGCCTCGAGGAGGTCCGCTCCCTCGAGGTCGTAGCCTGTCTCGACGTCGTGGCCGGCGTCTCTGAGTACGTCCAGACCCGCGTCCGCGATGGGGTCCGTGACCAGTACTTTCATGCGCGAGACAATCGCGTGGAGCAGGTAAACCCTTCCGTTGTTGACAGCGGTGGCAAAAACTACCTCGTCGGCGGCCAGACGCCGTTTTTCGGAAACCACTCGGGGCGATTCGGACCGTTCAGAGCGTGATTAACACGGCACCGACGACGACCAGTGTCGCGCCCGCGACGATGCCTTTCGTCACCCGTTCGAGGTCGCGCAGCAAAACGGCGGCGAACAGCAGCGTAAACAGCGGTGCGGTCGCGACCAGCGGGTCGACGACGGCGATTCGCCCTTCCTCGAGTCCGAGCGCGGCCATCAGCGAGAGCATCGCGGCGGTCGTAAGGAGGCCACTGCCGGCGAAATACCGGTAGGACGCCCGAGGCCGCTCGAGGACGTCCCGTCCGCTCACGGCGACCACGTAGGCGAGGAGCGCGATCAGCCCGGCCGTTTCGTTGAGCGCGACGGCCTCGAGCGCCGAAATCGGCGTCTCGAGCATGCCGTACCGCCGAGAGACGTTCGCAACGGCGAACGTCACGGCGGCGGCGATCGGCCACAGCAGATCGCGGGGCTGCCAGCCGGTGAGATCGCCACCTTTCGAGGCAGTCAATGCGGCGAGACCCGCGACGAGGATGACGATACCGACACCCGTCACCGGACCCAGCGGTTCGCCGAGGAAGACGAGCGCGATCATCGTCGCGAACAGCGGCCGCGTGCTGAGAATCGTGCTGTTGAGGCTTGCTCCCACTTTGTCGACGCCGACGAAAATCGTGACTCGACCGAGGGCGGTGCCGACGACGCCGGCGAAGGCGAAGACGGCGAGCACTTCGAGAGTCAACCCAGAAAAGGCCGAGCGACCGTAGACCGCGGCGATGACGAGCCAGTAGATCGCCGAGTCGACGATGACGACGACCAGCGACGCCTGTACGGAGCCGCCGCCCGCAGCCATGCCGCGCTTGTCGAAGATGGGCGAGAATCCCCAGAGAACCGCCGGGAGGAGGGCGAGGGCGAGAACCTCGAGGGTCGTGCTCGTCATCGCGTCACCCCACCTGGCTCCGATCGCTCATCGACGGATGTGGGACCGGGAACCGGGTCAACGTTGCGGTGGCGGTCCGATTCGCTGGCTCTCACGGCCCGGGACGGCCTCAGTCGGTTTCGTCGACCAGTTCGATCAAACTCACCTCGAGTATTCGCGGGAGGGCGGCGACGGCAGCGCCCAAGAGGACGAACACGAGCGCAGTTCTGGAGACCGCCACGACGGTGTCGAGATCGGTCGCGATCGAGATCGTCTCCGGTCCGTCCCCGGTATCGCCGTCCGTCGAAGGTGTCCAGCTGGTGACCATCGCGAGGCCGACGGCGAGAACGACGTAGCTCGCGACCATCGAGCCGACCGCGAGCGCGCCCTCCCGGACCGTCTCGAGGGAGACGTATCGAACGAAAAGATAGCCGGCGGCGAGCAACACGGCGACCGGAATCAACGCCGAGACGTCGGAGGCCAGCCCCGGGGCGTACGATCTTCCGAACCCGCCTTCGATCGGCTCCCCGTCAAGTTCGATCGCCGCGCCGTGGCTCGCGAGGCTGGTCAGTCCCGCGAGCACCCACCGGCTCGGCCCGTCTTCCAGGCCCGCGAACGCGCCCGTCGCGTCCATCGATGCGGCTAGCTGATAGGTCGCGGCGAAGACGACCGCGAACGCGCTCACGCCCGAGACGATCCCGGCTTTCCACGGCGGGACGGCCACGCGCGGTCGGTTCCTGTCGGGCGACTCGCTCTGGCCGTCCGTTTCGGAACCGTCAGCGTCGCGCTCGGATTCGTCGGCCTCCTGCTCGTCTTCGATCCGGGGTCCTTTATCGTACTCGAACCGTCGATTCGACGACATAATTTCGGCAACGGATCCGGCCTGGGAATACGTTTCGGTCGGCTATAGTAGCCACTGAAAGTCAATACGCACCTAATCGCACGATGGCTGTGCGATCAGTGTGTAAATCGTTTCAGTTGTTACTATAACGTATCGAGCGAACGAGTTCGACGGGACGCGAAACCTGAACTGGTATATTCGGGGCCCCACAATCGGCGAGCGATGACAGTCGTCGCTTTCGACTTCGACGGGACGCTTTCCGACTCCGAGATGACCGTGTTGCTCGGCGACCGCTGCGGCGTCGCCGACGACATGGCCGAGATCACCGACCGATCGATGAACGACGAGATCGACTACGCCGAGAGCCTCCGCAAGCGGGCGGCCCTGCTCGAGGGGCTCCCGGAAGCCGACGTCGCGGCGGCCTTCGGCGAGGTCGAACTCCGCGAGGGGGCGGCGGACCTGATTCGGGAACTGAACGAAGCCGGCGTGACGACCGCGATTCTCACCGGCGGATTCGAACGCGGCGTTGCAGCCGCTCTCGAGCGCGAGGGCGTCTCCGTGGACCATATCGTTTCGAATCGGCTGCCGATGAACACCGATGAAACCGAACTGACCGGCGACGTCGAGGGGCCGCTCATCGAGGGCACCAAGGACGACGCGCTCGAGAACCTCGCCGACGAGGTGGGCGTCGACCTCGCGGACACCGTCGCGGTCGGCGACGGCGCGAACGACCTCCCGATGTTGAACGTCGCCGGTCTCTCGATCGGTTTCGAGCCCAAGCCGGCGGTCGAACCTCACTGCGAGATCGTCGTGACTTCGATGGCCGAGGCCCGCGAGGTGTTCCTCGAGGAAGGCATCCTCGAGGAAGTCTAACATCTGAGTACCACGATCGAGCGTCGTACCCGTTCTTTACAGCGAGTTTCGACTGGACGAATTCCCGGCGGTCGACGGCGCTCGAGCGCTCGATCTCGGGTGCGAATCAGCTCGTTACCGCCGGAGAAACGAGCGGACGTCGAGGCATTCGCCGACGACAACGTCGTCGATCGAGACGGGAACTGGTACACTGCGACCGACGACTAACTCGTTCGATCCGGCTGCCGGATTCTCGAACGCGGTGTGATACCCAACCGGTAATGCGTGCTGAACAGCGCCATCGCGTTCCGATCCGTCGGTGCTGAGAACCGGTCTCGGAGTAGAATCCGATTTTTAACGGCTTTCGTTGCGTTCGCCCTGGGGCGGCCTGACTCGGTACCCGTCCGAAACCGTGACTATCCGTATCAACAGCCGATTTCGATACCGAGAAAGTTATTAACTCAACGTCGAGTAAGTGATTTCATGATGTGGCAAGACCTCGTGTTCATGCTCGGGAGCGGTCTTTCGATCGTCTTCCTGGCACCGACGCTTCGCGATGCCAGTGCGCGCGTTCCGCTCGGAACGAGTCTCCCTTCGATGGGGATCGGATTCGTCTACGCTACGACTTTCTTCACGCTCGGAATGAACTTTTCCGCGATGGGATCACTCGCCGCGGGAACGATGTGGTCGCTGATCGCCCTCATCCGATCGCCGAACGGTATCGGCATCTCGACGCGACTCGCTCGCATGGAAAGCCCCGTGCTGTTCGCTCGAGACCTCACCCGCTGGATCGGGAGCTACCGCGCCTCGTCGCCGGGCGTCAACCAGTACGTGACGTTCGACGGCGGCCGCGAACAGCAGTACCGACAGACCGCAGAAAACACCGCGGACTGACGTACGACGTTCGGTTTCGACGGGAGTTCCACCCGAGCGCTCGAGTTGGACGCTCGTTTCAAGCGATCCCGTTGAAGTCCCATCCTTCAGCCAAGCGGTTCCGGAACGAGACGATCGCTATGAGTGCGTATCGAGCGGCAGTAGGAGGGTGGAGTCACCGCTCCATCGAGAAGGCCTCCTTCGCTCACTCCAGTACACTTCTGGCGACAACGACGACAGCGACACCGGCAACGGTGACGCCGATAATCGTCGGGATGAGTCGTCCAGACCCCCATTCCCAGCCGAGAAACTGTGTTCCGACGATAGCGACGCTGGCGATGAGGAGCCCGAACGCAGTGACCAGCGACGACTGGTTGCTATACTGTGCCATGCTAGGATATTGTTGTGAATGGAACATGATTACTGTTCGCCTCGTGTCAACTAATCCGCCTGAGTGCCTTTTTGCTGCGGGTCTTCGCTCCCTTCGGTCGCTCGAACCGCTTGAAAACCTACGCTAAAAAGGCAGCCCCAACGGGCTTTGCCCGTCTCGGCGGTGAACTGCTCGCTTCGTTCGCAGACGCTTGTCGCGGTGACGGCTCCGCTCGAACTTGTCGCTAAGCATGCCAGATTCACCGCTTCATGTGGTGGCGAAAGGGTCGAATCCCCGGAATTACTCGAGCGTGCGCTGATGGTCTCGAGATCGGTAGTGCGCCGGTCGAACCGCTCGGCGCGACAGAAACGCCGGCGGCGGTCGAGATATCGGGCCAACGGAAGCGCTTGTCCGGCGTTATTTCGAGAACAGGCTCGTGTGGACAGGCGCGAACGATTCCGGTTCGTCGGATTCGGACTCGGTGTCGGTGATCGTCCGCCCCTCGAGCCCCATCTCGAGCAACTCCGAGAGCGGCGGCCCGACCTTCTCGGGTTCGACGAGGAAGGCGTCGTGGCCGTGGTCGGATTCGACGACGTGGTGGGCGACCTCGACGCCGGCCGTCCGGCAGGCGTCGGCCAGCACCTCGGCCTGCTCGACGGTGAAGTGCCAGTCGCCCGTAAAGGAGAGGAGGAGGAGTTCCCCCTCGAAGGCCGCGAGCGCGTCGGCGTCTGACTCGTAGCCCGCCGAGAGGTCGAAGTCGTCCATCGCGCGGGTCATGTAGAGGTAGCTGTTGGCGTCGAAGCGGTCGACGAACTTGTCGGCCTGGTAGTCCAGGTACGACTCGACCTCGCGGTAGGGGAAGAAGGCGGCCGCGGGGTCCGGCGGTTCCTCGCGAACGGCCTCCCGCCCCGCCGATCGGCGGCCGAACTTCCGGGACATCGAGGCCTTCGAGAGGTACATGATGTGACCGATCTGGCGCGCTCGAGCCAGCCCGTCTACGGGCTCCGAGCCGCCGTCGGACGAGTCCGACGAGCCTCCGGTCTCGTCGTTCGCGGAGACGCCGTAGTAGTGACCGCCGTTCCAGTTCGGATCGGCGGTGATCGCTCGCCTGGCGACCGTATCGAGCGCGAGACACTGGGGATCGAGTCTGGCGGCGGTGGCGACGGCACCCGCGCGGTCGACGTCGTCCGGGAAGCGCCGCAGCCAATCAAGGACGTTCATCCCGCCGACGCTGCCGCCGACGACGGCGTGGAGGCGACCGACGCCGAGTTCGTCGAGGAGCGCTCGCTGGGTGCGCGTCCAGTCGCCGACGGTAACGGGCGGGAAGTCGGTACCGTAGGGCTCGCCAGTTTCGGGGTTCTCGCTCGACGGTCCCGTCGTGCCGTAACACGATCCCGGCGCGTTCGCACAGACGACGTAGTACTCGCTGGTGTCGATCGCCTTTCCGGGGCCGACGACATCGCCCCACCAGGAGCGGGCCTGTCCGGCGGTCTCGCCGCCGGCGTCGGGTCGACGGGCGACGTGAGCGCTGCCGGTCAGGGCGTGACAGACCAGCACCGCATTGTCGCCGGTGAACTCGCCGTAGGTCTCGTAGGCGACCTCGAGGGACGGAATCGTCTCGCCCGAGAGGAACTGAAACTCGCCGAGGTCCATCGTGTTTTTCGTCGTCATGGATCAGTCGGTGCTCGTCCGCCCCGCGACGCCGTCGCGATCGCCTGCTCGAGGTCGGCCAGAACGTCCGCGGGATCCTCGATCCCGACGGACATCCGAACGAGGTCGTCCGTCACGCCCGCTTCCTCGCGTTCGTCGGACGAGAGTTGACCGTGGGTCGTACTCGCCGGATGGATAACGAGCGTCTTCGCGTCGCCGATGTTGGCGAGGAACTGCGCGACCTCGACGCTCTCGCAGAACGTTTTGCCCGCCTCGAACCCGTCTTCGAGCCCGAACGCGACCATCCCGCCGAAGTCCTCGAGATACCGCGTGGCGTTGTCGTGGGTCGGGTGGTCCGCGAGTCCCGGGTGGGTGACCCAGGCGACGTCCTCGTGATCCGCGAGATACTCCGCGACGATGGCGGCGTTCTCGCAGTGTTTTTCGACGCGCAGGGGCAGCGACTCGAGGCCCTGGAGAGTCTGCCAGGCGTCGAAGGGGGACTGCTGGTTGCCGAGACTGCGCAGCGAGCGGAATCGGGCCGCCGCGGCGAACGGAGCGTCCGAAAAGTCCCGGGAGAAGTCGACGTCGTGGTAGGCGTGGTTCTCCCCCGCGATCTCGTCGTAGCCGTGCTCGCCCCACGGGAAGGAACCGCCGTCGACGAGGATGCCGCCGACCGTCGTCCCGGAGCCGTGGAGCCACTTGGTGGTCGACTCCCAGACGACGTCGGCCCCATGCTCGAGCGGCCGACAGAGCGCCGGCGTCGCGAAGGTGTTGTCCACGACCAGCGGAACGCCGTTGTCGTGGGCGATTTCGGCGACGCGCTCGAAGTCGGGCGTGACCAGTGACGGGTTGCCGATCGTCTCGACGTGAACGAACGCGGTGTCCTCGTCGATCGCGTCTTCGTAGGCGTCGTACTCTAACGTGGGGACGTATTTCGTCTCGATGTCGCGCCGACTCGCGGTCTTCGAGAAGTAGGCAGTCGTCCCGCCGTAGGTGTCCGTCGAGCAGACCACGTTGTCGCCCGCCTCGGCGAGGATGAGGACGGCCGAATCGAGGGCGGCCATCCCGCTGCCCGTCGCGACCGCGCCCGCGCCGCCCTCGAGGTCGGCGAGGCGGTCCTCGAGCGTCGTGACGGTCGGGTTGGCGATTCGAGAGTAGATGTAGCCCTCGGCCTCGAGGGCGTAGCGGTCGGCGGCGGTATCGGCGTCGTCGAAGACGTAGGAGGTCGTCTGATAGATCGGCGGGGCCATCGCGCCCGTCTCGGGGTCGGGGGATTGGCCGGCGTGTACGCTTCGCGTCCCGAGACCGCGCTCGGGACACGGTTCATCAGTCCCGTCGCTCGCATCGTCGCTCATGTTTAGTATGCATACTGCTGCACGTTCTTATGCGTCGCAGTAACGGCAAAAACCGCAGCCGATTCGGGGTGATTCACACACGAAGCCCGGAAGGAGTCGGTCGGACGACCGCTCCGAACACGGTGCGGTTCACGACCCGACGCGACACGTCACTCGGTTGCTGGAGCGCTTCTCTTGCAGGCCCAACCACTACCGCAGCGTACAACGGAGGGACGAACGTGCAGACAGTCTTCCACCTCACGAGCGACGATCCGGAACAGCAACAAACCGTGCTCACGATCGCCGAGAACCTCAGTACAGACGACTCCGTTGAGATGGACGACATCGCGATCGTCGCCCAGGCGGGCGGCATCGAACCGCTGACGGCCGGCGGCGACGGCAGCGACACGGTCGAATCACTGCTCGCCGACGGGTTTTCGGTGAAAGCCTGCGGCAACACGCTGGATCTCGAGAACCTCGAGGAATCCGACCTCGTCGACGGCGTCGAGACCGTTCCCTCCGGCGGCGGCGAACTCACGCGCCTTCAGGACGACGGCTACGCCTATATCCGACCGTAGCGATCGACAGCAAACCGTACTGAACCATCGCGCCGTCGCCATCGCACTCCGGTATCGTAACGTCAGAACGAACTATTCACTCGTGTTCGACGCTCTCGAGTAGCGTTCGAACCGCGCCGGATTCGGTCTCGAACCCGCGTACTTGCGGGTAGACCGCGACGCAGATCACGAAATCGTCGCCGTGAGCGACGGGTTCGCTGAGTTCCACGAAAACGTCGACCGTCGCGTCGACGGCGGCCAACCGGGCGCGCGCGGCGTAGCGGGAGAGCGCCGTCTCGGTACCCAGAATCGAGACGGGCCGGTCGTCGACGTACTGCACGTCCTCGAGTTCGTCGTACCGGTTCTGGATCAGTTCGACGAGTTCGTCCGTCGAGTACTCGCCGACGGGGTTGAACGTTCGGCCGAGGAACGACACCTGCGGCGTGGTAAGAACGGAGACGATCGCCGCCTGCACGCGCGTCAACCCGAACATATCGAGCGAAATCGAGCGGTCGTACTCGGCGTACCAGTTCGTCACCTCGATCGAGCGCTCGAGGCCGAACCGACTGATCGAGCGTTCGACGGGGAACTCCTCGACGGTGTGCTCGCCGTAGCCGGTGTCCTCGAGCGCCGCTCGAGAAACGATTGCCGGCCTCGATGCGAGTTCCTCGGAGAGGTCGGTACAGCCGGCGATCATCCCGCCACCGACGGTCGCCCCGGCCGCGAGGAAGCGTCGGCGCGTGACTGTCATCGAGAAAAACAGGCCGGCAGCGAACGAAAACGTGTCGGTTCGGCCGGTATCCGGTGGGTTCAACGGCGACTCCCGCCGTCGCTCGAGGCGAGACGAACGGCTTGATAGTCCCGTAGTGTCAAGTAACGACCGTGCACTCGAGTGACCGCGACCGCATCGTCCTCGCCACCGTCGTCTTCGCCGTCTTGTTCTCACAGTTGTTGCTCTATCCGGGCGTCGGGACGCTCGTCGAGACGCTGGGAGCCGACGAGACGGCGTCGTCGTTGGCGGCGACCGAACTCGACGCGAGCATGTGGTTTCTCGTCGCCGAATTTGGAGGCTACGTCGCCTTCGTCGGCGTCTGGGGCGCTGCGAGCGACGTAACGGGTCGACGAACGCCGTTCATCGTCGCCGGAGCGCTGGCCGGAGCCGTCGGCTACGCCGCCCTCGCCGCCGTCCCCGCGGTGGGATCGATCCCCTTCGAGGGGGTCCTCCTCCTGCGAGTCTTCCAGGGCGCGATGACCATCGGCGCGTTCTCGCTGACCATGACCATGCTCATGGATCTCGAGGGCGGTCACGGTCGAAACATGGGCGCGGCCGGGATCGCCATCGGACTCGGGGCCGCCCTCGGCGCGCCGATCGGCGGTCAACTCACCGAACTCGACCCGATCGCGCCGCTGGTCGGCGCGACCCTCCTGCTCGTCTGTATCGGCGCGCTCGTCACCCGCGTCGAGGACCGGTCGCCGAGCGGGAGGCGGACCGCTCGAGCGCTCCTCGAGGGCGTCCGAAGGCGGCCGACGCTGTCGATCCCCTACGCCTTCGGCTTCGTCGACCGACTGACGGCGGGCTTTTTCGCACTTGTCGGCACGCTCTACTTTCAGGAGACGTTCGGCCTCGAACCCGCCGCCACCGGGCTCTTGCTGGCGTGCTTTTTCGCCCCGTTCGCCCTGTTGCAGTATCCCATGGGCGCGCTCTCGGACCGAATCGGCCGGACGATTCCGATCGTCGTCGGCTCGCTGTGTTACGGGCTTGGCATCCTCGCGGTCGGTGCCGCGCCGTCGGTCGCTCTCGCAGCGGTCGCGATGGTCGCCGTCGGCGTGCTCGGAGCGCTGGTCTCGCCCGCGACGATGGCGTTGGTCACCGATCTCGCCGCCGAGAGCGAGCGCGGAATCGCGATGGCCGGGTTCAATATCGCCGGCAGTCTGGGCTTTCTCGGCGGTTTTCTCGTCGGCGGCACGGTCGCCAGCGCCTACGGGTACGACCTCTCGTTCCTTGTCGTCGGCAGCCTCGAGATCGTGATCGCCCTCGTCGCCGTGCCGGCGTTCCTCCACCTCTCACTCGGGCGAGGGGAACAGCTCACGGCGGACGACCGAGATCGCGCCTGATCGCCCTCGCACTATTTCCGACCGGTCGGTAGATGAGAATTATCGGTGTCGAACGTGGTATGGAAACGCATGACAGCGACGAGGTAGAGCGTATCAATTTTTATGTGCTCAGCGTTAATCATCGGTTGATGACGCGAGATAACACAGTCACACGGCGAACAGCGATGAAGCTCACGGGAGCAGCGGCGGCAACCGCACTCGTTGCCGGTTGTTCCAGCGACGACAGTGGCGACGATGACAGCGATGACGACAGCGGAAACGACAACAGTGCAGAAGCTTGGGAGGGGGTCTCCGAATTTTCCCTCCTTGGCAAGACAGGTGGCTGGGAAGGCGTCGAGCCTGAAGCGATCGCGGGCGTACAGAACCCGACCCTCTATCTGACCGCAGGCGAAGAGTACGAAGTCTCGTGGGAGAACGACGACGGAAGCACCCACAACTTCACCATCGAAAGCGGAGAGGGTGAGGACCTCGAGCAGACCGATGATGTGGGCGAACAGGGCGAAAGCACGTCGATGTCCTTCGACGCCTCCGAGGAGATGGCGGAATACTACTGCGTGCCACACCCCGACGCCATGCGTGGCGAAATCGACATTCAGGAAGGTAACGGCGGCGGGAACGGCAACGAAAGCGGCAACGAAAGCGGCAACGAAAGCGGCAACGAAAGCGGCAACGAAAGCGAATAACTCCACCGTCGTGTCGACGTAGCGGTTTCGTCGCGTTCGACCGGTGCCGATCTTTTGTGTATCTCCCGACGTTCGCCCCGAGTACTTCTTCGGAGATGTGCCGATTCGTTTGTACTTCGTGACGGACGTACTGCGATCGAGAACCAACTCGAGGCCGAGTCTCGCGGACGAACTCGTCGAAGACGATAGCGAGTCGCTCGAGTCGACGTGAGTTATCGGGGTCGTCACGCCCCGCGAGAACGTCCAGATCGAGAAGGACGGGAACGCGACGCTCGAGTTCGGCAGAGAGTGACCGGCAGCGATGGCAACGCGACGACGGCGGTTCGGACCGGTCCTGAGCCGCATCAAAAGTACCTTACCGCCGCACATCACAGAGGGCAGTATCAGGTGAGTTTCGTGCCCACAAAACGCGAATACAGAGACGACTATCCGGACAAGACGCTGTACATCCCGGGTCCGACCGAGGTACGCGAGGACGTCATCGAGGCGATGTGCGAGCCGATGTTCGGCCACCGAATGGACCGGATGACGGACCTCTACACGACCGTCGTCGAGGACACGAAGGAGTTCCTCGGCACCGACAACGAGGTCATCATCCTCACGGGATCGGGGACCGAGTTCATGGAGAGTTCGATCCTCAACCTCGTCGACGAGAACGTGCTCTGTACGACCTGCGGCAGTTTCAGCGAGCGCCAGGCCAACGTCGCCGAGCGGCTGGGCAAGAGCGTGGACACCCTCGAGTACGAGTGGGGGCAGGCGGTCAAACCCGAGGACGTGCGCGAGGCACTCGAGGAGAGCGACGCCGAGTACGACGTCGTCACGTGCGTGATGAACGAGAGCTCCACCGGCGTCCGCAACCCCGTCGAGGAGATCGGCGACGTCGTCGCCGACTACCCGGACACCTACTTCGTCGTCGACGCCGTCTCCGCGCTGGGCGGCGATTACGTCGATATCGACGAGCACGACATCGACGTCATCTTCACGTCGGTCCAGAAGGCGTTCGCCATGCCGCCCGGCCTCGCCGTCTGCGTCGTCAGCGACGACGCCTACGAGCGCGAACTCGAGTCCGAGTCGGCGTCATGGTACGGCGGCTTCCAGCGCACGATCGACTACTACGACCGGAAGGGACAGACGCACTCCACGCCGGCGATTCCGATCATGCTCGCGTATCGCAAACAGATGAAGCACATGCTCGAGGAGGGCCACGACGCGCGCGACCGGCGCCACCGCGAGATGGCCGAGTACACGCGCGAGTGGGCCAACGAGCACTTCGCGATGTTCCCCGAGGAGGGGTACGAATCGCAGACGGTGGCCTGCATCGAAAACACGCAGGGGATCGACGTCGCCGGGACCATCGCGGCCGTCGACGAGGAGTACGGCATGGTCTTCTCGAACGGTTACGGCTCACAACTCGGCGAGGAGACGTTCCGCATCGGCCACATGGGCGAACACGACCTCGAGTCCATTCGGGCACTGACCGACGCTATCGAGGACGTCGCCGGGCTGTAACTGCGTTCGACGCTTCGGACGAACCGCTCAGTCGAATTCGCGTCTCGTCGCTCGTCACGCGGAGAGCTACCGAAACAGCCCGGCGAGCCAGTCAACGAGAGCCGCGATCAGATCCGCGATCCACTCGAACACCGAGCGCAGCCAGCCGCTGTCGGTGAGTCTACCCCGCTCCGAGCCGTCGGTCGCGCGGTCGTCGCCGAGCGCCGCGCGGGCATCGATGAGACCCTCTCCCTCCTCACACGTTCCGAGCACTGTTTCCGCCGATTCGGTGAGGATCTCCCTGACCTGCTCGGTCGGTCCAGGACCGTCCTCCTCGCGGGTTCCCCAGACCAGCGCCGCGACGCCGGTGACGAACGGGCACGCGATGCTCGTCCCGCTCGCCCGGGCGTACTGGTTGTCGACGATGGTCGAATTGATCTCCGTGCCCGGTGCAAGCAGGTCGACGGTCGATCCGACGCTGCTGTAGGACGCCAGCGTGTCGTTCTCGTTCATCGCAGTGACCGCGACGACGTCGTCGTGCGTCGCGGGATAGGTCATCGTCTCGGCTTCGCACGATCCGTTCCCGTCGTTTCCGTCGTTGCCGGCCGCACACAGGAGCAGGTGTCCCGCCGAGTGGGCCGCCTCGATCACCCGATCCATCGTGGAACTGCCCGACTCGCCGCCGAGGCTCATCGAGATCAGTTCGATATCGTTCGACATGCACCAGTCGATCCCGGCGGCCAACTCGCTGTACCGGCCCTCGCCGTCGTCGTCGAGCACTTTCACGGCGTGGAGGTTCGCACCCGGTGCTACCCCGACGACTCCGACGTCGTTGTCGGTCCCAGCGGCGACTCCCGCGACGTGCGTCCCGTGGCCGTGACGGTCCTCGTAATCGCTCGAGATGCCGTCGCGGGTGAAGTTCCGCCCGCCGGCGACCTCGAGGCTACAGTGTTCCGAATCGATTCCCGTATCGAGGATCCCGATGTCGACGCCCGAACCGTCGGGCTCGACGGCGTCGGCACCGATTCGTTCGACGCCCCAGGACGGCCGTTGCTCCGGATGCGTCGAACAGTCGCTTCTGTCGCCGGGATTCAGGAAGTCCAACAGGGATGGCGACCAGTCCGAGGGAATCCCCGTCTCGTCGTCCTCTTCGACCGACGCCACGCGACGGTCACCGCGCAGGTCGCCCAGCCTGTTCGACGGCACCTCCGCGACCACGAACTCGAAGTTGTCGAACTCGAGGAGCGTTGTCCCGCCGACGGCCTCGATTACATCGACGAGTTCGCTGATTCCGTCGAGCAGTCCCGTCCGCGGGTGAACGAACAGCCTGGTTCGGTCGGTTTCAGCCGCCGACGCGGGCGCACCGAGTATTCCGGCCGCGACGCTAGCCCCGACACCCTGGAGTAGCCGCCGCCGGCTGAGTTGCATAGCCGGGCCGAGGAACGAGGGCGGAATAAATCTTCCGTCGGATCGTGACAGTCAGTGTGAGCGACTGGTTCGCGCCTTCGGTTCGTATTCGACGAACGGGGGTCCTCGAGATCGCCCCAAAGGTCGGTTGTCTCCCAGTGAACGCGCCGTAGCTGCTTCCGTTCCGTGAACGTCAGAAATACGACACCCAACGACGGGAACTGACTCCTCTCCTCATATCGTCGCCACGCGAGTGGTGCGAAGAACCCGAACGAAACGGTTCGGAGCCCAGAGGGCGAGAGCCGCGGACAGCGAGCGGTGAACAGAGTGAACCCGAGCGACGCCGTTCGTCGCCAGCAGCCGTTGGACCGCTCGAAGGAACGAAGCTCCCTCTCCGTTTACGGTGAGGAGGATATTACTGAATGTGGCCTTCGCGCCGAAGCTGGTCGGCGTCGCTCTTCTCGTAGCGCCACGTGATGTCGGCCTTTTCGTCCTGCCAGTCCCACGGCTCGACGAGAACGACGTCGTCCTCGCGGATCCAGACGCGCTTTTGCATCTTGCCGGGGATGCGCGCGGTGCGCTCCGTCCCGTCGGCACAGCGTACTTTCACGCGATTCGCCCCGAGCATGTTGGTGACGGTCGCAAAGACCTCGTCGTCCTCAGGCATGCGGAGGTTATTCCGACCACCCTCACCGTCGTCACTCATGGCCCGTACTTCGGATTCGAACGGTTTAATCCTTTATCGATCTCGGTTGGGAATCCGGCCGCCGGCGATGGTGCCCGAAACCGGAGAACCACGCCGTTTATTTCCCTCGGCTGGACACTCCTGGGTATGCTGAAGAACCTCGGACCGCTGGGAATTGCGGGCCTCGTGATCGTCCTCGCCGGAATCGCGCTTATCGCCTACGAGAGCCTCCTGATCGCAGCCGGGATGGCGCTGGTCCTCGGCGGCCTCGGACTGGTCGTCAAGGCGCTGGTCTCGGGACTGCTCCAGAGCTTCGGGATGTTCTAAGGGGCGGACACAACAGCTCTCCCGTGCACCGACGTGGGTTTCGTTTCTCGAACACGCTCGAAGACGCGCGTCAGTCGACGAGCGCGCCGTCTCACCTCGAGTTCCCGGATCGAGCACTGTACGGTCTGCTGTAAGTCATTTCCGGTGCAGCCGGGACCTGTTCTGCGGTTGCACCGGTAAATCGTTACAGCAGACCGTATGATCGACGACGCGATGGTGGGCCCCGAGATCGGGGAGGACCACAGCCGCCGCCACCCGTGGGATCTCCGAGCGGGCGGTTCGCGGTACCGAAGACGGACTCAGACCTCGTTGTCGCCCGCTCGGTGCTCGCTGATGAGTTGATCGACCATCGATGCCTTTCGGTTGCGCCGTCGCTCCGCCGCGCGCTCGAGCCAGTCGTCGACGACCGCGTCGACGTCGTCCTCGCGGGCGACCGCGAGTTCGTCGACTTCCTGCATGGCGACGTCGTCGGCGGGACCGACCGGGATCTCGCTGTCGAAGAGGATCTCGTCGGCGATCTCGGAGAGCCCTCCCTCTTTCAGCACGACGCGGGGATCGAACTCCGCCAGCAGTTCGGCCGTGGACCTGCCGGCACCGCTCGCATCCCGAACGTAGACGACGTCGCCGGCGACGATGCCGTACTGTTCGTCGGCCGCACGGATCGCCCCCTTCGTGAACTTCTCGATCACCTTGACGGGGACTAGCCCCTCCTTCTCCGCCGAGACGTCACTGAAGTTCGAGTGATCGAGCTTCCAGAGCGCCTTCATCCGCTCGACCTTCCGCTCGAGATCGGTGATCTCCTCGCGGGCCTCGTCGCGTTCGCGCTCCAGCCGGTTGGCCTTCCGCTCGAGGCGGTTTACCTCGCGGTCCTTGCGAACCTGCGTTCGCTCCTCGCGGCGAGCAAGGGAGAGTTTCGATTCGAGTTCGTCGATCCGGTCGTCGCGATCCTCGATGCGTCCCTCGAGCGTTCCGACGTGCGACTGGAGGCGCTCGACCTGCCGCTCGAGGTCTTTGATCCGCCGTTCTTCCTCGGTGAGCTCTCGGGGCTCGTGTTCGGTGGCCTCCTCCTCGGCCTCCTCGTCGTCCTCCAGTTCTCTGAGGACGGCCTCGACGCTTTCCTCGCCGGCGACGACGCGGGCGGTCACCTCGCCGCGATCGAGTCCTGCCGGAAGTTTGCCGGCGATGCGCTCGAACTGGTCCTCGTGAGAATCGAAGGCGTACAGCGCGGCGGCCATCGCGTCGCGCTGGTGGTCGTCGTCGTACGACTCCTCGCGCGTTCGGTGTTGCTTCTCGTCGATCGGGAGGTCGCTGCGGGGCGTCCAGCCCGCGGCGTCGAAGCTCCGGCGAAATTTCTCGACGGTTTCGGGCATCGGCGTCACGTCCGCCGCGACGATGATCGGGCGACCCCGTTCGACGATCCACTCGATCACGTCGGCGGTGTCGCTGGTGCGCGAACTCCAGACGTCGAGCACCTCGCCCTCGAGCGAGACGATGGCGACCGCGGTCGTCGTCCCGGGGTCGATACCGACGATGACGTGATCGCGGCGTTTGGCGAGGGGCCGGAACTCGATACCGTCCCGACGCTCGCGCTCGATCTCGACGCGAACGTCGCCCGATCGGTTGCGCGAGACCGGGATCTCGCCGGGCCGGGCGTGGACGGTGAAGACGGTGTTTGCGAAGCCGCCGTAGGCCTCCCGTACGTCCTTCTCGTACTCGAGGTTCGCGTCCTCGAGGTCGGCTTCGACCTCGCGGGAGCGCGTTCTGACGGAGCCGTGGATGCGTCGGGTGTAGCGGTCCTCGCTCCAGCCGCCGCTGCCGGTGGAGCGCCCCCTCGAGACCTTCACCTCGGTCGTGTCGGTAAAGGCGGAGACCTCGTGGCCGACGTTGTGTGCGGCCAGCCGAGCGGCGGCCTCGGCTTCCTGCATCGGATCCTTCCCGTAGGGAATGCCGTGGCGTTTGGCGACGCGAGAGAGGGGTTCGGGCTGTTCGTCGCCAGTCACCTGCACGAGCTTCGTTCCGGACGGGAGCGAGCCCAGAAAGTGAACGAGTTCGTTCTTATCCGCCGCTAGCTCGTACATGTTGTCCGTCGCGATGATCGCCGGCTCCTCGTCGTCGATCAGCCGCCGGAGTTTTCGGTGGGTGACGACGTCGCGGGAGACGTCGTCGCCGTCGTAGACTGCCAGCGCGTACGACGGCGCGTCGCCCCGTACGTCACCGCTCTGGATATCGACACCAAAGACGACCGTGTCAAGGGCACTCGTTCGCGTACTCACGGACGGTCATAGGGGCGAGTCGAGTATAAATCCGGCGCGGATTCGTCTCGAGCGCTGGCCCGTTCGCCACAGCCCGAAGCGTCGTCTCGGCCGTATCGACCACCCGGCGTAAATGCCGGCTCGTCGGCGAATTCCCGTCCGCGCGGAGGCCTGGTCAAGTATCGGATTCCGGCCCGTAGTACCGAACGCTCGAGAAATCGGACGAAGATCGCGTACGGAGCGTTTCGACGGATTCGGTTTCTGCCCGGACGGGTACCTCGCTCCCCGACCGCCGTTCACTCCGCCGAGTCGGCCTCGGATGAGACGTCGCCCCCGTCGGGATACGGAATCTCGAGGGCTTGCCCGTCCTCGGGCACGAACACCTCGCCGTCGTACACCTCGCGGGCCTCCGCGAGGTGGTCGTCGGTGTGCCCCGCGTACCGCGAGGAGAGGTGCATCAGCGCCAGTCGCTTCGCGCCCGCTCGGCTGGCGATTTCGGCGGCCTGCCGAGCCGTCGAGTGGGCGGTCATTCCGGCGCGTTCGGCGCGG
Source organism: Natronorubrum halophilum (assembly GCF_003670115.1). Classification (NCBI taxonomy): domain Archaea; kingdom Methanobacteriati; phylum Methanobacteriota; class Halobacteria; order Halobacteriales; family Natrialbaceae; genus Natronorubrum; species Natronorubrum halophilum. The sequence continues at coordinate 461,240 of NZ_QQTY01000004.1, forward strand.
TCGTCGGCGAAGGTCGCGTCGTGGATCAGCAGGTCGGGTTCGTCCGCGATCTCGATCGTTTCCGTCGTGGGTCGCGTATCACCGGTGTAGACGATCGATCGGCCGGGGCGGGGCTCGCCGACGACCTGCTCGGGGTCGACGACGGTGCCGTCCTCGAGTTCGACGGACTCGCCCCGGTGGAGTTTCGAGAACTTCGGACCGACCGGCACGCCGAGCGATTCGGCGTGTTCGCGGTCGAACCGGCCCTTGCGGTCGTCCTCGACGAGCGCGTACCCGACCGACCGGGCGTCGTGGTCGGTTTCGAAGGTACGAACCTCATACTCGTCGGCGCGGTAGGCGACGTCGCCGTCACCCACCTCGTTGATTCGCACCGAAAACGACGGCCGGTTGCCCAGGGCGTTCACCAGCGACTCGAGTTGGCGGCGCGTCCCGTGTGGGGCGTGGATCGTCAGGGGGTCCTCGCGGTCGTTAAAGGCCATGGTCTGGACGAGTCCGGGGATCCCGAGCACGTGGTCGCCGTGGAGGTGCGTGACGAACAGGTGCGAGATCGAAAATCCCGTTCCGAAGCGCATCATCTGGCGTTGGGTCCCCTCGCCGGCGTCGAACAGCAACTGGTCGCCCGCTCGAGCGACGAAGATGCTGCTCGGATTCCGTTCGGTCGTCGGAATCGCCCCCGCCGTCCCAAGAAACGTCACGCGCAGTGCCATCGGTTGCTGTTCGGTCCGGGACGAGTATACGGTCTTCGAATCGGGACGAAAAAATCGAACTCGAGGGGCGTTCGGTGGCTATCTGCAGCTACTGCTCAACTCGGCCGACTCGAGGTCGTCGTCGAACGCAGCGGCGACGCCGTAGGCGATCTCCTTCCAGTACGCTCGCCGGGTCGCGTAGCTCTGCGAGACGAAGATACTGTCGTCGCCCAGACGGTTGCTCAACATCGCGTCGGCGGTTCCCTTCGGTTCGTCGGGAAGCTCCGCCTCGACCGCACAGGGCGGTAGTGCTGCGTTGATCGAGTCGCGGACCGCCGCACGGAGCGTCTCGTCGGCAGTGCCGCCGATATCGATTCCCGCCTCGCAGACGCCGCCGAAGTCGACTGAAACGTCGAAGTCGGTGTCGGCGATCCGGTCGAGTTTGGGGAACGATGCCGGAGAGAGTTCGGTCGATGGGACGTACCAGCGGCGGAACGCCCCGGCGGCGGGGGTCGGCCCCCATCCGAGCGCCCGCCAGCTGGTCGCCGAAACGAGTTCGCTCGCGTAGGCTGCCTGTTCGTCGGTCCGGGGCTGCATTCCGCCGCCGTGTGGGGCGATCATGACGAGCGAACTGTCGCGCTCGTCGAGCTGTTCGATGAGTTCGCCCTGATCGCGCGCCTCCGGAACCGAGAGGTCGGCGGTCGGAATCGTCGTCGAGATGGCCGCTTCGAACTCGTCGTCCAGCGAATGCTCGCTCCGCGGGTCGGGACAGCTATTCAGGGAGTCCGACGAGGGCTCGACCTGGGAGCCGAGATCGAGTCGGGACTTCGCGCTGTCCGCCATGCGAACGATATCGTCGGGTGCTTCCGGTCGGTCTTCGGCGACCGTGTACACCGAGAATTCGTCTGTTCTGTCGATTCGGACCTGCTGGCCGACCGAGAGATTCCTGGCGTCGAGGAGCCTCGGATCGGCCGAAATCGCCGTCCGGCTGTCGACGATATCGTCCTGTCCATCAGCTGGTTTGCATATGAGGCCGGTATCGTACGCTCCGTTACCGTCATAACGCGATACCGCCTCGTAGCTCCCGACGCCGAGCCCGAGCAGTGCGGGCGAGGCGAGGGCAACCCCGAGGAACTTTCGTCGCGACGATCGGGAACTGGTCTGTTCGTCAGTGTCGTTGTCAGTGGTTTCGTCTGTCATTGATGTGGGGCGATTGGATGTTCATCCGCTGTAGTCGTGTTCCGACTCTCCGAACCGTCCTCCGATTGGAGGGACAGTTGCGGCGAGTCGAGCTGTTCGCTATCGGGTTCGGTGTGCTCGCGCTGTTCGACCGCCTCGTTCCGCCGCTGAATCTCGTCGTCGAGATCTCGCATGAACGCTGCAACCGTGTTCCCCATGATGAGAAGCGGACAGCCGTCGGCGACTGCATCGTCGAGAACGTCGCCTGCGTCTTCAGCTTCCTCGTCGTGGACGATGACCGGGAAACTGGTCTTCTCGGCGAACAGGTCCGCGTGGCCGCCAGCGACGCGCGCTTGATCGATCGCACCCTGATCGGCGAGCGACTCGAGATAGTCGCGGAACGAGGCGGTTCGAGCGCGGCGGTCGCGACGCAGGTAGACGAACGGCTGGATCACCTCGTCGTCGTCGACCAGCGACTGCCTGACGAGTTCCGTACTCTCGACGTCGTTGACGTCGGCGGCGTTGAACACTCGTCCGCCGGGAATCGACTTCCAGTCGACGCGGAACTCCTCTAGCATGTCGTCGATCGCGCGATCCGACAGCGGCGGCTCGTCGATCGCCTCGAGGACGTTGTTGATGCCGTACACCGTCTCCGCACCCGGTAAGTCGCTGTGTTCGTCCGGAACGTCGACGTGAGAGATCGTCGCGCCGACCGTCTCGAGTTCGCGCTCGAGATACGCCTGTAGCCGCGGGTCCTGCTCGCCGCTGACGACGTGGGTTCCCTCGGGGGTCGCCCTGGCGAACGCGCGAGCGATGTCGGCGCGACTGCCGCCGAGCGTATCGCGGTGATCCTGACGAACGTTCGTCACGACGAGGACGTCGGGCTTCCCGAACGTCTCGTTCATCATCCGCGTCGTATAGTCCGTAATGCCCTGATTCTCGAGAATCAGCGCGTCCACGGGCGTATACTTGCGGAGTTCGCGAACGTTCTCGTAGAGCGTGACGCGCTCGCCGCGACTGATCTCGTTTTCCGTGCCGTCGTACAACGACAGCGGGTGGTTGCCGGTTATCTTCGCGTAGGCGTCGTACCCGCGGGACCGAAGGACGTCGTACAACCGTTCGGTCGTACCGGACTTCCCGCGTGTCCCCGAGACGACGATGCGGACATCGATCTCTTCTAACCGTTGGCGGTGGTTACCGCCGCGGTTGAACGGTTTTGTGAGTCGCTTTGCGATTCGTGTAAGCGGTTCAGTCACTGGTGGTTTCGGGTTGGGATATGACATCGGAGGAGAGTTAGGTATGTTCATGCGATCTGATACGTCGACGTTCCGTTGCGCTCGGTCGACGTCGTTCGAGTCGGATCGCAGTGATCGCGCCGGCGGTGATCGCGGCGGTGATCGCGGTAGCTGCGACGCCGAGCTCGATGAGGCCTATGTCGACGAGTAATCCCGCCTCTGCCGGGGTAACCAGCAGTCCCAGGATGCCGAGGAAGAGGACGAACGCGCACGCGGAGAGCGCGATCGACGTCGATCGGTGTTTCGGCGGCATCCGGTGGAGGTTGTACGCACCGATTCCGACCAGAATCGCCGTGAAGAACAGGTGAAGCCCGGTAGTCACCGGTGCGACGATCGCGATCGGTATGGAACCGGCGACCGAAATCGCCAGTCCGGTTGCGAGCAACACCCGTCCGTACAGGAGCGTCCGGCGGTGAATCTGCGTGATCAACCAGTAGACGACTGCGAGTCCGACGACGTACAGCGGGAGCACCGAAGCCGACTGGAGCGTGAACAACGCCAGCAACGGTAAGGCGATGATTCCGTTGAGTCTGATCCCCCAGCGAAGATACACGCCCTCGGAGACGATCATCCCGACGAGGGTGGCGCCGAGAATCAACGAGAGCGATGCGTCGAGGGAGAACGTCGTTCCTCCCACTGCCGCCTGCTGGAGTGCAGCGATGTCAGAGCCATCACTGTACAACACCGGTGGCGTGTGGTGACCGAGGTGTGGGGCCAGGCTGAGATTGACGAGCCCGGCACCAAGCCCGATCAGGCCGACCAGCGTCGCGGCGCTCAACAAGACGTCTTCCCGGCGTCGGTCCGAGTCGAGTTGATGGTAGTTGTACGCCGCCACGCCTGGGAGAATACTCCACACGAACGTGACGTCGGTGAACGTGAGTCCGGGGATACCGGCCAGCGTGAGTCCACCGAGAACGCCGAGCGGGACGATCATACTGATCCCCATGCTCGCCAGCAGAAGCTGACGCCCGAACAGGAAGGTTCGGCGCTGGAGAACCGTCAGACCGACGTAAGCGGCTACGGTGCCGAGTATGAACGCCGGAACCGCCACGAAATCGTACAGCGCGTACACTGCAAATAGCGGCACGACGAGAACTCCGGAGAGTCGAAGTCCGTACCACTGGACGATTCCGATTCCGATCAATAGTCCGAGTACTGTCAGTATCGCGGCAATGATCATCGATTATCTACGTGAATCATCGTTCGATTTCGTTCAGTTCGACTACCACGGGTAACTGCTGTTGGCAGTGATACTGGCCTTTGGCGAACAAACGACCGACTGCGAAGGGTGCGATCATCGGTGCCGGTCGTTCGAGAGACAGCGTTCAGCGGCGGGGGCCTCATATATCCATACATCACAGATCCATAAATAAACTTTATCTAGCTAATATTTTATCTAAATTTTGGGTGGTTTAGTATAATCACATATCTAAATAATCATATCGTGAAAGTAACAACGCCAGGAGACAAATAGGAATTCCTCGCGTATCTCGCTAGCCGTGGGTAGAAGTAATACGCATAAAGATTCCGGCCATCAGCTATTCACACAGGATAATATATAATTAAATTTCAGCAGTGACGAGAGATAACATATAGACCGATAGCTATTCACAGACAAAGGCTCCGCCGATCGAGATCGATCGTCACATCCGAGTGATTTCGCGCGGTTTCAGATCGCACTGAATTACCGGTGCCAGCGAATCACCTCGACGTTTTACATCCATGCGCCGTTAACCGACTATCAATGGTGTTCAACACCACTCGCGTGTCTCTTCGCGACTCCCATACAGTTAGATTTCCACAATGAGCACGAAATTGACGTTCGGAACCATCAAACGCGTCGGCGCGATCCTGATCGCGATCGTGATCGTCCTCGCCGCGGGAATCGTCGTCGGTCAGGCTCCCGCCCTGTTCGGCGTCGAGGACAACCCCGAGGCGTCGATCGAGTTCGAAGACCAACGCGGCGACGGGAGCTCCGTCGTCGTCGACGAGGTTTCCCTGTCGGATGGCGGCTTCGTTGTCATCAGGGACAGCGGTGACGAGCCACTCGCCGTCTCCGACTCCCTCGAGTCGGGTACTCACGAGAACATCACTATCGAACGCGACGAAAACGAGGGTGACGAACTCGTCGGGCAGCTTAGCGCGACGGTCCACCAGGACGCACCCAGCGACGGAAGCTACACGTACGAGGAGAGCGACGGCGAGGAAGACCATCCCTACCTCGAGAACGGCTTCCCGGTTGCGGCCACCGCGACGGTAACGACGACCGAAGACGGCGGAGCACTGTCGGACTCGTTCACCGTCGACGGCCTTACCGCCCCGTCGTCGGCGAACACGAACGAAACGATCAACGTCACCGCCGAGGTCACCAATCCGACCGAGCTTGCGACCCAGCAAAACGTCGAATTCCGTCTCGACGGGACCGTCCTCGAGCAGCGGGCGCTGGAGCTCGACGCCGGGGAAACCCGCGAGATAACCTTCCGGATCGATACGAGCGGTACGCCGCCCGGCGAACAGACGATCGGCGTCTACACCGAGCGGGACGGCGCGATCGAGACGATCGAACTCGAGTTCCACACCGACCCCGCAATCGAGGTGGTCGATACGAGCGATGACGGCGTCACGGTCGACACCGCGATCCCCGCAACGGGATTCGTCGGACTCGAGAACGAAGGCGGCGATCTGATCGGGACCAGCGACGAACTCGAGGCCGGCGAACACGACAACGTCACGGTGGCGTTCGACGAGAACGTCACGGTCGAGGACGACGAGGAACTCACCGCCGTGCTCTACGAGGGCGATCCGGACGAGCGCGAAGCGGCGACGGCGATCGAACACGAGGGCGAACGCGTCGAAACGACGGTCACGCTCGCGGACGCGGCTGGCGATGACGAAGGCGACACCGGTGACGAAAACGCATCCGACGACGGCGAGGACGGAGCGTGAGACGCGCGTCCGAAGACTAACCGACCGATTCTTACCCGACCCGCTCCTACCGACTGGCGATGGACGCGCCGCTGTGGACCGACACCCACGCCCCCGAGCTGGCCGAGTTGCCACAGGACGACGCTCGCGAGTACTTACAGCGAGCCGTCGACGAGCCGATCAACCTGCTCCTCCAGGGGCCGCCCGGCAGCGGGAAGACGGCGGCGGCGCGCGCACTGGCTCGCGAGGCGCACGCGGATCCGGACAACGATCTGGTCGAGATCAACGTCGCCGACTTCTTCGGGCGGACCAAAACGGAGATCAAGAACGACCCTCGTTTCAAACAGTTCCTCGTCGGCCGGTCTGCGATGTCCAAGCGGGACATGATCAACCGCGTGCTCAAGGAATCCGCGAGCTACGCCTCCGTCTCCGGCGAGTACAAGACGATCCTGCTGGACAACGCCGAAGACGTCCGCGAGGACTTCCAGCAGGCCTTACGGCGGATCATGGAACAACACCACCGGACGACGCAGTTTATCATCGCAACCCGCCAGCCGACCAAGCTCATCCCACCGATCCGCTCGCGGTGTTTCCCCGTCTCGCTGCGGGCTCCCTCGAGCCCCGAGATCGTCGCCGTCCTCGAGCGCATCGTCGAGCGGGAAGGCGTCGCGTACGAGGACGACGGTCTCGAGTTCGTCGCCGGCTACGCCAACGGCAACCTTCGGCAGGCGATCCTGGCGGCCCAGACGACCGTCGAGGACGAGGGCGAGCTCACGATGAGCGCGGCGTACGAGACCATCGGCGAAGTCGGCCTCGAGGACGAAATCGAGGCGATGCTCGAGGACGCCGAAGCCGGCGAGTTCACGGACGCCCGGTCGACGCTGGACGACCTGCTCGTCGACGAGGGGTTAGACGGCGAGGAGGTCCTCGATTCGGTCCTCGGCGTGGCTCGCAAACGCTATCACGGCGAGAAACTGGCTCGAATGCACCGCCTGGCCGCGGATGTCGAGTTCGAGATGCACGAGGGCTCGAGCGACCGGATACATGTCTCGCACCTGTTGGCGGAACTCGGTCGAGACGCCTGACGCGATACCGACCGGCTGCCTCACTCCACGTACGGCCGCTCGAGTGCGTTTTCACCGCCGATACGGCTGCTGATCCAGCGAGTGACGACGTCGAAGACGGTCACCACCGGCGACAGCGCACGTTCGACGAGCGAAACCGGCCGTGCAACGGTGATCGCCCACCGCTGGGCGTTTCCCAGTCCGTAGGACTTGGGGATGATTTCGCCGAAGATCAGGACGATGACGCTGACGACCACCGTCGCAGCGGTCACGGCGATGCCGGTGGGAAGGTAGGTGACGAAGACGACCGTCACGATGCTCGAGAGCGCCACGTTGACGACGTTGTTGCCGACCAGCACCGTCACGAGCAGTCGGTGCGGATCGTCCCGCAACCGTTTGAGGGCGCTCGAACGCGAGTCGGCAGTCGCCCGGTCGTCGATCCACTCGATCGGCAGCGAGAAAATAGCCGTTTCGGCGCTCGAGAAGAACGCGCTACAGACGAGTAGTACGACGGTGGAAGCGAGTCCGAACCACGCCAGCGTGAGATCGACCATGCGCGCACTTTCGCAACAACACGCAAGAAGCCGTGGGTTTTATCGATCCCGACGAGTCCCAATACGGGACGTTATTCCCCTCCCGAGCGAACGAGCGGCTATGCCAACCGTACTCGAGACGCGAATCGAAAACCGATTCCGCGTCCAGCCGAACCATGCGAACAACAACGAGACGCTTCACGGCGGCAACCTCATGAAGTGGCTCGACGAGGTCGGCGCGATGTCGGCGATGCGCTTTGCCGGCGAGACGTGCGTCACCGCCCGCGTAAACGAACTCGACTTCGAACGGCCGATCGGAATCGGTGACACGGCGGTAGTCGAGGGATTCGTGTACGACGCCGGCCGAACGAGCGCCCACGTCGGCCTCCGCGCGTGGCGCGAGGAGCCACGGACCGGCGAGCGAGAGCGGACGACCGAATCGTCGTTCACCTTCGTCGCGATCGACAAGGATAACTCGCCGGTGGCGGTCCCCGAACTGAGGGTTGACTCCGAACGAGGCGAGGAGCTTCGAGCGCGAATGCTCGCGGTCGAACCCGGCGAGTAACGGCCCGCGATCGCGAGCAAAACGGTCAGTCCCGCGCGACCGACTCCTCGTCGACCTCGTCCGCTTCCTCGTCGTCGTCCGGTTCGGGTGGCTGCTCGAGCTTTCGCAGTCGCGCCTTCATAATGCGAGTGTTTTCGACCTCCTCGACGGTGATGCGGACGCCGTCGTAGGTGGTCTCCTCGCCCTCCTCGACGAGGCGGCCCGCGCGGTTGAAGATGAACCCGGCGATGGTCTCGAACTCCTCGCCTTCCGGGAGATCGATATCGAGGGCTTCGTTGACGTCCTCGATGTTGACCTCGCCGCGGACGATCACGGTGTTGTCGTCGACTTCCTCGACGGGCTCATCTTCGCCGGATTTGAGGATCTCGCCGACGATCTCCTCGATCATGTCCTCGACGGTCACCAGCCCCTCCGTCGTCCCGAACTCGTCGATAACGATCGCCATGTGCATCCGGTTTTCGCGCATCTCGGTGAGCAGTTCGTCAACGTTCTTGGATTCGGGGACGTGCAGCGTCGGCTGAATGAGATCGTCGAGTTCGAGGTCCTCGGCCTCGGTTTCGCCGTAGTTGAGGTCGCGGACGAGATCGCGAATGTGGACGACCCCCTGAACGTTGTCGAGGCTCCCCTCGTAGACCGGAACCCGGGCGTGGCCGCTCTGAATACAGGTCTCGATAGCCTCGTCGATGGCGGCGTTTTTGGGAACGGCCGTCATATCGAGTCGCGGAGTCATCACCTCCTTGACGATGGTGTTGTTAAAGCGGAAGATCCGGGTGAGCATCTCGTGTTCTTCCTCCTCCAGGACGCCCTCGCGCTCGCCGGACTCGATCATCTCCTGGATCTCGTCGCGGGTGACGTAGGGCGACTCGATCGCACCCGTCGAGCCGGTGAGTTTGTTGACCATCCGGGTGAGATAGTCGAAGAGGATGATCAGCGGGTAGAGCAGATACTCCGTGGCCTTCAGCGGCCTCGAGACCTGAATCGCCCACGAATCGGTGTTCTCGACCGCGTAGGACTTGGGGACGCTCTCGCCGAACAGCAAGACGAGCGCGGTGATCCCGAACGTCGCCAGCAAGACCCCGACCAGTCCGCCGAAGTGGAGCGACAGGATCGCCGTCGCGATGGAGGACATCGCGATATTCACGATGTTGTTTCCGACGAGAACCGTCACGAGGAGTCGGTGCGGATCGGCCTTGAGGGACTTCACCAGCTTCGCTCCCGGCACCCCGTCCTCCACCATTCCCTCGAGACGGTGTTTCGGTAGGTTGAACATCGCGATCTCCGAGGAGGAAAAGAACGCGGAGAGTGCGATGAGAACGACGATTGCGATCGTCCCGAGAACGGTCACCGTCGACTCGTCGAGCTCGAGGCCCACGACTGGCACCTCGTAGGCGGCAAACACGACCTCGAGCAGCGGAGACAACGCCATTGATTCGTGAGTTATGGCCGGATCGGTTAACCGTTTACCATTTATCGGTCGATCGGACCGCCGACGACACGTTTACCCAGCCGTTTCCCGAAGGAACGAGCATGGGAGCATCCGCCACCGAAGCCACCGACGCGCCGATCACGTTCTACCGATTGCAGGCGTGTCCCTACTGTGAACGCGTCGCCCGACTGCTCGACGAGTACGACCTCGAGTACCGATCGCGGTTCGTCGAACCGATGCACTCGCGACGCGACGTCGTCAAGCGAGTCGCCGGCGTCCGCACGGTTCCCGTCATCGTCGACGACGACACCGGCGTGACGATGGCCGAGAGCGCGAACATCGTGCGCTATCTCGAGCGGACCTACGGCGAGGACGACGCCGACCGCGCCGAAGCGACCGCGGCGGAGTCCGGAGGTGAGGCGTGATGCCCGACTTCGAAGTGGTCGAACTCGGTTCGGCGGACAGCCTCGAACCCGGCGCGGAGGTCCCCGACTTCACGCGACCGCTCGTCACCGACGAATTCTGGGAGGACCGCAGCCTCTCCGAGACGAGTTCCGACGAGGGGCGGACGATTCTCGTCTTCACGCCCATGATCGGTTCGTTCGTCGCCAAGTACATCTGGGACGAACTCGCAGACCGCGACTGGTTCGACCGCGCGGATCGCGTGATCGGCGTCACGGCCTCGACGCCATACGGCATCTCGCGATTTCTCGACGAGAACGAGTTTCCGTTCGCGATCTTTGCGGATCCGGGTAACGACGTCGCCGACTCCTTCGGCATCCCTCACGACCTCGACGGAATGGCGGGCATCAGCGAACCGCGAACGGCCGTTTTCGCCCTCGATCCGGAGCTGACCGTCGAAGCCGCCTGGGTCGCCACCGAGTGGCCAGAGTTCCCCGATTACGACGCCCTCGAGTCGCAGTTGGGACTCGAGTGAACGGGACGGGCTCCAGAAGTCGACGAGTCTCGCTCAAGCGAACGTGCGCGAACGAGCGGATCGGACCGAAACGCACCGCTCCACCCCGTCCGTTCACTCGCGAGCCACGGCGGACGGTACGCTTTTGCCGCCGAAACGGCGATGAGTAGCTATGGACGCGGACGAACTCGAGCGCGCGGCGGCGGCGATTCGTGAGGGAGAGGTAGTCGTATATCCGACCGAGACCGTCTACGGACTCGGTGCCGACGCGCTCGATCCCGACGCCGTCGAGCGCGTGTTCGAAGTCAAGGGTCGAGACCGCTCGAAACCGGTCTCGCTCGCCGTTCCGACGTTCGAAACGGCCATCGCGGAGGGATACATCCGCGCCAGCGACCGCGAGCGCGAGTTCGCCGCGACGTTCCTTCCGGGTCCGGTGACGCTCCTCTGTGAGCGTCGAGCGGTCGTTCCGGATATCCTGACGGCTGGCCGCGAGCGCGTGGGCGTTCGGGTGCCCGACTGCGAGCCCGCACTCGAGTTGCTTGAGCGCGTCGATCGACCGATCACCGCGACGAGCGCTAACGTTAGCGGGCAGCCGAGTGCCCGCCGAGTCGACGACATCGATGAGCGGGTTCGGAACGCCGCGGTCGTTCTGGATCTCGAGGGCGGACGGTACTCGCCGAGTCAGCCCTCCTCGGACCGGGACGAATCCGGCGAAGTCGGGAGCACCGTCGTGGACCTCTCGACGGCGACGATCCACCGACGCGGTGCACTCGCCGACGAGATCGAGGCGTGGCTCGAGGATTCGGACCTAACCGAACCCGAGTAACGAGCGCAACGTCCGCGTTCGAACGCCACATCGTTCGGCAAACTCACAGGACTCGCACTTCGATCGATTGGAGATTCGAGCCGGCGGTCCGTCGAGTTCCCGAACCGTTCTGAGCGCGCGACGGAACCGTGCCTTCCGGCGCGTCGTGAGTTCCACGGAGCGAACGATCCCGTAGGCGGGGTACTCGAGCCAGGCGCGGTCGACCGTCGTCTGATACTCCCAGGCCAGCGCCTTCGCGGCCGCGACGGCGTGGACCGACTGGGGCTCCCAGACGCCCCGCTCGGGCGGTTTGCCGGCCGAAACAAGGGCGGGCTCGAGCGGCTCCTCGAGAACCTTGTGAACGATCCCGCGACAGTGCTGTCCCGTCGCCAACACGTCTCGATGACTCGGTTCACAGAGCCGACGCCAGCGGCCGGCGTCCGCGAGTCGGTCGCGGGTTGCCTCGAGTCGGTCGCGATAGCGAACGGCGGCGACGGCGATGGGTTCCTCCTCGAGCGCGCCCGTCGGAGCCGCGAGTAGCTCCTCGTAGCGCGTCGCGAGCGCACGGATCGACTCGACTTCCGGCGGCGGTTCGCGGTCGTAGTCGTCGTCCGTCCGCTGATAGTAGCACTTCCGGGGACAGTACGTCGCCGTCCGCAGGTCGCTAAACGAAACGCGGGCTCGAGACACGGGCCGTCTGGCCGCCCCTTTGCATAAAAAGTCTCGTCCGGAACCCGTGGTGACGGGTTCGTTCGGGGCAAGCAGCGGCGCTGCGCGGAAGCGCAAGCAGTAGTATCGAGTGCGCCGACGGCGCGCTCGGCGTTTTTTCATCGACGTTTTTTGGCTGGGTTCGAGCGAGCGAAGTCGCTCGAAAGGCGCGAAGCGCCTTTCGTGATGACGAGAGACCTCGGTCTCTCGAACCACGAGCGAGGACCCAGTTAAAAAAGTTCGTTGGTTAGAAATCCACGTCCGTCTCCATCCCCTCGGTCGCGTCCTCGAGTCCGTCCTCGCGGACGTCGGTCGCCATCCGCTCCGAGAGCTCCGAATCCGCGAGAACGCTGTCGAACTCGTCGCGGTAGCGGTCGTTCGCCGCCCGCGACTCGTCTTCGGCGGCAGCGATTCGGCGGTAGTGCCGGATCTGTGCCTCGCTCACGTCGTACTCCGTAGCCAGCGCGGCGTCGTCTTCCTCGCGGTCGCGGATCGCCACGAGATCGACCTCGTCCGCGTCGTCATCGCTCACGAGATGCAACGACATTCGCGCCTCGAACACGTCCTCGGGTTCGATACCGAGGTCGTCGGCGATTTCCGCGTCGCTTTCGCCCTCGTAGAAGGACTTCGCGACGGTGATGAGTTCGTCGTCGGATAGCGGCGTCTCGAACTCGTATCGGTTGCGCATCTGCGTCACCACGTTCTCGAGGCGTTCCCTGGTCGTTCGCTCGTCTCGCTCGAGCGAGCCACGGGTGTCCTCTTGCGATTCGGTAACCGTGGCCTCGCCGTCGGTGACGTTGGTGAAGATATCCCGGAGTTCCTCGGTTTTTTCGTTCATGGGTGCACACTCGCGGCGGGCGGCTATTTAAGCCTGTTGCCAGATAGGATAGGGGGTGCGTGTTGAGAATGAACGTTTATTATAAACTCGAAATTAGGGGGAAATTTTCGCAAGACGGAAAGGTGGTCGGCTACTGGACAGTGGGGCAAGAATTAAGTCACATCCCTGCACGTGATTCATCATGCACGTTACCGCCCGGCCAGTGAACGTGATAGCCCAATCGGAGGCTACCAGAGAAACGTATCTGGGGATCGGTGACATCGGCTATGCGATGTTTTATCTTCTCGTCGCGATTACCCTCGCCGTCTTCGCCTACGGCGTCTACCAGCGTTTTAGCCGGTACGCACGGGGCGACGACGACCCGTTCGCTCGGCTCGACGATCTGCCGAACCGAATCGTGAGTTCGGCCAAGATCGTCCTCTCGAACGAGAAACAGTTCAACAGGGACCTCTACGGCGGCCTGATGCACTCTTTTATCATGTGGGGATTCCTGACGCTGCTCATCGCGACGCTGATCATCGGCTTCGAACAGTACGGTACCGATCTACTGCTCGGTATCCAGTTTTGGCGGGGCGACTTCTATCTCACCTACCAGTTCATCGTCGACGCGATGGGGCTGTTGTTCGTCGTCGGAATCGGGATGGCGCTCTACCGACGCTACTGGGTCCAGAACCACCGTCTCTGGGGCCGTCACACCTCTAACGAGGACGACATCTTCATCTGGACGCTGTTCGGGCTCGGCGTCGGCGGCTTCCTCCTCGAGGGATTTCGGATCTACATCACCGGGATGCCGGAACACGAAGTCGTCAGCTTCGTCGGCTACGGGCTGGCGATGGTGTTCGACGCGATCGGTATTTCGACGACCGAAGCGGCGACGGGCGCGGGCTACTCCGCCGTCGCCAATCTCGGCTTCAACGCCGAGACGCTCCACTGGCTGACCTGGTGGTCTCACTCGCTGCTCGCGCTCTTTTTCATCGCGTGGATCCCCTACGCCAAGCCGTTCCACATGATCTCTTCCTTTGCGAACGTCGTCACCCGCGACGAGAAGGCCGGCAAACGCCTGCCGAACGTCCCGTCGGACCTCGACGCGACCAACGCCGAATCCATCGACGACTTCACCTGGAAGGAGATCCTCGACCAGGACGCTTGTACCAAGTGCGGCCGGTGTTCGTCGGTCTGTCCCGCGAAGGCCTCCGACCGCCCGCTCGATCCGCGAAACGTCATCCTCGACCTGAAGACGTACCGCGAGGAACTCGACGCCGGCGGCGAAGAGAAGCCGATCATCGCCGACGGCGGCACGAGCGTGATCAACTCGGAGACGATGGAGTCCTGTATGGCCTGTATGGCCTGCATGGACGCCTGTCCCGTCGAGATCGAGCACCTCCAATCGTTCACCCGGCTCAACCGCCAGCTAACCGACCAGGGCGACGTGTCCTCGAGCATGCAGGACGTCTTCCAGAACGTCATGCAAAACGGCAACACGTTCGGCGATTCGCCTCGAAATCGCGGCGACTGGACCGACGAACTCGACTACGACGTCCCCGACGCCCGCGACGAGACGGTCGACTACCTCTGGTACGTCGGCGACTTCCCGAGCTACGACGAGCGCAACAAGAAGGTCGCCCGCTCGCTGGCGACGATTCTACAGGAAGCCGACGTCAGCTTCGGCATCCTCTTCGACGACGAGAAGTACGACGGCAACGACATCCGCCGCGTCGGCGAGGAGTTCCTCTACGTCGAACTCGCCGGTCACCACGTCGAGACCTGGGAGGACTGCGAGTTCGATACGATCGTCTGCACCGACCCGCACTCCTACAACACCTTCAAAAACGAGTATCCGGAGGTCGACTTCGAGGAGTTCGCTGACGACCCGATGATGCCCTTCGATTACGAACAGCGGTGGAACGCGGACGGCGAGACCGACGTGCTCCACTGGACGCAGGCGGTCGAGGAACTGGTCACAGACGGTAAACTCGACCTCAACGGCACCGAACTCGACTACACGGTCACCTACCACGATCCGTGTCACCTCGGCCGGTACAACGACGAGTACGAGGCTCCCCGCGAACTGATCAAAGCGACCGGCTGTGAACTCGACGAAATGCCCCGCAACCGCGACAACTCCTTCTGTTGTGGCGGCGGCGGCGGCGGCCTCTGGATGGACTTCGAGGAGGAGCCAAAGCCGAGCGAGGAACGGATTCGAGAGGCGCTCGAGGACACCGACGCCGGCGCGGGCGTCGAGAAGTTCGTCGTCGCCTGCCCGATGTGCATGACGATGTACGAGGACGGCCGCAAGACCGGCGGCTACGAGGACGAGATCGACGTCGTCGACGTCGCCGAACTGATCGTCGAGGCGATCGGCGCAGCGGAAAAAGCGAAACTCGAGGTTGCGGCCGACTGACCGCCGCGTTTCATCGAGCCGATAGCCGTTCTCCTTCGACGTGTTTCTGACCGAACGAGAGTGGTGCCACCACAGCAGTAAGAGCCGCAATCAGCCACCGGTAGTCGGTCGAGCGATACCGACGATCGAGGTTCGATTCGGCCCGAGAGACAGAAGAGCGAGACGAACGGTTTCGCGTCGGAAATTAGTCGGAACAGCCGACGGACGTCGACGCGTCCGTGCCCGGTGCATCGGCGGTGACGTCGGCCGTCTTCACCTCGCGGACGAACGCGAGGAAGTTGTCGAACACCTGTTTCGCCTCGCAGGCTCGCCGGTAGTTCTCCTCGGTGATCTCCTCCAGGACGGACTCGAGGCGATCGTCGGAGAGTTCCTTGCGGTGGACGAGTTCACGAGCGGTCCTGATGTCGTACTCGGGGTGGAACTGGACGCCGAAGACGCGGTCCTTTCGGAAGCCGTGATTGGAGTAGTGATTCTCCGCGAGCGGTTCCGCACCTGGGGGTAGTTCGACGACCTCGTCGGAGTGGCTCGTGAAGGCGGTAAAGCAGTCGCTGATGCCCTCGAACAGTCGCGAGTCGACTTGCTCGAGTTGCTCGATCTCGCTGTAGCCGACCTCGTAGGCACCCATATCCTCGACGGTTCCGCCGAGGACGTCTGCGAGTAGCTGGTGGCCCCAACAGACCCCGAAGAACGGAACGCCGCGGTCGATCGCGTCCGCGACCCATTCCTTGGTGGATTGCATCCAGTCGTCGTCCCAGTAGACCGACGATCGAGAGCCGGTGACGACGGCGCCGTCGTAGTCGAAACCGTCGGGCACCGCACCCTCGGTAGCGTCGAATTCGGAGAGGGACGCGTCGAGTTCGCGTCGGAAGTTTCGCGTCGTGTTCTCGCCCTGGTGTGACGCGTTCAGGACGGCAATACGGAGCTGACTCATCGTCCAATACTGGCTACTCCGGAAAGATATGCTTTCCGCCCTGCGTCGACGTTGCCGCAACCGTCGATACTTAGATATTCCCGTTATCGAGCGCTATAACCGACATTCAGTTCCGCTGATAACGATCGATTACCGCGGTCGGTAGGTTCCGTCTCCGGCGCGATGGAATCGTTCGTCGGTGCGGAACCAGCCGTCTTCGAAGCGGCCGCGGCCACCGGTATCGTCGTCCGAATCGCCCCGGATTTCGTCGGGTTCGTACCAGTTCTCGTCGTCGGTTCCGGCAGCGGTTACGTAGCCCTCGGCGACCACCGGTCCCGAAAGCGCGAGCCGTCCGTCAGCCTCGCCCTCGAGTACGGTTCCGTCCACGTCGATCAGACGGACTCGACAGTCCGGAACCGGCCGACCGACAGCGGCCGGGTCGCCGTCCGACGGGAACGACTGGCTCAACGCGGTCGGGCACTCGAGTCGGCCGTAGGCGCGAGCGATCGGGACGTCGGCGTCACGATACCGTCCGCGGGAATCGTCGTCGAGCGAGCCCTCGAGGACCGCCCGCTCGAGCGAGTCGACGGCGTCTTCGAACCCGGATTCGGCCGCCATATCGGTGAGCGCTCGGGCTCGCCCCGCGAGGACCGTCGCGTTCTCCGCGTCGATGGCGGTCAGCGTATCGCCGGGATCGAACGCCCGATCGAGCAGGAGGGTGCCGCCGACGTAGAGGATCGACAGCGCGACGCGAACGAGCCCATCGGCCGCCGACAGCGGCGTGACGAGCGGGGCAACGTCGTCCCCCGAGAGCCCCCAGGCCACGATACTCGAGATGCAGTTCCACTCCAGGGTGCGGGCTGAGTAGCCGACGACCGGACGTCCGTCGTCACCGTGAAGGAGCAGTAGCGGCCGCTCGGTATCGCGCCCGGATTCACGGCCGTCGTCGACCGACTCGCGGTCGGCGTCGGCGAGTTCCTCGAGCGTCACCGATCGGTCGAACGGAATCGACCGCACGAGGTCGCGTTGGGCGGCTTCCGAAACCACGAGGTCGGGGTCGACGACGTCGAACGGACGGTCGACGGAGGCGGGCGTCAGCCAGTGAGAGATCGGCGCGAGGGTCGCACCGAGGCGACGGCAGGCGAACAGGAGTGCGAGCGAAGCGACCCGGTTTCGCGTCACCAGACAGACGATATCGCCGGGTCCGACGTCGAGCGCCGAGAGGCGTTCGGCCGTTCGCGCCGCGATCCTCGAGAGGTCGCCGTACGATACCCGGTTCTCGTGGATGGTTTCGGCGGGCGCGTACAACCGCTCTTCGGAGATGTCGACGACCGCCGTCCGATCCGGAAAGCGTTCGGCCCGACGAGCCAGCGAGAGAGTCACGGAACTGCGTTCCACCCCGGAATCCGTAGTAGCTGGGGGGTCAATCGCAAGCACTCGAGGCGGCTCGAGGGGACGGAGCCGCGCTCACCGCCGGGCGCGCTGAACCGCGGAGAGCGGCGAACGAACCGACCGTTGAGGGCCTCGAGGCGGCTTCGATACTCCCGCCGCGGGAAGCGAGCGCTCCGAGAGGGGATACGACCCGGATAAAAGCACCACACAAAAGGCGGACCTGCCCGTTCGTGAACGCATGCAGTTCGCGTGGTCTGACGGACCGTCGGGATACGCAATCGCGATTCCGGAACTACCGCTCGAGGAGCCGGTGCTCGTGTTCACCCTCGCGCTGACGGTCTTCTTGGTCGGCCCCCTACTCGTGCGGCGACTCGGCCAGCCGGGCATCGTCGGGATCGTCCTGTTCGGCGCGATACTCGGCCCGGGCGGTATCGGGCTCGTCGCACATAGCGACGCGATCGTCCTGCTCGGCGAGGTCGGACTGATCTACCTCCTCTTTACCGTCGGCCTCGAACTCGACCTCCGGCAGTTCGCCGAGGATCCGGGTAGCGCGGCCCTGTTCGGCCTCACCAGTTTCGGGCTGCCGTTTATCGTCGGGACCGGCGTCGTGATGGCCCTGCTCGACGTGAATCTGCTCGCCGCGTTACTCCTCGCGGCCGTCTTCGCCTCGCACACGCTGCTCGCGTATCCGGTCGTCAACCAGTACGATATCACCCAAAATCGGGCCGTGACGGCGGTCTTCGGCGGCATTCTGTTCACGGACACGCTCGCCCTGTTCGTCCTCGCGCTGGTCCGGAGCGCGTCCGAGGGAGGTCTCACCGCCGCCGTCGTCCTCGAGAAAGTCGTGGCACTGGTCGTGCTGGTCGGGGGCGTCTGGTTCGTCGTCCCGCCGATCGCCCGACAGTTCTTCCAGAACTTCAGCGAGGAGAGCTACTTCGAGTTCCTCTTCGTCACGGTGGTCTTCTTCGCTGCGGCCAGCGTCGCGACGCTGCTGGACATCGCACCGATCCTCGGCGCGTTCGTCGGCGGTCTCGCGCTCAACCGATTGATCCCAGAGGGCGGCACGCTGCTCTCTCGTATCGAGTTCGCCGGCAACGCCCTCTTCATCCCCTTCTTCCTGCTGCACGTCGGGATGCTCGTCGACGCGACGGTCATCCTCGACGGCTGGCGGACGCTCGAGGTGGCGGCCGTCGTCATCGGCACCATGGTCGCACTGAAGTGGCTCGCCGCATGGCTCGTCGGCCGGATCCAGGGGTACACCCCCGACGAACGGGGCGTCATCTTTGGCCTCTCGATCGGACAGGCCGCGGCGGCGCTCGCGATCACGCTGATCGGGTACGACGTGGGACTGTTCGACGCCGCCGTCCTCAACGCGGTGGTGCTCATGCTGCTCGTGACCGCGGTCATCAGCCCCTGGCTGACGAAGCGGGCCGGACGACGGCTCGCGCTCGCCGAGGACGTCGAACCCGGCGACGAGGCGCCCACGGATCCGCGAATCCTGCTGCCGGTCACCCACGCCGACGACCAGCA
This sequence comes from Natronorubrum halophilum, assembly GCF_003670115.1. Classification (NCBI taxonomy): domain Archaea; kingdom Methanobacteriati; phylum Methanobacteriota; class Halobacteria; order Halobacteriales; family Natrialbaceae; genus Natronorubrum; species Natronorubrum halophilum. The sequence continues at coordinate 480,413 of NZ_QQTY01000004.1, forward strand.
GCGTCGGCTACTCGAACTCGCCTTGCTGTTCAAGGACGGGCGGAACCGCCCGATTCACACGCTGACGGTCGTCCGGCCCGATCGGACGGGCGACCCCACCCGGGCGGTCGAGGACGCCTACGACGACCTCGAGGAGCTAATCGCCGTCGGCAACGAGGCCGAGGTCTCCGTCGACGCGGAGATCCGCGTCGACCACAACCCCGCCTCCGGGATCGTCCGCGGAGCGGTCGAAGTGCAGGCAGACCTGCTTCTGCTCGGCTGGGACGCACAGCGTTCGATCGGTCAGCGGCTGTTCGGATCCGTCATCGATCAGGTCCTCGACCGCACGACCGATCCCGTACTGGTCGCCAGGCTCGGCCATCCGATCAACACGACCGACCGGCTCTTCGTCGTACTTCCGGCAGGTATCGACCATCACGCCGGGTTTTTCGAGAGCGTCGCCCTGCTGAAACGGCTCGCGGGTCGACTCGGGGCACCGCTGACCGTCCTCGCGGTCGGGGGGTCGGCCCACCAGTACGAACGGCTCTTCGAACTCGTCGAACCGGAACTGGACGCCGAGTTCCGCGAACTGACCTCTTGGTCCGCATTGCGGACGCAGCTGGCGGAGGAAGCGACGGCGGACGACGTGGTCAGCGTAATCTCCTCGCGGCCGGGCAGCGTCGGCTGGCACGACGCACTCGCGGACTTTCCCTACCGGCTGGCGGAGCTACCGACGGAGTCGTTCGTCCTGTTACACCCGCGGGAGGACGATCCGGAGTACGACCGCCAGTTCCTCAGGTTCGAGTAGGGAAGCGGGACGGCGGCTCGAGCCGGCCGGACGACCGCTCACTCGTTATCGGCGAGGGCGGTCGCTTTCCTCGGCCGGTCACCCGTCATCGGTGTGAGCCTCGAGAACGCCCAGAATCCGATCGTTGACCGTCCGCGAGCGCTCGATCTGGCACAGATGACCCGCCCCTTCGAGGACGTCGAACTCCCCTCGAGGCAGCCCTCGAGCGAGGTCCCGGCCGGCCGAAGGCGACACCAGTTCGTCCGCCCCACCGTGCAAAATCCGCGTCGGTTGGGTGACCTCGACCAGCCAGTCGGTCGCGTCGAAGCTCTCGAGTGCGGCCACCTGCGCCTCCCATCCCGCCCGATCCGCGTCACCATCGCTCCGCCAGTCGACGACTCCATCACAGACCTCGGGCTGGGACTCGCAGAATTCGTCCGAGAGCCCCGCCGAAAGCGAGTCCCGGAGCGCTTCGGAATCGTTCAGCGGCGCGAACAGCGGGTCGAGCTCGAACGCCGATTCCCGCGCCGCGGTCCCGAAGAGCGTCAGCGTCTCGACCCGACTCAGGTCTCGAGCGGCGCGAAGCGCAATCGTCCCGCCCAATCCGCAGCCGACGAGGTGGGCCGTGCGGATCTCACAGTCGACGAGGACCGCCTCGAGATCGGCGACGAGCGTCTCGAGGGCGTAGGGTCCGGACGGCGCGTCCGACCGGCCGGTTCCGCGGAGGTCCCAGACGACGACCTCGTGAGGACCGGCGAGGGCGGCGTGTTGCCAGCCCCACAGCCAGCCGCCGAGGCCGGCCTCGGAGACGAAGACGACCGACTCGCCGTCGGCCCCGTCCTCGCCCGCGCGGTCGTAGTACAGCGAAACGGTGCCGTTCGATGCGGTGGGCATACGAGAACGGTCTCGACGCAGCAAGGCGACGGTTTCGGTTCTCGAGCGTCGCCGCGACGGCCCCAGTGTACACCTATATCAGACCGACGCGCGATATGCCGGCATGAACGAGCGAGACGCGAAGGCACGAGTCGCTGACCGAATCGCCGACCGAGAGGACGACCTGCTGTCGATCCTCGAGCGACTCGTCGCTGCGAAGTCGGTGACCGGACACGAGCCGCGCGGACAGACCGTGATGGTCGAAAAGTTCGACCGACTCGGTCTCGAGGTCGACGCGTGGGAACCGAGCGCGGAGGCGCTCGAGGACCATCCGGGCTTCTTCCGGACGTCGTCGTACGACGAACACGGCTACGAGGGACGGGAGAACGCGGTCGTGGAGATTCCCGGCGAAGGAAACGGGCCGACGCTCGCGCTCTCCGGTCACATCGACGTCGTCCCGGCGGACCCGGAGTCGGCGTGGGAGTCAGACCCCTGGACGCTTCGCCGCGAGGGTGACAGGCTCTACGGTCGCGGCGTTTCGGACATGAAAGGCGGACTCGCCGCGATACTCCTCGCCGTCGAGACCCTCGCCGACGAGGGCGTCGACCTCGCGGGCGACCTCATCGTGCAGAGTACGATCGAGGAGGAAGCGGGCGGCGTCGGCGGTCTCCTCTCGGTCCTCGAGCGCGGCTACGTCCCGGATGCGGCGATCATCCCGGAACCGTTTGGCCTCCCGAACGTCGGCATCGCCAGCGCCGGCGTGATGTTCTTCGACGTGACCGTCCCCGGCAAAAAGGCCCACGCCGCGTGGGGCCACCAGGGCGTCAGCGCCTTCGACAAGGCCTGTCTCGTCCGCGCCGCGCTCGAGGAACTGAACGACGAGCGCCAGGCAAGCATCGACTTCCCGCCCGCCTACGGGGCCGATCCGTCGCTCGAGGGCCGCGTCACCAACATCAATATCGGCGTCGTCGAGGGCGGCGACTGGCCCGCCTCGGTGCCCGCCGAGATACTCATGAAGGGCCGCGTCGGCTGGCCGCCGGGAGAGAGCAGAGCGGACGTTCGCGACGCAATCGACGGGGCGATCGAGGACGCCGCGAACGACGACGAGTGGCTCGCCGAGAACCCGCCGACCGTCGAGTGGACCGGCTGGAACGCCGCGCCCCACGAGGTACCTCGAGACGCCGATATCGTCGAGATCGTCAGCGGGAACGCGGAGTCGATCACCGGCGAGGAGGGCACGTTCGTCGGCGGCAACGCCGCCCTCGACGAGCGGTTCTACCAGCGCTACTACGATGTGCCGGTCGTCACGGCGGGTCCCTACGGCCCGAACCTCCACGGCGTCGACGAGTACACGACGGTCACGTCGCTGCTCGAGACCGCACGGACGCTCGCGACCTCGGCGATCGACTACTGCGGCGTCGCGGAATCGGCGTAGCTGCACGCACGAGATGCCTCCTGCTCGAGACCGAGAAAACCGGAACGCGAGCGAGAGCAAAGTTGTGAAACGGACGCCTCGAGACCGAGAAAACCGGCCGATCAGGCGTCCTGGACCTGCCGTAACACGTCCGGCGCATCCTCGAGCGCCTCGTCCAGGTCCTCGACGTTGGGACCGCCGCCCTGCGCGAAGTCCGGCGGACCGCCGCCGCCGCCGCCGACGCGACCGGCGAGTTCGCCGACGACTTCGCCGGCGTTGACGCCCGACTCGTCCGGCACGGCGACGACGAACTGAGCGCCGCTCTCGCCGCTTCCGAGGACCGCGATCTTGCCCTCTTCGACCAGGGCGTTCGCGGTCGCGCGCAGTTCACCCATGTCGGCGTCGATGCGGTCCACGACCGCGGCCGTATCGCCGACCTCGACCTCCTCGCTGCCGCCCCCGCCGCCGGCCCGGGCCGCGGCGAGCTGTTCCGTCAGGTCCTCGATCTCCTTGCCTCGAGCCTTCCACTCCTCGAAGAACCGCTCGGCGGTCGCCGGCACCTCCTCCGGCGTGACGTCGAGAATCTCGGCGGCCTCGTAGAGGGCGTCCTCTTTGCGCTGGGTCGCCTCGAGCGCCGCGTCGCCGGCCGCGAAGGTGATGCGTTCGACGCCGTCCTGGACGCGCTCGGTGCTGAGCACCTTGATCGAGCCGATATCGCCGGTTCGAGCGACGTGGGTGCCGCCGCAGGCCTGAACGTCACTGTCGACGTGAATCAGTCGGATCTGCTCGCCCGGCGGAATGCCACCCTGATAGAGGCCGAAGCCGTGTTCCGCTTCCGCGTCGTGGCGGTCGGGCCACTCCTGGGTGACCGCGGTGTTGTCCATCACGATCTCGTTGGCGAGGGACTCGATCCGCTTGATCTCCTCGCGGCTGATGCGGGCGTAGTGACGCATGTCGATCCGCGAACTATCGACGCCCTTCTGCGCGCCGGCTTGCCGGATGTGCTCGCCGAGAACCTGTCGGGCCGCGTGGATGACGATGTGCGTCGCCGTGTGGTGGCGCATAAGCTGGCGTCGACGGGTCGCGTCGATCTGTCCGTTGACGAACTCGCCTTTTCCGGGGGAGTCGTCGGTTCGGTGGAGGATGACGCCGTCGACGATCTGGACGTCTTCGACTTCGACCGTCGCGTCGTCCGTCGACAGCGATCCCACGTCCGCGGGCTGACCGCCGCCTTCGGGGTAGAACATCGTCTGGTCGAGGACGACGTCGTAGCCGCCCTCGCGCTCGAAGACGTCCAGTACGACGGCTTCGAACTGCGTCCGCTCCTGATCGTCGTAGTAGAGTTTCTCCGTCTCCGGAAGATCCTCGAATCGTTCCTCCTCGTTCTCCTCAGCCGCCCCGGCACCCTCGGGCGTGTCGTGGCGCTTCGCGACGAGGCTGTAGAAGTCGTCCGGCACGTCGACCTCGGCACCCGCTTCCTCGGCGATCTCCGCGACCATGTCGGGCTGGATGCCGTGTGAGTCGTAGAGTTCGATGAGTTCCTCGGTCGGGATCGGCTCGCCCTTCTTGGCGTACTCCTCGGCCAGCGTTTCGACCCGGCGACCGCCGCGCTCGAGCGTCTCGCGGTACTTCTCGATCTCGGTGCGGACGATGTCGCGGATCGTGTCGCGGTTCTCGTACTCGAGGCGTTCGGCCTGCATGTCGACGAGTTCGTCCAGCGGCGCATCGACGCCGACGGTGTCACAGAGCCGTTTCGTGCGTCGGAGCACCATCCGCGCCAGATAGCCCGTGCCGACGTTCGAGGGGACGATGCCGTCTCCGAGCATGTAGGCGAGGGTACGACAGTGATCCGCGATGGCGTAGATATCCTCGAGGGGCTCCATCAACGCGGTGAGTTCGTCGACGTCGACGCCGAGTTCGGCCGCGATTTCGCCGCGAGCGGTCTCCATGTCCTCGGCCTCGTCGATGTCCATGTGACCCGCGAGCTTTGCGGCGCGGTGGAGCAGTTGCTCCTCTTCGTCGGTGTGTGCGAGTTCCGCGTTGTCCTTCAGGAAGGCGATCATGTCGGGGTAGACCGCCTCGTAGACAGTCGGGGTGCCCTGGGAGACCCACGTCCACCGCTCTAACCCGTAGCCCGTGTCGACGATGTAGGTGTCCATCGGGCTGTAGCGGTTCCCGTCTTTCATCTCGTACTCGCCGTCGGGGTCCTGTTCCATCGACATGAAGACGAGCGTGGCGAGTTCGACGCCGCGGAAGATGACCTCCATGGCGGGACCGGCGTTACCGCCGCCGACCCACGGATCCTCGATGTAGATGACTTCTTCGAGGTCGACGCCGAGCGACTCGAAGAAGCCGTCGCAGAGTTCGACGGCCTCGTCCTTCCAGTAGACCTCGCCCTCGTAGGCGTACTTGTCGAGGGCGTCCTCGCGCGTGTTGAACGCGTGGTGGGCCATCATCTCGAAAGCCATCGTGTGGCGACCCGTCTTCCCGACGTTGTCGATGTCCTGCATCCGGATGCAGGGCTGGGAGATAGTCAGCGGGTTCGCCGGCGGCGGCGTCTCGCCGCTCGTGACGAGGGGCTGGAAATCGTAAATCGACGCCTGCGTAAGCAGGACGTCGTCCCGCCAGCGGTTGGCCGCGACGGGGTAGGGATCGATCCGCTCGTGACCGTGCTCCTCGAAGTACGAGAGGAACACCTCGCGCATCTCCTCGAGGCTGTACTCGTCGTCGAAGCCGGCGTTCTCGATGAAGCCGTACTCCTCGCACGGTGGCTCACCGCAGGTTACCCGTTCGTGATCGCGGGTCCAGAAGTGAGCGCCACAATTGGGACACTCCTTGCGTTCGAATCCTTCCTCCTCGAAGTACTCGAGGCGGTACGCTTCCGCAAGTTCGCTCATTACACGTGTGTTGGCGAGCCAGCGCCTAAAACAGTTCCGCAACGGCTATTTCGAACCCGAACTCCGCCGCCAGCGACGTCACTGAGGGAGTTGACGTCACCGCCGTACCACCGTTATCGGGAACGCCGCTCGCACGTCGACCATCCCGATAGAAAAGCATATGGTAACGGAAGAGAGTCTTATTATAACGTAATAATCTTATGACAGGATCCGGGCGAGATCGGCGGACAACACGGCTACGCTCGCCTCGAGAACGGCGCTCGAAGCCGGCGGCAACGGTACTGGCGATACCGCAGGGACCATCGGCTCGTCGGGCGTGATCCACGCGTGCAAACGAGACGATCACTGCTCCGAACCGGCGCGCTGACTGGCGTCGGGACAGTCGCCGCGATCGCCGCGTTGCCGTCGCCACCCAACGCGACGTCGATCGATCGGACGGTCGAAGGAGTCGAACCGCCGGCTGCCGTGATGGAGTGGGTCGACGGGACGATCACCGACGAGTCCGAGACGCCGATCGCACGCCACCAGTACCAGCCGATCGACGACGGCGTCGACAGGGCCGACTTCGATTCGTTCGTCGCGACCGCACCGATCAACGTCGTCGTGGTCCCCGAAATCGACGTCGAGGGGGACGGTCTCGAACGCGTTATGGGCGTCCTCGAGGACGAGGGCTGGCTTCGTCATCCCGAGGAGTACATCCGGTTCGCGTGGGATCGCACGGACGACGTATTCGTCCCGCAGCAGGCGACGGCGGCCGAAACCTACTACGGCACCAGCGACCGCCTCCACGTTCGCTGCTGGTCGTTCGAAGGCATCGTCTCGGTGCAGGCCCACCAAGATTCGGGTGCCCGGCCGATCCACGGAATCGCCTCCTACAAACGCGGCCGGAAGGCGATGGAGGCCATCTACGCCGAAGCCGGCTGGAACGTTTCGCCGACCGTGATCGACCTCGACAACGAGAAGCGCGATTACGAGGGCGTCGCGACGGTCATCACGGAGGAACCGTGAGCACCGACGATCACCACGCGTTCGGCTGGCAACCCACCATCGACACCGTCCTCGAGCATCCGCTGAGCGGCGTCGAACGCCGTCGAACGCGCGTCGCAATCGGATTCCTCGTGGTCTTTGTGGGTCTGTTCGCCGTCAGCTACGCGGGGTCGGTACTCACGATCAACGGCGAAGCCCTCGAGACGTTGACGGAGCGATTCGACATGGTCAGTACCGTGTTGATCGCGCTCGCAGCGGCGGCGGTGACGATCGTTCCGTTCCTGTACGCGACCTGGAACGGCGGCCCCGCGCTGTCGTTTACGCTGCCGCTGGTGCCCGTAACGCTCGGCCACATGGCCGCCGGCCAGTACGCCCTCGGGCTGGACACGATAATCGCGCTCACCGTCGGCAGCGCCGCGAGCGCGCTCGCGCTGTTTGCGGCCGACATTCGTCGGACGGGTTCGCTCCGTCCCTGGAATACCGGGCATCGCGACGAGTCCCAGTTGCTGTTCGTCACGATGCTCACGGTCGTCGCCGCCGTCAGTGCCAGCCAGTTCGTCGCCGGTGCCCCGCCGCGGAGCCTCGAGTCGTATCTGCCCTTCAGCGTGCTCTGGCTCGTCCCCCTGGGAATCGTCGGTGCCTACTGGCAGGCCGCGATTCGAACGACGGTTGCGGCGCGACTCGAGCGCGGACGCTCGGAGTCGTAGTCGTCGCCGGGGATATCGCGGCCGACGGCTCTCGGATACGACGTCGCGTTCGGGACGCCTCCGCTCGACCGTTACTGGGTACTGAGAGCGATGCCGAGCGATCGAGACCGGACGTTAGGCGTCGTTTTCGAGCGCTAGCGACGCCAGCATCGCCTCGAGCTGCAGTCGCTCGTTCGCCCCTTCCGTAATCCGATAGTCGACCTCACCGAGTCGCTCGAGCAGGCGAACCGTCGCCCGCTCCGGAATGTCGAACTCCCAGGCGGAGCGGTGGAGTTGGTCGATCACGTCGCCGCCGGCGAGGCCGCGGTCCATCAGGAGATCCTCGAGCGCCGCTCGAGCGGCGGTGAAGTCGCCCTCGATGGCGTGACCGACCATCGTCTCGACTTCCTCGGGGCGGGCCGTCGCGGTGATCGCGAAGACGGTCTCCTCGTCGACCGCGTCGCCCATCACGGCGGCGGCCTGCAGGGCGTTGATCGCCTTTCGCATGTCGCCGTCGGCCGCGTAGACGAGGGCGTCGACGCCGTCGTCGGTGACCTCGATAGCTTCGGTGGCGGCGATTTCGCGCACCTGCGCCTCGATCGCCTTCTCGGAGAGTTCGGTGAATCGGAACACCGCACACCGCGACTGGATCGGGTCGATGATCTGATTCGAGTAGTTACACGAGAGGATAAACCGGGTGTTGTTCGAGAACTGCTCCATCGTCCGGCGCAGGGCCGACTGGGCGTCGGAGGTCAGCGCGTCGGCCTCGTCCAGAAAGATGATTCGGTGGGAGTAGCCGCCGAAGGAAGCGCGCGCGAAGTCCTTGATCCGGTCGCGGACGACATCGATCCCCCGCTGGTCCGAGGCGTTGAGTTCGAGGAAGTTCTCCTGCCAATCATCGCCGTAGACCTCTCGAGCGATGCTCTTGGCAGCCGTGGTTTTTCCAGTGCCTGCTGGGCCTGCAAATAAAAGGTGGGGCAGATCGTCCTGCTCGACGTAGTTTTGCAGGCGCGGGACGATATCCTCGTGGCCCTTGATCTCGTCGAGTCGCTCCGGTCGGTACTTTTCGATCCAGACTTCGGTCTTGCCGGGAGTCGACTCCGCCGCCTCGGCGTCGGCCTCGCTCATACCACTCGAGAGGGAGTGGCGAAAGATAAAACGACCGAACGCCACCGTCGGTCTCGAATCCGGCCTTCGAATGCGCACCGACGGATGACCCGCGACCACCACGGACGACGGACAGTTTCCGTTATTGACAATACAGTAACGTATTTTTTGCGGCACACGGCGTACGAGTTCGTATGCGGACCACCAGCCGATCACGAACGATCCTCGTCGTCGCCGTCCTCGCTCTCGTCGTCCTCGGAACGATCCCGATCACGGCCGTAGCGCAGTCGGACGCACGGACCGGCGGCACGGTCGTCGTCGAGGAGGGAGAAACGGTCGACAGCCTCGAGGCGTTTTCGGGAACCGTCATCGTCGAGGGAACCGTCACCGGCGACGTCAGCGCGGTCGCCGGCGACGTGCGGATCGAGGGCGACGTCGGCGGTGATCTCGAGGCCGCCGCCGGAAGCGTGACGATAGCCGGAACCGTCGACGGCGACGTCGAAGTCGCCGCGGGCAGTTTCACGGTCGCCGAGGGCGCGACCGTCGGCGGCGACGTCTCGGCCGGTGCCGGAAACGTCGCCATCGACGGTACGCTCGAGGGCGACGCGGATATCGGAGCCGATACGATCCAACTCGGCGACAGCGGCGCGATTGCGGGCGATCTCCGATACAGCGGGAGTCTCGAGGGGAACACCGCCGCCGTCGCGGGCGAGGTCCAGCAGGATTCCTCGGTCGGCACCGATCTGGGGCCGACGATTCAGCCGATCGCCTCGTGGCTGTTCGCCGCGTACGTGCTCGCGTTGAATCTGTTGCTCGGAGCCGCGTTACTCGCGCTGTTCCCCCGCTTCTCCGACGGAATCGCGAACCGAGTCGCGAGCAGCCCCGTGCGATCCGGGCTGGTCGGGTTCGGCGTGCTCGTCGTCGTCCCCGTTCTCCTGGTCCTGATCGCGATCACGATCGTCGGAATTCCGTTCTCGATCGTCGGCGCGTTCGGATTCGCCCTCGTCATCTGGATCGGGACCGTCTACGGCCGGTACGCCGTGGCCGCGTGGCTCCTCTCGACGGTCGGCGTGACCAACCGCTGGCTCGCGCTCGTCGTCGGACTCGTCGCGGGCGCGATTCTCGCACAGATCCCCATCGTCGGCGGGCTGATCAACCTCCTCGTCTTCTTGCTGGGGCTCGGTGCGCTCACGTTCGGTCTGTACGCCCACCGACGGACGGTCGGGAAACAGGAGCCGCGAAGCGGTGTCGGCTCCGACGGCCCGACGACCGACTGACGCGTGGCGATGGCCACCGTCGGCGAACGCGAGCGCTCGCTCGAGGCTCCGCAAACGACGCAGTTCGACGGTGACACGCGCGAGCACGGTTCGAGCGACGCGCTCAAGTCTGTGCCCTCGTAACGACGACCATGCACGTCACCGTCGACGTCAAGGGCGAGGACACCCACGAGATCGATCTCGAGGCGGTGTCAGGGACGAACACCGACGCGACGCCGACCTATCAGGACGTGCTTCGCGAGATCGATCTCAGCCCCCACGAGGTGAGCGTGCTCGTCGACGGTCGCCCGGTTCCGGAGGATCAACCGGTCGAAAGCGACCGTATGACGGTGTTGCGGCTGATCAAGGGCGGCTCGACCGAGTAGCCGGACGCGGGGACCGGACCGCTGATACGGTCTGCTGTAACGATTTACCGGTGCAACCGCAGGACAGGTCCCGGCTGCACCGAATGACGTACAGCAGACCGTATGAAAGCCCGAGCGTTTTCACGGCGACCGTCGTAGCCGTTCGCATGACAACTACCGCCGCCGAAGTGACCCTCGAGAACGTCGGTCCGGGTCCGGACCCGCTCACGCTCGCCGAATTGGCGGCACCGGTCGAACCGGCCGATCCCACGACGACCGACGATCCCGATCCGGCCTACGACGCCATCCTCCTCTTGCTCCACCGCGATCACCACGCCGGGCAGTGTCGTCGCCAGGTCCGCGCCGTCGCCGACCGCTACGACGAGTTCCGCGACCGGGGGTGTCAGGTCGTCTCGGTCGTTCCCGAGCCCAGAGAACGCGTCCAGAAGTGGCAGGATCGGTACGACCTTCCGTTCCCGCTCTGTGCTGATCCGGAGGCGACCACGGGCGAGACGTTCGATCAACCGGTCCGCCTCGGCGCGCTCGGCGAACACTTCGACGTCGTCGGTCGGATGCCCGCCGCGATCGTCCTCGATATCGATGACGAGGGAGAGATCAGCGTCGTCGAAACCTATCGCGGCCACACCAATCTGGATCGGCCCGAGATCGACGAGTTGTTGACGACCATCGACCAACGGACCTGACGAATGGACGGCTACGTCCGCACTGCCACCACGGACGATATTCTCGAGGTTCGGCGCATCCTCGACGCGGCCATGCTCGAGCCGGGAAACGTCGAGCGTCGAATCGCCGAGGGGAACGTCCTCGTCGCCGGCGACAACCGCGGAGGGACGGACTCGAGCGAGCGCGTCCTCGGAACGATCGTCCTCGAATCCGACGCCGGCGAGCGCGGCGCACACATCTCCGCGATCGGCGTGCGTCGTCGCCACCGGGCGCGCGGCATCGGCACCGGGCTGATCGAACGCGCGCTCGAGCGCGAGGGACGGCTGACGGCGCAGTTCGACGACGGCGTCCGTTCGTTCTACGAGGCGCTCGACTTTTCGATCGAGCCGATCGACGACCGACGGTATCGAGGCGTCGTGGTGGCGAGTGAGCGACCGTAATCGCACGAGCCGTCGGTAGTACGGTGGCGGTCAGTACAGCGCTCGAACTCTGCACGCCCGACCAGACCACGAGCTGTCGTAGTACCGCGGCGATCAGTGGCGTGGCTTCGGGATCTCCGAGATAGTCGTGAAAGCGAAACAGCACGAGGCATTCCGGTTCCGGAACGTTTGAGGCCTCTTGCTGGGAATACCGGCCGTGGCCCGTGCTCGACTCTTCGCATCCCTCTGTGGTCTCGTCTTCCTGCTCAACCTCGCCAGAATTATCTTCGCACCGCTTCTGGACGTGTTCATCGGCGAGTTCGCGATCGGCGAGGCGACCGCCGGACTCATCGTCACGCTCGCGTGGGTCGGAAGCGCGTCCCTTCGACTGCCCACCGGGTGGCTGCTCACGAAAGTTCCGAGACACAGCGTCGTGATCGGGTCCGGAGTGATCCTCGCGGTCGCGTCCGGAATCACGGCGACCGCGATGACGGTCCCACAGCTCATGGCCGGGGCCTTCCTCATGGGCATCGCCTCCGGCGTGTACTTCGTCGCGGCGAATCCGCTGCTGAGCGAGCTGTACCCGGCGCGTATCGGCCGCGTAATGGGTATTCACGGGGCTTCCAGCCAGACTGCCGCGGTGGTCGCGGCCCCCTTCGTCGCCCTCACGCTCGTCATCGACTGGCGACTCTCGCTGTGGACGATCGCCGTCGGTGCCGCAGTGATAACGGCGTACACGTGGTTCGCCGCCAGGGGAACCGACATGCCGAGGGCGGGACGGGCCGATCGCGACTTCGTTGCCGGCGCGCTTTCGGAGTGGCGTCTCGTCGTGACGGCGCTGATAATCGTCGGCGCGGCGTCGTTCATCTGGCAGGGCCTGTTCAACTTCTACGAACTGTACATGCAGTCGAAGGGACTCTCCGATCGAGCCGCGGGGGCGATGCTCACGATCGTCTTCGCCGCCGGCGTTCCCGCGTTTTACTTCAGCGGCGACCTGGCGGACAGATTCCCGCACGTTCCGTACCTGCTGGGAATCGTCGGCGCGTTCGCCGCGAGCCTGCTCGCGTTGACACTCGTGGAAGGACTGGTTGCGCTGGCCGCGATCAGCGGGATCGTCGGCTTCGTCATTCACGCTATGTTCCCCGCCACGGACACGTACCTCCTCGACACGCTCCCGGATTCGACGCGGGGCAGTACCTACGCCGTGTTCAGTTCCGCGTGGATGCTCACCCAGGCGCTCGGTTCGTACGTTTTGGGCCTGTTTATCGAGCGCGGCTACTCCTACGATTCGGTGTTCGCCAGCGCCGCGCTCTTCCTCGGGACCACGGTCGTTGTCCTCGTCCTCCTCGAGCGGACGGGGCGCCTACCGAGTTGAATCGGTACCGGTCGGCGATCAGCGGTCGCGGAGGCGCGTGCCGGCGTGTTCCGGCGGAGCTTTATCAGAGAGAACGTGGTACGTCGCGTCGCATGGATTTCGGACAGGTACTCAGCGGCGACCCATCGAAAAGCTCGAAGCTCTACCTCGCGATCGGCGGCCTCTCGCTGGTCAAGGCGATCGCGGTACGCAACGACCGAAACCGGTTCCGTCGGGAACTGCTGGACGCCGGGATGTTCATCGGCGTCGGGCTCGCGTTGCGAAAGTACGGCCAACTCAAGGCGGAGAAGCGCCGGGAGCTCGAATCGCAGGTTCCCGACTGGGCGGTCGGCATCGCGACCTCCGAACCGGCAAAGCGGGGCGTACGAAACGTGGCGAAACAGCGCCTCGGAAACCAGTCCGAGACGGAGTCGGGCCTGCGAGACCGCGCTCGAGGAATGCTTTCGAAGTAACCGGCGATCGGCTGCGGTCGATTTTCGACACGTTTCGAGAGTGTCGGCGTCTCACGCCCGCGAACCGATTAGAGCGGGATCGGCTCGAGAGCCGCCGTAAAGTGGCGTAGCTCGGGAACCGTGGGTTCGGTGGCGACCTCGAGCCCGGAGATCGTCTCTCGGTTCTCGAGAACGACCGCGGCCGTCTCGACGACGTGCTCGAGGTGTTCTTTGTGGTAGGTTCGACGGGGGATCGCGAGTCGGACCAGTTCCGGTCGGTCAGTGTCGGGGAAGGCGAAGCTCCCGAGTTCGACACCGCGGACGCCGCCCTCTCGGTAGAGGGCGCAGACGAGCGCCTGGCCCGGGAACTCGTCGGACGAGAGATGGGGGAGCGCGGCGCTCGCGTCGAGATAGACGGCGTGGCCGCCGGGCGGGGTGTAGATCGGCACGCCGGCGTCTTCGAGCATCGCGGCGAAGCCGCGAACCTGCTCGAGGCGGTCCGTGACGTACGCCTCCTCGACGGCCTCCCGAAGACCGACGGCCATCGCGGCGACGTCTCGTCCGGCCATTCCGCCGTACGTGGGGAAGCCCTCGTAGAGGATCGCCCGCTGCTTGCAGCGCTCGAAGAGCGCGTCGTCCTCGGTTGCGACGAAGCCGCCGGCGTTCACCAGCCCGTCTTTCTTTCCGCTCATGACGAGCGCGTCGGCGTAGCCGAGTTGCTCGCGGGCGATCTCGACGATTTCAGCGCCGTCGGCGAACGCCGCCTCGCGCTCCCTGACGAAGGCGGCGTTCTCGGCGAACCGACAGGCGTCGATCACGAACGTCGCGTCGATCTCGTCCGCGAACGCCCTCACGCGACGGGTGTTCTCGACGCTGACCGGCTGACCCGCCGCCGAGTTGTTCGTGATCGTCGAGATCACCAGCGGCACGTTTTCGGCCCCCACGTCGTCGACGACCTCGCGGGCGCGCTCGATCGAGAAGTTGCCCTTGAACGGCTCGTCCGCCGCCAGATCGTGTGCGGCCTCGACCGGACAGTCGACCGGATCGCCGCCCTGATTCGCGACGTGGGCCCGCGTCGTATCGAAGTGCATGTTGTTGAGTACGACGTCACCCTCCGAGACGAGCGTCCCGTACAGGACGTTCTCGGCCCCGCGGCCCTGATGGGTCGGCACGACGCGCGAAAACCCCATCACCTCCCGGACGGCCGACTCGAGCTCGTCGAAACTCCGCGAGCCGGCGTAGGACTCGTCGCCCCGGATCAGGGCGGCCCACTGGGCGTCGCTCATCGCGCCGGTTCCGCTGTCGGTCAAGAGATCGACGAAGACGTCCTCCGCAGCGAGATTGAAAACATTGTAACCGGCCTCCTCGAGCGCCCGTTCGCGTCGTTCTCGAGAGGGGAGCCGGATCCGTTCGACCATTTTCGACTTGTACGCGACCATATTCGTTACACGTCGCCGCGCGTGTTCAGTCTAGCTGGAATCTCGTGTCCGCTGGCGTCTCGAGGCGTCCGCTCTCGGACGGATCGGTCCATCAATGGACGGAATCGGCGACGGCCCATCACGAACGGCTCGCGAGGGTTCGGAGAATCAGCGCATATCGGCGTCGACGCTACGGAAGACGTCATTGGTGATCCGCGTCGGCGTCGGGTCGGGACCGACGAGTTCCGTCTCGTTCGAGGACTCGGAGTGGACGGTGATCGTCCCGTCCGGATCGCCGGCGAACTCGAGGCCGCCGTCGCCACTCCGACCCTCGTCACGAACCCGCTCGTCGGCAACCGGATCGTGGGCACCGTCCGCCTCGAGGAGATCGTCGGGCGATTCCACGCCGAACTCGGCGAGGACCGCATCCGGATCGGGGTCGACGTCTTCGAACACGTCCGTTCCTGTCGAATTCGAACTCATAACAGCGGCTGTGATACTCGCGGTATTCGTTACGAACCCGTTACCAACGATTCACGGACCGACTACGCGAACCGAGGCTGCAGTCGAAACGAGGAGCCTCGAGCGCCGCCCGAGGGAAAAAACGGCCAAGAGCCGCGAATCGAGCCTTAGAAGAGGTCCTGAGTCAACTCGAGGGTCTCCTCGCGGTCGTCCCACTCGACGAAGAGCGCGACGCTGGTCGCGCTCGTGATGATGTCCTGCAGGTGGATCCGCTCCTCGGCGAGCGGGTTAACGATCTCGCTGATGATCCCCGGTTGATTGGGGAGTTCGCCGCCGGTGACGCGAATGACGGCGATCGGCGAGTCGACCGTAACGCTCGAGAGTTCGTCTCGAGCGATGACCTCGCGGTGGAGGATGTTCTCGGCGCGTTCGGCCTCCTCCTCGTCGATGTAGAACGTGACCGTATCCATCCCGCTGGCGACGGCATCGATGTTGATATCGCTCTCGGAAAGCGCCTTCGAGAGGTGGTTGAAGATGCCGGGCTGATTGCGGATCGCACGGCCGGCGACGGTCAGACAGGCCAGCGGCCGCTCGCGAAGGTCGACGAGGTTCTTGAACTCGCCCTCGATGCTGGTGCCGCCGGAGAGCAGATCGCCGTGCTGGTAGTGGACGACCCGGACGTCGAGGTTGCCGCCCTTGTACGACAGTGCGGAGGGCGCGACGACTTCGGCCCCGCGAAAGGAGAGGTTGCGGAGTTCGTCGACGGAGATCTCGCCGACGTTGCGAGCGCCTTCGACGACGTGGGGATCGCCGGTCATGACGCCCTCGACGTCGGTGACGATGACGACCTCGTCGGCGTCCATGTACTTGCCCATCATGACGGCCGTGGTGTCGCTGCCACCGCGGCCCAGCGTCGTGATCGAGCCCTCCGGCCCTTCCGCGAGAAAGCCCGTGAGAACCGGGACGGTGTCCTCGAGGCCCTCGGCGACCTCGAGGGCGCGTTTCTGGGTCTCCTCGACGTTGACCTCGCCGAACTCGTCGGTGACGACCGGCCAGTCGTCGCCGCCGGGTTCGAGGAACGTCGCGTCGATGCCGCGAGCCGACAGTGCGGCCTTCAACATCCGGACGGACGTCCGTTCGCCCATGCTGACGATCTGGGCGCGGTCGGCTTCGTCCGTCTCGAAGGTGATGTCGTCGAGCAGGTCGTCGGTCGTCGATCCCATCGCGCTGGCGACGACAGCGATCTCGTGACCGTCCTCGACGGCCGCCGCGATCGAATCCGCCGCGCGGTTGATACGATCCCCGCTCCCGAGACTCGTGCCGCCGAATTTGGCTACGACGCGCATACTGCCACCTCATCCCCGACTCGACTGATAATCGCTTCGCTCATATGCCACTCCGTTACCAGAGCGAGCAGATAACTGTGTCCATCGTTCGTATTTTTACCGTCGTTCGCCGCTCGAGCGAGCGCGAGGACCTCGTTCGAATAGCTGGTGACAGCGGATTCGACGTACGTGGCCACAGATCGTGTCGCTGCCCGAGAGGGTCTCTCGAGACGTCATCACGTTGCCGGGATCGCGGGCGGGATTTATGTTCGTGCGTAGCATTGCCACACGACAATGAACGTACGGGACGCTCTCGAGGCGGACGCCGACGCGCTGGCGTCGATCGCCGACTCGCCGACCGACGTGATGCGAAACCTGGTCCACGACCGGACGGTGCGCGTCGCCGAGGACGGGGCCCACGATCCGAACATGGACGTCGCGGAGTCACAGTACAAGGGCTCCGATCCCGAGGATCTGCTGGGATTCATCAGCTTCGACGCGAAAGCGGACACCGTCCACGTGACCCAGCTCGACGGAACGAGCGAAGCGTGCAAGCGACTGCTCGCCGAGCCGGTTCGGTTCGCCGAGCGCGAATCGATGGCCGTCGAAGTGCTGGTCTCGCCCGACACGGAGACCATCGAGACGGCTGCCCAAGAACTCGGATTCGAGCGACGGGGACGCGGTCCGCGCTTCGACGGCTCCCCGACGGTTCGGTTTCGACTCGAGCCCTAGTCGACGCGCCATCCCCATTCTTATAGGAGCCACTGAACGTCACTGCACACCAGATCGCACGAGGCCAGCGCGGTTCGGAGCGAGCGCGGTTCGGAGCGAACGAAGTGAGCGAGAACCGCGGGAACGCGAACGGTGAGCCCTGCGAGCCGTGAGCGAACGAAGTGAACGAGAACTGCGGGGATGCGATCGGTGTGTAACTCGTTTCAGTTGTGACTATAGCGACGACGAGACGCACCGATCGCCGACGCCGAGGACGCGCGAGAACGACGTCCGTCTCTGCGGTCGCGGGTTTTCTCCAGTATCTCGGCTGTGAAAATACCCGAAGCAATTATTGCCGCAAGCGATGGCGTCCGGTGTATGGTATCTGACCACAACATGCCCGACTACGAGCAAGTGCGGGACGGATTCGCGTGGACGGACATCTACGAGGCAGCGGACTGGGACGCGCCCGAGGAACTGAACATCGCCCACGAGGTCTGTGACCGCCACGCCGAGAACAACGAGACGGTCGCGCTCTACCAGGTGAGCGAGGACGGGGAGTTGACCACGACGACGTTCTGGGAACTGGCCGAGGCGACGAACCGGTTCGCGAACGTCCTCGAGTCCCTGGGGATCGAACGAGGCGACCGCGTCTTCTCCTACATGCCGCGGATCCCCGAACACTACGTCGCGCTGGTGGGAACGCTCAAGCGCGGTGCCGTCTTCGGCGGCATCAACGAGCGGTTCGGCCCCGACGGCATCTCGTATCGACTGGCCGACTGCGACGCGACGGCGGTCGTCACTACCGCGGACAATCGCGATATCGTCGCTGACGCGCTCGAGGACGCCCCCTCGGTCGAACACGTCATCGTCGTCAGCGACGACGGGACGGGGATCCGACGCGGCGACGTCAGCTACCGCGCCGAGATGGAGACGGCGAGCCGCGAGTACGAAGCGGCGGATACCGGCGGCGAGGACGATGCGCTGCTGTACTACACCAGCGGCACGACCGGGCTGGCGAAGGGGGTACTCCACAAACACCGGTGGGTCGCCGGCGTTGCCGCCACGCAGAAGTACGCCGCCGACTTGCAGGCGGGCGATTGCTACTGGTCGACGGCCGACCTCGGCTGGCTGACCGGGCCGATCAACACGCTGGGTGCCTGGTACTGGGGTACCGCCTTGTTCACCTACGAGGGCGAGTTCGACCCCGAGGCGTGGGCCGACCTCCTCGACGCCTATCCGATCACCGTCCTGTTCTCGGTGCCGACGGCCTACCGGATGCTCCGCGAACACGAGGCGGTTCTCGAGGACGTCTCGCTGGATCTCCGCCACGCGCTCTCGATCGGCGAACCGCTCTCGGCGGGCGTCGTCGAGTGGGGCGAGGAGACTCTCGGCGTCACCATCCACGACACCTACGGCCAGACCGAGACGGGAAACATGATCATCAACAACTATCCGTCCATGGACGTTCGGCCTGGTTCGATGGGGAAACCGCTGCCCGGGATCGAGGCCGCCGTCGTCGACCCCGAGACCGGCGAGGTGCTCGAGCCCGGCGAGACCGGCGAGATCGCCCAGCGCGGGGACTACCCCTGCTTCTTCGCGGAGTACTGGGAGAAGCCCGAGCAGACCGCGGACTGCTTCGTCGACGGGCCGGAGAACGAGTGGTACCTGTCGGGCGACCTCGCGCACGCGGACGAGGACGGCTACATCTGGTTCGAGGGCCGGGCCGACGACGTCATCCTCTCCTCGGGCTACCGCATCGGTCCCTTCGAGGTCGAGAGTTCGCTCGGCGAACACGAGGCCGTCGCCGAAGCCGCCGTCGTCCCGAAGCCACACCGGGAGCGAGGCAACATCGTGAAGGCCTACATCGTTCCCAGCGACGGTGTGACGCCGTCGGCGGACCTCGAGGAGGACATCACGAACCACGTGAAAACCGAACTGTCGGCCCACGAGTACCCCCGCGAGATCGAGTTCCGCGACGAACTCCCGAAAACGGTCACGGGGAAGATCCGCCGAACGGAGCTCCAGGATGAGACCGAAACGGACGCCGAGACGACCTGAGACGGACTAAAGCGAGCGCTCGATCCGTGCCGCCGACCGCTACTTCCGAGTCCGGCCACAGATTCGATCGGGACGTCACACGAGCAACAAGATACCGGTGTACCCCATTATCCCGGCGACGAACGCCCAGAATCGGCTCTCGCGATCCCTGGGAAGCTCCTCCTTGATCACGTTGAGGATGATGCCGCCGGACAAAAACGCGAGCAGGAGGCTGATGAGGATCTCGGGAAGGCCGACGAGGAGTCCGATCAGCGTTCCGACGAGGATCGCGCCGGCGAGCAGCCATCGGCCGACGCGATCGTAGACCTCCCGGTGGTGCTCGCGCAGACCGTAGTCGTTGACGACGAAGTGAAGCCCCATCGCCGTCCCGTAGAGCAACAGGCTCGAGAGGCCAGTCTCCTCCTGATGCAATAAGAGATAGCCGATGAGTGCGTTGTACGCGGTAAACGAGCCGATGTGTATCCAGAACACGCTCGCTCCAGAGTGGATCGTCGTCCCGTCGGTCGCCCGCCGGTCCGGCTCGCGACGCGATCGCCGAGCGATCTGCTCGAGTCCGTAAAAGAGCGTGAATCCGACGAGCGCCGCGATGAACAGGGATCGTTCGTGAGTCGCCTCGAGGACGATGTTCGTCGGTTCGACGGCTTCGACGACTCGGGATTGGTGGTCCGTGATCTCGGGGAGTAAGTGGACGAAAACGTACGCGACGGAGACGCCGCCACACAGCGAGAGCCAGCCGCTTCGAGGAACGCCCTGGAGGAATCGGAGTCGGCGGGCGCCGATGTGCACCGCCGCGAGACCGCTAGCGACGAGAACCACACCGACTATCGAGACCATCGTCGGATACTTCGAGAAGCGCGGTGATAAAGTACATCCAGTGTACGGGGAGCGTGCGAGCGGTGTGCGGGCAATATGCGAGTAGGATACGGGAAATGTGCGAGCAACGTACGGGAAGTGTGCGGGCAGCGCGTGGATGACGTTTCGCGAGCGTCCGAACGGCCAGGAGCTGTCAGCTGAATTTCTGAACGGTCACGTCGAGCGTATCGAGATCGACGATGGGCGCGTAGCCGGCGTCTGGATCGATGTTGACGCTCTTCTGAAAATCCGTCTGGGACTGCCAGCAGCCGGAGTTGATCGCGAGCACGTTGTGGTACTTCCCGAAGCCGAGTTTGTGGACGTGGCCGGTGTGGAAGATGTCGGGAACGTCCTCCATGATGAGGTAGTCCTGCTCTTCGGGTGCGAGTCGCGTGTGGCCGCCGAACTGCGGGGCGACGTGGCGCTTTTTGAGAAGGTGATACATCGCCTTGTGTGGCTCCTCGTAGCTCGCCTTCTCCTCGGGCAGTTCCGCGATCACTTCGTCCAGCGAGACGCCGTGGTACATCAGTATGGAGACGCCCTCGAGCGTCACCGTCGACGGATTGCTCACGATCCGCGGGTCGTGAGCCGACATGATCCCGCGGAGTTCCTCGTCGAACCCGGGCTGGGGCTCCGCGAGGCGAACTGCATCGTGATTTCCTGGAATCATGACGATCTCGATGTCGCCGGGAACCCGCTTGAGGTATTCGTTGAAGGCTTCGTACTGGTCGTAGATGTCGACGATGTCGAGCTCCTCGTCCTGATCGGGGTAGATACCGACGCCCTCGACCATGTCGCCCGCGATCAACAGGTACTCGACGTGCTGGGCTTGCTCCGTGTGGAGCCAGTCGGCGAACCGGTTCCAGGCGTCGTGCATGAACTCCTGACTGCCGACGTGCACGTCGCTAATCAGGGCCGCCTGGACGTGGCGATCCGCCGTCGACGGCTCGTGCGTCCGGGGGATATCCGGGAAGTACATCGAGTCGACGAACGCGATTCCCGAGTCGTCGGCGAGGGTTCCCTCCATGGCCAACACCTCGTCGCAGAGCAGTTCTTCGACCAGATCGGCGTACTCCCGGTCTTTCATCACCAGCCACGGGAAGGTCCCGGTGGCGTCCTCGAGTTCGATCAACCAGTGGCCGCTCGCCGTCGACCGGATGTCGTTGACCAGCCCGACCATCGCCACCTCGCCGCCGCCCGGCATCTTCTGGATCGCTGTCGCCGGTCGGTGATTGATCCGGCTTCGCAGTTTTGCCCCTAATCGCTCGAGTCGATCCCGAAAGACGGCGACGAAATCGCTGTACTCGCCCGTCCCCGTACTCTGGCCGGTCATATCCCCATCGATCTCGAGCGATCGCAACGCGGGATCGACCGATCTCTCGGCGTCTGTAGACCCCTTCGTTTCAACTGGAGAATACCCTCCTATGGCGGTTGGATCCGAGACGGTGGCTCCAGTTGAAGCGGAGGGGTCTTCGCCGTCGGGTTCGGAACCGCCCGCTCCCGGTTTCGAGGTCGGGTCGGACGCCGAAAGCGTCGTTCGAACGTGATCGGATCGAACGACCAGCGCATCCTCGGGAAGGGTCTCGATAACGCGCTCGAGGGCGGCCTGCGGATCGTCGGCCGACGCGAGGTGGGTCACCGCTTCGCGCTCGGCGTTGTAGCCGCGACTGGTGAGTTCGCTGACGATCCGGGCCGACGCCTCGAGTGGCACACCCTTCGCATTCGCGAGCGGAGAGAAAAGGATACCGTAATAGTGCGATCGGTGAGCGACGGGGTCGAGATTTCGAACCGATACCTGCCATCGGTACCAGTGAACCTGTCGATTCGATCGGCGTTGACGGTGGATCGCGATCGAATCTGACGAAAGCGACGGCGTTTACCGTGTCTCTCCGCGGTATCGATATCCCGTCTCACCGGAAGTTGACGGAGCAGAAGGTTGATTGTGCGTCCCGGCAAAACGGGTGACGATGAGCGGTTCTAACCCCGGCGATCCACCTGACGACTCCGGTGATCGCGGCGAGTATACCCGTGATCGGCAGGGTCGAAGCGCAGACGACAACCGGAGTCCGCCCGGGGAATCGTCCGACACGCCCGAAACGGCCGCCGGTCCCAACCCCACCACCCGCAACGGAATGACGATCGAGGACGACGGCGTCGTCCGCTGGTTCCTGAAATCCGAGGACGGAACGGTCGTGATGGTGCGGGATATCCTCGGCAGCGTCGCTATCGTCGCCGTCATCGGCCTCATTCTCTTCGGTATCAGTGGCATCTGGCCGCCGCTGGTCGCCGTCGAGAGCGGCAGTATGGAGCCGAACATGCAGGAAGGCGACCTGATTTTCGTCGTCGCCGACGACCGATTCGTCGGCGACGGCTCCGTCGATAACACCGGTGTCGTCCCGCTTGAGCAGGGAGCGGAGAGCGGTCACGAGAAGTTCAACGGCGCTGGCGACGTCATCATCTTCCAGCCCAACGGTAATCCAGCGGAGACGCCGGTGATCCACCGTGCGCACTTCTGGGTCGAAGAGGGCGAAAACTGGGTGGATACCAAAGCCGACGAAGAGATCATCGGCGACGCGACCTGTGACGAGGTGTACACGTGCCCGGCGAAACACGATGGGTTCATCACGAAAGGTGATAACAACGACGGCTACGATCAGTACGGGAACGGTATCAGCGACGTCGTTAGACCTGACTGGGTCACCGGCAAGGCGATGTTCCGGATCCCGTGGCTCGGCCACGTCCGACTGGCGTTCGATTCGATTCTCGGGGGCACAATGGCTCCATCTCCGGTGATCTACGACGATCCGGCGGCATCGATCGACCCCAGGCCATCAGCCGCACACGCCGGACTCGCCGGCGCGACGGGAATCGCAGGTACCGGCGCGGGCGTCGCCGTCGCGATCGGTCGACATCGAACCTGAGTTCGCGATCACCGGCCGCCCGCCGGTGAAACGATTTTTGACGGCACCGTTTCGAGTCGAACCGACGGTGGTCGAGAAGCGACTCGGGGTGAACCAGCACCCGCGACGACTCCCGCGATCGAATAGGCGGCCCGATCACGCGGAAGTCGTGATCTCGAGTCGGAGTTCGTCGCCGTCGCGGACGTCGTACTCCGCCGGATCGACGGTTTCTCCGTTGACCACAAACGACAGTTCCGTGTCGGAATCGCCGCCGTCGTAGGCGATTCCGTTGATCGTGACGACGTGATCGTCGCCGTTCCGGGCGTACTCGAAGTGAGGGAGGAGATCGAGTCCCTCGACGAACGTGACCGGTTCCTCGCCCTCCATGTACCAGTACTCGTCTCGCTCGTGGAGATGGAACTCGATCGAGTCGTTTTCGGCGTGTTCGGACTGGAATCGGTCCGCGGAGAGATCGACCGGGGAGCCGTCGATGACGACGTCAATCCCACCGCGATCGTACTCGATCTTGCCGTCGGTGAAGACGCAGCCGGCGAGCGAGGCGAGACTCGCCGTCGTCGCGATGACGGCCCGTCGCTTCATGTCGAACCGAACTCACTCGACGTATATTGGTCCATCGTTGAGCCCCGCTGGGACGGATTCGACCTCGGAAACGCAGTTCGCACACGACGGGGAGATCACGGCGTACATCTCGAGAGACAGTCTGTACGGACACGTGCTCCGACGATCCGCCTGCAACACCGTCGCGATGACGGCCCGTCGCTTCTTCGCGTAGAATCAGTTCTCGAAGCGCGCCTGAACGAACGGCTGTACGTCGTCGATATCGCTCAGCCGAGAGTCCGAGAGGAGAACGGCCTCCGTCTCTTCGAGTGGAACCGAGAGGCTGATCTCCTTGGTCCGGCCGTAGCGACCCTTGGAGACGACGACGGCGTTGACGATCCCGAGCATGTCGAGTTCGCTGATGAGATCCGTCACCCGCCGCTGGGTCAGGACGTCGGCGTCGATCTCCTCGCACAGGCGCTTGTAGATGTTGAACACCTCGCCCGTGTTGATGCTGTGAACGCCGTTTTTCTCGAGCAGGATGATCGAAAAGAGGACGAGTTTGCTCTGTGTCGGCAGCGTGCGGACGACTTCGACCACGCGGTCGAGTTCGATCTTGTCCTGTGCCTGCCGAACGTGGTCCTCGACGATCGTCTCCGTCTGGGAGCGTTCGGCCAGTTCGCCGGCCGTGCGAAGGAGGTCCAGGGCGCGACGCGCGTCGCCGTGTTCCTGTGCGGCGAAGGCCGCACACAGCGGGATCACGTCGTCCGAAAGCGCACCGGCCTTGAACGCGACGTTCGAGCGGTGCTCCAAAATGTCCCGCAGTTGGTTGGCGTCGTAGGGCGGGAAGACGATCTCTTCTTCGCCCAGCGAGGACTTGACGCGCGGGTCGAGGAAGTCGGTGAACTTCAGGTCGTTCGAGATCCCGATGATCGAGACCCGGGAGTTCTCGAGTTCGGAGTTCATCCGCGAGAGGTTGTAGAGCGTGTCGTCACCGCTTTTCTCGACGAGCTTGTCGATCTCGTCGAGCATGATGACGACGACCCGTTCGTCGTAATCGACGGCGTCGAAGAAGACGCTGTAGACGCGGTCGGTCGGCCACCCGGTCATCGGCACCTCCTCGAACGACTCTTTGTCCTCCTCGAGGCTCTCGATGCGGGCTTCGATATCGCTTCGGGATCCGAACGAGGTTTCCTCGAGCGGATGGGCCGGACGATCCGCGGCGGTGTCGACGGCGGTTTCGGTTCCGGCAGCAGCGTCGATAGCGGCGTCAGTATCGGCGTCGGTTTCAGTCGAAATGGAGTCGTCGCCGATATCCGCATCCGGTCCGTCGAACGCGCTGTTCGGATCGGAGCGGTCGGGTTCACCGAGTTCGTCCCGAGCGTTCACCGCGGAACCGGGGTCGGACGCGGCCGTCGACTCGTACTCCTCGAGGTCGTCGATCAGGGCCTCGAGATCGTCGACCCGATCGTCGATCCGGGCTTCGTTCTTCTCGATGAATTTGTTCGCGAGCTGTGCGAGCACGCGGTACTGGGTGTCGGTGACCTCACAGTTGATGTACTCGACGTCACACGGAACGCTGTACTTCTGGGAGGTGCTCTCGAGTTCCTTGCTGACGAACTTCGCGCTCGCGGTCTTGCCCGTCCCGGTCTTGCCGTAGATGAGAATGTTCGACGGCGTCTCGCCGCGGAGCGCAGCGACGAGGATGGTCGCCATCTTGTTGATCTGATCGCTTCGGTGAGGGAGTTCGTGCGGCGTGTAGGAGGGGCGAAGGACCTCTTTGTTCTCGAAGATCGGTTCACCGCTGAGTAGATCGTCGAACAGCCCCTGGCTCGACTCTTCGTCGTCGAGATCGGAGCCCTCGAAGTTCGAGAACCCCGCTGTCTCGTCGATATCGGCCTCCTCTCTCGTGGTTTCTGAATCGTTTGACATCCGTCGTACACATACCCCCTCGTTTCGAGTGGAATTCCCGGCCCGAAAGCATGAAAATAGCGTAGTAAATGGCCTATGTGGGCCAATTCACTATTTCATGCAGCCGGCGCGGGTCCAGTTGATGCAAACGAAACAGAGGAAAACCATCGTATTAAATTCTTCCCTTCGTTCGACGGATCGGGTCAGTTCGATACTCGGTTAGGGCGTGTGATACCCTGAGAACGGGTGATTGGCGAAATACGAGCAGTTATCACGAGTCGTGACAGTGGACCCACGTCCGTTTCGAGTCGATTACGAGACGTAGTGGTGTACTACTGGTCGGTGCCGTCGGCGGGTCGCCGGTGAGAGTTGATAGATGTCGGATATCCAACAGCGGATCGCTGGCGAATAGTCCGCCCGCGGGCAATCCAGTACGAGTTCGGGAGAAAGAACTCGAGAAACGGATACGAGTTCACCGGTCGAGTGGCGTGAGCCCGCGAGTGAAAGTACGCTGGATCGGTGTGTTACCATCAGACAGCATCGAGTGGACGACATCGATCGACTACGTCCGGTGTGAGAACGTGCTCGGGAGTGTGAGTACAAGAACCGAGAAGAAAGAAAGGGATTGCCGCCAACCCCCCACCCCTTCGTTTCAGGTGGAACGTGACGAGAGAGGGGGAGGGGGGATGAGAGGTCTGTGGGATGGGAAGTTTTATTACCATGGCTGAGAAATTCGGTCCGTAGCACTAGCAAAACAGATATTTTACTAGAGATTGGTGTTACAGTTACTAGGACCTACTAGAAACGTCTCTATAAGCGACTCGAGTTACTAGAATGACTCTCGTTACCGAATTCGATCGGCTAACACCCTTCTCTATCCTTTTCTCGGTAGTAAAGAGACGATCTTTCCCCGATCCCAGCCGATTCCGTCGGTTCATCCACCCACCGGCTCGTCCATCTCCACTCGAAACGAAGGGGTGGGGGTCTCTCTTGTGGTGTGCTACTAGAACACATCTAATGAAAACTCATAAATTTGTTCCCATAATCAACCCTACTCATTTTCACATCCGATCACACCCATATTCTTCCAGTCTCCTCTTCACATCGTGATCGTCTCCCTTGATTGTCTCCCCTGGCCGTCTTCCCATAATCGTCTCTTCTGATCATCTCTCTTGACTGCCCCCTCCTCATCGTTGGTCATCGTTCTCTCCGCAATTTCGTTCAGCAGTTCGTGTCTTCGACCGGAACGAGGAACTCTCTCTCGTTGAATTGTCTACACGTCTGACGTAGGCTTAAGTGAGTTCAGTTTGTAGTACGCGCAACTGCACCCCGCGGTGCTGGAGGCCCCCAAGGATGGGACTGTTCACAGAACTCAAAGATAATATCTCTCGGGTTACGGATCGCCTGTTTTCCGAACAGGAGCCCAAACGAATCGGCATCTACGGTCCGCCGAACGCCGGAAAGACAACGCTCGCCAATCGTATCGCTCGCGACTGGACCGGTGACGCCATCGGCGCGGAGAGTCACATTCCCCACGAAACGCGTCGCGCACGAAGAAAAGAAGGCGTCGAGATCGAACGCGACGGCAAGTCGGTAACCATCGACATCGTCGACACGCCCGGTGTAACGACGAAAGTCGACTACGAGGAGTTCACCGACGAGATGGAAGAAGACGATGCGATCCGTCGGTCCCGCGAGGCGACCGAAGGCGTCGCGGAAGCGATGCACTGGCTGCGCGAGGACGTCGACGGCGTCATTTACGTCCTCGACAGCGCCAAGGATCCGATCACGCAGGTCAATACGATGCTGATCGGCATCATCGAATCCCGGGATCTCCCCGTTCTCATCTTCGCGAACAAGATCGACCTCGACGACTCGAGCGTCAAGCGGATCGAGGACGCCTTCCCACAGCACAAGACCGTCCCGCTGTCGGCGAAAGAAGGCGAGAACATGGACGAAGTGTACGAAAACATCGCGGAGTACTTCGGGTGAGAGAGAATGCCAAAAGCAACTAACGCGGACGACTCGGATGCTCCCGACGGCGTTCAGATCGATCTGATCAGCGGCGAGCGGATGGACGGGATGGCGACGATGGAGAAGATTCGGATGATCCTCGACGGCGTCCACGACGGGAACATCGTCATCTTAGAAGAGGGACTGACCCCCGACGAGGAGAGCCGACTCATCGAGGTAACGATGGCCGAGATCAGCCCCGACGAGTTCAACGGGATCGAGATCGAGACCTACCCGAAATCCGATACGCGTGATTCCTCGCTGCTCGGTCGCATCATGGGCGGCGGCGACGAGTCGGCGGCGAAACTGACGGTCATCGGGCCGGCGAACCAGATCGAAACGCTTCACAAGGACGAAACGCTCATCAGTGCGCTCGTGTCTCGAGACTAATGCCCCACGAATGTACGAACTGTGGCCGGACGTTCCCCGACGGCTCCAAGGAGATGCTGTCTGGATGTCCCGACTGCGGCGGGAACAAGTTTCAGTTCGCGCCCTCCGGACGGGCCGCGACCGGACCGGCCGACTCTGCTCCACAGGAAGCGACCGACTCGGCTGGCGACCCTGGCACCGACTCGACCGGTGACACCGGAACCGTCGAGCGCGCCGCAGAAACAGTTCGTGGATGGGTCTCATCCGACTCGACACAGTCGGACGAACTCGTGCAATCGGTAGACACCACCGCGGTCGACGCGAATCGCCACGACGGATCGGAGCAATCCTGGCCCTCGGACGACGAGACTCCCGAGACCGACTCGACGGCGGACTCGAGCGATGAAACCGGGGAGTTCACGGAATGGCCGGATACGGCGCGTCGACCCGAAGACCGAACGACCGCACCGGAGCAGGGCCGCGACGAACACGAGGGCTCTCGATCCGCATCCGACGCGGAGCCCGAATCTGAAATAACCGAACCGACGAACGCCGGAACGGACTCCACACACGCGAGCCCCGCGTCTTCGTCCGGGGCGTCCGCTGCCGGCGACGCTGCAACCGACTCAGCGGAATCGATCAGTGCCGTCTCGAGTTCGGACGACAGCGAAAACACGGCCCAGGCCGACGCTCGAAGCGACGTCGTTTCGGCGGACGAACTCCCAACTGGAGAGCAGCGTACTCCGGAGACCGTCGCTGACGCGGGTACCCGGGCGGACGGTCCGGAACCGGGAGCGGGCGACCAGCCACCGGAACACGGCCGGGTCGTCAGCGAACCGTCCGGTGACCAGCCCTCTATCGAAGAGCTCCGAGCGGAACTCAACGAGCAATTCGAGAGCATCAAGATCGTGAGTCCGGGCCAGTACGAACTCAACCTGATGGAACTCTACAACCGCGAGGAGTACATCATCTCGCTGCAAGAAGACGGTCGATACGTTATCGACGTACCGGAATCGTGGCACGCGGATGACGATTCGTAGCGTCGAGATCGTCGCTCTCAGTCCGGGATGACCGTTCTCGGTACTCGGAATGATGGCTCTCGGTCCGGAATGATCGTTCGAAGCAATTCTCGACTCGAACCAATCCCCGTCCCGAGCAGAATCAACACCCCTCTATTTCAACTGTAATCACTTCGTCAGGTACTGCTTGCGGAAGATATCGTCGTAATTGGGTTCCATGTGAAATGATGGCTATGAGGTACCGTCTCGAGAGCCGAGTAGTTCACCGCTAACCCGAGCGGGTTCAGTGGACCCCGAGAGTGCGTTTCCGGCGTCCGTCAGATCTCCTCGAGCGCTTCCGCCGCTCGGACGTGCGTCCGTGTCCGCCTCCACGTACGGGGGTGACTCCGGGTCGTGTCGGCCGAAATTACGGCCGAGAAAGATGGATTTAAGCAACGCGGCTGATTCCGTTCGCGTATGAGCACCCCAACCAAGATCGTCCTTACTACGATCGCCGTATCGGCGCTGCTGTCGCTGGTGGTCGTCTTCCAGACTGTTCTCGTCTGATGTTCGAGGTTCGCGACCCCTCGAGTCCGGTCGAGGCAGTCCGCGACGAGTACGCACCCGACGTACAGATACTCGACTGTGAGCGCGATTTCGAGACGCTGGACCCCGCACGGGCCGAAGACCTCGGACTCCTCGTCGACGCGCTCAAGCCGGCGAGCTATCCGGCTGGGTGGCTGCCCGACGACGCGCCGACGCTGCTGACCCGGTATGCGGGTCCACAACTGACCATCGGAATGCCCGGCGACGGCAGCGTCGTCTGGACGCGCCAGACCGAGCCGCCGATCGTTCTCGTCAAGGCTCGCGTCGCGGGCTCGCCGGAGTCGTTCGTTGACTTCCTGCTCGCCGAGGCGCTGGTCGAACTCGATCTCGAGGTGCCCGAGCACTTCCTCGGCTTCTTCGAGGACGACTATCTCGCGCTCGACGAGGCGACAGACCTCGACCCGAACAGCACCTACCAGGTTGCGGCGGCGCTGTACGACGGCTGGGTCGGACTCCAGACGCGAGACGTCTTCGCGGGCTGGCGGGACGACCACCCCGAACTCTTCGACGCCTGGCAGGACGCCGGGAGTCGACTCGAGGACCGCGTTTCCGGACTGCCACGCGCCGTCGCCCGCGGCGAAACGGATTTCGCGGACGCGACGGAGCTGGCGTGTGCGGCGATCAAGCACGGACTCGAGTTGCCAGCGCCGTTTGCGGCGCTCGATACGAGCGCGTACCGCGATCACGGCTCGGAGTACGCGGTCAAGTGGGCCGAGAAGACGTTCGACTCGCTCGTCGAATAACGCGATTTCCGTTTCGAGGTGGTGGTTTCGAGTACCCGATCACGAGCTATCCGTCCGGCACCGATCAGCGCGCGCCACCGTGGACGACGAGCCGAGAGCTCGAGACGTTGCTCTCCGCGAATAACCCGCAGGAAACGGGACCGGGAGCTAGAACTCGGCGTCGATGCTCCCGTCCTCGTCCAGATCGATGATCCCGTCGAACAGCTCGCGGAAGTCGTCGACGAGCGACTCGTCGTGGGGTTCTTCGGAAACGTGGAAGAGGCCGACCGCGTCGTGTTCCTCGAGCAGTTCCAGAATTCGCTCGATCGTCTCGAGGGCTTCGTCGTCGCCGGCGTAGTAGGCGAGTTCGGTCACGGAGTCGAAGCTGAGTCGGAGTTTGCCGTCGTGAGACTCGAGGAAGCCGTCGATGTGTTCGACGATGCCGTCGACGTCGTCGGGTGCGGCGACGTAGTGGACGGTGTCGCTCTTGCGGCGGGAGTAGCCGCGTTCGATGCTGAGGGTGTCGAGGATTTCCGCGCGCTCTTCGTCGACGTCGTAGTATTCGAGTTTCTGCCTGACCTCGCGGGCAGTGGTTCGCGTGGAGATGACGAGGAAGTTGTCGGTGTCGGTTTTGAGAAAATCGGTGTCGATGCGGTCCGTTTCGCCCGTACTCGGGTGAAGCAACAGGACACCTGTCCCGCCAGGTACCGTTTCCGGCGTCCCATCGATTGCAAGCGAATAGTCCATATTGACGTGAACAACTTTCGGCACCGACTTAATTGTCCCGTCTACAGTCGCCGCTATCGAACGTGACGGATTCGGGTGAACTCGGAGCGTCTGCTCAGGACCCAACGGTTCTTCTGACGGAAACTAACGCGTCGTCGACTACCGCCGAGACGGTCGGTTCCGATTGTGATGGTCGGGATACCTCTCCGGAGGAAGCTCACACGCGGAACTGCTCACGC
The DNA here is from genome assembly GCF_003670115.1 of Natronorubrum halophilum. NCBI lineage: Archaea > Methanobacteriati > Methanobacteriota > Halobacteria > Halobacteriales > Natrialbaceae > Natronorubrum > Natronorubrum halophilum. The sequence continues at coordinate 511,544 of NZ_QQTY01000004.1, forward strand.
GGACCTGCGGTCCGTTTCACACTGGTGCTGTGAAAAAGCGGCCGAGTAGGAGTTATCTGTTCGGCCTCGATCCGATGCCCACGGATTTCGGCCAACCTCAACTCCTCCAACCACTACTTTTTAGGCCACCCTAAAAAATCTGTCGGTCGCTCGAATGTCCGGGACGGTTGGATGTACATCGTTCGACGGAAACCTGACTCGCTTCGACCTGCGGTGCTCGCGCCGTCGGTTCGAGTCGAACGCGTTTTGCCCGCTGAGACTGACGACTCGTACATGAGCGTTCGCGAGGAGTTCGACGAGTGGGCCTCGAGCGGTCGGGATAGGGGCATGGAAGAACGGCACTGGCACACCGCAAAGCCCGCGCTCGCGCGCATGCCGATCGAACCCGGCGATACCGTGTTGGATCTCGGCTGTGGCAGCGGGTACGCGGGTCGCGCCCTCCGCGATACGAAGGATGCCGGGGTGATTTACGGACTCGACGGCTCGCCCGAGATGGCCCACAACGCCGCGGGCTACACGGACGATCCGCAGGTCGGCTTCCTCGTCGGGGATTTCGATTCGCTTCCCTTCCAGGACGACTCGATCGACCACATCTGGTCGATGGAGGCGTTCTATTACGCCGCCGATCCCCACCGGACGCTCGAGGAAATCGCGCGTATCCTTCGACCCGGCGGGACCTTCTACTGCGCCGTGAACTACTACGAAGAGAACGTCCACTCCCACGAGTGGCAGGAGTTCATCTCCATCGAGATGACCCGCTGGGACCGCAGGCAGTACCGCGAGGCCTTCCACGACGCTGGTCTCTTCGTCGCCGAGCAGGACAACATTCCCGACCGCGAAACCACGATTCCACCGGAAGCAGCGTTCCCGACGGACGAGTGGGAGAACCGCGAGACGATGGTCGAACGGTATCGCGAGTTCGGCACGCTACTCACCGTCGGCGTGGCACCCTGACTACTCGCCACTGGCCTGGCTTTCCAACTACTCGCTATCGGCCCAACTTCCCAACTACTCGCCGTCGGTTTGGTTCTCTCATTCCTCACTTCCGCCGAATTCACCTCGTTTACCCACCGTCGACGATCGCCCCCGTTTCGACTCGAGTTGGCTACCGGCTGGCAACCCCCTCGCTTCGACTCGAGTCGGGCTTCCCGCTGCTGATTTCTGGCCTGTGATTCGAGTCGAAGCCACCCATCGTACTCGAACGGGTACCTCCCGATCGCTCGATAGTTCTACTGCTACTACTCGAACGACAGTAACCAGTGGACAACGAGAGTAGCCGGTGGCCGTCGACGCAGATCAGATCGCTGCGCTCTCACTCGAAGCGTTCGCCCGCCGGAATCGTCACCTCGAGCCAGTTTTCTTCCGGCGGTAGCGGGCAGTCAAACGTTTCGCTGAAGGCACAAAACGGCGAGTAGGCGATGTTGAAATCGACGACGATCTCGTCGCCGTCCTCGAGTTCGCGCTCCGACGATAGCTCCATGTAGCGACCGCCGTCGTAGGTCTGCTGGCCGGTCGTCTTATCGCGGAAGGGGACGAACAGCGGCTCCTCGTTCGGACTCTCGAGTTGGTACGCCGCGAGTTCGAAGGTGCCGTCTTCCAGATCCTCGTCCTCGCGGTCGAGATCGAACTCGAGGGTGGCAACGCGGAGATAGCGCATCTCTCTGCCCGCGGTCGTTTCCATCAGTACGACTTCCGGATCGTCGTGAACCTCGGCGGTCGCGCTCACGCGGTAGGTCGAATCCGGTTCGAAGTAGTCGAGCCCGTCGAACTCCTCGCGATCCTCGGGCGGGATCGGCGACTGCGGATGGTCCGCGAAAAATTCGTCCTTCTCGGCGCGTTTCGCCTCGAGTTCGTCGCGCCAGCGGTCGACGTCGATGGCGTCGTCAGAATCGCTCATACCGGTCCTACCGGCGCGGGACGGGAATGGGTTGTGTTTCGCTCGAGGGACGCCTCACGTGTGCATTGACTTTCAGTGGCTACTCTATTCCTCGATCGTCAGGACGCCGTTGCGAACCGAGACGTCGCTTGCCTCCGGCGGCAGTTCGAACTCGAACTGTCGGTCACCGGCGACGATGATCGCGGTCGAATCGACGATATCGATCTCGACGTCGGCGGCGGCGGTACCGAAATCGACCGCGATGACGCTCCCGTCATCGTACTCGAACGTACGTAAGACTGCGTCGTCGTCTCGATCGACGTTTTTGAGGGATCTGGGGACCTTCATGTGCTAGTATTGGGGCGCAGCCAAGTAAAGGGGCACGCCGGCAGCGGCCGGCCGACCGTGGCCACGGATATCCGGATTCCGTCCGCCGATCAGTGTCCAACGATCGCGTCTGTCGATCAGTGCGTAACAATCGCGTTCGTCGATTATCGCGTACATTTATCACTCACGGCGCGGCCAACACAGTCCGTCAACGCTATGCACGACCGACGACGAGTACGGTACCCATGACGGACTGGCGACCGGTGTTCGGCCACGACCGACCCTACGACGAGCAAGTCGACGGTATCGAAACCGCGATCGACACCGCTCGAGACGGCGGCTACACCGTCATCGAGGGCGCCTGTGGCACCGGGAAGACGATGATCGCACTCACCGCGGGGATCGACCTCGTGCGCGATCCGGACACCGACTACGAGCGCGTCTTCGTGCTCACGAGCGTCAAACAGCAACTGCGCCAGTTCGAAGCCGACCTCGAGACGATCAACGAGAACCTTCCGAGCGACTGGAATCCGGTCTCCGGACTCACCCTCGTCGGCAAAGCCGACGTCTGTCCGTACAACCGCGAGGGTGCGGCGGGGTTCGACGACGGCAACGTCTACGACCGCTGTGAGACCCTGCGGGATCGAACCCGCGACCTCACCGGCGAGGCCGGCGAGACGACCGCCCAGAACCTCGCCGCGCGCGCCCGAAGCCAGCAGATCGGCTTGGCCGACAGCGGCGGTCGCGGCGCTGCCAACAGCGCCTTCCTCGAGACCGCGGACGAGCCGACACCGTACCCGCCCGACCTCCCGGAGTACGGCGACGGCGGCCCCGTCGGGGCCGAGACCGAGTACTGTCCGTTCTACGCGCAGTACCTCGAGGACCTCCCCGAGGAGGGAGGTGACGGCGACGCGAGCGGGCGCAGTTCGCGAGCCGAAGCCGTCCCGTACGACTTCACCGAGGCCGGGATGATCACGCCCGAGGACCTCGTCGCGCGGTCGGTGAAACACGGCACCTGTCCGCACTCGGTGATGGGTGCCGTTCTGGGTCACGTCGAGGTCGTCCTCGGAAATTACTACCACGCGTTCGATCCCCGAACGACCGGCTCCTTTACCGGCGCGTTGCTCGACGACTCCACGTTCGTCGTCTGCGACGAGGCCCACATGTTGGAGCCGCGCGTGCGCGACCTCGTAAGCGATGGCGTCGCCGATACGACCCTGAGGGACGCCGAAACCGAACTCTCGAGGGTCATCCAGCCGATCACGTTCGAGCGCGAGGGACGACGGGCCGAAGGCGGCTCGAAAACCGCCGACGCCGACCTCGTGCGCGCGGAACTCAACGACACCGACGTCTCCTTCGAGGAACTCAGTCGGACCCTCGAGTTCATCCGGGACCTCCGCGGCGAACTCGATCGGCGGGTGAGCGGCTACCTCGACCGGAACCACAAGGGGTGGCAGTCGAACCTGAACGAGCTCCCGGATGCCGAGATTCCACTTCGCGATCCGACCGAACCCGCCGAGGACGAACTCACGGCGTGGGCCAGAGACGCGGGGTACGGCGACGCCAACTGGGTCCGCGCGGAATCCGTCGGTGCCGTCGTCGAACGCGTGCTGAACGAAGCCGAGGAAGAGGACCGAACGCGCGCGGCCCCCGCCGTCGGCCGCGTCCTCGGCGAGTGGTACCGCCGCGATCACACGGATTACTTCCGAGAGATCGAACTCGAGCGCACGTGGAACGACACCGAACCCGCCGATTCGTGGCGGCGAGTCTACGCCGCCCGACTCGCACTGCACAACTGCGTGCCGAGCGACGCCATCGGCGACCGACTCGCCGCCTTCGGCGGCGGCATCCTCATGAGCGCGACCCTCGAGCCGATGGACGCCTTCACCGACGTGACCGGCCTGCAGTACCTCGCGAGCGAGGAAGACAGACCGGTCGTCGAGCGACGGTACGGGCTCCACTTCCCCGACAAAAATCGCGAGAGCTTCGCGGTCTCCGCCCCGAAATTCACCTACGATAATCGCGGCAGGGCAGGGGAAACGAACCCGACCAGAGCGGCCTACATCGACGCGATCTCGAAGGTCGGCCGCCTTCCGGGCAACGTTCTCGTCGGGATGCCGAGCTACGCCGAAGCCGAGTGGCTCGCCGGGGCGCTCGAGGGCTGCCTCGAGAAACCCGTCCTGCTCGACGCCGCAAGCGACGACGAGACCACCCAGTCGCTCAAACGCGAGTTCTTCGCGGGCGAGGGGAAGGTGCTCGTCACGAGCCTTCGGGGAACCTTGACCGAAGGCGTCGACTACAGCGGCGATCGGCTCTCGGCGGCGGTCATCTGTGGCGTCCCGATCGTCAACACCTCGAGCCCGCGGACGAAGGCGGTCCGGCGGGCCTACGACGACGCGTTCGGCGACGGATTCACCTACGCGCTCACGATCCCCGCGGTCAGAAAGGCCAGACAGGCGATCGGTCGCGTCCTCCGCTCGCCGGAGGACGTCGGCGTCCGCGTGCTGTTGGACGAACGCTACGCCCGCGATAGCTGGGATTCGGTCCAGCAGTTCCTCCCCGACGACGGCGAGTTCCAGACGGTGAGCCCCGACATGCTCGAACTGGGTCTCGAGCGGTTCCGGGATCGACTCGGGGCGGAAAACTGATACTCACGGCCCGATACGCGACCTGACGAGGCCAGTGTCACCCGTTCCCACGCGGAGGAACGACTGAAGGCACCGCAGGATGCTACTCGTCCTCGAAGCGGCCGTCGAACCGCTCGGTCCAGTCCTCGAGCCACCCGCTCAGGTGACCGCGGAGTTCGGTGTAACTCGTCGTCACCGGCTCCGCGGGTTGGCGTGTGGCATCGCTCAACTCCGGCGAGAGACTGACGTCTTCGACGGCCGGAAACTGGACGTTTCGGCGCGCGAGTTCGTGCTGTGAGTCGACCGAGAGGACGTGCTCGAGAAACGCGTAGGCCAGATCGGGCTCTTCGCTTCCCTCGAAAATCCCCATGCCTTCGGGGAGTGCGTACCCCTCGTCGTTCGGGAACGCGACTCGATGGCGATCCGCCGCGTCCTCTTCCGCGGCTGCGAACATCGGATCGGTCGAGTAGGAGACGATCATCGGCCGCTGGGCGTCCGCGTAGGCACCGCGGTAGGCGTCGCTCCAGGAGTCGTAGATCTCGATCCCGTTCGCCACGAGTTCCTCCCAGTAGTCGAATGCGGTCTCCGCGTCGGTTCGTTCGATCGTCCACAGCAAGAACGCCTGGCCGGGCATGGAGGTGACGGGATGCTGGGCCAGCAGCGCGTTCTCGTAGGCCGATCCGAGCAAGTCGTCGAAGCTCTCGGGCCTTCCGAGGACGGTTTCGTCGTAGACCAGGCTGACGTATCCCGTGTCGTAGGCGAGCGCGCGGTTGTGTGGATCGCCGAACTCGAGGTCGTCGCGGATGCGCTCGACGCCGTCGATCCGATCGAGATTGAGTTCGCGGAGGAGCCCGCCCGAACCGATTCTGTCGTCGATCCGCGCGAGATCGCCCACGGTAAAACCAAAGCAAACGTCGACGTCGATTTCGGCGTCGTACCGGCCGCGTTGGATGTAGTGTTCGATCCCCTCGTCCGGGATGACCCACTCGATTTCCGCGTCGGGATAGGCGTCCTCGAACGTCTCTTCGAGCCACGGTCCCGCCGGGTCGGGACCGGTGACCATCGACCGGTAGGTGGCGATCCGCAACGCCCCCTCGTAACTGGGCTCGTCCGGTTCTGGATCGCCGTCCTCGGGTCCGTCCTCTGGACCGTCGTCACCGTCGCGCGTCAGACAGCCGGCGAGACCGGCGACTGCGCCCCCGCCGATGCCACCGAGGGTTCGAACGACCGTCCGGCGTTTCATTCATCGGTGCTATGCCGCGTGGACATAAGTCTCGTTCCCAAAATTCTGGTATCCTAACAGGTGTCCGAACTACGCGCCGATCGTACAGCTGTCGTGCGATTGTACGCAATCTCATTCGGGCGACTACGATAGTCCGAAGGGTTTTACAGTCTTGGTGTGATTCACCGGTGTGACAGCGAACGCAACGGCGAACAGGAACCGCCGATACGTCCTTGCCGGCGTCGTCACGGTACTCGGACTCGTTACCGGTGGTATCCTGCTCGAGGTTCTCGGGACGATCCTGTTCGCGCTGACGGTGGCGTACGTTCTCTTACCCGTTCAGGGCTGGTTGGTGAGACGTGGCCTTTCCGAGTGGCTGTCAGCAGTCGCGGCGACCCTGATCGGGTTCGTCAGCGCTATCGTCGTCTTCTCGCCGATTTTCATCACGCTCTACTTCCGGATGGATCAGATGATCGCCATCATCGAGGATATTCCTCGAGAGATTCCGGTGACCGCCTTCGACGTCTCGTACACGATCGACGTCGCCGAGGTGCAGTCGCTCGTGCTCGACTTTCTCAGCGATGCCGCCGTCTCGTTCGCGGCGGCGCTGCCGGTGCTCGCGATCAAGTTTGCGCTCTTCGTCATCCTCCTGTTCGCGATCCTGTTCAAGGGTGATGCCGCCGGTCGAGCCGCGATCGCACCGGTTCCGCACGAGTATCGCGACATCGTCTACGCGCTCGCTCGACGCGCGCGTGAAACGCTGTACGCGATCTACGTGCTGCAGCTTGCGACGTCAGTTGCGACGCTGCTCATCGGCTACCCGCTGTTCTGGGTACTCGGTTACGAGGCGGCGTTTACCCTCGCGATCATCGCTGCGATCCTCCAGTTCGTTCCGATTATCGGCCCCAGCATGCTCATCGCGCCGATCACGCTCTATCACGTCGCCGCGGGCGACCTCGTCGCTGCCGTCCTCATCGGCGTCCTCGGGATCGGGCTCGTCGCGTGGTTCCCCGATATCGGCGTTCGACCGCGGCTCGCTCAACGTTCGGCGGGTCTTCCGGGCAGCCTCTATTTCGTCGGCTTCACCGGCGGGCTCTTTACCCTCGGCGCGATCGGTATCGTCGTCGGCCCGCTGATCGTCGCCGTCTTCGTCGAAGCCGTCGATCTTCTCGCGGACGAGATCAACGGCGAGATCACGTTCTCCGAACTCGCCGAGTCCGAACTCGAGGGACCACCGGAGGAGCGGACCGGAACTGAGACGACGATGACGTCGCCCGCCGAATCCGGTACGTCATCGTCCGACGACTGACCGTCCGAGACGCGACCTCGGCAACCGAGTTCACGGTCCCGATGAAGCCTCCCCGTCACCTGTGCGACCACCGTCGCTTTTCTTCGCTCCCCCCGTTCATTCGGTATGGTCACTTCCAGAACGCTGGTCAACGCGCTCGTTGGTGCCGTCGTCGGCGTCATCCTCTCGTTCGTCCCGTTTTCGACCGTCATCGGCGGCATCGTCGCGGGCTTTCTCGACGGACCGGACGTCCGCGAGGGAGCCATCGTCGGCGCGCTCGCGGGTGCGATCACGTTCGTTCCGATCGCCGGTTTCGCGATCTTCGGGCTCGGAATTCTCGGATTCGGGATGGGGATCGTTGCGGCCCCGTTTGAGGGATTCGCGATCGTGGCATTCGTCGTCGTTGCCGCCGTTGCGGTCCTCTTCCTCTACACCGTCGGACTGTCGTTGCTCGGCGGCTATCTCGGGGCGTACCTCGCACGAGAGTACCCGGAACGACGCGCCCGAACCCGGGAGGCGATCGGACTATCGTCGTCGAATCGATCGCGGTCGGTCGAATCGACGCGACCCCCGGGGCCACAGTCGGACTCGTCGGTGGTACGCGATCGAGGGACCGACAGACTCGACGCACGCGATTCGGGACGGGAACACAAGCCCGGTCGATCCGACGCGGACGACTCGAGACGCGACCGCGATACCGAGCGGTACCGCGACACCGAGCGAGACTGATACTGCCGAGTTCGAGTGCGTCGCCGGTCGATCGCGAGGTCATTCGTATCTGAGCGCGTCGATCGGATCCGTCCGCGCCGCCCGCCACGCCGGATACAGTCCGGAGCCGATTCCGACGAGAACGCCGACGACGATCGCGAGCGCGACGTACTCGTAGGGGTAGACCAGCGGGAGATCGATGTACCACGCGCCCAGGTACCCCGCGGCGAGTCCGAGTAGCGTTCCGAGGATCGCCCCGACGATGCCGAGGATCACCGCCTCGGCGAGGAAGAGGCCCAGTATCTCCCGGTTCTGGGCCCCGATGGCCTTCATGATGCCGATCTCTCGAGTCCGTTCGGTCACCGAGACGAGCATGATATTGGCGATGCCGATCGATCCCACCAGCAACGAGATTGCCGCGATGCCGACGATGAAGTTCTGCAGGAGATCCAGCACGTCCTCTAACTGCTGGAGCAACTCCGCGCTTGTCTGGAGGGTTATCTCGAGGTCGTCGCCCAGCAGGGAACTGGCGTCAGAGTCGTCGCTCTCGAGGTACGCTATCGCGCTCTCCTGGGCGCGATCGACGGCGGCGTCGTCTGCGGATTCGGCTTCGACGACGATCGCGAGGAAGAGCGCGTCGTCGCCCATACCCGTCTCGTTGCCGTCGGCGTCGGTCCCGTTTTCGCCGCTCTCGTTGGGGTCGCCTTCTTCGCCACCCGCCGTGCCCCCGCCCGGGACGGCTCCCGCTGCGTCCTCGGTGTAGAACGGATCCGTCGGAACGTAGACGCGCGGCGAGGGCTCGAACCCCTCGAACGGACTCAGTCCCTCGGACGATTCGGTGATCCCGACGACGGTGACGGTCGTTCGCTGGCCGCCCTGTAACGCGATCGTCAACTCGTCGCCGACGGTCACGTTCTCCTCGAACTGGCCCGCGACGGCCGGGTTGATGACCGCCTCGCGTTCGCCCTGCTCGAACTGCCTGCCTTCGGCGAGGGTGTTCTCTCTGATGTACGACGGCCCGGCGGCGACCAGCGCGTCGCTCTGGGGCGATATCTCGTCTTCGTACACGAGCGCCTGCGTGGATAACGGCATGTAGCCGTAGGCCGCGTCGATATCGTCGTCGTCGGAAAGCGCGTCGAGGTCGTCCTGACTGAAGACGGGCTGAGCACCCGCGAGCGGGCCGCCTTCGGTACCGGGTTCGGCAGCCCAGCCGTAGCTGTTGCGCTGATCGTCTGGGCTGATGTCGCCGATGACCCCCGCCTGCAGGCTCGCACCCAGCGTGACGAACGCGATCACCGCGGCGATACCGATCACGATGCCGAGCGTCGTCAGCGACGAGCGCAGCTTGTGGCCGCGGATCGACCGCCAGGAGAGGCGCAGACTCTCGAGGAGTCGCATCAGTGATTCGCCCCGCTAGATCTGTCGATGTCACCGACGTTCGAGGGATCGACGCCTTCGCCGTCGAGGTTCTCGATGTGCTCTATTTCGCCGTCCAGTAGGTGGATGATCCGTTCCGCTCGCTCCGCGACGTGACGTTCGTGGGTGACGACGATCATCGTCGTTCCGCCGTCGTGAAACTCACCGAAGAGGTCGAGCACGTCGGATTCGGTATCGGTGTCCAGATTGCCCGACGGCTCGTCGGCGAGCACGATGGCGGGATCGTTGACCAGCGCTCGAGCCAGCGCGACCCGCTGGCGCTGCCCGCCCGAGAGCTCGTTGGGCAGGTGGTCCGCACGATCCGCGAGACCGACCCGGTCGAGTAGCTCCCGCGCCCGGTCGCGGCGCTTCGCCCGGCCGACGTTCTGGAACAACTGCGGGAGGGCGACGTTCTCGAGTGCGGTCAGTCGGGGCATGAGGTTGAACGTCTGGAAGACGAAGCCGACCGTCGTTCCCCGGAGCGTGGTTCGCTCGCGGTCCTCGAGGGCCGCCACGTCCTCGCCGTCGACGACGACGGTTCCCTCGGTGGGCGTGTCGAGACAGCCGACGAGGTTCATCAGCGTCGACTTGCCCGACCCGCTCGGCCCCATGATCGCCGTGTACGAGCCTTGCGGAATCTCGAGGGAGACGCCGTCGAGCGCGTGAACCGGTTCGCCGAGCTGGTAGGTCTTGCGGACGTTCTCGAGGCCGACCGCCGTGCCAGTTCCGGGACTATCCCCGGTTGCTGGTGGTGTCATGTGAAGTCAACCACAGCCCCGACAAAAAAGGTATCAGCGGATCGAAAGCGGAGATCGTGATGTCGACAATCGCTGACGACCTGCGAGAGCGCTCCGCTGGTACCGACTGAAACAGTCACACCCGTCGTCCAGTCGTCGTCTGAGTCGGCGTGAAGTGGCGTTCACTGGCGACGACGGCACGCCTACCGCCGAATCGAGTCCATGAACTCGAGCCACCGCTTGTGATCGTCGAGCGACGCCGACTGCGTCTCGGCGGCGAAGCCGTCGCGACGGAGGCTCCGGAGCGCGTTCAGCGCGCGGTCGATGCCGACGATCGTCTCGACGATTCGCTCTCCGTCCTCGCGGTCGATCGGGGCCGTCTCGAGGCGCTCGACGAGGCGCGCTCGTTCGGCGGTCAGTTCCCGTTCGGTCTCCCTGACTAGCGCCTTCGCATCGTCGGGAATACCCTCGACTTTCCGGGTCTCGATCAGGAACTCCTCGAGCGGGAGGTCGTCGTCCCCGACGGTGATCGTCTCCGAGAGCGTTTGTCCGATGGTCGCGCTCTGCCGATTGGCGCGCTCGAGGAAGTCGCGTCTCTGAGCGGTGGTCAGTTCATTATCGGTGGATACCATACTGAAATAGTTCGAGAAGGGCACTCGTCGTCCAGGCTACCAGTCACCGGCGGTCGACTCGTCCTGAACCGGTTCCGTAGGCGTTTCGTCGCTTCGGATGATGAAATACGCGACCACGGCGACGATTCCCGCCGGGAAGAACAGAAACAGAAGACCGCCTGTTCCGATTGCCCAGAGGACTTCGTTGTTCTCGCGTTTGGACGCGTCCTTGTAGACCCAGTACGCGATACCGACTGCGATGAGGATTCCGATCAGCATACCACCGATCATGACTATCGGATCGACAGCGAACTCCTCACCGCTGGTCTGTAACGGAACGAGCACGGACGAGATCATACACCGACCACCCGTCGACGACCTGTTTGAGCCCTGTAGCGGGGCTGTCGATCGAGTTCGCGGAGATCGGTTCGCTGCGGGGATACTGTAGTCATGTGTTTTCTCCAGCTAGAACACTATAGATAACGAATATATTTCTTTCGTTCGTTTCGACCGGAACGTGATCGACAAAATCAACCATTTGCTCGAGTAGCCGACTTCAGCGCTACGCGAATCGCCAGCAGTAACGGCGGAAAATTCGGGACCGAGACGTCACCTGTGTGAACATATTCCACAAAACAAATTATATCTGTGTTGACCAAAAATAAGGGAGTAACTACCGTGACTGCTATTGAGACCTCCAGCGTAACGAAACGGTACGGCGACGAAACGGCCCTCGACGGGTTGAACCTCACCGTCAACTCCGGCGAGGTGTACGGCTTCCTCGGCCCGAACGGCGCGGGGAAGTCGACGACGATCAACCTCATTCTCGATTTCATTCGTCCTACCACCGGCGAAGTTTCCGTGTTCGGCCTCGACGCGCAGGACGATACCCTCGAGATCCGAAACCGAACCGGAATCCTTCCGGAGGGCGCGACGTGTTACGATCGACTGACCGGCCGCAAACACGTCGAGTTCGCCATCGAGTCGAAAAACGCCGACGACGATCCCGACGAACTCCTCGAGCGAGTCGGCATCGCCGACTCGGCCGACAAAAAAGCAGGCGGCTACTCGAAGGGGATGGCCCAGCGGCTCATGCTCGCCACGGCGCTCGTGGGCGAGCCCGATTTGCTGATCCTCGACGAACCGTCGACGGGGCTCGACCCCAACGGCGCCCGCGAGATGCGTGAAATCATCCGCGAGGAGAACGCTCGCGGCGCGACCGTCTTTTTCTCCTCGCACATCCTCGGACAGGTCGAGGCCATCTGCGACCGCGTCGGAATCCTCCGAGACGGGCACCTGATCGCGGAGGACACCGTCGAGGGCCTCCGAGACTCCATGCCGAACCAGACCCGCCTTCGCGTCCAGATCGATCGGGTTCCCGAGAACTCGTCGGCCGCACTCGAGGCGCTCGAGTCGATCGACGGCGTCTCGGAGGTCTCGGCCGACGGGACGACGGTCGTCATCACCTGTGCGGACGAGGCGAAGACGACCGCCCTCCGGACGATCGAAGAGTACGCCACGGTCGATGACTTCGCGACCGACGAATCGTCGCTCGAGGACCTGTTTATGGCGTATACGACGGGCGATTCGAGGAGGGTGGTCCAATGAGTGCGATCACCGTCGCGAAGAAGGACTTCGCCGACGCCGCCCGCTCGCGCAAGCTGATGGCGCTGACGGCCGTCTTCGCGCTCTTTACGTTCGGCGGCGCGTTTCTGGCCTCGTGGATCGGCGATCTGTTCGCCGAGATGGAAGGCGAAGGTGCGGAGACGACGATAGACCTCGTCGTCGCCTTGCAGACGCCCGCGAGTTATCTCGTGCCGATCATCGCACTGATACTCGGCTACGCCGCGATCGCCGGCGAACGAGAAAGCGGGAGCCTGAAATTCCTGCTCGGACTTCCCCATACGCGTCGCGACGTCGTGCTCGGGAAGATCCTCGGCCGGTCGGCGGTCGTCGCCGTCTCGATCCTTATCGGCTTCGGCGTCGGCCTGATCGGCCTGTTCGCGTTCGTCGGTTCGGTCTCGATCGTCGATTACCTCCTGTTTACGCTCGTGACGATCCTGTTCGGGTTCGTCTACATCTGTATCGCCGTGGGACTCTCCTCGATGACCCGATCGACGACCACGGCGGGAGCCGGCGCGTTCGGGTTGATCGTCTTTCTCTGGTTCGTCTGGGGTGTCCTCGCGATGGGCGTGCTCTACCTCGTCGAAGGCGAGTTGTGGATGGAATCGCATCCGGACTGGTACATCAGCCTCCTCTCGCTGTCGCCCGACGCCGCCTACGGCTCCGCGATCGCGGCCGTCTTCGGCGAGGGGCAGTTCACCATAGCTAGCGCGTACGGCGTCGAGAACCCGCCGTTGCTCGCCGAGCCCTGGTTCGGCTTCGTCGTGCTCGGGGTCTGGGCGCTCGTCCCGCTGGGGATCGGTATCGTGTTGTTCAACCGCGCCGATCTCTGATCGGCTACGGTGAGCCGGTGGGTCCCCGGTGTGCTCCGTCGTCCCGTTTTCGTCCTCCCGTTCTCCCGTCGGTCGACCGTTCCGCCGGTGGGCTATCGCCATCCGTCGTATCGGTCGCTACCGAGATTGCAACGTTTTTCCCGCCGCCGCCCGCCCTACTAGCCATGAAGACGGCAGGCGGTTCCGACGCGGCGAAACGGCGGGCCGGCGAACGAGCAGCCGAGGAGGTCGAAGACGGGTTCACCGTCGGACTCGGGACCGGTTCGACGACCGCCCACGCGATCCGGGCGATCGGTCGGGCCGTCGACGACGGCCTCGACGTTCGGGGAATCCCGACCTCGTTCCAGTCCAGACGGCTGGCGCTCGAGGTCGGAATTCCGTTGACGACGCTCGACGCGGTCGACGGCGTCGATCTCGCGATCGACGGCGCGGACCAGGTCGCCGACGATCCGAGCGATCCGAACGCGGCGGGAGACGGCACGCTGATCAAAGGCGGCGGTGGTGCGCACGCGCGCGAGAAACTGGTCGACGCGGCGGCCGACCGGTTCGTCGTCGTCGCCGATCCGTCGAAACTCATCCCGACGCTCGAGCGACCCGTGCCGGTAGAAGTGATTCCGGACGCCCACAGCGTCGTCGCCGACCGAATTCGTGCGCTGGATGGCGAGCCGACGCTTCGCGAGGCCGAGGGCAAGGACGGTCCGGTCGTCACCGACAACGGGAATCTGGTGCTGGACTGCGCGTTCGGACCGATCGACGACCCCGGGCAACTCGCGCCGTGGCTCTCGGAACTTCCGGGCGTCCTCGAGCACGGGCTGTTCGTCGACCTGGCGGACGCGACCTACGTCGGCAGCGAGGACGGGGTCGAGGTCCGGGAGTACTGAGGCTCAGGTATCCGCCGCCGCCGGCTCGTCCGCCGTCGACCGTCCGGCTGTCCGCACCGCTCGCAGGCCGACGATGAGGTAACACACGCCCAGGAGACGTGTCGCCGGTGCGATCCACGGCTTCACCTCGAGTTCGTCGGGATTTTCGTAGGCGAGATCGAGACCAACTGCGAGGGCCTGCCGGGGAACCAGCGACATGACCAGCCCGAGAACGGTGAGCGGTCGTTTGAGTATCGACGCGTGCTCGGGGTGGCGACCGAGCAGCCAGACGAAGAGCACCCCCTCGAGTCGGGCTATCGGAATCGTCTGCGGTCGCAGTCGGCCGGTGTCGGGATTCTCGAAGGCGAGTCGCTGGGCGGACTCGACGATTCGATTCGGTGCGATGAGCATCGCCAGTCCCACTACGAGGGCGAGCGGTCGTTGCATATCGTCCCTATGCGAGCCGTCGCCAAAACGGTTGGTCGTGGCGCTCACCGCCGCCGGTGCGAGGGTCCGTTCGCCGACGCTCGCACTCGAGCTACGCCGTCTCCACGGTAGTCTCGGCCGCCATCGATTCCTCCGCGGTTGGCTCGTCGCTTCGCTTCGAGAGAACGACGACGAGCAGGTAGAGCCCGCCGAGCGCGCGGGCCGCGGGTTTCACCCACGGCCGCAACTCGAGGTCGTCGGCGTTCTCGTACACCAGTCGCTGACTGAGGTCGATGATCGGCTCCGGAAGCGCAACGAGGATCAGTCCGGCCAGCCCGAGCAGCGTGCTGACGAGCGTCGATCCCGCCCTGCCGCGGACGAGCAGCCAGACGAAGACGAGTCCCTCGAGCCGGGCCCCCCAGAGCGCGTGCGGTCGGAGTCGGGCCTCGGTGGGATTCTCGAGGCCGATGCGTTCGCAGGCGTCCATCACCGGCTGGGGCTTGACGATCTCGAAACAGCCGAAGGCGATAAGGAGTTTCCTGAGCATGCTGGCCGAAGTACGCCAGCCAGCGTGAAAAAACACGAGCTTGAAGCCAGCTGATACGTCGGCCGCGTGGCGTCGATGGACACCTTTTCAACGGTCTCACACCATCCGTTGCGTAGAGACAATCCGATGCCCGAGACATCCGACAGAAAAGACGATCACATCCGCATTATCGAAGAAGAGGACGTCGAGACGTCGGGAGCGGGATTCGCCGATATCGACCTCGTTCACGAGGCTCTCCCGGACGTTCACCGCGACGAGATCGACACGACGACGACGCTGTTCGGGCACGAACTCGCCGCGCCGATCGTCATCGAGAGCATGACCGGCGGCCACCCGAACACGACGAAACTCAACCGCGCGCTCGCCGAGGCCGCCCAGCGGACGAACGTCGCCATGGGCGTCGGAAGCCAGCGCGCCGGACTCGAACTCGAGGACGAAGCCCTCCTCGAGTCCTACACCGTCGTTCGGGACGTCGCCCCCGATGCCTTCCTGTACGGCAACGTCGGCGCGGCTCAACTCCTCGAGTACACCGTCGACGACGTCGAGGCGGCCGTCGAGATGATCGACGCCGACGCGATGGCGATCCATCTCAACTTTCTCCAGGAGGCCGTCCAGCCCGAGGGCGACGTGGACGCCCGCGGCTGTCTCGAGCGAATCGAGCGGGTCGCCGACGACCTGTCGGTTCCGGTCATCGTCAAGGAGACGGGGAACGGGATCGCTCGAGAGACGGCACGTCGCCTCGCCGACGCCGGCGTCGACGCGATCGACGTCGCCGGACAGGGCGGGACGACCTGGTCGGGCATCGAATCCTATCGAGCGGCTGCCGTCGGTGCGTCGCGACAGGAACACGTCGGCAAACTGTTTCGCGCGTGGGGCGTTCCCACCGCGGTCAGTACGCTCGAGGCCGCCGACGTCCACGACTGCGTCATCGCGAGCGGCGGGGTTCGATCGGGGCTCGACATCGCGAAAGCGATCGCGCTCGGCGCTCGCGCTGGCGGACTCGCGAAGCCGTTCCTTGCTCCGGCGGGGCAGGGAACCGACGCCGTCGTCGATCTCGTCGAGACGCTGACGCTCGAGTTACGGACCGCGATGTTCGTCACCGGTTCGGCGTCGATAGCCGACCTCCGGGCGGCCGATCACGTGATTTTCGGACGGACGAACGCGTACGTCGAGCAACGACGTCAGTAGTCGACGGCTGCTGGCACTTTTACTGGTAGCGAGACGCTCGAGGCGAGCCGGCGGCTACCCGACGTGGCGTCGATAAAAATACGTCCAGGTGCCGTTCCTTACAGGTCGCGCGGCTGGACCGTCTTCCGGTCGTTTGCTTCTGCACGTCGGGCTGCGTCTTCGAGGAGCTCGTCGACTTCCTCGTCGAGCGCTTCGTAGAAGTCCGAGGCAACGTTTTTGTCATCGAGCGCTTCCTTTACGGCGGCTTTGACGATAAGGTCTGCCATACGATATACGGGTTTCCCGTTACCCAATATAAGGGTTTTGGTTACTCGTCGGAATACGGGGCTTGCAGCGGTTGACCCGCCTGTTTCGATGGCCGGCACCACCGGAAAGTATATGTCTGATGAATTATTGACTCGAATTCCTCCCCCGTTTCCGGGTGTAATCCTGCTCGCGCGCGGTGCTGTGTCCGCTCGTGTGCGCTTGCGCCGTCCGGAGTCAATCGATCTATTCTCGCCGCCGTCGGCTCCCTCGCGATAACCGATCTCGTTTGTGCGCCGATCGACGATCCACACGCTGCCCGTCGGGTCGACGGATTCGAGTATGTCCGTTCCTGAGGGGGTGTATGCGCGAACTCCTCGAGGCCGTTGCCGACGGCTCGTTGTCGCCGGCGGCAGCCGAATCTGAGCTCAGAGGCTACGTAACCGGTGAAGCGGGCCGATTCGACGCAGCCAGAAAGCAGCGCCGCGGAATCCCGGAGGCGATCCTCGCGGAAGGGAAGTCAGCGGCACAGGTCGTCGCCCTCGCAGAAACCGCCCTCAAGACCACCGGTCGGGCGCTCCTCACTCGCGTTTCTGACCGGCAGGTAGAGGCCCTCGAGACCAGTCTCGAGGAGCGATTCCCCGACGCGACCCTCGAGCGCCGAGGGTCGACGGTTCGTCTACTGGCGGCCGCCTACGACCAGCCGACGCTCGACGCGACGGTCGGAATCGTCACGGCGGGGACCGTCGACGGACCCGTCGCCGACGAGGCCGAAGTCGTCTGTACGGATGCTGGGGCGACGATCGACCGGATCGAAGACATCGGCGTCGCGGCGCTGGACCGAACGCTCGATCAAGTCGACCGGCTCCGCGAGGCGGATGTCTTGATCGTCGCCGCCGGTCGAGAAGGCGCTCTTCCAACCGTGATCGCCGGCCTCGTCGATACGCCGGTTATCGCCGTTCCCGTCTCGAGCGGCTACGGACACGGCGGCGACGGTGAGGCGGCACTCTCCGGGATGCTCCAGTCGTGTACCGTCCTCTCGGTCGTAAACATCGATGCGGGATTCGTCGCCGGAGCGCAGGCGACGCTGATCGCTCGAGCGATCGATAACGCTCGCGAGTGAGATTCGAACAACGGATTTGGAAATATAATCTTGCTTCACCGGAACGTCGAACGGCATTTAGAGAAGGTTATTTACCTATTCGCCGGGTAGAGTAGTGTACCGGCTTCGGCCGGTGTGACCACAGCCCAATGCCCAAGTGTGACCACTGCAGCGCGCACGTGTCCGAGCGCTTCGCGCGCGTCTTCGCCGACGAGAACGGCGAGATCCGTGCGTGTATCAGTTGCTCGGCAAACGCCGGGATCGCGGAAGCCGCTCGAGACCGTGCACGCGGCACCTGATTCGATCGGGAATCACGATCAACGACCACGCGCCCCCATCACGTGCTGATTTTTGTGCGTCCGTTCCCATTGATACGCCATGGTCGACCACGCCGTTTACGTACTCGAGTGTGCCGACGGCTCGCTCTACACCGGCTACACGACGGACCTCGAGCGACGGGTCGCCGAACACGATGCGGGCGAGGGCGCGAAGTACACTCGCGGACGCACGCCCGTCGAACTGCGGTATCACGAGCGGTTCGAGTCGAAATCGGCCGCGATGTCCCGCGAGTACGAGATCAAACAACTGACCCGCCGAGAGAAGGAACGACTCGTCGGTCTCGAGTGACGCCATCGGTCCGGCTTCGTCTCGAATCGTCGTAGTATTCCAACCATACCGTTCCAAAAAATAAATGCTTCTCGAGATCCTCTACCGAGACGATATGGACCTCGATATCGTCGACGATCTCAAACAACCCGAATACACCGGCGAGAATCGGTGTGAGCCGTGTACGATTCTCAACCTGGCTATCGCTGCGGTGGTCGGGTCGCTCATCGCGCGCAAGTCCAGACTCGGCGGGGCGCTCGCGATCGGTCTTTCGATCGCCCTCATCTATCTGCGAGGGTATCTCGTTCCGGGAACCCCGACGCTTACGAAACGGTATCTCCCGCCCGCGGTCTTGGAGTGGTTCGGGAAGGAGCCGGAACCCGAACTCGCCAGCGGCTTCGGCGGCGTCGATACCGAATCGAGAGACGACGCTCGCGGCGGGGAATCGACGGGTACGGAGTCCGTAGCCGGATCCGGGCACGGGGCCGACGACGCGAGCGCGGCCGAAGTTCCCGCCGAAACCGCTTCGCACGACGAGTCCGAGACGACCGACGAACGCGAACCGCTCGATCTCGAGGCGTACTTCCTCGAACACGACGTCCTCGAGCCGTGTGCCGACAGAGACGACCTCTGTCTCACCGACAAGTTCGAGCGCGCCTGGCTCGAGGGGATCGAGGCGCTGGACGAATCGGGTATCGACGCCGGGGATGCTGCGGACGCGTTCGGATTCGACGTCGATCCCGAGGACTTCGAACTCGAATCCCGCGACGACGCCCAGTTGCTGCGCTCCGACCGGGGCGTCGCCGGCCGCTGGCCGTCCCGAGCCGCACTGATCGCCGATATCGCCGCCAGCGACGTCCTCGAGACGTGGACCCCCGACTGGGAGGCACAGGCGTCCGAGACGAAAGGGCAGGTCTGCAACGGGCTCAGGATGTTCCTCGAGACGTGTCCGTCCGGCGGTGCGGTGAGCATGGACGAGGAGGTCGTCGAATCGTGCTGTAGCTCACACGACGTGGTCGCCGTGACCTGCGAGGAGACGGGCGAACGGCTGTTCGAGCAGCGACTCGACGCCGTCGGTGCCTGAACGTCCGTTTCGCGCCGTCGAGTGCCTGGCCTCGAATCCCGACGCACGTCGTCGGCCGACCGTTGTTCTCTGCAACTGCTCTGTCCTCGTTCGGCACCCGAGTACTGCCGACAGTGTCAGTTGTCGGCTGCGGTGGATCGCGCCGACGTGACGCTCGGCTCGATGAACGCGTACTCGGCGAGGTTTCGACCCAGCTTCTCGACTCGCTCCTGAAGGCCCGGGTCGCGAAACCGACGACCGTCGATGGCGTCGGGATCCGCCTCGAACTTCTTGGAGGCGTTTCGAACTCCGACCTGATGGGGCAGAACCCAGCCGTGGACGCCCCGAACGGTAATTCGCAGGTGATCGAGCGTCGAGCCGTAGCTGCCGCCGCCGGCGGTCGCCAACAGCCCGACGGTCGTGTCCTCGTACTCGTCGAACCCGCAGTAGTCGTGGAAGTTTTTCAGCACCCCGGAGTAGGAGCCGTGATACACCGGCGTTCCAAGCGCGACGGCGTCGGACTCTCGAACGCGTTGCATCGCGTCCTCGACGTCGCCTCGCTCGCCAACGTCGGGATCGTACACCGGAATCTCGTGCTCGCGCAGGTCGAGCAGCGTCGTCTCCGCACCGGCGTCGGCGGCCGCCCGAAGGACGTACTGCAGCGCCGTTCGCGTGTAACTCGTTTCGCGAAGACTTCCGCTAACGGCGACGATGGAGGGTGATCGGGTCATGGGTGTGATATCGTCGGCAGCCCGGAAAACGCCGTTGCAATCTCTCAGTGGGGCGTCCTCGCGTCGCCGGTGGTCGGGCTGTTTCCGCTCCCCGCGTGTGCGACAGCGTCGCCTTTTTCGCCGGTGACGTAGACGGACGCGTATGGAGACGATCAGCTTCGGTACCGACGGCTGGCGGGCGACGCTCGAGGAGTTTACGACGCCTCGGGTTCGGATGGTTGGACAGGCTGTCGCGACGTACCTCCACGACGAAGGGCTCGAGGGGACGGTCGTCGTCGGCTACGACGCTCGCGAGACCTCCCGCGGGTTCGCCGAGGAGGTGGCGCGGGTGCTGTGTGCGAACGGCTTCGACGTCATCGTGCCGGAGCGCGACCGGCCGACGCCGCTGGTCGCCCACGCGATCGTCGAGCGGGACCTGGCGGGCGGTCTCGCGATCACGGCTTCCCACAACCCGCCGGAGTACAACGGCGTGAAGTTCATTCCCGAGGACGGCGCGCCGGCCCTCCCGGACGTGACGGACGCGATCGCGGATCGACTGGCCGAGCCCGACCCCCGTCCCGAAACCGAACACGGCACCGTTCGCGAGGTCGATCTCGTTACCCCCCACGCCGATAGCGTCCTCGAGTTAGTCGAGACCGTCACCGGCAGTGCCGACCTCTCGGATGCGGACCTGACCGTCGCCTACGACGCCATGCACGGCAGCGGTCGGGGAACGACCGACGCGTTGCTCGAGCGGGCCGGGGTCTCAGTCGAACGTCTGCGCTGTGAGCGCGACCCCGAGTTCGGCGGGGGCGCACCCGAGCCCGCTCCCGAAAACCTCGAGGCGCTGATCGAACTCGTCACGGACGACGAAACGGCCCCGGAACTCGGCATCGCGAACGACGGCGACGCGGACCGAATCGCCATCGTCACGCCCGAACGCGGCTACCTCGACGAGAACCTCTTTTTCGCCGCGCTCTACGACTCCCTGCTCGAGGACGATTCGGGATCGGTCGTCCGGAGCGTCTCCACGACCTACCTGATCGACCGCGTAGCTGACGCTCACGGCGAGACCGTCCACGAGGTTCCGGTCGGCTTCAAGTGGGTCGCCGAGGCGATGGGTGACCACGACGCGCTCGTCGGGGGCGAAGAGTCCGGCGGCTTCACCGTTCGCGGTCACGTCCGCGAGAAAGACGGCGTCCTGATGGCATTGCTCGCGGCCGTCATGCACGCCGCGGAGCCGATCGATTCGCGGGTCGACCGCCTGCTCGAGGCGCACGGCGCGGTCGTACAGGACAAGCGAAGCGTGCCCTGTCCCGACCACGAGAAGGCCCGAGTACTCTCCGAACTCGAGGACGAGATTCCCGAGACCGTCGCGGGAACGGCCGTCGAGGGCGTCAACACCGCCGACGGGTTCAAGCTCCAACTCGCCGACGGCTCGTGGCTGTTGATCCGCCCCAGCGGGACCGAGCCGGTGTTGCGGGTCTACGCCGAGGGGGCGGACGAGCGTCGGGTCGGCGAGTTGCTCGAGGCCGGCCGGGAGTTAGTCGAACCGCTCGTGTGACCGACGAATCGGTTCCAGGGTTGCGATCTCCGGGTCCCTCTTTACCAGTGTCGATCCGTAGCATACAGACATGAGCGAAGGCAAGCGCGAGGACGCCGCGTACACGGAACTCACCCCGGACTCGTGGCACCAAAACGACGACGGCAACTACTACATCGACTGTCCGGAGTGTGGCTCCGCGGCGACGCTGATGAACGTCGTCGCACACGGTCGGTGTAACGGCTATCTCAACCAGCAGGAAGGCGAAACCGAACTCGACGAGGAGGCGTTCGACTGCACGGCGAAGCTCTGGTTCGAACTAGGTTACACGTCGGAACCCGAGGCGGAAGCGACGGAGTCGGACGTCGAGCAGTCCGCCGAAAGCGTCACCACGGGCGAGGGCGTCCCGGCCTCGGATCAGCCGCCGGGCTCGGACGGCACAGTGAGCGAAGAACAGCAGTAAGCGATCCTCCTTCTCGAGTGGCGACCGTCGTACGGTCTGCTGTAACGATTTACCGGTGCAACCGAGGGATAGGTCCCGGCTGCACCGGAAATGACTTACAGCGGACCGTATCAGTCGACTCGCTCCGCCGGCACACCGACGACCGTCGATCCGGGCTCGACGTCTCGAGTGACGACCGACCCGGCACCGACGGCCGCGTCCGTTCCGACCGTGATATCCCCCAGCAGCGTCGCGTTCGCACCGATCCGGACGCCTGATTCGACGGTCGGGTGTCGCTTGACCGGCTCGTTCGTGTCGCCGCCGAGCGTGACGCCGTGGTACATGTGGACGTCGTCGCCGACCTCGGCCGTCTCGCCGATCACGACGCCCATTCCGTGATCGATCGTCACCCGCCGACCGATCGTCGCGCCCGGGTGGATCTCGACGCCGGTGAGCAGGCGAACCAGGTGGGAGAACAGCCGGGCGAACAGTCGAGCGCCGGGGGCGTCGGCGTTCCAGAACCGGTGGGCGATCCGGTGGCCCCAGACCGCGTGGACGCCCGGGTAGGCGAGCGCAACTTCGAGACACCGCTTCGCGGCGGGATCGCGACTGCACATCGCCCGCGTATCCTCACGCAGTCGGTCGAACATCTCTCACCCATCGGATCGCGGCGGTTGTGACGCGACGCCCTCGAGAACCGGCGCGGCGAGCGCTCGAGGGACAACACCGGCCGGCGAGGCGACGAGGAGCGTTCCTGTCGATACACGTGAGATAGCCGGTGGATACCATATCCGAACGTACCGGCGAAACCGCCTAAAAGGGTTCGTTTCCCGTCGATCGATCCGCCCGCTCTCGTTCCCCGATCTCCGCTTCGACTCATTTCCCGCGGGCGAGTCGGCGGCCGATCCGCTCGGGGAGTCCGGCCTCGCTGACGGCCTTCTGGACCGTCTCGATATCGTACTCGACGCGGTCGGTGTCCACGGTCATCGCCTCGAGGTCGACCACCGCGTAGCCCGCTCGCGGATCGCCGTCTCTCGGCTGTCCGACGCTGCCCGGATTGACGACGATTCCCTCCGCGTACCGTTCGACCCCCTGAACGTGGGTGTGGCCAAGCGCTAGCACGTCCTCGTCTTCGAGGAGCCGCGGCGAGAACTCGTCCGGGTAGGTGTAGCGCGTGTACCGCTCCGGATCGTCCGGGTGGCCGTGGACGAGTTTGACCCGTCCGTCGCACTCGAGGCGTTCCTCGGGCAGCGACTCGAGCCACGCGAACTGGTCGTCCGAAAGCTGCGTTTTCGCGTACTCGACGCCCGCCCGCGCCATCCCGTTGAACCGGAACGCGGTGCCCTCGACGACCGCGGCGTCGTGGTTGCCGACCACCGTCGGAACGCCCCGCTCCCGGAGCGCGTCGACGCACTCGGCGGGCCAGGGATTGTACCCCACGACGTCGCCCGCACACAGGAGCCGATCGACCGGTGGCATGTCCTCGAGGACAGCCTCGAGTGCGACCCGATTGCCGTGGACGTCGGAGATGAGCCCGACTTTCATACGCCGAGGCTAACGCTCTCGAGAGGTTTGTAGGTTGGTTGGAACGGTGCTACTCGACCGACGTTCGTGAACGAACCGCCTCGAGGGCGACGACCGCACTGATGCCGAGGATTCCGCCGAGACCGAAACTCGTCGGGAGGACGACGGGAATCTCGAGTCGGGCGCTGGCGGAATTGATCTGTGTACGTGTTCCGCTCGTAACCGGTTCGGGTCCCCGTTCCGAACTGCGGCCGATCGACTCTCGTCGCAGTCCGATCCCCTTCGTGACGGACTCCGATGGCGGTAGCGGTCAGTCGCCGTTCTCGATCGCCGTCTCGAAGCCGTCGTCGGTTCGGGCGACGCCGGCCGCACAGACCGCGTGTTCGAACTCGAGATCGTACACCTCGCTCGCGGCGGCGTCGGCGCTCTCGGCCGTGAGATCGATGGTTTCGGGGGAGTCCTTCTCGTAGGTCGCGACCAGCGTCGGTTCCTCGACCGTTTCGACCAGCAGGGCGTCCTTTCGGACGGTCCCGATCAGCGCCTCGCCGTCGCCGCCGATCGTCGCCGCGATCCGGGGCGTGTTGTAGTCGTCCTTCTCGTAATCCAGCGCGAGTAGACTCTCAGCGAGGGCGTCTCGAGCGGGATAGCCCGACTCGAGTTTCTCCGCGATCGGATCGACGTGCGAGCCGTTCCCGAAGGCGGCCGTCTCGCCCGTCGGCGTCTCGACCACCCGCAGGCAGTTGTACGACACGTAGGGATTGTCCGTCTCGGGGGCGTCCTCGGTGGGACCGACGGTGAGGGCGTCCTCGCGGGCGGTGATCTTTCGATTCGGGAACGAACGCGAGGAGACGCGGTAGGCTCCGACCTCGGGACCGACGACGACGAATCGTCCAACGTACATGCTCGAACGTGTGGGGGTGGCGGGAAAAGGAATGTCGGTTCGCGCTCGAACGGCCGTTTTCGCCGACACCGTGGCGGGTGGTGGGGCGAGGATTTATACGTGAGAGCGAGGCGAACGAGGGCGTGACGACGGAAAGGGCGTGTCTCGAGGCGTTGTGGGAGGCCGCCGATCGCCTGGGCGGATCGCCGACGAAAGCGCAGTACGAGGGGGTGGGGCCGATGCCGGCCTCGATATCCGGTCCAGTTCGTAACACTCTAATATGGACACCCACTACTGAGGTGTACGTCGTCGGTAGCCGAGACCGGCGAAACATATCCAGTCCATTAGGGTAGTGGCCAATCCTGAAGCCTTCTGGGGGCTTCGACGCTGGTTCGAATCCAGCATGGACTATTCCACCGTTCTTTCATCTCGAGAATTATACTAGCTCCGTCTCCACATTTCCAGTCGAAACAAAGGGGTCAGTCCGACGAGTTGACCAACCAGAAACCATATTGAAGCGCGAGCCCTACTCTGCGTCAATGAATCGACGGCAGGTTCTCACGGCAGGGGCGGCGATGGCCGCTACGGTTGTCGCCGGCTGTCTCAGTGGTGACGGCGATGTCGAGCAGGGCGACGGATACGGTCCGGAATCGGATACCGTCCCCGACGAGCGGTCGATCGATACCGACGCCTACGAGACGCAGACGTTCGAGGGCGTCGAGGTTCCACTTGCACCGATAACGGACGTCTACTACTGGTATCAGCGACGGGAGTCCCGTATTGCCGATGCGCGAGGTGCTGACCAGTTCAAGGAGAGTCGCATCGTCGGTGCAGCGTTTAGCAAAGCGCCCGACGGTGTCGACGACGATCCGACCGACGACTGGGCCACCGACGATCGGATCGTCACGTACTGCGGGTGTCCACACCACCTCTCCGGACTGCGTGCTGCGTCGCTGATCGACGACGGCTACGAGGAGGTGTACGCGCTCGACGAGGGGTTCCAGGCGTGGATCGATCAGGGCTATCCGATCGAGGGAACGGAGGTCTCGTCCGAGCGGGTGAGCTACGAGATACGAGGACAGTCGGATCCCGCGTACGCCGGGGAGATGGTCTGGCTCGAGCAACTCGACGCGGATCGGGCCGAAGCCGCGCCGATCGCCGACGACGGCTCGTACACGCTCCAACTCCACTACGCGGGCTCGACCGACTCCCCCTTCAGAGTCGAGGCCCCCGACTACGCGACCGAGGGAACGCTCGAGGAACTGACGAGCGACACGATTACGGTCTGATCCCGGACCCGAAAGACGCGTCAGGTCCGTTCGTACGCCCCGTTTCGCTCGAGTTCGCCGCGCTTTCGAAGCACGTCCGGCGTCCGGCAGATTCCTGGGGCACCGGTCACCTGCGGCACCGTACAGTTGTTACAGCTCTCACAGAGCACGCGCGAGCCGTCGTCTTCAGACCCAGTCTCGAGTAGTCGCGCCCCTAACCGCGGTTCGGCGTAGAAGGGCCGGGCCATGCCGACCATGTCGCAGGCCGGCGACTCCCCCCCGTCGCTGGATTCACCGCTCGAGTCCCCCAGCAACCGATCCATCCGCGCTCGCTCGCGGACCCCGCCCTCTGCCAGCACGGGTATCGACACCCGTTCGCGAACGCGCCGGCAGAAGTCCGCGTTCCACGCGGGTTCGAAGTCGTACTGCAGCGACTGGACCCGATTCGCCACCGAGACGAGTCGCTTGTGCGTCGGACCGCCGAAGGCCGCGTCGTACTCCGCCTGCAGTCCCTCGTTCGCCCACGCCCGCTCGGGGTACTCACCGCGGACGATGCTCATATCCCAGACGACCGACGTCTGGACGGGAACCACCGCGTCGTAGCCGATTTCTTCGAGTCGGCGGGCGATTTCGATCCCGTCCTCGAGCGACAGTTTCCGGCGAACGAGCGGCGACGGCGGCGCGGGCGTCTCGGCGGGCACCTTGGTCATCAGGGGGACGTCACCGGCGCGCTCGCGGATCTCCTCGTGGACGAGCGCGAGAAACTCGAGTCTGGCCTCGGGACTCCCACCGAACTCGTCGTCGCGGCGGTTGTAGAAGGGCGAGAGAAACTGCTGGACGATCCCCATGTTCGCGCCCGAGAGGTGGATGCCGTCGTAGCCCGCGTCGACGGCGTACTCGGCCGACCGGCCGAAATCGGCCGCGAGGTCGTACACTTCCGCAGTCGTGAGGACGTGCGGATCGTACTCGAGGAACCCGAGCCGATCGAGTGACTGCAACTGCCACGGCGGCTCCGAGACGGCGAGTTGCTCGAGGTCCGGATGCTCCCGTCGGTACTCGGCGTGCCAGGTCTCCATACTTCGGAGCCCGCCGTGCTCGAGTTGGAGGAAGATCCGGCTCCCGTGGTCGTGAATCCGGTCGGTGAGCCGCGAGAGCCGCGAGACGAACTCGGGGTCGTGGACGCGGGTCATCCCCGGCGCGGCACAGCCGCCGTCGCCGCGGACGATCGTCGCGCCTTGGCAGAGGAGTCCGACGCCCGACGCTGCGGCCGGCTCGAGGTCGTCGATTAGTGCGTCGACGGCGTCGGGGCCGTTGCCCGCACATTCGAGCAGCGGCGCGCGATAGAGCCGGTTCGGAATCGTCGTGCCGCCGATCTCGATGGGATCCTCGAGGGTGACCATGCAGGGGGTATCATTCGGCTCTACAAGAGCGTAGTGCCGTGCCGGATCGCGGTTCAAATCGTCGCGATTGACACGCCGATCCCGCGACGCCAGGGGCGGACAGATTACGGCGGCAAGATAACCGCCCTCCCCTCGATCTCGTTGTGCTCGAGCCGTTCCGCCACCGTGTTGATCTCGTCCAGGTCGTGGCGTTCGGTGCGCAGTTCGACGTCGCCGCGGTCGACGAGCGCGACGAGTTCCTGCAGTTCGGCGTACTTGCCGACCAGTGTTCCCCGGAACGCGAACTCGCCGTTGACCAGCGCCTGACTGGGTTCGTGGACGTGACCGCCGTAGCCGACGACGTGGTGGTCGCCACCGGCGGCGACGATCTCGGGCGCGAGTCCGGTCGTCTCGTCGCCGCCGACGAAGTCGATTACCTGCTGGGCCCCAACGTCGTCGGTTAGATCCGCGATCACGCTCGCGATATCCTCGTCGGCGGAGTTGACGGTGTGACGCGCCCCTAAATCGTCGGCCAGTTCGAGCGCCTCGTCCTTGATGTCGGCGGCAACGATATCGGCGGCGCTCATCGCGTCGAGACACTGCAGCCCGATGTGGCCGAGGCCACCGACGCCGATGACGACGCAGGTGTCACCCGGATTCAGCTCGTCGACCGCTTTCTTCGCGGCGTGGTAGGCCGTGATCCCTGCGTCCGCGTGGGGTGCGATCTCGGTCGGATCGACGCCGTCGGGCAGCGGAATCACTGCGCGCTCGTTGGTCTGGAGGTACTCGGCGAAGCCGCCGTCGGTCGTGAGTCCGTTGAACGCGCTGTTCTCGCAGTACATGTCCTCGCCGAGTCGGCAGGGCCGACAGATACCACAGGTCTGGACGGGGTGGCAGACCACCGGATCGCCTTCTTCGACCAACGTTACCTCATCGCCGGTCTCGGCGACGATCCCGGCGTTCTCGTGTCCGAGCGTCATCGGTAGGTCCTGGGGTGCGTAGTCGGTCCACATTCCTTCGATGATGTGATTGTCCGTCTGACACCACCCCGCGCCTTTCACCTCGATCAGCACCTGATCGGATCGCTCGAGTTCGGGTTGGTCGACGTCGTCTATCGAGAGCGCTTCGCTCATCTCGTCGGTGTACTCGTGGAGTCGGGCTGCGTGCATGGTAGCACGCCCCACTTCACCGCCCTCGATGAAAACTATCGCCCTACCTATCGAACGCCGTGAATGTGGCGGACATGATACACGTTCCGGAGAACACTAATCCAACGACTATCGTGTTCCCCACTACGTATATCACACGTCCCTGAATAAGTATAATGTTCTATGATAACGTTTAACTCCCCACGATGTATCAGCACGACGGCGAGGACATCTTCGTCATCGACGGCCACGTTCACCTGTGGGACGCGACCGAGGAGAACATCATCCACGACGGCGGGGAACAGTTTATCCAGTGTTTCTACGATTATCACACGACGTTCACGCCAGCGGAGCGCCAGTGGAGCATGGACGAGTATCGGGAGTACGGCGCCGAGCGGATGATCGACGACCTGTTCTCGACCGCCGCCGTCGATATGGCAATCTTCCAGCCCACGTACCTCACCGACTTCTACGACGAGGGGTTCAACACGACCGAACAGAACGCCGAGTTGGCCGACGAGTATCCGGACCGGTTCGTCCTCAACGGCTCGTTCGATCCTCGAGACGCCGACCCGGGAATCGAGTACCTCGAGGAACTCCACGAGACGTACGACATCCCGGGCGTGAAACTCTACACCGCCGAGTGGCGCGGCGACTCGAAGGGGTGGCGACTCGACGACGAGGACGCGTTCCGCTTCCTAGAGAAGTGCGCCGATCTCGGTATCGACACCGTCCACGTCCACAAGGGGCCGACGATCCGGCCGCTGAACCGCGACGCCTTCGACGTGAAGGACGTCGATGACGCGGCCTCGTCGTTTCCCGATCTCAACTTCGTCGTCGAACACGTCGGTCTGCCTCGTCTCGACGACTTCTGCTGGATCGCCGCGCAGGAACCGAACGTCTACGGCGGGCTCGCGGTCGCCGCGCCGTTCGCCCAGAACCGGCCGGGTAAGTTCTCGGAGATCCTGTCCGAACTCCTCTGGTGGCTCGGCGAGGACCGCGTGCTCTTCGGTTCGGACTACGCGATCTGGAATCCCGACTGGCTCGTCGAGGCGGTTCTCGAAGCCGAACTCACTCAGGAGGATCGCACGGAGTACGGCGTCGAATGGGACGTCGAAACGAAAAAGAAGGTGATGGGCGAGAACGCCGCCGAACTCTACGATATCGACATCGAGGCAAAGCGACGGGCGTTTCGGGACGACCAGATCACCGACCGGTTCGATCTCGGAGAACACTACGCGGGTGAGGAATCCGCGACGGCGGACGACTGATGACCGCAGATCGTTCCGACGGCCCGACTCGAGCGGCCGTTCGCGATCGGCTGGATCGGGTCACCGATCCGGAACTCGACCGTTCGATCGTCGACCTCGAGTACATCGATGCGATCGAGATCGACGGCGAACGCGCCAGCGTCGCGTTCACGCTGCCGACGGCGTGGTGCTCGCCGGCGTTCGCCTGGATGATGGCGGTCGACGCTCGCGACGCAGTCGAATCGCTGCCGTCGATCGAGACGGCCTGGATTACGCTTTGCGAGCACATGCACGACGACGAGATCAATCGCGGCGTGAACGAACGACTGTCCTTCGGTGCGGCGTTTCCGGATGCTGACGGCGACATCGAGGCAGTTCGTGCGGAACTAGACGAGAAAGCGCGCGTTGCACGGCAGTACGACGCCGTCGAGACGCTACTGGACGCCGGACTCGGGGCGGGTGTCCTCGTCGAACTTCGGCCTCGGGATCTCGACGGTATCGACCTCGCTCGAGCCGTCGACGATCAGCCGACCGCCACCGAGGCGGAAGCCGATCCGGTCGACGGACTCTCCATCTACGTTCGCGATCGCTCGTTTGCCGTCACCGTCCCTGCGGAACCGATCGAACGCTACCTCGAGAAGGCTCGTGAGACAGGCCTCGTCTCGGAACCGGACGAGATCCTGTTCCGAACTCCCGAGGGCGACCCGATCGACGCCGAGTCGTTCGACCTCGTCCATCGGCGTGGACGACTCGCACGGGTCAATATGTCGAGCCAGGGCGGAATCTGCGACGGCCTTCGGGAATCCAGAGACGGTCGCCGCGAGGAAGCCGCGGACGACTGACGGGCGTGATGGATGGAGCCCGCCGCTACTTCTCGACGTTGAGCAGCGCGACGCGCTCGTGGACCAGCGCGGCGAGCGAGGCGTCGGTCGCCCCGCGTTCGGCGTCGGTGATCTCGAAGAACGCACACAGCGTCGCCTCGTTCTGGCGCTCGAGCGTCGGCCCGGTCGCAACGACGGCGTCCAGTTCCGCGAGTTCCTCGAGCGTAGCTGTCTCGGCGTCGTCTCGAACCCCCTCGTTTCCGGTGGAGACATCGGTAACAAGGATCACGGCCTGAGTTTCGCCCTCACTGACGCCCATCTCGAGGGCGCGATCGATCTGTCGGCGACCGGCGGCGTACAGCAGGATTTCGACGGCGCGGTCCCGAGCGACGTTCTCGCCGCGGGCGATGGCGCGGTCGGCCAGTTCGACGCTCCGCTCGAGGTGGGTGCGATCGGCGACGTATCGGGCATCGAACGCCTGGATCGTCGTCTCGTGGCGGTCGCCGATCTCGCCGATTCGGGCGACGAACGCGTCCAGATCGTCGATCGCGAGCGTACACTCGAGTACCCGCATCAGAAATCACCCAGACTCGCCTGACTGTCGTCGTCGTCCGCGTCCGCAGTCGACGGGTCGTCTCCACTGTTCGGCTTTCCCCCTCCGTCGGCGCTCGCCGCCGATTCGGTCGGTTCGACGCCGTCCATCGCCGGATCCTCTCGGCCGGCGTTCTCGAGGATGGTTTCTGCCGTCTTCTCGCCTTTGAGCACGCCGAGGACGACGCCCTTGTCGGCGGTGCGAAGGTCGGCCGGCTGCTCGATACCGGCCTCGTAGAGTCGCCGGGCGCGCTTGCGGCCGACGCCGCCGACCGATACCAGCTCGAGCAGTTCCTCGCCGACGCCGTGTTCGACGCGTGCGCGGGCTTCGCGGACGGCCACGGTCCACTCGCTGTCGATCTCCGCGGCCAGCGACTCGGCCGCGCCGAGGAGCCACTCGGCGGTGTCGGTTTTTCCCCGAAGATCGCCGGGACCGATCTTGTACCGACCGGTCAGCCGTTCCTCGTCGTCCTCGCTGGCCCAGTCCTCGAGCAGTTTGCCCGTCTTGAGCGCGGCCAGCCAGTCCTCGAAGCGTTCGTCCTCGAACTCGCTTGGCGTGTCGCCCAGCAGTTCGGCCTCTCGCTCGTAGTAGAGTCCGCCGTACGTCTCGTCCTCGCCCGAGCGCAAGTAGAGTTGGTACATGTCGGGCGTCCGCGAGACGAGCTGGTAGAGCCCGAGCGCAGTCGGGCGTTCGTCGGCGCGCTCTAACCCGTGGACGATCTCGGCGGCGCTCATGGGGTCGAGGTAGAGTCGGGAGACGGTGTGGCCGAGGCTGGTCGCCTCGAGTTCGGTGTCGCCCCGGGCGGCCTGTTGTTCGGCGAGGTCGGCCGCGGAGGTGAACGCGCCGGCGTCGGCGGCCGCGTCGCTCTCGCGCTCTCGCGATATCTCGCTCGAGCCGTCCGAGGCGCGTGGCGTCTCGCGCTCGATGAAGTCGTTCGATTCCAGATACTGCAGGACCGTCTCCGTTACGGTCTCGAGTCGCCCCGCTTCGCTCGACTGGCTCGCGTAGAGCGTCGCTTCGAGGAACTCGAGGAGACCGTCTTGCGTGCGCGCGAAGCCGGAGGCGATGGTCGCGAGCACATGGGTCCGCAGGGCGGGTTCGGCCGCCAGTTTCGAGCGGACGGGTTCGGGATCGGCCCAGACATAGCGGTCGAATAGCTCCTCGCTTTCCTCGTGGCTCTTGGCGAGCAACACGGCCTCGCCGTAGGGGTCGAGCCCGGGCCGGCCGGCCCGCCCCATCATCTGGTGGACTTCGAGAACGTCGAGCGGTGCCATCCCGCCCGCGCTCGGGTCGAATCGCCGCCAGTCGCGGACGATGACGCGTCGGGCCGGCGTATTGACGCCGGCGGCGAGCGTGGGGGTGGCCGAGATGACCTTCAACAGCCGGTCGCGAAAGGCGTCCTCGACGAGCGTTCGCTGCGTGCTCGAGAGCCCGGCGTGGTGGAACGCCGCGCCCTGTTCGACGCACGCGGCTAGGTCCGTGCTCGTCTCGGTGTCGCTGTCCTCGCGAATCTCGTCGGCGAGGGTCGCCAACTCGGCTCGCTCGTCGTCGGTGAGTTCGTTACTCGAGACCCCACCCAGCCGCCTCGCGGCGGCCTCGGCGTTTCGCCGGGAGTTGACGAAGACGAGCGAGGAACCCCCCTCCTGGAGGATGTCGCGGACGAGCGCGGCCTCCTGCTTTTCGCTGCCCTCGACGGGAACCTCCCGCGTCGAGCCGTCGTCGAAGTTCAGGGCGTTGCCGTAGTGGACGCCCATCTGAAGGTCGATCGGCCGCCAGTCGGTGTCGACGAGCGAGGCGTCGAGCCAGTCGGCGATTTCGTCGGCGTTCCCGACCGTTGCCGAGAGCGCGACGACCTGCATGCCCGGGTTGAGTTTCCGGAGTTTGGCGAGGGTCACCTCGAGCGTCGGCCCTCGATTCCGGTCGTCGATGAGGTGGACCTCGTCGCTGACGACGCAGGTGAGGTCCGAGAGCCAGTTGGCCCCGTTTCGCACGAGCGAGTCGACCTTCTCGCTGGTCGCGACGATAATATCCTTCGTGGCGAGCCACTCGCTGGTGCTCTCGTAGTTCCCCGTCGTGACGCCGGTCGTCGCGCCGAACTCCTCGTAGGCCTCGAACTCGGCCTTTTTCTCGCTGGCGAGCGCTCGCAGGGGGACGATGTAGAGCGCCTTTCCGCCGCGTTCGACCGCCGACAGCATCGAAAGCGCGGCGATCATGGTCTTTCCGCTGGCGGTGGGGACGGCGGCGACGAGGTTCTCCCCGTCGGTCGCGCCGCGCTCGACCGCCTCGGCCTGTGGCGGGTAGAGCTCCTCGATGCCCTCGTTCCGGAAGTGCTCGCGGGCACCGGCTGGGAGCCCCGACAGCTCCTCGATATTCATTACTCGTCCTTGGCGCGTCCCGCGGTTTAAAGTATCGTCTCGATGCGATCGGACGCGGAATTACGTCCGGATCTCTTCGAGCGCTTCGGTGACGCCGTCGGCTACTAACGCCCAGTCGGACTGCCTGACGTCGGTCGGCTGCTCGATCTGGATCGTCTGTCCGACCGTTGCGAGGTGATTGAGCACGTTCGCGGGATTCGCCCCGGTGTACTCCGTGGCGTCACGTTCAACTATCCTGACCGTTCGCTCGGGCAACTGCTCGGAGATGGCGTCCCTCATGATGGCCTTGTCTTCCGTGTCAGCAGTGCCGCCGACGAGGATTTCTCCATTCGAGTAGCCGTGAAAGGCGACGCCCCAGCCAAAGCGCTGATCGAGCAACGAGTCCAGTCCGGGGAACGACCGCCGATGGATTTCCGTGGAGTAACTGTGCCAGCGGGTAAACGCACCTCCGCCTTCGTTGAACCCCGAACAGATCCACCCCGTTCCATCGATCGCTTCGGCGACTCGAGTGGCCTGAAAGTCCGTCCCGTATTCGATGTAGCCCCCGTGCGGGGCGATCACGATTACGTCGTCGCCTTCGACGACGTATTCGACGTACTCGTCGTTCAGTTCTCCACCCTGTCGGGTATTGTAGCCCGGATGGACCGCCCGGGGACCGATCGTCGCTGTCGCTGACTCGCTCGCTCCGATCCGATCGAGACCGCTCGCCGTCAATCGAAGCGTATCGTCTTCGTGTTCCGAAGCGACGGTGTACACCGCGTTTTCGAACTCGCCGGCTTCACCGCTTCCCACCCTGATCTGCTGGCCGATCGTCAACTCGTCGGTGTTGGTCAACGTACACGGAACCGAACAGTACCTGCTCGGATCCGACCGCGCGCTCCAGTTCTCGTTGGCCTCCTCGAGCGTGACTCCCCAGTGATCGACGTCCTCACAGCTGTTCGCGTACACCTGTTGGCCGGTTCCGCTCGGTAGTTCGTCCTGCGAGCGAACGATCTGCGTCTGTGCGCCGGCCGCCAGAACGCCGGTCCCGACGATTCCGACACCGGCTGCGATGACTCGGCGTCGTGAATGGCCGCGTTCCGTCGTTCGTTCTGTTTGACATAATTCCTCTTCCATAACCGTAATTCCAACGCGATCCTAAACTCATTTTAATCTACTGGTACACGTGCGTTTTGTCCGTCTCGTCGCCCGCCGATCACTGGATTTGGTCCGGAAGCGGTATGTCTGAGACTCCCGAACCCTCGAGCATGAGAGTCGAGTTCGACGAAGACACGTGTATCGGAATGTACCAGTGTGTCGCCGAGTGGGACGCCTTCGAGAAGGACAAAGCGGCCGGGAAAGCGACCCTCGAGGGCAGCGAAGCGGTAGAGGACGGCATCTTCGCTCGCGAGATTCCCGAGGACGCGGAACTCGATGCGAAGTTCGCCGCCCGAACCTGTCCCGTCGACGCGATCAGGATCTACGACGACGACGGTGAGCAGTTGATTCCGTAACTGATCACCCGTCTGTACTCCCGGTTTTAGCGTCCGAGCGCCGCATCCACGAGTTCCGATTCGATCGTCCGAAGCACCGTTGACGCTGCGCTCTCCGAACAGTCCAGTTCGGCCGCGACCCGCTGCTGTTTTCGTTTTTCGTGGCTGGGAAAACGAAGGACCGAACGCCGTCGGACTGCCGGCGTCAGCTGATTTTGTCGTACTGCTCGGAGAGTTTTTCGGCGGCCTCGCCGAGTTGGTTGCGCTCGAATTCGGTGAGATCCCACTCGACGACCTCCTCGACGCCATTGGAACCGAGCTTGGCGGGGACGCCGAAGGCGGTTTCCTCGTGGCCGTACTCGCCCTCGAGCGTCACGCTCGCGGGGAGCACTTCGCCGGTGTCGCGCAGGACGGCTTCGACCATGTGGCCGACGCCGGTGGCCGGCCCCCACTCCGTGGCCCCTTTCTTCTCGATGACGTTCATCGCCGAGGTCTGCAGCTCCTCGAGCAGTTCGTCTTTCTCCTCGTCGCTGAACTCGAGGTCCCGGCCGTTGACGCGGACCTTCGAGAACACGGGGACCTGGGCGTCGCCGTGTTCCCCCAGGATGGTCGCGTCGACGTTCTGGACGGGGACGTCGTAGCGCTGGGAGATGACGTAGCGGAACCGAGCGGAGTCGAGTCGACCACCGAAGCCGATGACCTGCTCGCGTGCGCGGTCACCCGTTTCGTAGAGGTGACGGTTGAGCAGGTCGACCGGGTTCGACGTCGTCACGGTGATGAAGTCGTCGTTGTACTCGGCGATCGAGGAGCCGATATCCTCCATGATCGGCGCGTTGTCGCCCGCGAGGTCGATGCGGGTCTGGCCCGGCTGGCGCGGAATGCCGGCCGTGATGACGACGACGTCCGACCCTTCGGTCGCCTCGTAGCCGCCCTGTCGGATCGTCGTGTTCGAGTCGTAGGCTGCGCCGTGGTTGGTGTCTGCAGCCTGTCCGATCGTGTCGTCTTCCTTGTCCGGAATGTCGACGAGCACGAGTTCGTCCGCGATGTCCCGAAGCGCGATGTTGTAGCCTGCGGCGGCCCCGACGGTCCCGGCCGCGCCGACCACGCTAACTTTCGTCATACCGCGTAATGCTTCGCCATCCCACGCGTTAAATCCGTCGGAACCTACACTCTCGAACGATCCGACGAGATATCTTTCGACAGCTGCCGAAGACAGTCACGGCACTCGAGCGGTCCGTCTGAACCCGCACTCTCACCGGGCGGCCGTGGAGACCGAACCGGTCATTATCGTGCTCACCAGTTGCTCGTGTATGCGTGTCAGCGTTATCGGCGGCGGTGCGATCTCCGACGAGCAGGCGACTCGAGCCGAAGCCGTCGGTCGAGAACTCGGCGCTCGCGGCCACACGGTCGTCTGCGGCGGCCGCGGCGGGACGATGGAAGCCGTCTGTCGCGGTGCGAAGGCGGAGGATGGAACGACGCTCGGGATCCTTCCCGGCGAACGCCCCGAGGACGCAAACGAGTACGTCGACCACGCCATCGCAACCGGTCTCGGTCACGCGCGCAACGCGCTCGTCCCGATGAACGGCGACGCGGTCATCGCGCTCACCGGCGGCGTCGGCACGCTCTCCGAGATCGGGTTCGCCGGCATCTACGACCGGCCCGTCGTCGGGCTCGAGACGCACGACGTCTCCGATCTCGGGATCGATCTCGAGACGGTCGACACCCCCGAAGCGGCCGTCGACGCGGTCGAGGCGGCGCTCGAGCGCTCGGACTGAACGCGACCGTCGCGGTCGCTCGGAGGACACCGAACCGATTTCGAGGAATTGCGGCTCGCCGCGAACGGACTGTCTCGACAACTCGAGGGGAGCACTCCGCCGGTCCGTTTTCGAGCCTCGATTCTTCGTAGCCTTTTCGACGGTCCATCGCATCTAGCCGGGTATGAGCGACTTCGACAAGGAAGCCGAACGCGAGAAGCTTCGGGAGAAGTACGAGCGCGACCGGGAAGAGCGACGAACGACCCAGCGCATGAGCGATCTGTTGCTCAAGGGTGCGACGATGACGAACGCCCACTGCGGGACCTGTGGCGACCCGCTCTTCCAGCAGGACGACACCACGTTCTGTCCGAGCTGTCACGGCAACCCCGACGCCGTTCGCGGAACCGATCTCGAGGCCCAGCCGGCCGCGGAGTCGGCCGACGAGGCGGACTCCGAGACGGCGTCCGAACGCACCGCGGATCGCGAACCGTCGAGTCGAACCGCCGAGACCGAGTCCGCGGCGACCGATGGCAGCAGCGCCGACGCTGCAAAACCGGACCGTCAACGGAGCCAACCGTCCGACGCGGATACTGCGGACGACCCACAGCGCTCGAGCACGGACACGGCGGCAGCGTCCCCGTCGCGTGCTGTCGAACCGTCGCCCGGCCAGTCACCGCCACAGACCGACTCCGCTGGCCGCGACATCGCTCGCCGGTCGGCCGCTGACGATCGCCGTCGCGCATCGTCCTCGCAGCCTGCAGACGGCGACCTCGAGGCTTCCCGCGCCTCGCTCCGGCAGGCCCTGAAGAAGTTCGCGAGCAAAGCCGCTGCGACGGACGACCCGCGCTACGCGAAAGACTGTCTCGAGGCCGCTCGCGAGGCGAGCGAGACGCTCGAGACGCTGCGCTGAGTCCGCGACGACGCGATAATTTCTCTCGTTCCCGTTGTGAGGCCGCGCTCGAGGTCGTCGTCGAAGATCGGCTCGATTCCACGTGTTACTGCGCACTCGACCCGGACGACCGGTTCGGTTTCGATTCGACAGCAGCCCCGCGTGACGCTGCTCACTGGAATCCGTTCCAAACGACAGTCCGATCCGGTCATGTCTCTTCGAGTGAACGGTGTCCGTTTATGTCGATCCACGTGTACAGATATAAATAAGACGAGAGATATTACAATTTCTAGAAGAACGAGGTAGATACCATATATGGCATTAGCACCTGTTGTGATCGTGACCGCCCTCGCCGTCTGTACCGGACTGACGATGACGTGTGCTCTCTGTGTCCAGCCCCGACAGTTTCGACGAACCATCGGTGAACTCGATCGTCGACTTCTGGATGTCGCGCCTTATCTCGGCGCTGCGGCGCTGTTCTTCCTGCTGAAGCGAGCAACGCATAAGTACAGTCTGGAGATCTCGTATGCGCTTGACTGGGACATTACCGACGAACTCTACGCCGTCGAAGGCGAGTTCGTCGCCTACCTTCAGGACATCGTTCCCGAGGCTACGATAGGTTTCTTCTCGGCGATGTACATGTTCGGGTTCCCGTTCCTCCTGGTGACCGCACCGATCCTCTATTTCCTGTGGTCGTCCCAGCGCCACCTCAAGGAGTTGCTCATCGCGTACCTCTTCAATTACCTGCTCGGTTCGATCTGTTACACGTTGTTTATCGCGTACGGACCCCGCAACCACCTGTCGACCGTCGATGGCTTGATGTACTCCTTCTATCCGGAGACCCAGGAACTCACGTCGGCGGTCTCTGCGAACACGGACGTGTTCCCGTCGCTTCACACGTCGCTGTCGATCGTCGTCTTGCTGTTTGCCTGGCGGTCGCGCCGGGAGTCCCCACGGTGGTTCCCGATTGCATCGTTCGTGGTCACCTGTGTCGTCTTCTCGACGATGTACCTCGGCATTCACTGGTTACTCGATGTCGTGGCAGGCGTCGCACTCGGGGTCGGATCCGTCCTCGCGGCCGAACGGGTCGTCGCCCGCGTGGAAGGCGATGCTGACCGGGTTTCCGTTCCCGACGAGCACGAGGACGGAATTACGTCGGACGTCGGCGACTGAGTCGTATCTGCCGATCTTGTACCCGTGTGGTTGCTTCGGTACCTTCCTGACTCCGCCCGACCGACCCCGTTCCGACGCTAGCACGGTTTTTGTTCCCGATCCGTGACTTCAGCGAGCGGGTCGATCGTCTCGTCTCCACCTTCGGTATGGCGTTGCGACGGCCGTGTCGTACCGTCGCGCTATCCGTTGCTCCCGCGCTCGTACGTATCAATAGCACAAAACTTATACCTGGTTCATTCACATCTTCTCTCATGTTCCCCGCCGAGAAGTGACGTGAACCGATCGGGAGGGCGGCTCCCTGCGGCAGTCACACGGCCTGGCTAGGGATGACCCGAGAACCATGGGCGGAGAGCTAAAACCGACACGAGGCCAATCGGATGCCGAGACCGTTCGGTCTCTCGAAGCCCGACTCGAGTCGGTACGCGGAAGGGTTCGGTCGCGCTTCGAGATCGATACGCGCGCCCTCGCCACGCTCCGTATCGCACTCGGTCTGATCCTCTTCGTCGATCTGCTCCATCGGGCACGGCATATCGGGTACTTCTACACCGATGACGGCGTCTATCCGGTTGCCGTATACGAAGCGACGTCTATCCTCTACGACGGTCATTCGATTCACGGTCTCTCCGGCGAGCTGTGGTTTCAGCAGTTGTTGTTCGCGGTCGCCGCGGTGTTTGCGGTCGCGCTGATGCTGGGATATCGAACGCGGCTGGTCGCGTTCGTCTCGCTGTTGTTGCTGGTGTCGTTACAGGTGCGAAACCCGCTGGTCCTCAACGGTGCAGACCGGTTGCTCCGAGTCCTCCTGTTGGTTTCGATCCTGGTTCCGCTCGGGGAACGATGGTCGATCGACGCACTCCGTCGTGGCACGGTGCGGACTACCGTGGTCGGGTTTACGACCGCCGCCATGCTCGTTCAACCGGTCGCTGTCCTGACCCAGAACG
The DNA here is from genome assembly GCF_003670115.1 of Natronorubrum halophilum. NCBI lineage: Archaea > Methanobacteriati > Methanobacteriota > Halobacteria > Halobacteriales > Natrialbaceae > Natronorubrum > Natronorubrum halophilum. Next base: position 551,005 of record NZ_QQTY01000004.1, read on the forward strand.
CGGTTCTCAAACACGGCGGGGAGACCTGGTACGCCGGCGACGCGCTCGGAATCGCCCTTGCGAACGACGTGATGACGATCCACCTCGGCAACCACCTCGGCAATTACCCAGCGCTCCTGGAGCTTCTCAACTGGATCTGGGTGACCTTACTGGCCGGTTCGGTCGTGTTTCTCCTGATGACCACCGGGCGGGTGCGAGCGGTCTTCGCCCTCGCGTACATCGGTGCGTTCCTCGGAATGCTACCGACGATGGCCGTCGGGCTGTTTCCACTCGTTTTGATCGCAGCGGTCCTTCCGTTCCTCACGACTCCCTTTTGGGACGCGGCCGCGTCGCTGTTCCCGTCTCACCGATGGAGCAACCGACTCCCGACTGCAGCACACCTCGGCCCGATCGGCCGGCCGCCCGTAGAACGGCGCGTGCTCGAGGCCCTTCGTCGTCGGGGTCACGAATCGGGTACCTCGTTCGTTGTCGCGTACGGCCGGTCGCTGAAGACCATCGTCGGTATCATCTTTCTCGTCTGGATCCTGCTATTTAGTGCGAGTCACGCCACCGGGATGGCCGTCCCGGACGAGATCGAATCGAACTTCCCCGACGAACAACGATGGGGGCTGTACACTCCCGATCCGTCCGAGTCGTACAGCTGGTACGTCGTCGAAGCGGAGATGGAAGACGGATCGACCCTCGACGTCTTCACCGGCGGCGATGTCGTACACGATCGACCGCCGGACGCCGCACAGGAGTACGAGACGTTCCGCCACCGGAAGTACATGGAGTCGGTCCACAGCTCCGCGAGCAACGATCCGAACGGGATGATCTCCGAAGAGTACACCGACTGGCTCTGCGAGACGGCGACGGACGAACACGGCGACGAGGTCGAGAAGATAACGGTCTATCGACACATCCAACAGAGCCCGGTCGACGGTGAGTACGAGGAACCGAATTATTTCACGCTCATCGACCAGAAGTGTTGAGCGGCCTAACGGAGGGCGTCGAGTCGACACTACCGTCCGGCTGAACGACTCACTTCGAGCCCGTATACTCGTTCCCGATAACCTCCCGCATTCGCTCGGCCGTTACCTTCCCGACGCCGTCTGCGTCCTGTAGCTCCTCTTCGGTCGCGATCATCACCGCCTCGACGGTCCCGAACTCTTCGAGCAGCGATCTCGCGGTGACGGGGCCGATTTCGGCGATGGAGGAGACGACGTACTCCTGTTGTTCGGCGATCGTTTTGGACTGCTTTTCGCCGTGGACCGACACCTCCCGGTCGGCGGTTTCTTGCTCGCGGCCCGCGATCACCGCGAGCAGTTCCGTCGTGTCGTCCTCGCTCTCGGTTCGCAGAATGCTCGCGCCGAAATCGACGGCCAGACTCGAGAGCGCGCCGCGAATCGCGTTCGGGTGGATATCCCGCTGTTCGTACAGGCCGTCGCCCTCGACGATCACGATCGGGCGCGAGTAGTGTCTGGCCATCGCGCCGACCTGCTCGAAGACCGACCGGTCGCCCCCGACGAGCGAGTCGACGAAGTCCGCGACCGACTTGCGTTCGACGACCACGCGATCGGAACAGACGTAGTCGCCCACGTCGAGCGTCTCGAGTCGGATTTCGATCTCCTCGCGCCTCGAGAGATCGCGAGCGATGTTGGCGTCCATCTCGCGCTGGTCGGCGACGATTTCGATCTCATCGCCTTCCGCGTGTGGTTCGTGCGTTTCGACGGACTCGTCCTCGCTTTCGGCTCCGTCGTCGCTCGACTCGTCGTCCACAGCGTCGGCTTCATCGGTGCTCGACTCCGAGCTGTCGCCCGAGAAATCCTGCAGTCCGGGCTGTGTCGAAACCCCCTCACTTCCACTGGAAGACCCGCCGACTGCGCCGGGATTTTTCGTTTTCCCGTTTACATTCACTTCGCGCTCGCCGTCGCCCCCGAAGTCGGTCAGCGCCTGCTGGGAGTCGTCCAGTTCCGCTTCGAGATCGTCGGCGACACCCTTCAGGTCGCGCAGTTCCGACTCCATCTCCTTCTCGCGACGCTGGGAGATCCAGAAGTACGCCTCGTCGCGGGTGTCCTCGGCCATGAGGACGACAACGCGTCCCTCCGACTGGCGGCCCGTCCGTCCCTTCCGCTGGATGGACCGAATCGCCGTGGGGACGGGTTCGTAAAAGAGCACGAGGTCGACTTCGGGCACGTCCAGGCCCTCCTCGGCGACCGACGTCGAGACCAGCACCTCGAACTCGCCGGCCCGGAACTCGTCGAGGACCGCCTGTTGTTGGGTCTGGGTCATCCCGTCCGATCCCTCGCGGTCGCCCTGGCCGACGAACCGCTTGGCGTCGAAACTCTCGCTCAAGAACTCCGTCAGCGCCTCCGCGGTGTCACGAGACTCCGTGAAGATGATCACCCGCTCGCCGCCCTCGAGCCCCAGCGTCTCCGCGAGGAGCATTCTGGTCTCTCGGTACTTGGGATGCAGTTCGTCGAAGCTCTCGGACTTCCGCATGGCCTCGCGAACCCGCGGATCGGAGACCATTCGCTGGCTCGCCTTCGACGCGCCCGACGACCGGGCTTGATTGCGCTGGCGGTCGAAGTACCGCCGCACCGCTTCGACGCTCTGGGTTTCGACGAGCGTGACGGCCTGGCGGAGCTTCATCACCTCCGCGTGGATGGACATCCCCTTGAACCCCTCCGACTGGTCGTTGTTGATCAGCTGCTGAAGTTCGGCGCGCATTCGGTTCAGATCCTTCTGGGACTGGTCGGGCTGGGTCGAGCGCGCGACGCCCATCTCCTTTAACTTCTCGAGGCGGTCTTTGACCACCTCGTTCAGCGTGTCCCGGATCTCGAGGACCTCCTCCGGAAGGTCGATGCGCTTCCACTCGACGTCGGTGTCGTGGGTGAACTCGGAAACGTCGGCGTCCTCCTCGGTCATCACCTCGACCTCCTGTAAGCCGAGGTTCTCACAGACTTCGAGGATGGCTTCCTCGTCGCCGCCGGGCGATGCCGACATTCCGGTTACGAGCGGCTGGTCGGCGTCGGGGTGGTAGCGCTCCGCGATGTAGTTGTAGGCGTAGTCGCCGGTGGCGCGGTGGCACTCGTCGAAGGTGATATGGGTGACGTCCGACAGGGAGATCCGGCTCCCGACGAGGTCGTTTTCGATCACCTGCGGGGTCGCCATCACGACCCTCGCCTCCTTCCACATCTCGGCTCGGTCGTCCGGGCTAACGTCGCCGGTGAAGACCACGATCTCCTCGTCGGGGATCTGCAGGGCCTCGCGATAGAAATCCGCGTGTTGCTGGACGAGCGGCTTGGTCGGGGCGAGCATCAGCGACTTGCCGCCGACCTCGTCGAGCCGTCGTGCGGTGACGAGCAGGCTGACGGTGGTTTTTCCGAGGCCCGTGGGAAGGCAGACGAGCGTGTGGTGGTTCGCCGCTGTGCCGGCGAGTTTCAGCTGGTAGAGCCGGCGCTCTAAGAAGTTCGGCTCGAGAAGGGGATGCTCGATGGAGGGCGGACCTGCGCCCTCGTCCGTTGCTGCCATTGCCGCTGGTTCGACGCGGTCGCGGTTAAGGATTGAGGAAGTACGGTGGAAGTGAAACGCGATCGCTCTACGAGGAGTTCCGACGCGAGCGATCGCTTGATGGTGTCGGCATCATCGCTTTCCGGACTCGCGTCGTTCGTTCCGCTATGGTCGCGAACCACACCCGGTCGCCGGGTCGATTACCGGACGGCGGGGCGCTCGTTCGACTGGTCGGCTTCGTCGTGCTGATAAACGTGATCGGGAGCCTTCCCGGCGTCTTCTCGTCGCCCGACACGGCCTGGTTTCGGAGCCTCGAGAAACCGTGGTTCTACCCGCCCGAAATCGCGTTTCCGATCGTCTGGACGCTGCTCTTTACGCTACTGGGCGTCGCGCTCTGGCTCGTCTGGCGCAGCGACGCGTCGGGTCGACGGCTCGCGCTCGGCCTCTTCGCCGTCCAGATGGCATTTAACGTCGCGTGGTCGCCCACGTTCTTCACGCTCGAGGCACCGCTGGCCGCTCTCGGTATTATTCTCGCCCTCTGGGTGCTGGTCGTCGCGACGATCGAGGCCTTCCGGCGCGTCGACCGCCGCGCCGCGGCCCTGCTCGTTCCGTATCTCGCCTGGGTGACGTTCGCGGCCGTCCTCAACTTCGACCTCTGGCGACTGAACGCCTGATACCGCTCGTCTGACCACTCTGACCGTCACGTTTCAGTACCTTCCGGGAGCCAGCGAATGAGCGCCATCGCTACGACCGCGAAACCGGCCAGTACGAAGTACCCCTCATCGAAGAACCCGCGATCGGCGAGCGCGCCGAACAGGACCGGACTCGCGGCACCGATGGTCATGTAGAACGTTCGCAGGAACCCCAGTCCCGTCCCCTTCATATCCGCCGGAAACGCTGCGGTCATGTACGGCAGGGTGATCGTCCCGTAGCCGAGGATGCTCGAGAGAACGACGGTGCCCGCAACGATCGGCCAGAACCCCTCGAGAAACGGCAGCGCGACGAGGCCGACCACGACGACGCCTAGCACGGCCGGGAGCGACCGCTTGATACCGAACTGATCGTAGAGCCGTCCGGTCAGCGGCTGGACGACGATCCCCATCGCGAAGAACGCGCTGAACAGCGCCGTCGCCAGCGCCTCCGAGAACCCCTTCGTCTCGATCAGGTAGGTCGGGTAGAACCCCGTAAACGCCTGCCAGATACAGTACGTGAGGATCTGGATCGCCGTCACGACGACGATGGACGGCTGGCGCACGTGGGACGCGACGTACCGAACCGTCTCGAGCGAGAGGCTGTCGACGGCGCTCGTCGATCCGGAGGTTCGTGCGGGCACGACGAGCCGGAGCAAGAGGGCGACGAGGACGAATATCGGAACGGCGAGCCCGAAGCCGTACTGCCAGGCGAGGGCGGCCGCGATGCCGCCGGCGACGAGCGGAATAACGGCGTTACCGACTTCGCCCGCGGCCATCGTGATGCCGATCGCCGTCCCGTCGTTGTCCGGGAAGACGTCCGAGAGGATCGTGAACCTGGCGACGCCGTAGAGTGCCGTCCCGAACCCGAAACACGCCGTCGCGAGGAAGACGACGGAGACCGTTCCCGCCGCGGCGACGAGTCCGAGCGCAACTGCCGAGATGAGCGTACTCACGACGAGGATGTTCCCCTCCCCGAATCGATCGGCGAGAACCCCGCCGGGAAGCTGCCCGAGCGCGTACGCGAACCAGAGAACCGTCAACAGGAATCCCGCCGTCGTCAGATCGAGCCCGTAGGCGTTCTGCACGAACGGGAGCAACACTGGGTACGCAAGTCGGACGCCGATCGAGAAACACCAGCCGGTCGCGACGGCGAAGAGAATCTTCCCGCGGCCGTCGGCGAGTGCCGTCATCGCCGTCGACGAGTCGTCGAAACCCAACAGCCGTCTCACGGTGATTGCGCATCCGACGGCGGCAGCCATGACCGCTCCGTTCCGAGACGGTGTTGCCGATATCGGAACCGCCCGACCGCACCGAACTGATCAAAAGACTAATAGTTGTTTGCTAAGACGTTCGCTACATGCCCGCTATCGAACTCCGCGGCGTGACCAAACGCTACCACCGCCGCGGGCTCTTCAGGAGCCGGTCGGTCACCGCCCTCCACGACGTAGACCTCACCGTGCAATCCGGGGAGGTTTTCGGGTTCTTGGGCCCGAACGGTGCCGGGAAGTCGACGACGATCGACATCCTGCTCGACTACGCCGCCCCGACCGAGGGCTCGGTCCACGTTCTCGGAAACGACGTTGCGACCGAGAGCACCGCGATCCGAGAGCGCGTCGGTATCCTTCCGGACGGCTACGGAGCTATCGGCGAACGAACCGGCCGTGAGCACGTCGAGTTCGCTATCGACGCGAAAGACGCGGACGACGACCCGGCCGAACTCATCGAGCGCGTGGGGATGAGCGGCCTCGACGCGTACCCCATCGCGGAGTACTCGAAAGGGATGGCCCAGCGACTCATGCTCGCGATGGCACTGGTCGGCGAACCCGACCTGCTGGTCCTGGACGAACCCTCGACCGGACTCGATCCGAACGGCGCTCGGACCATGCGCCGGATCGTCCGCGAGGAAAACGAACGCGGCGCGACCGTCTTCTTCTCGAGCCACATCATGGAGCAAGTCGAAGCGGTCTGTGACCGCGTGGGGATCTTGGACGGCGGCGAACTCGTCGCCGTCGACACGATCGACGCGTTGCGCGAATCCACCGGCGGGACGTCGACGGTGACGCTCGAGCTATCGACGGTTCCCGAGAGCGCGATGAGCCGCGTCCGATCGCTCGAGGGCGTGACCGGCATCAAAACCGACGGATCGACCGTCGTCGTTGCCTGCGAAAACGCCGCGAAGGCGTCCGTTATCGCGACGCTGTACGACTCCACGGCCGAGGTGACGAACGTCACGACGAGCCAGACGTCGCTCGAGGACCTCTTCGAGCGCTACACGCGGGGTGTTGCACAGTGACCGACCTCCCCTCCCTCGCACTGTTCGTCCGCGAGGACGTTCGCGATACCGTCCGCGAGCGCCAGCTCCACCTGCTCGTCGGTCTGTACGTCCTTCTCGGAGCGCTCGTGACCTACACCAACGGTCGGTTGTCGGCTTCCGGGCCGGAGTTGGTTCCGCCGCTGCTCGCCATCTTTACGATGTTGACGCCGCTGCTCGCGCTCGGATTCTTCGCGTCCGCGCTGGTCGAAAAGCGCACGACCGGCGCGCTCAAGGTCGTACTCGGGCTCCCGCTCTCTCGAGGCACGGTTGTGCTCGGGACGTTCCTCGGGCGAACGCTCGTCATCTGTACGGCGATCTTCGCGTCGTTCCTCGCCGCCGTTCCGCTGGCGCTCCTGATGGGCGTGACCGTCGATCCCGTCAGATTCGTCACCGTGGCCGCGTTGCTCGCCGTTCTCGGGATCACGTTCACCGCGCTCGCCGTCGGCGTCTCGGCCGTCGTTCGAACGGCGACGCGGGCGACGGTCTCCGCGTTCGGACTCTTCGTCCTCTTTTTCTTCCAGCTCTGGACGCAACTGCCGCGGGCCGTGCTCTACGTTCGCCACGGCTTTTCGTTCCCTGAGACGAGCCCGGAGTGGGTCGAGTTCGTCGCAGCCGTGAACCCGGTCGCCGCCTACGCGCACCTGATGGGCAGTTTCTTTCCGGATCTCAACAACGGCACGTTCATCCAGCCGCCGTCCGATCCGGCGTTTTACGAACGACCAGCGTTCGCACTCGTCATGCTCGTCGGCTGGATCGTCGCCTCGGTCGGCGTCGGCTACTGGCGGTTCAGGTCGACTGACATCTGACCGGCCGCCGGCCGCGTACCAACCGCTCAGACCGGCCCGAACTCGAGAACCAACCAGGCCAAAACCCCCGCGTAGATGGGGATCGTCAGGTTGTCGTCGACGATGTAGTCGCCGACTTTGAGTTTGATTCCGTCGGCGAGGGTCGCACCCAGCGCCGCCGCGACGACGGCGAGCGGGTGCTCGTAGAGGAACGCCGCGGCGATGATCGCGCTCACGACGAACATCGTGACGAGCACCTTCGGCCCCTTGACGAACTTGAGGCTGTCGTCGGAGACCGCGCCGCTGATCGGATCGCCGATGGCGAGCATCAACATCGACGGGAGGGCGATTTCGGGCTCGAAGAGGAGGACGACGATCGTCATGCTAACCATGTAGTAGCCGTAGCCCGCGAACTTGTGCTGTTCGTACTCGCGCGTCAGTTTGTCGTACAGCTGCCAGTCGAGTCCGACCTGCAGCCGGAGGAACTCGAGGACGATCGTTCCGAGCGCGAGAACGACCATCAGGACCCGAAACCGGGGCCACGTCAGTCCGAAGTCAAAGGCGTCGGAGAGGAGGTAAAGTGCGACCAGCCCCGCCCCGCTCGAGTGGACGAGTCGTCGCTTCAGTTCGTCAGCCATCACGTTCCCCCTCGGACAACGGGGCCTTCAGTCCGTCGGTTGTGTGTGCGCCGGCGGGTCGTCGGTTGCGGTCATCGGTGAGCCCTCGAGCGATCGCCCGAAGCCGGTTCCGGCGGAGCTGTTGCGGAACCGATAGCTATTCCGTCCGGCTGCGATAATCGGGACTCGAGAGGGATGCTACGCTGGTACGGGTTCTTTCCGAATCGGCCGCCGACGAAGGGCGACCTCGTGAGCGCCGTTTGTGGTATCCTCCTCGTGGCGCTCAATGCGTCCACTGTCCACGACTGGCGCTGGGTCGCCGTCGGCGTCGTCGTCGGTGCGATCGTGCTGGGACCGCTCGCGCAGTCGCCGGTCGGTCGACGGGTCGAAGTGTCGTTCCGCGATCTCGGAATCGACGGGCGCATTCTCGTCCTCGTAGTCGGAATTGTCGCCGTGCTGGCGCTCCTGTTTCTGTCGCCAATTCCGATCGAAATCGCCGTCGACGTTCTGGTCGGTGTCATGATCCTGGTTCCGTTCTACGTTCTCGCTCACTTGCTCGTCGCTCGCGATATCGGCGACTGGAGCCCGGACTGAGACGGACGTCCGTGCGTCGTTCTCGATGCGACAGCGATCCGTCTGCGATTGTGCCGGTACGTCTGGACGGCAATCTGTACGAAGCCGTCTCGGAACCCGAACGAACGCAGAAACTGATCCCGAACCGCTACAGTTCGTCGAACTCGAGGTCTCCCTCCCGAATTTCGGCCAGCGTCTCCGCCAGGCCGTCGACCGGCAGTCGCTTCTGGTCGGTCGTGTCTCGCTCGCGGACCGTGACGGTCGTCTCCTCGTCTTCTATCGTCTCGTAATCGACCGTCAGGCAGAACGGCGTGCCGACCTCGTCCTGGCGGCGGTACCGACGACCGATGTTGCCCGAGTCGTCGTACGTGACAGACAGGCCGGCCTCGCGCAGGGCCGTGGCGATCTCCTCGGCCTCTGCCTCGAGTTCGTCGTCGCTTTGTAGCGGGAAGACGCCCACGAAGGTCGGGGCGACTTCGGGATCGAGACCGAGGTAGGTCCGCTCCTCGCCGTCGACCTCGTCCTCGCGGTAGGCGTGGTGGAGGACGGTGTAGACCAGCCGATCCACGCCGAAGGAGGGTTCGACGACGTGGGGAACGATGTGCTCGCCGGCTTCGGTCTGCTCCTCGACCGCGAAGCCTGTCTTCTCGAGGGGGAGTTCGTGGGTCTCGCCCTCGAGTTCGATCTCTACGGTGTCGCCCTCGAAAGCCTCTCGATCGCGGCCCGCGAGGGTCTCGAGTTTCTCGACCACGTCCTGTGCCGCACCGCCGAACTCCGGACCGAGGTAGCTCATGTCGGGATCGACCGTGGCGCGTTCGACGGTTTTGGGCTCGTCGTACTGCTTGAAGACCGTAAAGCGGTCGCCGGAGTGCTCGGCGTGTTTCGAGAGGTCGTAGTCGCTGCGGTAGGCGAATCCGGCGAGTTCGATCCAGTTGCCGTCGATTTCGCCCTCCGCGTCCCAGCAGTCCGCGGCGTAGTGGGCCCGTTCGCCCGAGAGGTGCTGGCGGAACCGGAACCGGTCCATGTCGACGCCGACGGCGTCGTACCACGGTTTGGCGACGCCGAGGAAGTAGGCGACCCACGGGCTGGTGATGATCCCTTCCTCGACGGCCTCGCCGATGGTCGTCTCGATCTCGCTGCCTTCTCGCGGCTTCGCATCGTCGCCGCTCGCTTCCTCCGCGGCGCGTTGCGCCGCGCTCTCTTTGTTCTGCTCGCTGGCCGGGTAGAGCGTCACCTCGACGTCTTCGATCTTTGTCAGGTCCGGCTCGTCCGTCTCGGGATCGATGAAGTACTCGAGTTCGGCTTGCGTGAACTCGCGGGTCCGGATGATCGAACGCCGCGGGCTGATCTCGTTGCGGTAGGCGCGGCCGATCTGGGTGACACCGAACGGAAGCTGATTTCTGGCGTACTCCTTCAGCCGGGGGAATTCCACGAAGATGCCCTGTGCGGTCTCGGGACGCAGGTAGCCGGGCTGGGAGTCGCCGGGGCCGATGCTCGTCGCGAACATGAGGTTGAACGCCTCGACGGCCTGACCCGCGAGGCCGGCGCCACAGGAGGGACAGACGAGTTGGTGCTCGGCGATGACCTCCTCGATTGCCGGGATGGCGAGGCTCTCGGCGTCCTCGTACTCCGTGTTGTCCTCGACGACGTGGTCGGCGCGGTGGCTCTCGCCACACTCCGGACACTCGACGAGCATGTCGTCGAAGCCGTCGAGGTGGCCCGACGCCTCGAAGACCGGTTCTGGCATGATCGTCGGCGCGTCGATCTCCATGTTGCCCTCGGCGACCGCGAACCGGTCGCGCCAGGCGTCCTCGACGTTGCCCTTCAGGGCCGCACCCTGCGGGCCGAACGTGTAGAAACCGCCGACGCCGCCGTACGCGCCGGAAGACTGGAAGAAGTAGCCCCGCCGCTTGGCCAGTTCGACCAGTTTCTCGCTCGTCGGTTCGTCCGCGGTGTTGGTCGCCTCCGCGCGTTCGTGCTCACTCATACAGCGCCTCCAGAATGTCGACGTCGCAGACGATACCCACCAACTGCTCGCCGGTGACCATCGGAATCTGTTCGATATCGTTGCTGATCATCTGCTGTGCGGCCTCCTGTACGGACGTCTGTACCGAGACTGTCACCACGTCGTCGCTCATGAACTCGCTGACGGGCCCGTTGGGAATCTCGATGTCCCGGGTCGGGAGGTAGCGACTGCCAACGCCCTTGATGCCCTCCCAGGACCACTCCGAGTCCTGATCCGGGAAGTTGTTCCCCGTCTCCTCTTCGCCCTCGACGATGCGGGCGACGTCGATGATGTCGACCTCCGTCAGAACGCCGCACATCCGGCCGTCATCGTCCAGTACGACCGCGTAGGGAACGTTCGCGTAGTACAGTTCGCGCTCGGCGACCGGCAGCGGCGCGCCCTCGTAGCTCGTGTTCACGTCGGTGCTCGCGTAGCCCTCGACGGTGCCCTCGGTCTCCTGATCTCCCGTCGCGATCGCGTGGATCACGTCCGTCACCGTGACGATTCCCTCGAACTCGCCGTCGACTACCGGGACGCGGCGCGCACCCTCCTCGACCATCGTTCTCGCGACGTCCTCGAGCGACGTCTCGGCCGTCGTCGTCGGTACGTCGTCCATCAACATCACGAGCTGGTCCTCGTCGGGCTGTTCGATCAGGACGTCCCGCGAGACCAGTCCGCGGTATTCGAGGCCGTCGTCGGTCGATTTGACGACCGGAACGGACGAGAAGGATTGTTCTTGCAGGTACTCGAGGACGTCCGAGCGAGTGCCTGGGAGTTCGGCGGTGACCACGTCCTCGCGGGGCGTCATCGCGTCGGCTACGTTCATGTCCCCATCGTACGGCTAAAATAAGTATAAACCCAATGTTTCGCGCGCCCACGATGCCGGTTCGCTGATCAGTCAACGCGACAGACAGTCCGATTCGACGAGTTTATATATGGGTGGGTGCCACTCTCACACATGGTGACGAACTCCCACACCATGACCTCCGACGACACCGTCATCGGCTCGATCGACTCGACGAACTCGAGCGAGGAATACGTTATCGCCGATATTTCGGCCGACGGTGCCTGGCTTTCGATGCAGGCGGACGACGCGCCGACGCTTCCGGCATGGCGATAAGTGGGATGGGTCGGGGACGCTGTCGACGGGGTGGCATCGGCTGTGGATCGATTTACGGGGACTGTCCGACTTTTGTCGCGTGATCGTTCGAACGCCGCTTTTGACTGCGCTGTAACTCGACTTCGAGCAGGCGTGCAGTGGGACCACGTTTTACTACGGTAGCCGTTGAGCCGTCAGTCGATGGTCGGCCCACAGCCCCAACACGACACCGGGACCGACGCGAGCGACGAGTTCGGGTTCGAGACCGACGATTCGCGGTACTCCGTCGCGACGCTCCTCGCTGCGCTCGTGCCGACGCCGCTCGCCCGGCGTGCGGTCTCCGTTTCGATCGAGACCGACCGGACCGTCTACGACCGCGACGATCCCGTCGAGATCGACATCGATTTCAAAAACCGACTCCCACTTCCCGTCTCCGTCCCGACGCCGCGACAGCGCCGCTGGGGGTGGACGGTCGACGGCGAACTCGAGGCCAGCGACGAACGGCGGTACACCCGCAGTCGGCCCGCGGCGTTTCGCTTCAGCGGCGGTGAGCGCAAACAGGTCTCGTTCACCTGGAACGGCCGCCTCGAGCGCACGGACAACGACACGATGGACCGATCGATCGTTCCCGACCCCGGCGAGTACGAATTCGAGGCGTTCGTCACGACGGACGAGGGATGCTATCGGCCAAGCGACTCGGCGACGATCCGCCTTGAGTAGCCGTCCGACGGCCGCCGTTGCTGGGCCGTTCGCCGACCGGTTCGCCCGACCCACCGGTAACCGTTTAGCCGTCCGCGCCGTGGTATCTCTCATGTCGCTCGAGCAGGTGTTCGCCCGGCTACCGGATCCCCGCTCGCACTCGTTTCCCGACCACTCGCTGCCCCGCGGCGACCCCGTCTTCCCGATCGCGGTGGCCCGCGAGGAACTGACGACGGTGCTCGAGTTGTACGAGACCTTCGAAGCCGTCGATCCGACCGGACTGGACGCGAATCCGTTTCTCGAGGCGACGACGCGGTACATGCAACGGGCGTTCGGCGTCCCGGAGTACCGGCCGGACGAGCAGTTGCACGACGATATCGCCGCGCTGCTCAACGACTTCTCGGACGACCTCGGCGGGCGAGCGCTGGGCGTGGTCGACGCGACTCTCCACCACTATCGGACGCTGTACTTCTTCCTGGTCAGTTGCCGGGGCTATCACACCGCACCTCACATCCGGTTCGATCCCGACGAGGTGGCCGTGGAGACGCTGTACGAGATCTACCAGCGGGTGACCGAACAGGACGCGTATCTCAAGCATCCGTTATCGGTTCTCGAGTGACGCCCGAGGCGTGAACGGTGTGGATCCGTACGGAAGGATCTCGCACGCTTGCAGTTCGTGATCAGCGTTCGTCGCGTGCGTGACGGTTGGGTGCTGATCGCGTATCACTAGGTGCCTACATATTTTCCCTGTCCGTAGTGCTACTCGCCGAAACCGAGTTGTAATCCAATGCTTCGACCTACGTTTCCGAACCGGGCGCGAGTCGCCGATAGACCCCCGCTGGCAGCGATCGCAGAGGGGTGGTCGCATGGGTGAAGAACTCAGCCGATCGGCCAAGCGACGTGGCGAACTCTGGAGCGCCGCGGGCGACGACTGGGCCGAACTCCTCGCCCCGACCGTCTCCTCGATCTGGGGTCCTGTTCTCGACCTCGCTCGAGTGACGAGGGGAAGCCGGGTGCTCGACGTCGGCTGCGGATCCGGCGACGTTCTCGCTCAGGCTCAGCTCCGGGGTGCGACGGTGTCCGGCGTCGACCTCGCCGACTCCCTCCTCGAGATCGCGAGCGACCGACTCCCTGAGGCGGACCTCCGACTCGGGGACATGATGACGCTCCCGTTCGAGGACGACGCGTTCGACGCCGTCGTCTCCCTCAACAGCCTCATGTTCGCCGGCGACCCGGTCGAGGCGCTACGCGAAGCGAGGCGGGTACTGACTCCCGACGGCCGACTCGCGGTCGCCCTTTGGGCGGAGGAAGAGATCAACGAGTTCCGCCACGTCGTGCGGGCCCTTGTGAGCGTCCTGCCCGAGCCACCGGCGGGCGACGGCCCGTTCGCGCTCTCCGAGCCCGGGGTCTTAGAGGAGGTGATATCGGAGGCCGGGTTCGAGCCGTTCGAGACGCGATGCGTCCCGACGCCGTTCACCTTCGTCGACCGAGAACACTACCTCGGAGCCGTCCTCGGAATGGCTCCCGGGCAGAGCGTCCTCAGGCAGGTGGACGAGGAGGCGGTGATCGAAGCCCTGTTGGAGGCGGGCGAGGAGTTCCGTCGGGACGACGGGTCGTACCGCCTCGAGAATACGTTCCAGGCCGTTGGTGCGATCCCGCGAGTCGAGTGAGGGAGCGGGCGAGCGGCCGGCGTCCGGCACTTCGATCGGATCGCACCACGCGGAGCTATCGGAGGGAACGCGACGATCGGCGGCGACGAGCTGGAAGAAGAAAATCCGCGTCCGCGGGTTCGGTCGGCGACACGTTCCTCACCCGGTGAGGAAGCCACCCGGCGGAATGCGCGTCGCGGGACTGCCGTCTTCGCTCGTCGTTCGGTCCACACCGAGCTTGGGGGAGTGTCGGATCGTTCGTCGCGCCTTTGTCATTCGTCCGGTGCCAGTCGTGATCGCTGCGAATATCTTACTCATACATGAGTAAAAAAGCACCCTGCGTACATAAGTATTTTCGAGATGAAAGATCGTGTCGTTCATCGGGAGGTCTCAGCGAATCGAGGCACGGGGTGAAGGTGACTTTCGAGCCTTCTCACTCATGAATCTGGGTGATTATTCGACAGCGATTATCGAGAATCGAGCGCAATTTCAAACACTCTGAAATTAGATATGAGGTCGTCGCGCCGCCGTCACCGGTGTCGGTGACACGCCGCGAAGTGTTCGCCAGACCCGTACTCCGGTTCGAGGTCGTAGGCGGGTCGCTCCCGCGCACAGATGCTCCGCTCGGCGAAGGACTCGAGCAACAGGTCGGTCGCTTCCTCCCAGCCCGCTCGATCGCCGGTTTCGTCGTCCTCGGTTCGGTAGTCGCTATCGGCCGCGACGAACTCGATCGCGTTCTCGACGATCTCACCCGCCTCGCCGCTGGGAACGGTGCCGCCGAAGAACTCCTGACGGATTTCGGCGGCTGCCATCGCCTCGAACGCGCGCCGCTTGACCGCGCGCATGAACGCTCGAGTGTGCTCCCACTCTGCTTCGCTCAACGTGTATTCGTCGGGCGCGATCAACTGCGGACATCTGGTCCGGAACCGACAGCCCGAGGGCGGCTCCTGCGGGCTCGGTACCTCCCCCTCGAGCACGCCACGAACCCCCGACTCGCGCGGGTCCGGAACGGGGATCGACTCGAGCAACGCCTTCGTGTAGGGGTGTTGGGGGTTCTCGAACAGTTCTTCCTTCTCGGCGAGTTCGACGATGTGGCCGAGGTACATCACCGCGACGCGGTCGGAGATGTGGCGAATCACGGAGAGGTCGTGGGCGATGAAGAGGTAGGTGAGTCCGAACTCCTCCTGTAGCTCCTCCATCGTGTTCATCACCTGCGCCTGAATGGAGACATCCAGCGCGGAGACGGGTTCGTCACAGACGACGAAGTCGGGGTCGACCGACAGCGCCCGCGCGAGGTTAATTCGCTGGCGCTGCCCGCCGGAGAACGCGTGAGGATATCGGTTGTAGTGGCGCGGATCGAGGCCGACCTTCTCGAGGAGTTCCTTCGCTCGCACCTCGCGACCCTCGCCGTCGAACATGTCGTGGGCCCGCATCGGCTCCTCGATGATCTGGCCCACCTTCATCCGGGGATCGAGCGACGACTGGGGATCCTGAAAGATCATCTGGATCTCCGCGCGCTTCCGGCGCAGTTCCTCGCCGCTCAGCTCGGCCAGATCGTCACCCTTGAAGCTGATCGTCCCGTCGGTCGGATCGAGCAGTCGAAGGATCGTCCGCCCGAGCGTGCTCTTTCCACAGCCCGATTCCCCCACGAGCCCCAGCGTCTC
Source organism: Natronorubrum halophilum (assembly GCF_003670115.1). Taxonomy (NCBI): domain Archaea; kingdom Methanobacteriati; phylum Methanobacteriota; class Halobacteria; order Halobacteriales; family Natrialbaceae; genus Natronorubrum; species Natronorubrum halophilum. Next base: position 566,594 of record NZ_QQTY01000004.1, read on the forward strand.
GCCCATCTCGATCTCGAAGGAGACGTCGTCGACGGCCTCCACCCGATCGACCCCGAAACTCACCGGCGGGAACCGATCGGTCTCGAGGTTGATCCCCGCGAACAGCCCCGATTCGGACGCGAAGTGCTTCGTCAGGCCGTCGACCTCGAGCAACGTCTCGCCGCGGGGAATCTCGTTCGCTCCGAAGCCGATCGGATCGTCCGGCGTGCTCATCGCTGGGACTCACCTCTTTCGGACTTCCGGTCCGATGTGGATCGGCTCACGTCGTTCGCCTCACCCCCATCCGTCGACGCCTGTCCTTCCTCCGCGGGCGACTCCGCGTTCACGTCGCTTTCGGTCCCCGTTTCCCCCACCCTCGTCTCCGCCCCGTTCCCTTCCTCGAGCGGCGCGCTTTCCTCGTATCCGACGTCGAAGACGTCGTGTTTCACGCAGGCCGCTCGATGGGGGTGGCCGTCGGCGCGATCGACCTCGAGCGGTTCGGGGTTGACGCGCGTACAGACCTCTCTGGCGTCGGGGCAACGGGGATGGAACCGACAGCCCGAGGGCGGGTTGATCGCCTCGGGCATCACGCCCTCGATGGGGTCGAGTTCGTCGACGGTTCGATCGGGCCGGGGCATCGAATCGAGCAAGGCCTTCGTGTAGGGATGGTTGGTGTCGTAGAACAGTTCGTCCACCGGCGCTTGCTCGACGATTTCGCCGAGGTACATCACGTTCACCCGATCGCAGATCTCGGCGACGACGCCCATGTCGTGGGTGACCCAGATAAAGCTCGTGTCGTAGCGATCCTGCAACTCGTCGACGAGGTCCAGGATCTGGCTCTCGACGGTGACGTCCAGCGCGGTGGTCGGCTCGTCGGCGATGATGAGACTCGGCTCGCAGGCCAGCGCCATCGCGATGAGCACGCGCTGGCGCATCCCCCCGGAGAACTGGTGGGGGTACTCCTCGTAGCGTTCGTTGGGGTCGGGAATGCCGACCTCCCGAAGCATCGCGATCGCCTCGTCTTTCGCCTCGTCTGTCGGGAGGTCGCGGTTGATCTCGATGAACTCCCGGAGCTGGCCGCCCACGGTGAACACCGGGTTGAGCGACTCCATCGGATCCTGGAAGATCACCGCGATCTCGTTGCCCCGGATCCGATCGCGGATCTCGGATTCCGAGAGCATCTCATCGCGCTCGCGGAGTTCCCCGTCGGGTCCCTCCTCGAGCCCGAAGATCGTCTCTCCCTTGTAGGTGACTTCCCCGCCGACGATTTCGCCGGGGGTTTCGACGAGGCGCATCAAACTCATCGACGCGACCGACTTGCCGGCCCCCGACTCGCCGACGAGGCCGACGATCTCGCCCTCGTAGACCTCGAAGGAGATGCCGTCGACGGCGCGAACGGTCCCGGTCTCTGTGAAGAACTGTGTCTTGAGATTCTCGACGCGAAGGAGTGGTTCTGTGCTCATTGTGTTAGTTTTCGATCCGCGGATCCAGCGCGTCCTGCAGCCCGTCGCCGAACAGGTTAAAGCCCATAATGGTCACGAGGATCGCAAGCCCCGGCCAGATCGACAGCCAGATGTTCGAGTGCATGTACCGACCGTGCGCGATCCTGAGCATCTCGCCCCAGTCGGGCGTCGGCGGCTGGGCACCGTAGCCGAGAAAGGAGAGGCCGGCGACGATCAGGATCGTCACGCCGATCTGTAACGTTGCGTACACCATCACGGGCGCGAAGCTGTTCGGGATGACGTGTCTGCGAATGATGTTCCGGTCTTTTACCCCCGCAGCGCGGGCGGCTTCGATGTAATCCATCTCCCGGACGGAGAGCACGCGACTGCGGATGATCCTGGCGAACACCGGAATGAAGGCGATCCCGACGCCGATCACCGCGTACTGGATATCCGGGCTCCCACCGCTGATAAAGACCGTGAAGACGATGATCAACACGAGCGGCGGGATCGCGTACACCGTTTCGACCGATCGCATCAGGAGATCGTCCACCCTGCCGCCGTAGTAGCCCGCGATCGAACCGATAATCGTCCCGCCGATCAGTCCGATCGCCGTCGACGCGAGTCCGACGCTGACGGACACCTGCGAGCCGTAGACGATCCGCGTGAAGTAATCTCGGCCCTGCGGGTCGGTTCCGAGCGGCTGCGAGAGGGTCCCGCCCTCGAGGAACATCGGCGGCTGGTTCGGGTTCCCTTCGCCCGGCGGCGGGATCCGCGTCGGGTGGTCGAAGATCGGCAGCGCCTGTGCGATAGTGTAGTCCGAGACCGCGTCGAACGTGAGCCGCGAGAGGTTGCTGTCGATCGCCGCGAACGCGGCGACGAAGAGGACGAGCCCGACGATGTACAGCCCGATTCTGGCGGTCGCGTCCCGTTTGACTTTCGCAAGCGTGTATCGCCACCCGACGCGGGCTTCGACCTCTTCGCCGGCTGTTCCACCCTCGGCTCCGGTACCTGGCTTCTGATCCTCGAGTTGCGATTCGGTCGTTGCCATGTTTTATGCACCTCTCATCGTTACTCGCGCTCCCCGTAGGTTACCCGCGGATCGATGTACGCGTAGGAGATGTCCGTGATGACGACGCCGATGACGAACATGAATCCGAGGACCATCGTGATCCCCATGATCAACTGGTAGTCGAGTTGCTGGATCGCCTCGACGAACAGCCGTCCGATCCCGTTGATGGCGAAGACGGTTTCGACCAGAACGGCACCGCCGAGCGCCGTCGACAGGTTGAGTCCAACGATAGTGATGATCGGTAGCTGGGCCGACCGGAACGCGTGCTTCCGGAGGATCGTCCGCTCGGGCACGCCGTAGGCGCGGGCGAGTTTGACGTACTCCTCCTGTAACGACTCGATCATCTGCGTTCGCTCGACCCGCATCAACGTCGCCATCTGGAGCGTTCCCAGCGCGATCATCGGTAACAGCAGGTGTCTGATCGACGCGACCCAGTGCTCGAGGTGGCCGCCGTGGCCGGCCGCTTCGGGCGGTTGCCACGGGTAGACCAGCCCCGCCGATGGGAGGACGCCGAGCCTGACCGCGAAGACGATGATCAGCATGATTCCGATCCAGAACGAGGGCGTGCTGACGCCGATCAGCGCGACGATCCGCGAGATGTGGTCGGTCGGTTCGTTTCGCCGCTTGGCCGCGATGACGCCCAGCGGGATCGCTGTCGCGAGCGCGAAGAGGTACGCCGACAGCACCAACAGCAGCGTCGGTCCGACCCGTTCGAGCATCAGTTCGGAGACGGGCCGCCTGCGGTGGATGCTGTAGCCCAGATCGCCCTGGACGAGCCCGGTCATGTAGTTCCAGTAGCGGACGTGCAGCGGCTGGTCGAGCCCGTAGCGCTGTTCGATCGTCCTGATGAGTTGCTCGTCGACTTGCTGGCCCTGTAACATGAGCCGGACGGGATCGCCGGGAGCGAGGTTCGCCAGCACGAACGTGATGACGGAGATCCCGATCAGGACGGGGATCGCCTGTAACAGCCGGTAGATCGTGTATCGGAGCAGCCCCATTCGTATCAGATGTGTGTTGTCGATCGTCGGTCGTCAGCCTCGCCTCGAGTCGGTCGTCGTGGCGTCCACACCACGGGATCACTCCTCGAGGGTAACGTTGTTCTCGCCGGAGACGAGTTGCGGGTTGTACGCGACGTTCGGATGCGGCTGCATGTCGGTGACGTAGTCCTGAGTCGCGATCGTGTTGTGTTCGGAGTAGGCGGCCATAACGGGGAGTTCCTCGACGATTTCGTCGATGGCGCTGACGTAGAGTTCGCGCCGCTCGTCCTGGTCGGCCGTCTGCCGAGCCTCGGCGATGTTGTCGTGGAAATCGCCGCTCCCCTCGTAGAAGTGGCCCTGCGTGACGCCGGCGTTGTCCTCGTGAAAGAGGTTGTAGAGGTAGACGTCCGGGTCGGGCCCCCCCGTCCAGCCGAGGATGTACATCTCGTAGTCGTCCGCGCTGCCCGAGATGTAAGTGTCCGTAAGTGTCGCGAAATCGAGGCTCTGGACCTCGGCGTCGTAGCCCAGTTCGTCCAGCCGCGAGGCGATCAGTTCGCCGAGGGCGATTCGGACGTCGTCCGGCGGGACGATGATGGTCGGATTCCAGGAGTCCGGATCGTCCAGTCCCGATTCGAGGAGCGATTCGGCCTCGTCCGGATCGTACTCCGGCGTGGCCTCCGCCCACTCGTCCGTCGGGAAATCCCAGCCGAGTTCGTCGACGATCGGCGGAACCGGCGAGTTCATCGGGGTTGCGCTGTCGCCGAGGTTCGATGAAACGAACTCGCTCATCGAGAACGAGTGCGCGATTCCCCGTCGAACCTCGGGACTGGTCGTCTCCCCCTCGTTGCAGTTGAACGCGACGTACTGGTAGGACGGACTCCTGGTGCGGTGGACCTCGATCCCCTCCTCGCCGTCGATCTGGTCCCAGTCCGCCGGCGGAACGGTCGCGATCGCGTCCGTATCGCCCGCGAGGATCTGTGAGACCCGCCCCGCGTCGTCTTCGGCCGCTTCGAACCGGATCGACTCGAGTTCCGGCTGTGGCTCACCCCAGTAGTCGTCCCAGGCCTCGAGTTCGACGTACTCGTCGGAGGTCCAGTCCTGGAAGGTGAACGGACCGGAGCCGACGGGATCCCGGTTGTAGCTCTCGCGGTCGTCGGTTCGAACCGACTGGTTGACGACGTATCCCGCCACCGTGAGCGTTTCGAACGGCCCGTAGGGATGATCGAGGTCGAACTGTACCGTCCGTTCGTCGACGGCTTCGGTCCCGTCGACGTCGATGAAGTCGTACTCCGGACGGTTGTCGGTGTCCTCCTCGATCGGCGCGGTAAACGAGTGGACGACGTCCTCGGCGGTGACGGGATCGCCGTTGTGAAACTCCGCGCCCTCGACGATTTCGACGATGTAGCGCTCGCCGTCGCGCTCTTCTTCGGGTTCGCCGGCGGCGATCTTCGGCTGGAGTTCGAGCTCGTAGTCGTACTCGTAGAGGCCGTCGTAAACCTGGTGGATGACCTGACTACTGTAGGCGTCGTTCGAGACGACCGGATCGAAGTCCCCCTCCGGATTCACTTCCTGCGTGTACAGGAGGCCACCATCCCCCGGGCCGCCGTCCCCACCGATACAGCCGGCCACCATCGCTGCACTGACTGCTGCACCTGATGCGAGTACCCGCCGCCGCGTGGCGGTGAACTGATCGTGTACCATCTTGATACCGAATGTCACCCAATGAGTATTGGTAACAGGGTAATACAGGGTTGGCAAGCGAACTTTACTGTAAACATACACGTACACACTGTTCCAGTATTGTACACGGGTGTCCATCTTATCGGACGACGCGAGTCGGTTTCTGCTCGCTTGATATCGGTCCCACCAGCGTCGGCCGCAGGACGATCCAGTCTCACGAGACCGGACCGAGCCCGCGGACCACGGACTCGAGTTCGCGAGCGGGGCTTTTCGTCCCAACCGAAACGCGTGAGACGCCGATCGAATCCCGTATCGACTGACCTACCGGTCCACCCATCGTACGGCCGTCATGCGATCAGATGCGCGGTGACTCGCAGTGGCTACTGTCGCGTGACGGTCAGCAGCGACGACCATCGGGACGTGGTTTCGGATCGAGACCGTGTCGTGACGGACTGAATACCGATGGCATTTTTGTTCTGGTCGTACTGATACTGCGTATGAACTACAGGGCGGTCGAGACGGAATCGGAGTATATCGCCCGCCTCGAGACCGGTGCCGACTGGCGGGCCGAGATCGAGTCGCTCGCGGACGAGGTTGAAGCCGACGCGGCCTGGTTTAGCGCCCTCGGGGCGGTCCAGAACGCCGAACTCTGGTTCTACGATCAGGACGAGTGTGAGTATTATCCGATCGAGTTCGACGAACCGCTCGAGGTCGCGAGTTGCGTCGGCAACGTCTCGTGGCTGGACGGAGAGCGCTTCGCTCACACGCACGCGGTCCTTTCCGATCCCGACGGCGACGCCGTCGCGGGTCACCTGAACGAGGCGACCGTCTGGGCCGGCGAGGTCCACATGCGCGTCTTCGAGGAGGGCTTAGAGCGCGAGTACGACGACACCACCGAACTCGACCTCTGGCTCTGACATGCGCGAGGAAGACACGCGGTACTTCGAGCGACTCGAGTCCCAGTTGGACGAGGCGTTCGACGTCGCCGAGCGCGCCAAGGAACGCGGCAGGGATCCCGAACCCGAGGTCGAGATTCCGGTCGCAAAGGACATGGCCGACCGCGTCGAGAACATCCTCGGCATCAACGGCGTCGCCGAACGGGTTCGCGAACTCGAGGGCGAGATGTCCCGCGAGGAGGCCGCCCTCGAACTCGCGAAGGATTTCGCGGAGGGTCGCGTCGGCGACTACGAGACGAAAGCGGGCAAGATCGAAGGAGCCGTTCGCACTGCGGTCGCCTTGCTCACCGAGGGCGTCGTCGCCGCGCCGATCGAGGGGATCGACAGGGTCGAAATACTGGCGAACGACGACGGCACCGAGTTCGTCAACGTCTACTACGCCGGACCGATCCGCTCGGCCGGCGGGACGGCCCAGGCGCTGTCGGTTCTGGTAGGCGACTACACGCGCGCGCTCGTCGGGATCGAACAGTTCAACGCGCGACAGGAGGAGATCGAGCGCTACGCCGAGGAAATCGCCCTCTACGACAAGGAGACCGGACTCCAGTACACGCCGAAAGCGAAGGAGGCCAAGTTCATCGCCAAACACCTCCCGATCATGCTCGACGGGGAGGCCACCGGCGACGAGGAGGTCTCCGGATTTCGCGACTTAGAGCGCGTCGACACCAACAGCGCCCGCGGCGGGATGTGTCTCGTTCTCGCGGAAGGGATCGCGCTCAAGGCCCCGAAGATCCAGCGCTACACCCGCAATCTCGACGAGATCGACTGGCCGTGGCTGCAGGACCTGATCGACGGTACCTACTACGACGAAGTTGACGGGGGCAGCGACGACGAAGCCGAGTCCGACGGTGAGGGCGAAACGGACGACGCCGACGACGATGACGACGACCCCGACGACGCTGCCGAACCGGACGGCTCCAGCGGCCCGCCCCGCGTCGACACCTCACAGAAGTTCCTCCGCGATCTGATCGCCGGCCGTCCGGTCTTCTCTCATCCCTGTGCTAAGGGCGGGTTTCGACTGCGATACGGCCGCGCGCGAAATCACGGCTTCGCGACCGCCGGCGTCCACCCCGCCGCGATGCACCTGGTCGACGACTTCCTCGCGACGGGAACCCAGATCAAAACCGAACGGCCGGGGAAGGCCGCCGGCGTCGTCCCCGTCGACTCGCTCGAAGGCCCGACCGTCAAACTGGCCAACGGCGACGTTCGGCGGATCGACGACCCCGAGGACGCCCTCGAGATCAGAAACGGCGTCGAGAAGATCCTCGATCTCGGGGAGTACCTCGTCAACTACGGCGAGTTCGTAGAGAACAACCACCCGCTTGCTCCCGCCTCCTACACCTACGAGTGGTGGATTCAGGACATCGCGGCCGCCGGGGCCGACGCGCAGGCGATCGAAGACGACCCGCGGATCGACCAGGAGTTCCCGCCCGCGACGACGGCCCTCGAGTGGGCGTCGGAGTACGACGCCCCACTCCACCCCGAATACACCTACCTCTGGCACGACATCTCGGTCGACGCCTTCTGCGAACTCGCCGAGGCGGTCGCCGACGGCCGGATCGAGCACGATACCGACGCCACCGGCGACGGTACCACGCTCGTCCTCGAGTACAGCGACGCCGTCCGGGAGGCCCTCGAGACCATCGTCATCGAACACCGCCAGCGTCCGGACGACGGCCGAATCGAGATCGACGACTGGCGACCGTTCGTCCGAACGACCGGCTGTACCATCCGTGAAACGGCGACCGACGGAGCCACGCTGAATCCCGACGCCCAGCAGCCGAGCATCGAACTCGAGCGCGCGTGGTCAGAAGACGACCTCTCCGAACGTGCCGAGACCTGGGGTCACGAGGAGGCCGGCGACAACGCCATCGAGACGGTCAACGAGGTGGCCCCCTTCGCGGTCCGCGAACGCGCGCCGACGCGGGTCGGTAACCGAATGGGCCGCCCGGAGAAGTCGGAGAGCCGCGACCTGAGCCCCGCCGTCCACACCCTGTTCCCGATCGGCGAGGCCGGCGGCACGCAGCGCAACGTCGCCGACGCGGCCAAACACGCCGAAACGATGTCGGACACCCCCGGCGTCGTCGAGGTCCAGATCGGCCGTCACCGCTGTCCCGACTGCGAGACGGAGACGTTCAAGAACCGCTGTCCGGACTGTGACACCCGAACGACGCCCGACTACCGCTGTCCCGACTGCGACACCCGTATCGAACCCGACGAAGCCGGCCGCGTCGAGTGCGGTCACTGCGAACGCGAGGCCACCTGCGTCGAGAACCGCGAGGTCGACATCCACGAGGAGTACCGGGACGCGCTCGAGTCGGTCGGCGAGCGCGAGAACGCCTTCGAGATCCTGAAAGGCGTCAAGGGGCTCACCTCGACGACCAAGGTGCCAGAACCCATCGAGAAGGGCGTCCTGCGGGCCAAACACGACGTCTCAACGTTCAAAGACGGCACCGTCCGTTACGACATGACCGACCTCCCGGTCACGGCCGTCCGCGCGAGCGAGCTCGACGTCGACGTCGGCCAACTTCAGGCGCTGGGCTACGAGGAGGACATGCACGGCGAACCGCTGACTCACGAGGATCAACTCGTCGAACTCAACGTGCAGGACATCGTCCTCTCGAACGGCGCGGCCGAGCACATGCTGCAGACCGCGGACTTCATCGACGACCTGCTCGAGCAATACTACGGCCTCGAGCCGTTCTACGAGATCGAAGATCGACAGGAGTTGGTCGGCGAACTCGTCTTCGGGATGGCGCCGCACACGAGCGCGGCGACTGTCGGGAGAGTGATCGGTTTCACGAGCGCGGCGGTCGGATACGCGCATCCGTACTTTCACGCCGCCAAGAGGCGCAATTGTGACGGGGACGAAGATTGCGTGATGCTGCTAATGGACGGTCTTTTGAACTTTAGTACCAGTTTCTTGCCAGACCAACGGGGAGGGAAGATGGACGCCCCGCTCGTCATGTCCTCGAGAATCGATCCCTCCGAGATTGACGACGAGGCCCACAACATGGACATCGTCTCGCAGTACCCCCGCGAGTTCTACCTTGCCTCCCTCGAGCAGGCCGATCCCGAATCGGTCGAGATCCAGATCGCCGAGGAAACGCTCGGCACCGACCTCGAGTACACCGGCTTCGAGCACACTCACGACACCACCGATATCGCGATGGGGCCGGACCTTTCGGCGTACAAGACGCTCGGCTCGATGATGGACAAGATGGACGCCCAGCTCGAGCTCTCGCGGAAACTTGAGGCCGTCGACGAGACCGACGTCGCCGAGCGGGTCATCGAGTACCACTTCCTGCCGGACCTGATCGGGAACCTGCGGGCCTTCTCCCGCCAGGAAACCCGCTGTCTCGACTGCGGCGAGAAGTTCCGGCGGATGCCCCTGACCGGGGACTGTCGGGAGTGTGGCGGCCGCGTCAACCTCACCGTCCACAAGGGGTCCGTGAACAAGTACATGCAGACGGCGATTCAGGTCGCCGACGAGTACGACTGTCGAGCGTACACGAAACAGCGCTTAGAGGTCCTCGAGCGTTCCCTCGAGAGCGTCTTCGAAAACGACAAGAACAAGCAATCGGGGATCGAGGACTTCATGTGAGCCGGCGTTTGCACTGCGGTCTATCGCGCTGACGGCAGCGCAGTTGCCCCAGAGCGTGATGTCTCTCGGCAAACTTCGATCAAAACACTGGAAGACGTTCATCCTCCCGTTCGCTCGCTTTTGTGGCGCTCTGCGCCACGCACTCGCTCATATCAGTCGCCGCCTCGCTTGAGAGCGCCGTTGGCGCTCTCTCGCGGCGACTGTCGGTGAAGCGCCTGCCCTTCCCCGGGTCGCGAGGGTCGTCGCGAACGGCGACGACCCTCAGCTCCCGGCCACACTACTAGTGGTCCAGAGACGGCCGATCAGTAGCTGGCTCGAGTGAGCCCCGGAATCCGGGCCTTCGGATACTGGGGTTGCCGAACGCGCTGATAGTCCGGCAGCCACTCGAGAAGGCTCTCGTTGAACCGTTCCGGCCGCTCTCGAGGCGTCCAGTGGCCACAGTTTTTGACGAGGTCCAGTTCGGCGTCCGGAATCAGGTCCGCCGCGCGGATCGACCACTCGACGGGGACCAGGGGGTCCCGTTTCCCGTGGACGAGCAGCGTCGGGACCAACAGCGACTCGAGTTCGTCGACGAAGTTCGTCGCGACCCGGCCGTTCATGGAGAGTTCGTTTCGCTGGAACGCTTTGAACGCCTTGATCGAGCCCGGTTCCATGAGTTTCTGCCTGACGTCCTCGACGAACGGTTCGGGTAGCGCGGCGGAATCGGCGACGAGACTATCGAGGACCATGCGGACGGTCTCGTTGCTGACGCTCGCTGCGATCTTCCCGAACTCGGTCAGGCCGGGAACCTGCGCGAAGAGCTTCCACGAGAGGGCGCTGGGAAGCCGGCCGCCAAGTCCGTAGCTGTCCACGAGCGCCAACTGCTCGACCCGGTCGGGGTTCCTGAGCGCGTAGCCCAGCGCAGCGCCGCCGCCCATCGAGATGCCGGCGAGCGAGACGCGCTCGTCGGGAAGCGTCTCGAGGAACCCCTCGAGAACGTCGACGTACGTGTCGATGGTGTGGGTGACGTTCCCCGTACTGTTTCCGTACTCCGGCCAGTCGATCCCGTAGACGCGGTAGTCGTCGGCGAGCGCGTCGATGGTGTGTCGCCACGAGACCGTCGCGTCGTCGATCCCGGCACCGTGACAGAGCACGACGGGCGGACCGCTCGTCCCCGCCCGTCGGTAGGCGATCCGACAGTCGCCGATGGTGGCAACGCCGGTTCCGGTCATGCGTGAGACACGCCATCACCGTGATGGCCTCCGCTCGTCTCGGCGGCCGACCGATAGCCGAATCGACCGTTCGTGGTGGCTGTTGGAGGGCGCACGTGCGCCGATTGAGCCTGCCTGTTGTGGGCCTTTCTATCGGCAATGACCGGTCGGCCCCGCGCTCGAACCGACTCGAGACGACGCGATTCGACCGGAAGCACACCGTCAGGAACCCCAGCAGCGCGATCAAGCGTCATGACCGTGTCTCTATACGGGGGATGTATATTGTTTTCTATTACCATGGCTGGAACTGTCATGTGCACGTCGACTCGTCCGACGCCGCTCACATTCTGTATCGCGGATAATAGTTTATGAAACCAATTTCAACACGAATCGACTTTCACAGCGTGGCGTTATTCAGGGCTGTCGGCGGTCGTACTGCCTTTATTGCCCGTCGGAGCGTGAGTTCGTACGATGGCCACAGAACAAGACCAGCCACGTCTCGGATTCGGAACGACGGTCTACACGGAGGACGGGGAGCGAATCGGTCGCATCCGTGGTTTCGACGAGGAGGGGTTCTACGTGACGCTTCGCGACGGTCTCGAGGGGATGAGCGTCGAACACGTCCGCTCCGGCCACGAGTTCGGCGAGGCCCACCTGATGTGGCGCTGTTTCGAGTGTGGTGAGATGGGGTCACTCGAGGACGACTTGCCCGAAACCTGCCCGTCGTGTGGGACCGAACGGGAGAACCTCTACTACTGGACCGAAGACTAGGACGAAAACCGCTTTGATCGCGTCACTCTCAGTACGTGTAGGGCCATGGATATCGTCGTCTTCGGAGCCGGCAGCCTCGGGAGTCTCGTCGGGGGGATGCTCGCACGCGATCCCGCCCACGACGTCACGCTCGTCGCGCGCGACCCCCACGCGACGGCCGTTCGAGAGCGCGGCCTCGAGATCGTCGACGAACTCGAGGCCAGAGTCTATCCGGCGACGACGACCGACGGTCGGGATCTCGCGGCCGAACTCGCCATCGTCACGGTCAAATCGTTCGATACGGCGGCGGCCGCCGAAACGCTCGCCACGGGCTCGTACGAGACGATCCTCTCGCTTCAGAACGGTCTGGGAAACGAGGAAGCGCTTGCAGCCCGACTCGAGTGCCCGATTCTCGCCGGAACCGCCTCCTACGGAGCACTGCTACGGGAACCGGGAGTCGTCGCGTGCACCGGCATCGGCGATATCGTTCTCGGCGCGCGGGGCGGTGGCCCCTCGGAGCGCGCCGATCGAGTCGGCGATCTGTTCGCGTCGGCCGGCCTCGAGACGACCGTCGCCGACGATATGCCCCGCCGTCTGTGGGAGAAACTCGTGGTTAACGCCGGGATCAATGCCGTGACGGCGTTGACCGCGACCGAGAACGGTGCCGTCCTCCAACGGCCGGCGAACGAACTCGCACGCGAAGCGACCGGCGAGGCGGCGCGGGTCGCTCGAGCTCGCGGTATCCGACTCTCGAACCGCGACGCGCTGGCGGCTCTGGAGTCCGTCGCCGCCGATACGGCCGCGAATACGTCCTCGATGCGCCAGGACGTTCGCGCCGAGCGGCGCACCGAGATCGATGCGATCAACGGCTACGTGGTCGATCGGGCGGCGGAACTGGGGATCGAGGTACCGACGAACGGCGTTCTCACGGCGCTCGTTCGAACGTGGGAGCGAGGACGGGACTTGCGCTGATCGGAAGCGGAACAGATCTGTGCGCTGTCGGACGCACCAGTCGGTACGGGCGATTATCGCTACGAAAAAGACTCGCTCGAGGACTCAGAACGGGGCTTCGGGGCCTTCGTCCGCTTCGGTACCGTCGTCATCGACGGTTTCTCCGGGGAAGGAGGGGCTCATGCCGCCGCTGCCATCCATGTCGCCACCCTCCATACCGGTGTGGGCGTTGACTTTCTCGATCTCGGGAATCTCTTTGACCATGCGGCTCTTGATCGCCTGGATCGTCATCGGCGAGATACCGCAGCCACTGCAGGCGCCGCCGAGTGCGATGGAGACTTCACCGGTCTCGCGGTCGAGGTCCTGAATCGCTGCGCTGCCGCCGTGCATCTGAATCTGCGGAAAGTTCCGTCGCAGGAAGTTCGCGACGCGGTCTTCGAGGTCGTCCCCGTCGTTCTGGGTCTCGGTACTCATAGGAAACCCTTCGGTATCAGAGCCCCTAAACCTTCCGTCATCCATGTTCGGCTGCCGACACCAACGGCCGCTACGGGTCAGTTAGTTAGGCGAACCCGAAGACGCGCTCGAGTTCGGTCTCGATCTCTTCGACGTGTTGCTCGAGGACCTTCTCGAATCGTTCTTCTTCGACGACGACGCCCGACAGTCGCTCGTAGGGCTCTTCCGGCAGTTCGATTCTGAACTCGCCGTTTCCCTCGTAGAAGGGTTCGCTCTCGTTTAGCACCTGCTGGTCGATCGCGTGGACGAGTTCGGAATCGTAGGTGTCGTTCATCCGGTTGAACGCGTTCTTGTACGCCTGCTGGAGTTCGGGAAAGTAGTTGGCGTACTTGTCTTCGAATTTGTCGGGATCGAAATCGGCCATATACGGGGAAACGGCGAGCGGAGACAAAAGTCGGGCGATCGGTCGTTCGCGTCCCTCGATTGCGACGGCTGCCTTCTTATTCCGCGTCGGATTTTACCAATGATGACAAGTAATTGATACGGTATGGGTGTCCTACATACGGAGGATGCGTATGCAAGCGGAACCGACACTCCGACAACCCCATTCAAGTGCTACATGTCCCCCGATTACCCTCCCATTCCGCGCGAAGCGTTGCCTCCCGGATGGGGTCTCGCTGACTGCTGTAACGAGACGTTTTCGTACCGTCATACACAGCCTCCGGTCGAACTCCTCGCAGACCGGACGTCCGCTGACCGGTCTCATCCCGGACTCGGACTCAGCCGCTGTTGGGAACTTCGGTATCGATACTCGCTTACAGACCGAACGATCACCGAATCGATCGGCCGCGTCTCGACCCGTCAGGCCGCTGCCGACGGATTACTCGAGTGTATGCACCTCATTCACGAGTCCGTCGAGGAACCGACGGATCCCGTCGAGGTACGGGACGTTCTCGAGCGGGTACGGTTTTCCGACGTCGTTCCGGACAACCCATCCCCGTGAAGTGAGTAAACCCGGGTTACGAACCGTCGATGCGATCGCGCGTTAACTGACTCCACGCCGATCGTACAGCCGATATTCGATCGAGTGGAGCCGTCTATCGTTCTTTCCGAAACCTCGGTACCGGGTCGTAACACTCGGTGTCTGTATTCACAACCTACTCCGATCTCGGATGGCTGTCGTGAGTGTCGCTCCGATAAACTTCATACTGCGATATCGAATCCTCCGCTGCTCTCGAGCGGCGCGCTGGCGGAGCGCTTATACTCTCGTCGGCGAATGGGGTATCACGGAAGCCACCCGATGGTCCTATGATATCTCAGATTCCCTTCGCTATCGACTTCCACGTCCACTCGGACGACTCCTACGACGGTCGTGAACCGATCGAGCTCATCTTGGAACACGCAGCCGACATCGACCTCGATGGGGTCGTCATCACCGATCACGACGAGATCAGCGAGTCGATCCGCGCCGCCGAACTCGCCCCGAAGTACGGTCTGATCGGCATTCCCGGCGTCGAAGTATCGACGCGTCACGGTCACCTGCTGGCGATCGGTGTCGAGGAGCGACCCGACCCCGGCCAACCGTTCATGGAAACGGTCGACGCCGTCCGCGAACTCGGGGGCATCGCGATCGTTCCCCACCCCTTCCAGCGAAGCCGCCACGGCGTCCGCAAACGCCACATCAAAGACGCCGACGCGATCGAGACCTACAACTCCATGGTCTTTACCGGCTACCGAAATCGTCGTGCCCGCACGTTCGCCCGCCGTCGCGACTACCCCGAGATCGGTGCGAGCGACGCCCATTACCTCCCGAACGTCGGGAAGGCCTACACCGAGATTCTCGTCACCCCCGACGCCGAGAACCCGACGAAGGCCGATATCGACGGCGACGAACTCGTCGAGGCGATTCTCGAGGGACGGACGCAGATTCGGGGCAAGCGCACGCCGATTCACAAGAGCACGGTCCAGTACGCCAAGGGCGCGGTTCGCAAGTCGACGTATCTGCTCACGTCGCGCGCGCCGCTCGTGCCGACGGTGCCGGCGTCGATGGACCGATCAGGATAGCTGCTCGCCGACGATTTCGTCCGCGCGTTCGATAAACGCCTCCTCGTTGCCTTTCGGCACCGTCGCACCGGCGGCGACGTCGTGACCGCCCCCGTCGCCGCCGACGGCTCGCGACGCCTCCCCTACCACGGTAGAGAGGTCGAGCCCCTGCCGAACGAGCGTATGCGTGCCGCGGGCCGAGATCTTGACCGCGTCGTCGCCCTCGTCAGCGGATCGCGAATCCGCGCTCTTCTCGGCGAAGGCGATGATCGGCTTCGATCGACTGATTCCCTTGTTCCCCATCGCCATCCCCGCGACGATGCCGACGATGGTCTCGCGGATGCGATCGCCCGCGTGAAACCACTGCAGATGGTCCTCGTGGGTGACTCCCTCCCGCGTCACGAAGTCGATTCCTTCCGAGAGATTGCGCCGGTGGGTTCGGAGGAGCTTCCTGGCGCGCTCGAGCGCACCCTCTCGATCCCCGAGGCAGACGCCGAGGCCGACGTCGGCGCGTTCGTAACGGGCGGTCGCGTTGAGCAGCGTCGAAAACTCGCTGGCGTCTCGGAGTTCGGTGCCGACGGGTTCTTCGGGAAGCACGTAGGCGGTGCTGACGAGTTGGTCGATCTTCTTCGCGGGAACGCCACTCGAGACGGCCCGCTTGACGAGCGCGCTGGCGACGGTCTGTTTCTCGTCGTTCGTGAGGCCGGACCACCGACGCCACTCGCCGTCCGCTTTCAACTCGAGATCGAGTCCGTCGAGGAATCGTAGCGCCCCCTGCTGATCGTTCGAGATGCCGGGAATGTGGACGTCCGTAGCGTACTCGAGCAGTTTCGGCAGCGGACGGGTCTGTTTGCCGTAGAGTGCGAGGTCTTTGCCGGTCTCGAGGACGCCCGCCTCGACCCCTTCGGCGACGATCTTCGCGTTCGCGCCGCGGAGTTCGCCGCCGGAGGCTTGCATGTCGCCGACGGCACCGACGACGGCGAGCGCGGCGAGGTCGCGATTGTCGGGGCGAGCGCTGGTCGCAGCAGTTGCGCCGGCGCCGCCGTCGGTTGCGACTGCCTGGTCCGCATCCGCGTGGCGGTCCGAAACGTCCGCAAGCGCCCGCGCGAGGACGTAACTCGCGCCGGCACCCGACAGTTCGGAGGCGCCGTTGATCCCGAACAGGAGGGGGTTGAGGTGGAACTCGGTCTCGCGGTCGGCGGGCTGGTGGTGGTCCGCGATGACGGGCGTGAACTCGCCCGCGTCCTCGTGATCACCGATCACGTCGAGTTGGCCGCTCCCGAAGTCGGTAAAGAGGACGGTGTCGTAGTCGGTCGCGGCGATATCGGCGACCGCCGTCTCGTCGAGTTGCTTCTCGAAGACCGCCTCGAAGGGAATCTTCGCGCGCTCGAGCGCCTGGGCGGCGATCGCGGCGCTGGTGAGACCGTCGGCGTCGATATGGGAGGCCAGCAGTACGCGGTCGGCCGCACACAGCCGCTGTGCACAGCGAGTTGCACGGTCTTCGAGATCGGGGATCGGACCAGCCATCGAGGTGTCGTTGGGCCGCCTTCAGTCATAAAGGTGCGGTCTAGCTCACGGCGATCGGTTCGGTCGCTCGCGTCGGCTCACCCCCAGATTCCCAGGAGTTCCGGCAGCGGTTGGCGGTAGAGGAGCAGGAGAAGGTTGTTCGCGACGAATCCGACGTACAGTATCACGACGATACTGACGAACCGAACGTCCATCGGATCGGAGAGAACGTGACCGATCACGACCACGATCGCGGCGTAACAGATCGCGGCGAAAGCGACGCCCGGCAGCCCGATCAGTTCGTAGAAGAAGACGGTAACCGGATTGAGCTCCGTCGCATACGGAACCAGAAAGAACAGCGTGGCGGCAACCGCGTCGATACCCCAGAGTACGAGAAACGTGAGCCGTAATCCGGCGGATTCCGGCGGGTCCAGTTTGCGCAACGGAGACGCTTCTACTGTCATGGCTAGTACAGACTTGGCCGCGAGTCAGAGTAGATGTTAAGCTTGCGAAATCCGGTTATGACAGGCGTACACACGCCTCTAGTCCGGTTTCACTCTCCTCGAAAACCACCCTACTTCGGGGTCGTCCGAACCGCCTCGAGCGTCGCCCGCGCGAGCGCGTCGAACGTGGCTTCGTCGGGGACCACGTCGACGTCGATCTCCATCGATTCGGCGGTCTCGGCCGTCGGGGAACCGATCACGCCGACGGTAGCCTCGGCGAGCCCCTCGAGCGCCGCCTCGCGCAGCCCTCGCTCGGCTGCGGCCTCGAGGAAATGTTCGACGGTCAGCGAGGAGGTGAAACAGACGGCCTCGAGTTCGCCGGCGGCGGCGAACTCGGCCGACTCGCCGGTGCCCTCGGGTCGAACCAGCCGATAGAGGATCGTCTCGTGTACGTACGCGCCCGCGGCCTCGAGCCCATCGAGCAACACCTCGCTCCCGTGGTCGCTGCGGGCGACTTCCACGCGTGCGCCGTCTACTTCCCCCTCGAGTCTGGCGACGAGCCCACTCGAGGTGAACTGTTCGGGGACGATATCGACCGCGTACCCCTCGTCGCGAAGCGCGTCGGCCGTCGCGGAACCGATCGCACAGACGGTCGTTTCGCCGGGGTCCCAGCCCGCGTCCGAGACGAGTTCCGCGCCGGTCTTGCTCGTCAAAATAACGTACTCGGCGTCGGTTCGCGGCGTCGCGTCGGTCGCTTCGACGGCCAGCATCGGATCTGGAACGGGGTCGGCCCCGAGTTCCTCGAGCAACGCGACGGAGTCGGCGGATCGATCGTCGTCGGGCCGGAACACGGCGACGGTGGGTGTGTCACTCATCGTCTCCTCCCGTTAGGCACCCTCGGCCGCCGGGCCGTAATCGTTCCGGAGGAAGTCGACGACCAGCTCGCGGCTGCCGGCGACGTCACCGATCACCGTCACTGCTGGCGGCGAGATGTCCCGTTCGTCCCGAGCGTCGACGATGGTCTCTAAGGTGCCCGTCGCAACCCGCTGGCCGGGCCACGTACCGCGTTCGACGAGTGCGACCGGCGTCTCGGGATCCATACCGGCCTCCCGCAGCGCTTTCGTGTAGTCGGGGAGCCGACCGACGCCCATCAGCACGACGATGGTGCCGCCCGTTTTCGCCAGTGCGGCCCAGTCGATCGCGGACTCCGCCTTGGTCGGGTCCTCGTGACCCGTGACGAAGGAGACGGAGGAGGCGTGATCGCGGTGCGTGACCGGAACGCCGGCCACGGCGGGGGCCGCGATGGCCGAGGTGACGCCGGGGACGACCTCGAACGGCACCTCGTGGGCTGCGAGGTACTCGGCTTCCTCGCCGCCGCGGCCGAAGACGAACGAGTCGCCGCCCTTGAGCCGAACGACCGATTTGCCCTCGCGGGCGAGTTCGACCAGTCGCTCGTTGATCTCCGACTGGGGCGTGCGCTCTCCGCCGGCGCGCTTGCCGACGTCCTCGCGTCGGTCTTCGGGGAGCATCTCGATTATTTTCGGTCCCGGAAGCTTGTCGTGGAGGACGACGTCGCTCTCCTCGAGCAGTCGGCGTGCCCTGACGGTCAGCAGGTCCGGGTCGCCGGGACCGCTACCGACGAGGTAGACGGTGCCGGGATCGACGTCGGTGGCATCTGCCGACACGTCCCCCGCCGTCATCTACTTCCCCTCCGGCTTCTCCTCTTCGGAGATGTCGTCCTCGCCGGTCGCGTTTCGGGCCCGTTTGATTAGTTCCGCCGCGCCGCGGTCCGCCAGATCCCGGGCGAACTCGCGGGCTGCCTCGGCGTGCGTCTCGACCGGCAGGTTTTGGCTGCCGGCCACCGACTCCTCGCCGTCGCGGTCGAAGACGCTGACGGTGGCGTGGACGTACTCCCCCTGAAGGATCGCGTAGATTCCGACCGGCGCGATACAGCCGCCGCCGAGTTCCGCGAGGATGGTCCGTTCGACCGTCGTCTCGACGCGACTGCGCGGATGGTCGACCACCGACTGAATCTCGCGGGCCGTCTCGCCGTCGGTCGCGGTCACCGCGAGCGCTCCCTGGCCCGGTGCCGGGACGAACGTCGACGTCGACAGCTTCCGGTAGTCGACGTAGTGTGCGAGGCCGCTGCGCTCGAGGCCGGCCTCGGCCAGCACGATCGCGTCGTACTCGGTCTCGAGTTCCCGGCCGAGGGCCTGTCGCTCGAGTTCCGAGAGCCCGTCGAACCACTCGTCCGTGGTCTGACCGAACTCGGGCTCGAAATCGTCGTTTCCGACATTTCCTTTCCGCTCCTTGTCCGCCTCCGTCCGTTCCTGGTGTTCCGCCTGCAACGCGGGCGCGAGCAACTTCTCGAGTCGCGTATCCACGTTCCCGCGCAGCGGCTCGACCGTGAGGTCCGGTCGCTCCGAAAGCAGTTGTGCGCGTCGGCGAAGGCTCGAGGTCCCGACGGTCGCTCCGTCGGGGAGCTCCCCGAGCGTCGAGCCGTCGGGCGTGACGAGGGCGTCGCCCGGCGCGCCCCGTTCGGGCACCGCGGCGGTCACCAGTTCCGCGGGCTGTTCCGTCGGCATGTCCTTCATCGAGTGGACCGCCCCGTCGAGGTCGCCCTCGAGGACGCGCTCGTCGAGTTCGCGGACGAACGCGCCGGTCTTTCCCAGCCGGTGGATCAACTCGTCTCTGATCTGGTCGCCCGTCGTGTCGACGGTGACGAGCTCGACCTCGTACCGTCGATTCTCCAGGGCCTCCTGTACCAGCGAGGCCTGCCGCCGAGCGAGTGTGGACCCCCGTGTCGCCAATCGAAGCGTCCCGCGCGTTCTCATAGCCATGAGTCAGCGCCTGGGGTATGAAAAGCGCACGCTTGTCGGACGCCGATCGAGACGCGTCCGCACGCTCGACGTGCAACGCGTGCCGCGGGCTGTGCTGAGAACATATTCGTGCCGGATTTTATATCTATCCCGTCGATACATTCGACTGAATGAGCGAGACGCTCTACGATCGACTCGGCGGCGAGGACGCCATCGCGGCAGTCGTGGACCGGTTCTACGAACGCGTGATGGCAGACGAACAGGTTGTCCACTACTTCGACGACGTCGACATGCAAAAACAGCGCGCCCACCAGACGCAGTTCATCAGTGCGGTCGCGGGTGGTCCCGTCGACTACACGGGTGCGGACATGGAGGCCGCACACGACGACCTCGGTATCTCGAAACCCGATTTCGACGCGATCGTCGCGCACCTCGAGGCGACCCTCGAGGAGTTTGACGTCGACGAAGCCGACCGAGACGCGGTCCTCTCGGCGGTCGGGGAGTACGAGGACGCGATCGTTACCGTACCCGCATAGAAGGGGTCCGATCGACGGCTCCGGTCCACGAAGTGCCGGCTCGGGTTGCGACCCGTCGGCCTCTGGATCGCGACACGTCGACTCGAACCGTGCGCGTGTTCGACACGGACCCGACGGTCTTTTGATCCCCTCCCCGGTATGACAACGCAATGGAAACAGTTACCCTCGGTCCCGAAGGGACCTACTCGCACCGAGCCGCGACGGCGGTCGCCGACGGTGACGAGATCGAATTCCGCCAGTCGGTCACGTCGATCGTCAACGCCGTCGCCGGCGGCGAGTACGACCGCGGCGTCATTCCGATCGAGAACAGCATCGAGGGCAGCGTCACCGAAAGTCTCGACGCCCTCGCGGAGTACGACGTCGCCGTCGTCCGAGAAATCGTCACCCCGATCAGACACGCCTTGCTCGCTCAGGGACCGGAGTTCGACACGATCGCCAGCCACTCACAGGCGCTCGCACAGTGTCGGTCCTACCTCGAGCGCGAGTTTCCAAACGCCACCCTGGAAGCCGTCGCGAGCACCGCACAGGGTGTCGAGTTCGCCCGCGACGACGCCTCGATGGCGGGCATCGGCCACCCCGACAACGGCGGCGACGGGCTCGAGGTGCTCGCCGAGGACATCCAGGATCAGGACTCGAACGCGACGCGATTCTTCGCGCTCGCGCCCGCCGAGGAGCGCTCGAAGGGCGGCGGCAAGTCCACGCTCGTCGTCTACCCGAACGCGAACTATCCCGGCTTGCTGCTCGAACTCCTCGAGCCCTTCGCCGAGCGGGAGATCAACCTGACCCGCGTCGAATCCCGCCCCAGCGGGCAGCGCCTCGGCGACTACGTCTTCCACATCGATATCGAGGCCGGACTCTACGAAGCGCGGACGAACGAGGCGATCGCGGACCTCGAGGAGTTAGCCGAGAAGGGGTGGGTCCGTCGGCTGGGGTCGTACGATACCGAACACGTCGTCGGGTAAAGACCGGCGAAAACGATCAGCTGAGGCGTAGAGGGGTCGACGTTTGGGCGCTCATATTACAAGTGCGTACTCCGCCACGTAGAGAACCGACGTTCTCAACTATGGCGTCGACTGCGGCTCCTTACACCTCGAATCCCCAGTTGAAGTCTCCCTTCCAGTTCTCTCGTGCCCCGTGGAAAACCGTGTCACCTTCGTGGTGATTCCCGAGCCACAACACGTCCGTGAGCGATGCGTCGGCGTCGCTCATCACGAGCGCCTCGAAAATCGAGTTTTGGACGTGGTGTTTTTCTCCGCTATCGGCGAACCGTAAGCTCGCGCCATCCGCGTCGACGCTGCAGTTGGCGATACCGAGAGTATCGACGTTCTCGCCCCGGCCGTTGACGAATATTCCGTGACGGTCGTTGCCCGACCGCGATTCGAAATCGAAATCGCAATCGCGGAATTGAACGTTCGACGACTGCACGTATACCCCGTAATCGGACGTCGTTGGACTCGATCTGTCCGTGATGGTACACGAACTGAAGGTGGTCTGGCTATCGTCGTTGTCGTTCACTCGGATAGTCCGACCGTTGCCCCCATCGTCGTTGATGTGGACGTTTTTGAGCTGTGCCTGTCCGCTCTGCGTACAGCGAATAATCTCGGTCGGTTTTTGAATGAGGTTGCGGATGTAGAGCTTCTCGACCACTTGTCCGCCGCCGTTTTCGAGCCACAGTCCGCTCCACGAATGTGCGGGCTCTTCCCGCATGATGATCTTGCAGTTGCGGACCATGTCGTTGTCACCGATTCGAATGCCCGCGCCGGCACAGTTGACGGCCGTACAGCCGCTAATGAGGTTTCGACCGTTGCTGGTCGACATATAGAATCCGTTGTCCGTGTAGCCGGTCACCTGACAGCCCTCCCACACGTTCAACCCGACGTGGCTGGGTTCCGAGCTGTATGCGACCGCATGACCGACCTGCGGAGCGTCGTGCCGTACGTCCCAGTTGTTGAGGTCGCATCCTCTGATGAGGTTCGTCGACGTCGACTTGATTCCGTCCACCATGATCGTGTGCCGGTCGCCGCCGTACTCCGGGTGGAGTCTGTTCCGCGTGCCGAGCATCGTGATCCGCTCGATGAGGCCGAATCTGTAGGTGTACCACCGACCGATGCCGGCGTCGTAGTCGCCGCGGATGTCGACCGCGAGGTCCTGCATCACGGTCCGTTGTGCATTCGGGGGCGTATCGTCGGTCGTCCCCACGGTCATCAGGCGGTCGACGTCCTGGTCGTTGACTCGTAACGTGGCGGACGGGTTCCCGGAGATGCCGAAGAATTCGTGAGCCTCGAGGTGAATGTTGTTCGTTTCGACGAGCCACGTCCCCGGCGGAACCACGTACATGTGGTTTCGATTGCTGGGGCTGAACGACTGGTAGTGGTCGTAGATCGCTACCCAGAGATCGTCTTCATTGGATTCCACTCCCAGATCAGTTCGAACGTTGACGATGTTCGGGTTCGGGCTCTCGACATCGAGGTCGACCCGAAAACTATTGTCGCCCTCGAGTTCGGTTGCAGCGAGCGACTGGCCGAGATCGAGGTGGGAAAGATCGTTGGTGACGTTCGTTCCCGAATCGGACAGGTCGATCCCCTGCCACGGACCCTGGGTACTCGCCGCTTCGTTCGACCCCTTCAGGCCGCGTGAAGACCGCCCGACAATACCGCCGCTCACACCCGAGACGGCTAGTGCGCCGACGAACGATCGCCGCGACGTTCCGTGTTCATTCGTGCGAGGTCCATCTTTCTCTTGATCGGATACCATTGCATTCTCCTGAGATAGTCACTAATGTTTTTATTATCTCAGAAGTAATATTCATGTCAGCGGCTCTACCCTCCGAAACCGGGATAAACGGTACCTATATTTTAAGACGTTTTTTCACTATCTGTTCCTTTTGTATTCTACTAGAACAGTCTCTATTTTCTCACTATCCTGCGTGAATCATTCTTGAAGGCCAATTATTGAAATAAAATATAAATGATACAATAGATGGGTTTTAAGATAGATACTAATTCATTTTTACACTTCTCCTTCGAAACACGAACTTCCCACGGGCTCTCCTATCGTAACGACTGAAACGGTCTACACACCGATCGCACAGTCATCGTGCGATCGGGTGTGCCTTGACTTTCAGCGGCTGCCGTATTCAGTACGCTTTCGCGACCGTGTCCGGATCACCCACGAACCAGCGTGTTACTTCGCTTCTCCCGACCGAACGACGTGTGCTTGTCGACCACCTCGTACCGCAAACGATTTTCCGCGTCCCCGCGGTAGCCTCGCGTATGACGCTCGAGGAAGGCGACGACGCTCCGACCGTGACCGCAGCCAATCAGGACGGCGAGGACGTGACGCTCGAGTTCGACGACCCGACCGTCGTCTACTTCTATCCGAAAGACGATACGCCCGGTTGTACGATCGAGGCCTCCCAGTTCCAGCGCGAGCGCGAGAGCTATCGGGATGCCGGCGTCGAAGTTTACGGCGTCTCGAGGGACGACGTCGACTCCCACGACTCGTTCTGCGAGTCGGAAGGCCTCGAGTTCGACCTGCTCGCGGATCCCGACGGCGAACTCGCCGAGGCGTTCGACGTCGAACTACGAGACAGCGGCGTGACCACGCGGACGACCTTTCTTCTCGCCGACGGCGACGTGAAGGCCGTCTACGAGAACGTCGACCCCGACGGCCACGCGCGCGGCGTGTTGCTCGACGCGCTCGACGATGGACTGGTAACGCTGCCCGAGTAGTCGATCTTCTGACCTCGAGTCGCGGGCAGAATTTATCCCGGTCGACGCCGTACCCTCGAGCATGCGACGAAACCCGTTCGAAGACATCGAAGCGATGCTCGACCGCCTCAACCAGCAGATCGAGGAGGGGATGACCAGCGGCGGCCTTCAGGTTCCGGGCTCGGTTCCAGTGGACGTCGTCGATACGGGTGACGAGTATCACGTGACGGCGGACCTGCCCGGCTACGAGATCGACGACATCGAACTCACTCTCTCCGAGGGAACGCTGCGCCTCGAGGCCAGCCGCGAGGACGAGGAGAAGACCGCGGAGGGGCGCTACCTTCGCCGCGAGCGAACCCGAACATCGGCGAACCGCCGAATCCGACTGCCCGAACCGGTCGAGGAGGACGAGGTGTCGGCCGGCTACCAGGACGGCATCCTGACGGTTCGGCTGCCGAAGGTGTCAAACGAGGAGGAGTCGCGCCGGATCGACATCGAGTAGTCGACGCTGACGCTCTTCGAGGCCCCCGGGTTTCGGTTCCGGCGGCGGCCGGTAGATCGGCCGAACGAGGTGGGGTATCCGTGCGAAGGCGGTGTCGCGAAAGCGCCGGCAGCGTCCACTCGATCACCGATCGGACCGTCACCGCGACTGGATATTTTCGGATAATTATTGTACCTCGATGACAACTTGCCGCTTATGGTCCACGTGATGGCACTCGTCTTCGCCGGGGCCTTTCTCCTGTTCGGTGGTATCGTTCTGTCTCGAGCCAACGAACTCGACGGTCGACACGAGACGATCGGCGAACTCGCGTCGGCGGGCGACGAGCCGGTCGAGCCGGGCGGCGAGGCGACGATCAGCGGCCCGGTCTCCGTCCTCGAGCCGGCGTCGCCGACGCGGACCGGCCCGGATTCGAGCGGGGGCGACTCGGCTGCCCTCTGGACGTGGCGGGTGCGCCAGAAGGAGACCGCAGGGAACGGCACCCGGTGGCGGACCGACGAGGCCGAACTCGCGGTCGGCGAGTTCGCCGTCGATCACAGCTGGGACCGCGTCCGCGTGGACGCGACGACGCTGACAGTTCAGGAGGGCGACGACCCCTTCGATTCGTCGGGGCTGTTTCTCGGCGACCCCGCGACCGAATCCTACCTCGGCGACCTCGGCCCGGTCAATCGCTTTCTCGAGCGGACGGGGTTGGCGGACGAGGACGGCATCGTCAGCGACCTGGAGTTTACCGTAAACGTCGGCGGAGAGACCACCATGCCGGACAAGTATCAGGCCACCGTCGTCCGGGACGGCGACGAACTGGTCGTTCGGGGCGAACTGACCGAGGCGTCCGACGGATACGTCCTGCGAGGGACCGACGAGACGCCGCTCGTGATCGCGGCCGGATCCCTCGAGGAGCAACGAGAACGGGTTCGCTCGGAGGTCCGCCTCCGAAGGGTTGCCGGCGGGATACTCGTCGGTCTCGGCCTGATCGTCGCGATCCTCGGTGTCCTCTGAGTTCGCGTCTCGAGTCGGCGCGGGTCCGCCGTAAGCGTTGGTTTGGCCGTCGCTGGGGCCTTCGACGACCCGGTGGGCTACGGTATGGAAAGGTATAGGACGGCGTCCCATCCTAGAAGTATATAAGCAAATGAGCGACGCGGGATACGACCACGCGACGGTCGAACGGCGCTGGCAAGAGGCGTGGGACGACGAGGACGCCTATCGGACGTCCGACGACGTCGAGGATCCGACGTACGTCCTCGGGATGTACCCCTATCCGTCGGGTAAACTCCACATGGGCCACGTCCGGAACTACACGATTACGGACGCGTACGCTCGCTACCGGCGGATGATGGGCGACGAGGTGCTTCACCCGATGGGCTGGGACGCCTTCGGCCTCCCCGCCGAAAACGCGGCGAAGGAGCGCGACACCAACCCGCGGGACTGGACGCTCGACTGCATCGACACGATGCGCGACCAGATGACCGCGATGGGCTTTGGCTACGACTGGGATCGCGAGATCGCCACCTGCACGCCCGAGTACTACCAGTGGAATCAGTGGCTCTTCTCGCGGTTCCACGAGGAAGGACTGGTCGAGCGCCGCGACGCCGAGGTCAACTGGTGTCCCGAGTGCGAGACCGTCCTCGCCGACGAACAGGTCGAGGGCGAGGCCGAACTCTGCTGGCGCTGTGGCACACCCGTCGAGCAGCGCGAACTCGAGCAGTGGTTCCTCCGGATCACCGAGTACGCGGACGAGCTGTTGGACGCGATCGACGGCCTCGAGGGCTGGCCGAACTCGGTGCGTCAGATGCAGCGCAACTGGATCGGCCGGCAGTTCGGGACGGAACTCGAGTTCGAGATCAGCGAGGCGCGTAGCGCCTCGGACGGACGCGGCGAGCAGAGCGAGCCGCGTGAGCACGGCGCTGTCGAGGCCTTCACCACCCGCGTCGACACCATCCACGGCGCGACCTTCTTCGCGCTCGCGCCGGACCACCCGATCAGCGAGGAGCTGGCCGCGGAGAACGACGAGGTTCACCAGTTCGTCGAACACGAGGCCGATCCCGAGGGCGACGAACCCAACGGCGTCGCGACGGGCCTGACCGCGACGAACCCCGTCACGGGCGAGGAGATCCCGGTCTACGTCGCCGACTTCGTCCTCTCGGACGTGGGGACGGGTGCGCTGATGGCCGTGCCGGGCCACGACGAGCGCGACCACGCCTTCGCTGAGAAGATGGGCGAGGAGATCAAACCGGTCATCACGCCGAAGCCGGACGAGTGGGACGGCGAGACGGTTCCCGACGCGCCGGACGTCAGCGAGGAGGCCTTTACCGACGACGGAATCCTCGTCAACTCCGGCGAGTATTCGGGCCTCGAGAGCGAGACGGCTCGCGAACGACTCACGGCGGACATCGACAGCGCCGAGGAGGCGACCCAGTACCAGCTTCGCGACTGGGGGATCTCGCGCCAGCGCTACTGGGGCACGCCGATTCCGGTCATCCACTGCGAGGACTGCGGCCCCGTGATGGTCCCGGACGAGGACCTGCCCGTCGAACTGCCGGCGTTCATCAACACCACCGGCAACCCGCTGGACGCCGCCGAGGAGTGGAAGCGGACCGATTGTCCGGAGTGTGGCGGCGACGCCACCCGCGAGACGGACACGATGGACACCTTCGTCGATTCCTCGTGGTACTTCCTGCGTTACGTTTCGCCGGATCTCGAGGAGGCTCCGTTCGACCTGGAACGGGCCAACGACTGGATGCCCGTCGATCAGTACGTCGGCGGCATCGAACACGCCGTGATGCACCTGCTCTACTCGCGCTTCTTCACGAAGGTGCTGGCGGACACCGAGGGGCTCGCACACCGCGAACCCTTCACCAACCTGCTGGCTCAGGGGATGGTCCAACTCGAGGGCGAGAAGATGTCCAAGTCGAAGGGGAACACGGTTTCGCCCCAGCGGATCGTCGAGGAGTACGGTGCTGACACCGCGCGGCTGTTCATGATGCAAGCCGCCCAGCCCGAACGGGACTTCGACTGGAGCGAGGAAGGCGTCAGATCGACGAACGCGTTCCTGGCGCGGCTGAAAACGCTGGTCGACGAGTTCGTCGAGAGCGAACCCGACGGCGACGACGATGCCGTCGCGAGCTACGTCGACGCCGAGATCGACGCGACGATCGCCATCGCCACCGGCGAGTACGACGACCTGACGTTCAACCGAGCGCTCCGGGAAACGCAGGATCTGGTCCGGACGCTCCGTCAGTACGCCGACTACACCGAGCCACACGCCGACACGTGCGAGCGCGGGCTATCGGCCGTCGTTCGCCTGCTCGCGCCGGTCGCACCACACCTCGCCGAGGAACTATACAGTGCGCTGGGCGGCGACGGGTTCGTCGTCGACGCCGACTGGCCGACCGCGCAGGTCGACCGCGATTACGTCGCCAAACGCCGACGGCTGGTCGAGAACACGCGCGAGGACATCCGCCAGATCGTCGACGTGGCCGGCATCGAGGACCCGACGGCGATCGACGTCGTCATCGCCCCCGAGTGGAAGTACGACGCCCTCGAGATCGCGATCGAGAGCGACGCCGACAACCTGATCGGCGAACTCATGCAACAGCCCGAAATCCGCGAGCGAGGCGACGCCGCGGCCAGCTACGGGCAGGACCTCCAGGCCGAACGCGAGGCGCTGTCGATGACGCTCTCACCGGACGACGAGCACGCGGCGCTCGAGTCCGCCGCGTGGCTCATCGAGCGCGAGTTCGACGCGCCGGTCGACGTCGTTCGCGCCACCGACGTCGACGAGAGCGTCCTCAAAAACGCCCAACCCGGCCGACCGGCGATCGAGATCGACGACTGATCACCGCCGGTGAGGCTGTGACGACTCGAGGCGGCCGCTCGGCATCAAGAACGTCCACCGAACCTGATAGGTAGCTATCTTCTTTATACGCCTCCCCGACGTATCGCCGACACAGCCCGCGGGCTGATCCTCGAGGATGAACGAACAGTACTCCCGACGGTCGCGGAATCGGACACGAACGCGAACGGACCCGTCTCGATGGACGTTCGCCGGTGAGTCGTCACCGACGGCCCCGCACGTCGCGTCGATGACGTGGCGCGATGGATTGTTCGTCAACTGGCCCGTCGACCCCGACGCCATTCGCTCGCACGTCCCGGAGCAACTGACGCTCGAGACGCGAGACGGCGAGGCCTGGCTCAGCGTGCTCCCGTTCGTGCTCACGAACGCCGGACTCCGCGGAACGCCGTCGATCGCTAGAACGGCGGTTGCCGAACTCAACGTCCGAACGTACGTCCGGTACCGCGGCGACCCCGGCCTGTTCTTTTTCAGTATCGACGTCGGGAACCCGCTGATCGCCGCGGCCGTCGGTCGGACGACCCGGCTTCCGGTGTACCACGCCCACATGCGAGTCGGTGCCGACGACGACGAGGTCGCGTTCTCGAGCACGCGAGGCCAGACCGCCGTTGGTGCCCGTCCGCAGTTCCAGTTCGAGGACACTCCCGCGCGCTTTTCGGCGACGTATCGCCCCGTTGGCGACGTCTTCACGCCGGAACCGGAGACGCTCGCGCACTGGCTGGTCGAACGCCGCCGGTTCTACGCGTCCGAAGCACGCGGTGTTCTGGCCGGCGAAATCGCCCACGAGCCGTGGCCCCTGCAGCCCGCGGACGTGACGGTTCGGGAGAACACGATGTTCGAAGCGAACGACCTGCCGAAACCGACGGGTGACCCCGTCGCGTACTACTGCGACGAACTCTCGATGACGGGGTCGATTCCGCGACGGATTCGAGACAACCCACGCCGGCGGCCGTTACTCCGTCGACGGTCGTAACTGGCGGGTCGACCGATATTCGCTCGAGTACTGACTGAAGCGGACGATTCGATATTCGATGCAGGAGACGGTCGCGGGTCGCGGACGGAAACATAACTAGTTTGTGCACTGACACCCCGCGATCGACACCGTTGGTTTTGTTACCGACGATGTGGGCGGATTCTAACGAAGGTCCACATCTATGACAGTCTCACAGAACGGAGAGTCAGCCGACGAACGCAACTCCTTCATCTACGTCGTCGCGTCGTTGGCCGCGCTCAACGGGTTACTGTTCGGATTCGATACCGGCGTCATCTCCGGTGCGATGCTCTACATCCGGGAGACGTTCGAACTGGCGACGATACTCGGCTACTCGATGAACCCCTCCTACGTCGAAGGGATCATCGTCAGCGGCGCGATGATCGGCGCGATCGTCGGTGCAGCCCTCGGCGGTCGTCTCGCGGACCGACTCGGTCGGCGACGCCTCATCCTGGTCGGTGCCGTCGTCTTCTTCGGTGGCTCGCTGATCATGGCGATCGCCCCGACCGTCGAAGTACTGATCCTCGGTCGAATCATCGACGGGATCGGGGTCGGCTTCGCGTCGGTCGTCGGCCCGCTGTACATCTCCGAGATCTCGCCGCCGAAGATCCGAGGGTCGCTGGTGTCGCTGAATCAGTTGACGATCACCAGCGGGATTCTGATCGCCTATCTGGTGAACTACGCGTTCTCGAGCGGCGGCGAGTGGCGCTGGATGCTCGGCCTCGGGATGGTACCGGCGGCCGTGTTGTTCGCCGGAATGCTCTTCATGCCCGAAAGTCCCCGGTGGCTCTACGAACGGGGCCGCGAATCGGACGCCCGCGAGGTGCTCTCTCGAACCCGCAGCGAGGGGCAGGTCGGCGACGAACTGCGCGAGATCAAAGCGACCATTCGGACCGAGTCCGGGACGCTTCGCGACCTGCTCCAGCCGTGGGTTCGACCGATGTTGATCGTCGGCGTCGGTCTGGCGGTGTTCCAGCAGGTCACCGGCATCAACACGGTCATGTACTACGCGCCGACAATCCTCGAGTCGACCGGATTCGCGGATACCGCCTCGATCCTCGCGACCGTCGGGATCGGTGCCGTCAACGTCGCGATGACCGTCGTCGCGGTCCTGCTGATCGATCGAACTGGTCGTCGACCGCTGTTGCTTACGGGCCTCGCCGGGATGACCGGGATGCTCGCCGTGCTCGGAGCCGCGTTCTACATGCCCGGCCTCTCGGGGATCATCGGCTGGGTTGCGACCGGGAGCCTGATGCTGTACGTCGGATTCTTCGCAATCGGTCTCGGGCCGGTATTCTGGCTGATGATTTCCGAAATCTATCCGATGGAAGTCCGCGGACGGGCGATGGGCGTCGTCACGGTCCTCAACTGGGCCGGGAACCTGGTCGTGTCGCTTACCTTCCTCCGCCTCGTCGACGTCTTCGGCCAGTCCGGAACCTTCTGGCTCTACGGCGCGCTCTCCTTGCTCGCGCTCGTCTTCTGTTATCGGCTCGTCCCCGAGACGAAAGGTCGGTCGCTCGAGGAGATCGAGTCAGATCTGCGCGAGACGGCTTTCGGAAGCGAGGCCGAACGGACGGGTGCCACAGGGACGGACGACTGACGCGACTACCGGTGCCGTTTTCGTCGCATACGGATCCGAACCAGAACGAATGGCGACGCTCGATCGCGAAGACGCGGCTACCGGTCGGTATCGATCAGGCCGAACGGGAGCCCCTCGTCTGCTTCGCTCGCGTGCTCGTAGACGACGTGCGCTGCGGCGACGTCCTGAATGGCCAACCCGGTGGAGTCGAAGACGCTGATTCCGGTTTCGTCCGTTCGACCCGCTGTCGATCCCACGACGATCTCGCCGATCTCGGCGTGAATGTCCGCGTCCGTCAACACCTTCGCTCCGTAGGGGACGTTAATCTCGCCCGAGTGGGTACACTGCTCGTGGTCGTCGATGACGATCGTCGCGGATTGCAACAGCTCGTCGCTCAGTTCGTGTTTCCCGGCCGCGTCGGCCCCGATCGCGTTGACGTGGGTGTGATCGCCGACGTCCTCGAGTCCGACGATCGGGTCCTCGACGGGCGTCACCGTCGAGAGAACGTCGCAGTGACCGGCCTCCGCGATCGAACCGGCGCGGACCTCGAATCGGTCGCCGAAGGCGTCGACGAACCGCCGGACGCGTTCCTCGTCGGGATCCGAGACGACGACCTCCTCGATCGGTCGGACCTCGGTGATCGCCTCGAGCTGGGTGTACGACTGGACGCCGGCCCCGACGATGCCGAGCGTCGTCGCGTCCTCGACGGCGAGGTGGTCCGTCGCGACCGCCGCCGCTGCGCCGGTGCGTTTCATCGTGAGCATCGTTCCGTCCATGATCGCCAGCGGGAAGGCGGTCTCGGGGTCGGAGTAGATCATGGTTCCCAGAACGGTCGGCAGGTCGTGGTCCGCGGGGTTGTCGGGGTGGACGTTGACCCACTTCAGCCCGGCGGCGTCCCAGTCGCCGGTGTTCAGGTAGGCCGGCATCGACCGAAAGTCCCCGTTGTACTGGGGGAGGTCGATGTACGATTTCGCGGGCATCTGGGTGGTCCCCCGTTCGAAGGCCGCGAAAGCTTGTTCGACGGCGTCGATGACGTCGCCGAATCGTGCGTGTTCGTCGACGTCGCCGCTGTCCAGAAGAAGCGTGTTCATGGTGGCGAATATTGCGGGCGACTACTTATTCGTAGTGAATCGGCGGAACGAGCGTAACTGGCCGTTTCAAAGCCGATACGCACCGCTCTCGAGGAGTTCGAGTCGTGAACAGGATCGCGAATTCGACGCGACGACGAAACGGCAACTGAAATACGAGTCGACTCGAGGCGGAACGGGTCGGCGGCTCGAGCGGTAGCGTACAAGCGTCCTCACCGCGAGGGCCGACGACCGACCCGGAGAGCGCGGCGCGTAGCGCCGCGAGGAGGCGAACGGCGAAGCCGTAAGCCAGGGGAGTGTGCGTGTAATCGAAGTCTTAGCTCGCGGGTCACTTCGTTCCCCGCTCGCGTTCGGAGGTTCTCGGCCTACGGCCTCCGAACCTCCCCGCTCGCATTTCAGCGGTTCTCTCTCACTGCGTTCGTTCCGAACCTTGCTTTGCTCGCGGCTTACGCCGCTCGCATTTCCGAGGTCTTCGCTGTGCTCAGACCTCGCTTACATCATGCCGCCCATGCCGCCGCCCATACCGCCCATGCCGCCGCCCATGCCACCGCCGCCCGGCGGCATCTCGTCTTCGCCGTCGTCGTGGGAGACCGCGAGGTCGCCCGCGGCGATGACGTCGTCGATGCGAAGGAGCATGACGGCCGCCTCGGTGGCGGACTCGATGGCCTGGGTCTTCACGCGGAGGGGCTCGTAGACGCCCTCCTCGGCCATGTCGATGGTGTCGCCGGTGTAGGCGTCCAGCCCGGAGGTGGTCTCACCGGCGTCGTGGTCGGAACGGAGTTCGACCAGCGAGTCGATGGGATCGAGTCCGGCGTTCTCGGCGAGCGTTCGCGGGATGATCTCGAGGGCGTCCGCGAAGGATTCGACGGCGAGCTGTTCGCGGCCGCCGACGGAGTCGGCGTAGTCGCGCAGCGCGAGGGAGAGTTCGACTTCGGGTGCGCCGCCGCCGGCGAGGACTTTGCCGTCCTCGATGGTCGTTCGTACGACGCCCAGCGAGTCCTCGATGGCGCGGTCGACCTCGTCGATGACGTGTTCGGTGCCGCCGCGGAGGATGAGGGTGACGGCCTTGGCGTCGTCGACGTCCTCGACGAAGATGCGCTGGTCGCCGGCGATCTCTTTCTGGGCGACGCTGCCCGCGAAGCCGAGGTTGTCCTCGGACAGGTCGTCGACGGACGAGACGGGCGTCGCGCCGGTTGCGCGGGCGAGTTGGCCCTGGTCGCTGGATTTGACGCGCCGGACGGCGATGATGCCCTCCTGTGCCAGGTAGTGCTGGGCCATGTCGTCGATGCCGCCGTCGACGAAGACGACGTCAGCGCCGGCGTCGGCGACCGCTTCGGCCATCTCGCGCAGCTGGGTCTCCTCCTGTTCGAGGAACTGCTCTAGCTGGTCGGGGTCGGTGACGTTGACCTCGGCGTCGATCTCGGTCTCCTTGATCTCGAGGTCGCCGTCGATGATCGCGACGCTGGCGTCCTCGGCGAAGTACGGCATGTTGTCGGAGACGCGCTCCTTGTCGACGATGACGCCTTCGACGAGTTCGGAGTTCTCGATGGAACCGCCGACGACCTTCTCGACTTTGATGTTGTCCGTGTCGACGTCGTCGTCGTCGGCGACGGATTGGACGGCCTCGACGACGAGTCGGGCGAGCAGGTCGCGGGCGTTCTCCGCGCCCTTGCCGGTCATCGCCGTGGCGGCGATCTGCTCGAGAACCTCGTTATCGTCCGCTTCGACGTCGATGGCGATCTCTTCGAGAGCCTCGGTGGCTTTCTCGGCGGCCTGACGGTACCCCTGAGCGAGGGTCGTCGCGTGGATGTCCTGCTCGAGGAGGTCCTCGGCCTGGCTGAGGAGTTCTCCCGAGATGACGACGGCGCTGGTGGTTCCGTCACCGACCTCGTCTTCCTGGGTCTGGGCGACTTCGACGATCATGTCGGCCGCCGGGTGATCGATCTCCATCTCCGAGAGCAGGGTGACGCCGTCGTTCGTGACGATTACGTTGCCCGTCGAGTCGACGAGCATCTTGTCCATCCCCTTCGGACCGAGCGTGGTCCGTACGGATTCGGCGACGGCCTTCCCGGCCTGAACGTTCATCGATTGCGCGTCTTTGCCGGATGTCCGCTGGCTGTCCTCCGAGAGAACGATAAGGGGCTGGTTGCCCATCTGCTGTTGTGCCATAGTCAACTGAAGGATTGATTGTGATTCTATATAAATTCTTCGAGATCAATCGATCCAAACCCCCTTACGAGGGTGTAGTACGGCAGTTCACCATCGGCCGTGCTACTGGTATTTATATTCTTCTGGCGGTGTTCGGCCGTGAGAACGGGCGGGAAGACGCACGGAACGGGACCCGAAACGGCGTCTCGACGACCGACGACCGTTCGCGCGAAGACGACGATCCAGCCGTCGTAGGGTCGATCCACCGATTCTGACCGCGAAAAACGAACGTGGCGGGTGCAATCAGTACGGAACGAGGTAGAGGGTGATCGCGAGGAACGGAATCAACAGCAACAGCATGGCGATGGCGTAGCCGAACATCTCGCGGGCTTTTATCCGGGTGATCGCCAGCAGCGGGAGCGCCCAGAACGGGTTCAACAGGTTGGTGTGGGCGTCGCCGACGGCGTAGGCTATCGTCGCGTGGCCGGCCGGAATGCCGTGGGCCTGGGCGGCCTCGATCACCGACGGCCCGAGGACGATCCACTCGCCGCCGCCGGAGGGGACGAACATGTTGGTGACCGCCGCAGTGAGCCAGGCGAAAGCCGGGAACGTCGCCGGCGAGGAGATCGCGAGCAGTCCGTCCGCAATCAGCTCCGCGAGTCCGGACGAAGCCATGATGCCCTGGATGCCGGCGAAAAAGGGAAAGAGGAGAATAACGCCCGCAGCCGCGCTCGAGGCGTCGCCGAAGCGGTCGCGGTACACCTGCGGTTGCGTGTAGATCGCCAGTCCGGCCATCAGGAACGCGAAGTTGACGACGTTCAAGTCGAGGGCGTCCAGTCCGAGCGTTACGAACGTGTAGCCGACCATCACGAGCCCGGTCAACGCGATGAGTCCGCCCATGAGTCGGCTGTTGTTGAGCCGCTCCGCGGGCACCCTCTCGTCCGGATCGTTTTCGACTGAGTTCTCGGCCTTCGCTTTCACCTCACCGCCGTCGGGAGTCGTCTCGAACAGTTCGTCTTCGGGGATGTACTCCGTGATGGGGCGCGACCGTTCGGGCGACGGACTCAGCAGGTAGAGCACGATCGAGGCGAAGACGATCGAGAGCGCCGTGAGCGTCAGCGCGTAGGGGTGCAGGATCGTCGCGGACGTGGGAACGGTCTCCTCGAGAACGCCCATCTCGATGAACTCGTTCCCCTCGGTCGCGAGCAACAGCGGCGCGGACCCGGAGAGCCCCCAGTGCCAGGTCAGTCCGAGACCCATGTAGCCCGCCACGCACAGCAACGGATAGTGGACGGCGATGCCGTTCCGGCGGGCGGCCTTCCCCATTTCCCGGGCGAATATCGCCCCGATGATCAGCCCGAGACCCCAGTGAATCCAGGCGAGCATCATGGACACGACGCCGACGAGGACGACCGCCTGCTTCCCGTTCGACGGCAGACGGCTCAACCGCTGAAGGCCGGCGTTCACCCGCGGATGGTAGGCGACAACGAACCCGGTCATCAGGACGAGTACCATCTGCATCGCGAACGTCAGGAACGCCCAGAACCCGTCGTACCAGAACTCGACGGCCTCGAATACGCCCGCGTCCGTCCCGAGGACCGCGGCGACGTACACGATGTACGTGAGGATGATGGCGAACAGGAACGGACTGGGCATCCACCGTTCGACGCGGTTCGCGAGTTCCGCTCCGAGTCGCTCGACAATCGACTGCTTTCCGGTGGTTGATTCGGGCATGTTGTTTGCTACCACACAATGAATATAATTGCCA
This sequence comes from Natronorubrum halophilum, assembly GCF_003670115.1. Lineage (NCBI taxonomy): Archaea > Methanobacteriati > Methanobacteriota > Halobacteria > Halobacteriales > Natrialbaceae > Natronorubrum > Natronorubrum halophilum. The sequence continues at coordinate 602,625 of NZ_QQTY01000004.1, forward strand.
TAATAGTGTCGGTGGGTTTCGTCGGGACTCGAGACTGACGACCGTCGTACTCGCGGGAGGAATAAGGAAAACGGTCGGCAAGGGAGGGGAATCGATCGAGTCGAAAGTCAGGACTGTTCGCCGGAGAACTGGTGATACTCCATGCCCTGATGTTTCATCTCGTTGTGCTTCTCCTCGAGGAATGAGTAGACGGAGCCGTGTGGCGCGCCGTCGAGCAGCATTTCGGCGGCGCTGCGGACGACCTCGACCTCCCGTGGTGCCCCGATGATTCCGAGCGTCGACCCGTAGATGACGACGTCGGCACCCGTCAGTTCCTCCATGAGTTCGCGGGTGCGGCCGCCCTCGCCGATGAGTCGCCCCTTCTTGCGTTTCATGTCGGTTTTGTTGCGCGCGGCGGCGTCGATGTCGACGAGATCGAACAGCATAATCTCGTCCTCGAGCAGGCGGAGCGCTGCCTCGGGCGGGAAGCCACGGCCGATCGCACGGACGATATCGGGACCTTTGAGGCCGAGAACGGGGTCGCCGATGGTCTCAACGGCGACGGAGCCGTTCTCCGAATCGATGTCGAGTCGTACCTCGGCTTTCGACTCGATTTCGCGCATCGTCTCGCCTCCTTCGCCGATAAGAACGCCGATGCGGTCCTGCGGAATCTTCACGTGCTGCATACACGCCGATACTGGCTGGGTGAGGTTAAGACCTTGGTCCGACACCTGCGACGTCTGGGGCTGCAGCGTGCTCCCACACGAATATACGTGTCGCCGTAGTGAAAGTCCCATGGCTCCCGACGTCTGGTACGAGAGTACCGTCTCGGCTCCCGACCGCCTCACTGGAACGCTCTTCGTCGCGCTCTCGAACCTCGGCTTGGCGGGCGTTACGGCTCTCGACCACCTCACGACGGCCCGCAGCGACGATCAGATCGGTCGACTGCGATCCCGCGGCATGCCGGGGATCACGCCGGTCGAAGACGGCGAACCCAGCCATCCGATGCGGGTGTACGCCTCACCGGAGACCGACGCCGAAAACGACTACTGCGCCGTGATCAGCGAACTGGCAATTCCCGTCTGGGCCGCCGAACCGTTCGCCGACGCGATACAGGACCTGCTCGGCCGGTCCGAAGCCGACGTCGACGAGGTCGTCGTATTCCACGGGATTCCCATCCCCCACAACCCTGACGAACACGAGGTGTACGCCGTGAGTACTCCCGAGTACCGGACGCGACGGCTCGAGGAATCAGACACCGATCCGCTCCGGGGCGGCGTCCTCGACGGCGTGCCGAGCGAACTGACGGTCCGCGGTCTGGACGACGAGATACCGCCGGTCGGGACGCTCGTCACGCCGGTCCATCCGCCGGGGCCCGATCTCGACGCGGCGCTTCGGTTTCTCGCGTTCGTTCGCGACGTCTACGGGCTCGACGTCGACGATGAGCCACTGCGCGAACGCTCCGCGGCGATGACTCAGTACTACAGCGAACTCGCCGAGCGACTCGGCGCGCTCGAGGCCGCCGACGCGCCGATCGGTACCCAGTCGTGGCCCGAAGACCGGATGTACATGTAGCGCGGTCGGCGGGGACGCGACGCGGCCGTTCGTGATCTGCTCGTTCGACCCGCCGACGGCTCATTCGACCGTCGATCGAAACCGCACCGATCCCGAGAGCGTATCCACGACCGCGACCGTCCGATCCTCCTCGTTCGCCAGGAAGTGTGCGCCGGGGTTGAGAACCGTCGTCCGCCCCTCCTCGGTTCGTTCGCGCTCGTGGTGGTGGCCGTAACAGACGAAGTCGTACGTCTCGCCGGCGGCGATCGCGCGGACTTCCTCGAGTTGCTCGCCGTGTAAGACAGCAACGGAAAGTCCGTCGAACTCGAGGCCGGCGAACCGACCGTGGAGTTGGCTCTCGCCGCCCAGCGCGTCGAACGCGGCCTGCAGGTTCGCGACGTCGCCGTCGTTGTTCCCGAGGACGCCGTGGAGTTCGAACTCGTCGAAGTACGGTACCATCAGCGGCGCGACGAAATCGCCGCAGTGGATGACGACCTCGACGCCCTCCTCGGCGAAGATTTCGGTCGCTCGCTCGGCCGCTTCGGCGTTGTCGTGCGTATCGGCGATGATTCCGATGTTCATGTCCCATCGCGCGCTGGCGAGCCACTAAGGCGTTCGGGGGAAGGCGAGTCGAGAGAGCCGTGTATCTACGATTCGAGTACGGACGGCACTCCGGCCCGCTCGACCGCGACCCGTCGCTCTCCGGAGGTCAACCGATAGGGCTCGAGTTCGGCCTCGAGCCCTCCGAGAGCCGCCCGCCGGCGCTGGTGGCCCTCCAGAAAGTCCGTAATCCGATCGATCGCGAGCTCCTTCAACTCGCCGCTCGTCAGGTCGCCGGCACGGTAGTCGGCGGCGATGCGCTCGAGTTTCTCGTCGTCCTCCTCGAAGAAGAATCGCAGGTACTGGAAGGGGACGTCGACGGTCGGATCGCCGCCGTGCTCGCGGTGGGCCTCGAGCGTCGCCCGGCCGCCCGTATACGCGTGCGTTCGAATCGTCTCCGCGACGGTTTCGGGGTCGTCGGTGAGTTCGATCGACGGCGCGTCGCCGGAACTACTCATCTTCCCCGGCCCATCGAGACCGGGGAGGAAGCGCCCGAGCAGCGCGCCCGGCTTCTCGACGGGCAGCGCCTCCTTCGCGGCGACGTCGCGACAGACGCGAACGTGCGGGTCCTGATCGACGGCGATGGGGACGAGCGTCGGCTGGCGGCCGTCCACGAGTTGCGGGAGCAGGAGGTGGGCCGCCTGCACGGCGGGGTAGAACTGTAGCCCTACCGTGTCCTGTTCGCCGTAGACGGCCTCGACCGTCGCGGGCGTGAGGTGTTTCGCGAGGCGAACGGCGATCGGATAGATCGCGTCCGCGTCGGCCGTGTCGACGACGATCCGCGTCCGTTCGGGATCGAACCCGACGGCCAAGATATCCCGCAGGTTGTCTCGAGTGTGGCCGCCGATCGCCTCGAAGGACTGGTCCTTCGCGAGGAACTTCTCGTCGTCCGAGAGCGGGACGTAGACGGTCGCGCCCGTCTCCCGCTGGAATCGCTTCGCGAGATAGAGCGGCAGGACGTGCCCGAGGTGCATCGGTCCCGAGGGTCCCCTGCCGGTGACGATGGCGTGTGGCTCGTCCGCGTCGGCGGCCTCGAGGTACCGATCGACGTCTCGGCCGGCGTAGAACGTTCGCCGCCGGAGCATCGGCTGATCGGGAAAGCGAGCGACCTGGTCGTCGGTGAGCGGGTCGGCGCCGAAGCGCTCGAGCAGTTTGTCGTAGTCCACCTCGCCCTCGACGGCGTAGGGGGTGACGGTGAACTCGTCGTCGGACGGAGTGACGGTGAACTCGTCGTCGGACGGAGTGACGGTGAACTCGTCGGTGGACGGAGTCGATTCGCTCGAGTCGGCTGTGCGAGTGCTGTCGGTGCTGTCTGGGAGTTCGTCTGGGTGCGTCATTCGTTTCGGAGTCGACTGCAGCGGCTGGAACGCGATTCGACGGTGAAAACGAACGGAGGGAGCAGCCACCGCAACGGTCGACGGGTTAGGCCGCGTCGGCCGTCGCGGGGGGACTATCCGCTCTCGAGGTGGCTTGCAGGCGCCATCGCCACTCGAGAGCGGCCGTCATCGTGCTACCGTATCGGCGCGGTGATAATGAGCGTTTCGGGGCCGTCAGTCCCGCGACGGGTCCGGTTCCGGGCTCGTGACGAACTCGAGCAGGTCGTCTTCGGTTACTTCGAGGCCCTGCCGGGAGAAGAAACTCGCCACGTTCCGGCAGTCGCGCTCGAGAAAGGTGCGGCTGTTCGGGTGGTGAACCGTCACGGCCTGTCCGAGGTCGATGACGACGAGTTGCCCCTCGTCGTAGATGACGTTGTACTCGCTCAGGTCGCCGTGGACGAGGCCGGCCGAGTAGAGCCGGCGCATGTACTCGCGCATGACCTCGTAGGCCGTCTGCGGGTTCTCGATGTGGACCTCGCCGAGGCGTTTCGCGCGTCCGTCCTCGTTGCCGATGTACTCCATGACTAACACGTTTCGCTCGGTGGCGAACGGCTCCGGTACCCGCACGCCGGCCGCGCTCGCTCGCTTGAGGTTCGCGAACTCCTTTTTCGTCCAGGCGAGTACGACGTCCTTTTTTTTGCCGCCCAGGCCCTCGAATCGGGGGTCGCCCTCGAGATAGTCGCGCATCTGTCGGAAGTTCGAGGCGTTGATCCGATAGATCTTGACCGCGACCTCGCGGCCGTCGCCCTGGGCGTGGTAGACGTTGGCCTCCTTGCCCGTCGAGAGCGGACCGCCGAAGGCCTCGACGTAGCCGTCTTGGACGAGTTTGTACAGTGCTGCGAGGGTCGCGTCGTCGAACACCGACTGTTCGACCTTGAACTGGTCGGCGTCCTTGATCCGCTCTTCGAACTGCTCGAACTTCCGATCGCGCTTGCGGGCGATCCGGTCGGCCTCGGTCTCCGAGACGTCGATTTCCTCCCACTCGTCGCCCGGCGTGTCCACTTCCTCGAGGTCGACCAGGCCGTACTCCGTTCCCTGTCCCATCTACCACGACGTACGGACTCGGGCGGGTAAAGTACTGGGTATCGTTCAGCCCGGATCGACTGTCGGGCTTTCGCGTGCCGTCGGGGCGAAGTCAGCGCTACGGTCGAAACGCCGGGTTCGAACTCGCCGTCGCCCCCGGCTAGACTTATTTGCGAGCCCGTGGTCGCCCATTCTATGAGTGATGCTAACACAGGAGGCTCCGAGGCTGGATCGGATCACGATCACGACCACCACACTGGTCCCGGCTACGCCTCACCCCAGGCCGCCATCGAGGAGGGCGAACGGGAACAACTCGCCTATGTGATGAGTCTCTACACCGGCTCCGACGTCGATGCACCGGATTTCGTTTCCGTCGTCGACCTCGATCCGGACTCGGAGACGTACTGCGAAATCGTCGATCGGATCGAGATGCCAAACCGCGGTGACGAACTCCATCACTTCGGGTGGAACGCCTGTTCCTCGTCGTGTCACATGGATGGTCTCGAGCGCAGACACCTGATCGTTCCCGGACAGCGCTCGTCGCGGATCCACGTGATCGATACGAAAGACCGGCGAAATCCCGAACTGGTCGAGGTGATCGAACCCGAGGAGGTCTTCGAGTACGACCTCTCGGCACCGCATACGGTCCACTGCGTGCCGGACGGCCAGATTCTGATCAGTATGCTCGGCGACGCCGACGGCGACCTGCCGGGAGGCTTCCTCGAACTCAACGACGACTTCGAGATCGAGGGTCGGTGGGAGCCGCCGGGCGAGATCGAAATGAACTACGACTACTGGTACCAGCCGCGCCAGAACGTGATGGTCTCGACCGAGTGGGCCGCCCCGAAGACGTACTACCCGGGGTTCGACCTCGACGACGTCGAGGAAGGCAAGTACGGACGACGACTCCATTTCTGGGACTGGGAGAACGGCACCGTCGAGCAGACGATCGACCTCGGCGAGGAGGGACTGATTCCGCTCGAGGTTCGGTTTCTCCACACCCCCGAATCGACTCACGGGTTCGTGGGAGCCGCACTCTCCTCGAATATGTTCCACTTCTGGTATGACGAGGGCGCGGGCGAGTATCGTGCGGAGAAGGCGATCGATTTCGAGGCCCGCGATCACCCCGACTGGGAAATGCCCGTCCCCGGCCTGACGACTGACATCCTGATCTCGATGGACGACCGCTACCTGTTCGGTTCCAACTGGCTCCACGGCGAGCTCTGGATGTACGACATCTCGGATCCCGCGAACCCACGCCGGGCCGACTCGCTCTCGGTCGGCGGCACCTTCGGCGAGGTTCAGGGGGTGCAAGGCCGTGAACTGGCGGCCGGCCCGCAAATGCTGCAGCTGTCACTCGACGGCGAGCGCCTCTACTGGACCACCTCGCTGTTCTCCACGTGGGACGAGCAGTTCTATCCCGAGGAAGGTGAGCGCGGCTCGGTGATGCTCAAAGCCGACGTCGATCCACGGAACGGCACGCTCGAGTTGGACGAAGACTTCCTCGTCGACTGGGGCGACTGCCCGGCGGGACCGGCTCGCGCCCACGAGATTCGCTGGCCCGACGGCGACTGCACGAGCGACGTCTGGCAGTAGCCTCGAATGTCGAGCTACGATGTCACGCTCGAGCGGGTCGGCGGTCCGACGCGGACGATCGGTATCGATGAGCGCGAAACGGTGCTCGAGGCGGCCCAGCGGGCCGGCACGCCGTTGCCGTACGGCTGTCGAACCGGCGCGTGTGGAACCTGCGTCGGGCGGCTGCTCGCGGTCGACGGGACGGCGAGCGTCGACGCGGACGCGGCCGAGGATGGAATCGACGTCGCGGACGCGTTCGCATACCGACGCGAGCCGCGGGCGTTGAAACCCCGCCACCGCGACGACGGATACGTGCTTCTGTGTATCGCGACGCCCGAGACGGCCTGTCGGGTGGCCGTCGGCTCGCAGGTGCAGTCCGAACTCGTCGACAACCCCTGGAAGTAACGGCGGCGCGCACAGCCTTTTCTCGCGGCCCGTCCTAGAGCTGGTGTGATGCTCCTGTACGAACGACTGCGAACGAGGACCGGGCGATGACGGGCCACGACGTGACACTCGAGTGGACCGGCGGCCCGACCGAAACGATCAGCGTCGACGAGGGGCAAACCGTTCTCGAGGCGGCCCAGCGGGCCGGCGTTAGACTCCCCTACGACTGCCGAAGCGGGACCTGCATCACCTGCGTGGGCCGACTGCTCGAGGTCGAGGGCGGTGAAACCAAACCGGAAGAGCGCGAATCGAATCGGCCGCCCGACGCCGCCGACGCCTTCGCGTACCGACGGTCGCCGGAAGCGCTGACCGACGGCGAGCGAGCGGACGGCTACGTCCTGCTGTGTATCGCCACCCCGCGAACCGACTGCCGCGTCGAGGTCGGGCCGCGCGTTCGAGCGGCGGTCGGCGACAGTCCGTGGGCGTAGGCTCCGCCGAGAAGCGGAACGACTGCAGTAACGTTAACGGGTGAGGGCGGCTACCCTCGAGCAGGACCATGGCCCTCACCGACGAGAACGCGGACGAAGACAACCCGTACCTCCGGGATCCGCCGACGACCTTCGAGCCGATCGAGGATCTCTCGACGGCCGACGCCGAACACCAGATCGAGCAGTTGCGCGAGGCGATCCGCGAACACGACCGCCGGTACTACGTCGAGGGCGATCCGATCATCGCCGACCGAACCTACGACGCCCTCTTTACCCGCTTACGGGACCTCGAGGACGCCTTCGACCTCTCCCATCCCGACAGCCCGACACGCAGCGTCGGCGGCGAGCCGCTCGAGGCCTTCGAGACGGTCGAGCACGTCGCGCCGATGCTCTCGATCGACCAGAGCGGCGAAGCCGAGGACGTCCGGGAGTTCGCCGACCGCGTCCGCAGGGCGGTCGGTGATGTCCAGTACGTCTGCGAACCCAAGTTCGACGGCGTCTCGATGGAGTTCGTCTACGAGGACGGCTCCCTCGAGCGCGCCGTGACCCGCGGCGACGGCCGCGAGGGCGACGACGTCACGCGAAACGCGCGCACCATCGGCTCCGTTCCCCAGCGTCTCCACGGCGACTATCCCGAGTTCCTCGCGGTGCGCGGCGAGGTCTACATGCCGAAAGACGCCTTCCAGGCGCACAACCGCGAGCGAATCGAACGCGGCGAAGAGCCCTTTGCGAACCCGCGAAACGCCACCGCGGGAACGATCCGCCAACTCGATCCCGCAACCGTCGCCGACCGCCCGCTCGAGGTGTTCTACTTCGACGTGCTGGAGGCGAGCGACCTCGAGGACAGCCACCGCGAGGAACTCGAGCGTTTCCCCGAGTGGGGCCTCCGGGTGACCGAACACGTCGAAATCGCGGATTCGATCGACGGGGCGATCGACTACCGCGACCGCATGCTCGAGGCCCGCGACGACCTGAACTACGAGATCGACGGCACCGTGATCAAGGTCGACGACCGCGAGGCCCGCGAGGAACTGGGCCGAACCGCGCGCCACGACCGCTACGCGTTCGCCTACAAGTTCCCCGCACGCGCGGAGGTCACGCCGATCGTCGACGTGGCGGTGCAGGTGGGCCGAACCGGTCGGCTGACCCCCGTCGCCCTCCTCGAGCCGGTCGACGTCGGCGGCGTGACCGTCTCGCGGGCGAGCCTGCACAACCCGGCGGAGATCGCCGAGAAGAACGTCAACGTCGGGGACACCGTCCGCGTCCAGCGCGCCGGCGACGTGATCCCCTACGTCGAGGAGGTCGTCGAGAAGGGGAGCGAGGGCCACTACGAGATGCCAGCGAACTGCCCCGTCTGCGGGAGCCCAGTCGAGCGCGACGGTCCGATCGCGTTCTGTACGGGCGGGCTGGCCTGCGACGCCCAGCTTCGACGCTCGATCGAGTACTACGCCGGCGACGGCGGGCTGGACCTCGAGGGACTGGGCGAGAAGAGCGTCCGCCAACTCGTGGACGCGGGCCTGCTCGAGTCCGTCGCGGACCTCTACGAACTCGAGTTCGAGGAGCTGACCGACCTCGAGGGCTGGGGCGAGACGAGCGCCGAGAACCTGCTGTCCGAACTCGAGGCCAGTCGGGAGCCGCCGCTCGACGACTTCCTCTCCGCGCTCGGCATCCCCCACGTCGGTCCGACGACGGCCCGCGAACTCGCCCGCGAGTTCGGCGCGTTCGAGGCGTTTCGCGAGGCCGCCGAAGCGGACCCGGGGCGACTCGAGGGCGTCGACGACGTCGGCGAGACCGTCGCCCAGCAACTCCACGAGTTCTTCGCGAGCGAGGCCAACGCCGCGGCGGTCGACGCCCTGCTCGAGCACGTCTCGCCGAGGGAGTCGGAGCTCGAAAGCGGCGGCGACGACCTCGAGGGGCTGACGTTCGTCTTCACGGGCTCGCTCTCCGGCGTCACCCGCGGCGAGGCCAAGGAGACCGTCGAGGCCCACGGTGCGAACGCGACGGGAAGCGTCTCGGGGAACACGGACTACCTCGTCGTCGGCGAAAGTCCCGGCCAGACGAAGCGCGACGATGCCGAGGAGAACGACGTGCCGATCGTCGACGAGGACGAGTTCCGGGAGCTGCTGGAGGAGTACGAGATCAGTCTCGAATGATCGGTGATTGGATATTCGGACCGATTCGAACGAAGGTACGCTACGAGTTGCGATCGATCCACGCACAAAATTCGTCGAAGTCCCGTGCGCCGGCGCTATCGGCGATCGTTCTGAGTGTTCCCGTTCGAAGGTCGTCGTGTAACGGGACCGTTACTCGTCGTTGGTCATCCTCGTTCGTCGGGTGTTCGTAGTACAGTTGCGCGTGATCGCCGGTCGTTCGACGCCACTCGAATCCGCCGGCGTTGACCAGCGCTTTCACGACCTCTCTCCCGGAGAACGTTCGCCGCCCCATTCCTACTCGAGAACGTCCGGCGGACGCTGGTCTCCAGTCGTATTCTCCCCAGGGTCGATTCCCAGTTCGCGAAGCTCCGCATCGGTCGGATCGCTCCCGCTGTCTCCCTCGTGGAGTGCAACTGCGTCGTCGAGGTTTTCCAGTGCAGTCTCTCGAGTCGGGCCTTGGCTGGTGACTCCCGTCTCGACATCTGTGGCAACCCACCAGTCCTCCTCACGCCAGAGGCGGATCTCATCGTCGTGGGTGTCACCGCCGCTCACTGAACTGGCCATTATGTCTCTGAATTGGGGAACGATTCGCATAAGCGTTCGGCTCTGGCTCGGCTGCGGCCGTCGAGACCAACGCCACCAATGCGACGGGCAGCGTCTCGGTCAACACGGACTACCTCGTTGTCGACGAGAGTCCGAGGCAGACGAAATGCGACGACGCCGGGGACAACGACGTGCTGATCGTCGACGAGGACGAGTTCCGGGAGCTGCTGGCGGAGAGGGGGGATGAGTGAGCACCCGCTGGGTGCGAACGGATCGGCTGGGGAGGGCGTGGAGTTCATCGTTGCCAGTATCAGCGTCACGCTCGCCGCTCTCGCCTCCGTCGCGCTGTCTCATCAGGTTTCGATTGCGAGGCGTTCCGCAACCTCCCGCACCGCCTCGAGTCCCTGTACCTCTCCCTCCTGTTCAGGCAAGGTCACCACTTCGAGGCCGGGAAACGCCTCCCGAACCTCCGACACTCGCCTCGAGTGGCGCTCGTACCGCGACTGACAGCGCGCACAGCCCTCCTCGGGGTCCTCGAAGACGCGGTTTACGACGAGCCGATCGATCCGAATCTCGGCCTCTCGCAGCGTCTCGACCAGCCGTTCGGACTCGGCGATGGCCATCCCCTCCGGGATGAGCACGACGCGAAATTCCGTGCGCTCCGAATCCCTGAGCACGTCCTGCGCGCGCTCGAGACGCGCTTGAAACGCCTCGAGGCTCTCTTCGTCGCCACCCCTGCTGCCGGTCATCACCGACATCGGACCGAACACCGCCGACTTGGCCGCGTCGCCGATTCGCCGCGCCTGCCCGCGAAGCGAGCGGAGCGTCTCGAGGGCCGGCCCAATCACTGCGGGCGTGTCGAACAGCCGGAGGGTGTGGCCCGTCGGCGCGGTGTCGAAGACCACAACGTCCCACTCGCCGGAGTCGGCGTACTCGACGAGCAGGTCCAGCGCCGCGATTTCGTCGCTGCCCGCGGGTGCGCCCGACGCGAAGATCCGTTCGACCTCCTCGTCCGAGAGCCGGATGCCGGCGCTGCGGAGATCCGCGGCGAGCGCCGTCGCTAGCTTCTCGTAGCGTTCCTGCTGGGTTTCGGCGTCGATTTCGACGGCCCAGAGGCTGCCGCCCTCGTCGAGGTCGATGCTCCCGTCGTCGCTCCTCTCGAGCCCGGGACCGCCCCCCAGATCGACTTCGCTCGGTTCGGACCCGAGGTGGGTCTCGAGCGAGTCCGACAGCGAGTGGGCCGGATCGGTCGAGACGAGCAGCGTCTTCCGGCCCGCGTCGGCGAGGCGAAGGCCGGTAGCCGCCGCACAGGTCGTCTTCCCGACGCCGCCTTTCCCGCCGTAGAAGATGCAGTCGGTCACGGTCGCGGGTACGGCCGGCAGATACCTAAATACGTTGTCAGGACTCGAGGAACGTCTTCGCTACGGACTCGTGAGTCGGCTCGAGAACGAACCGTCCGCGTAAAAATCGACGGCCGCCGATCAGAGGTCGACGCGGTCGAACCGCCAGAGGGCGATCCCGATCGGGACGACGATCCAGAGCAGCAGGATGATGAAGGAGAACCAGTTTTGCAGGTAGAACGGAACGTCGCCCGTGAAATAAAACTCCGGATAGGAGGTTCCGAGTTCGCTTCCGCCGGTCGAACTAAGGACAGTGATCGCGTTCCCGAAGGCGTTACCCGGGTCGATCATGTCGATGAATAGCGCCCAATCGGGAACTCGCTCCCCTGTCATCTGTTGTACGGCTCCGTCGGGTCCAGTGAATTCCCTCGTGTAGCTGACACCCTCGATGGTGCCGCGACTGATCAAGAGCTGGAACGCGGTCTGGATCGCGTTCCAGACGATGTAGAACATGAGGAACACGCCGAACATCGCAGCCCCCGCGATGGTCGTCGATCGGGTTATCGACGAGAGCGTGACGGCGATGCTCGTATAGGCGACGCCGTAGATGATCGCCATCAGGAGCAAGCTGCCGTAGTTGACGATGTCGAACCCGCCGAGCAACACTGCAACGACGGCTGCGGCAAGCACGAACCCGACGAGTAACGAGACGGACAGGACCGCCGACCGTCCGACGAGTTTGCCGAGGAGGACGTCCTTTCGGGAGTGGGGCAGCGAGAGCAGGATCTTGATACTCCCCGTTTCGCGCTCGCCGGCGATGGCTTTCCAGCCCAGTACCAGCGCGATCAGCGGGATAACGAGCCGCGTGATCTGACTGACGAAGAGGATGAGTGCTTCCGTCGTCGCCCCCTCCGCTGCGATGTCCTCGCCGAAGTACGAGATCACTCCCGTCACGGCGACCAACAGGAGGAAGAAGAAAACGCTCAGTCCCCAGAACGTCCAGGACCGGACCGCGTCCTGGAAGTCCTTCTTCGCGATGGCGCGAACGCTCGCGAGGTTGATCGAACTCGAGCCCGATCCCGAACTCGCCGTACCGGTGCCGGTTTCGGTGCTCATCGCGCGTGCACCTCCGTGCCCGTGGTGTAGGACTGGAAGACGTCTTCGAGGCTCGCCTCCCGCGTCGAGAAGTCTTTGACCTCGATGCCGCGGTCCTCGAGCGCGGAGAGGACGGCGGTCTTCGAGCCGGTCACCTGCACGACGACCGTCGGCGGGCTCTGGCTCTCGACGGCGGCGTCGCCGACGTCCGGCAGCGAGCGAATCGCCTGTAGCGTCTCGTCGTCGAATCGATCGACGGTGACGCGGAGGGTCGTTCCGCCGCCGACGGAGTCGCGAAGCCCCTCGACGGTATCGACGGCGACCATCTCGCCGTCACGAAGGATGCCGACGCGGTCACAGACCGCCTCGACTTGCTCCATGATGTGACTCGAGAAGAAGACCGTCGCGCCGCGGGCGTTCTCCTCGCGGACGATCTCTCGCATCTCGCGCGCGCCGTTGGGGTCCAGTCCCGTCGACGGCTCGTCGAGGATCAGCAAGTCGGGTTCGCCGACCAGCGCCATCGCGAGCATGAGCCGCTGGGACATCCCCTTTGAGTAGCCGCCGGCCTTTTTGTCGATGGCGTCGCGGAGGCCGACGCGCTCGAGGAGCGCCTCGGGTTCGTCGTCGGTGCCTTTCGAGTCGATCGCGAACTCGAGGTGCTGGCGCGCGGTCAGCCGATCGTAGGTTTCGACGCCTTCGGGGAGGACGCCCGTCCGGGACCGAATTTCGCGGCTGTGGTCCCGTGCGTCGAGGCCCAGCACCGTCACCTCGCCGTTGGTCGGCCGGATGAAGTCGAGAACGACGTTGATCGTCGTCGATTTGCCGGCACCGTTCGGACCTAAAAAGCCGAATACCTCGCCCTCTTCGACCCGAAACGAGAGGTCATCGAGTGCGAGTTCCTGACCGTAGGCTTTGGTCAAGTTGTCGACTGTGATTGCTGGCATGCCTGTGTTGACTCGGTGTTCACCGATAAGAGTTGTCACTTCCTCGTGAAAGTATTCCAACCGAAACCGCGGAACAAACGCACCTATATGGGATCGTCGGGATCGTACCGCTCGGCGGTCCGGTCGACCTCCGATGCGTAGCGCTCTCTGGTTTCCTCGTCGGTGACCGGCTCGAGTTCGGCTTCCGGAACCGCCGTCGCCGCGGTAACCGGCGAACCGGTTTGCAGCGACGTCGAGGACCGCTCTCGCTGGTGGTAGCGCGAGCCGTCGGGCGTCGCGTAGATGATCGTGACGAGATTGCGGTCGTCGAACGTTCGTTCGACCAGCCAGCATCGGACCGTCGACTCACTCATGCTGAGCCCTTGCAGGTCGATACCCGAGAATGTACCGCCGTCGGTTTCGCACGTCGTGGAAGACGCCGCGAACTACTTGCGGACCGACGGTGAAGGGACCACGAACGAAACCAATGCTCGGATCCTGGGACGAGCACGTCGACGAACTGCTGTACGACGGCGAGCGCGAACAGCGACGCGTCGACCTCGAGGCCGCGACGGTCGTCGTCACGAACGATCGGATACTCGTGTTGACGCCCGACGGAGACGGCTCGAACTACCGCCACGTCGAGCGGCCGAACGTCGCGCGGGTCTCCGTCGAGACCGACAGCGCGCTTCGACAGCTCTTCTGGGCGACCGTCGCGTTATTCCTCGGTCTCGGGGTGCTCATCGCGGCGGTGACGTACGATCTCGCCTCGCTCGTTGACGGCGGGTCCCCCGCCGATAGCGATACCTTCGGCGTCGCCGAGAGCGCCCGCGAAATCGTCCAAACCCTGCTCACCGCGTTGGATCTGACCGTCCTCGCGGGCGGCGTCCTGCTGGTGGCTATCGCCGCCGCGTTCTTCGTCCGGTACGTTCGATCGCGCTCGCGTCGCCTCGTCGTCCGGGTGAGCGGCGACGACGATATCGTACTCCCGGTTACCGACGCGGACCTCGAGGCCGACCGGACGGTCGATCTGGCGGAGGCGATCGGACCGGGATCGACGGCGAGGAGCGAGGGGGTCGGCGGCGACCCCGATCCGATACCCGGGTCCGAGGAGTCAGGCTGAAAGCCGTTGACGTCCTAGGCCCGTCGATGAACGCCGACGCGGTTCGCGAGCGAGCGGGGTCGTTACCGCGCGAGCCTGGCGTCTACCAGTTCCAGGCCGAGAGAACGACGCTCTACGTCGGGAAGGCGGTCGATCTCAGGAGCCGGGTCCGCTCCTACGCCGACCCGCGTAGCGCGCGGATCCGCCGAATGGTCGATCGCGCCGACGGCCTCGAGATCGCCGTCACCGACACCGAGACGCAGGCCCTCCTGCTCGAGGCGAACCTGATCAAGCGCCACCAGCCGCGGTACAACGTCCGGCTCAAAGACGACAAGTCGTACCCGATGGTTCAACTGACGAGTCACGAGGCTCCGAAGATCGAAATCACGCGCGACCCGGACGAATCCGCGACCGTCTTCGGTCCGTATACGAACAAGGGACAGGTCGAGACCGTCGTGAAGGCCCTGCGCGAAACGTATGGCGTCCGGGGCTGCTCGGACCACAAGTACGCGGGCCGCGACCGTCCCTGCCTGGACTACGAAATGGGGCTCTGTACGGCTCCCTGTACCCGCGAGATCGATCTCGAGGGCTACGCGGAAGACGTGACCGCAGTCGAACGCTTCCTCGAGGGCGAGGCGGGAATCCTCGCCGACCCGTTGCGCAGAGCGATGGAGGCCGCAGCCCAGGACCGAAACTTCGAGCGCGCGGCGAACATGCGAGACCGACTCGAGACCGTCGAGGCCTTCCACGGCGGGGGCGGCGAGGCGGTCCAGTCGGTCGGCGACGAACGGCGCGTCGATGTCCTCGGGGTCGCGATCGAGGGCGAGGACGCGACCGTCGCCCGTCTGCGTGCGGAAACCGGGAAACTGGTCGATCGGGACCGACACACGCTCGAGGCCCCGGGTGCGGGCGCGGCGGTTGGGAGCGAACCCGACGCGGACGAGGGCGGCGTCCCCGCCGTTCTCGCCGCCTTCATCGTCCAGTACTACGCCGAGCGCGAACTCCCCGACGCCGTGCTCCTGCCCGAGCGCCACGGCGATAGCGAGGTTGCGGCGTGGCTCGAGGCCGAAGGCGTCTCGGTTCGCGTCCCCGGCGCGGGACGCGAGGCGAAACTCGTCGAACTCGCGCTCAAGAACGCCCGGCGAAACGTCGGCGGTCGCGACGAGTGCGGGATGCTCGCGGACGCCCTCGAGATCGAGTCGGCCCGGCGGATCGAGGGCTTCGACGTGAGCCACGCGCAGGGAACGGCGGCGGTCGGCAGCAACGTCACCTTCGTCGACGGCAGCGCCGAGAAGGCGGACTACCGGCGAAAGAAGCTGACCGACCAGAACGACGACTACGACAACATGCGCGCCTTGCTCGAGTGGCGCGCCAGCCGCGCCGTCGAGGGCCGCGACGATCGCCCGGATCCCGATTTGCTGGTGATCGACGGCGGCGAGGGTCAACTCGAGGCCGCGCGCGACGCCCTGTCGGCGGTGGGCTGGGACGTGCCGGCGATCGCGTTGGCGAAGGCCGAGGAGCGCGTGGTTACGCCCCATCGCCAGTTCTCGTGGCCGTCGGACGCGCCGCACCTGCACCTCCTCCAGCGGGTGCGCGACGAGTCACACCGATTCGCCGTCCAGTACCACCAGACCGTCCGGGACGAGGTGAAGACGGTTCTCGACGACGTCCCCGGAATCGGCCCCGAAACCAGAAAGCGGCTGCTCGGGCGTTTCGGCAGCGTCGAAAACGTCCGAGAGGCGAGCCTCGAGGATCTCGAGAGCGTCTCCGGCATCGGGACGAAGACGGCAGAGACGCTCAAATCGCGTCTGTAGCGTCCCGCCGTCGAACCGACACACCCTCGCCATTTCGTCGCCGACCAACGTGGTGGTTCTCGAGTCGATCACGATCGTTGCGAAAGCAGGGACAGGGCTATCCACGCTGCGATACTATGAGTACCGATGGCAAACGACGACGAACTCGACGACTTGCTCGACGAACTCGACAGCGGGGGCGACCTCGAGACCTCGCAGCAGGTCCTGTCGATCCGGACTGAAAGTCGCCGGTACGACAAGCCGGTGACGATCGTCGAGGGGTTCGATCTCGAGCCGTCCGAGATCAAATCGATCGCCTCGGACCTCAAGAGTTCGATGGGAACGGGTGGAACGGTCGACGACGGACGTATCGAACTGCAGGGCGACCACCGGGATCGCGTTCCCGACCTGCTTCGCGAGCGCGGGTTCGACGTTCGGGAGTGAGTGCGCTCTGTCGCCGGCCGACTGTGGCAGCCGATGCTACGGCCGAAGTCACTTTATGCCACCCATCTCAAAGAGCGGTATGAACATTCGGCCGGCGGAATCCGGCGATTTCGAGGCGATCAAGGCCGTCGCCCGCGAGGCGTGGCACGACGCCTACGACGAACTCGAGGCTGACCTGATCGACCGGACGGTGGACGACTGGTACACCGACGACTCGATGCCCCTCGGGGCACCCGGTACGGTCGTCCTCGTCGTCGAAAGCGCGGAGCGACATCGGGGGAACGCGGATCGTTCTCGACCGGTGGAAGACGAAGAAGAGTCCGCGAACGAAAGCCGGTCGGAGTCCGGTGACGGCGGCGACATCGTCGGCTTCACTCACGCCGTCGCGCAGGGAGAGACGGCCGACATCCTCCGGATGTACGTCCAACCCGACGCACAGGGCGAGGGGATCGGGACCGACCTGCACGAATACCTGCTCGAGCAACTCGAGATTTACGACGTCGAGCGCGTTCGGTCGTTCGACTTCGCGTTCAACGACACCAGCCGTCGCTTCTACGAGAGGCTGGGCTTCGAACGGACCGACACCGGTGAGGTCACGATCGAGGGCGAGCAGTACGACGAGGCGGTCTACACGCTCGACCTCTGAGCGCTGCGAAAACGGCGTTCGAGTCGACCGGCCGGGAGGTGCCACTCTAACGCGGTGAGAACCCAGTTGTCCGTTCCGACGACGACGCCGTCGGCTATCGCCGGGCCGGTCGCGTACTCGCCCTTGAGCGAGTCACGGTTGAGGCTATCTATCCGATTCCTATTCTGTACCCGTGACATGAAAGTCGGTTTGCAGCTACCAGCAACTATTTATCTAATGGTGCTAAACTCATGTTTAGGTATGTCTAATCTTTGGCCCGCGGATCCACAATCCGTGGATGAGGTCCTATGAACGATCTCGTAACGGTCCTTCTCGAGTCGCTTCGAGACGGTTACGTACAGGTGAGTGTGTTCGTCGCGGTGACGGTGCTGGCGTTCGGACTGCTTCAATACTGGACTGACGGGGCCGTAATTAACGCGATCGAGGAGAACGAGCGGCTACAGGTACTGTTCGGCGGCCTGCTCGGGCTGACGCCCGGCTGTGGCGGCGCGATCGTCGTGATGCCGCTGTACGTCCGCGGGACGGTCAGCTTCGGAACCGTGGTCGCGACCCTCGGGGCAACGGCGGGCGACTCGGCGTTCGTCATCCTCGCTCTCGCACCCGAGGCCGCGCTGTACGCGTACGCCATCGCCTTTGTGGCCTCCGTCGCCACCGGCTACCTCGTCGACTCGTTCGGAATGGGCGTCTCCCGCGTCGACGCTGCCGTTGCGCGGCTCTCGCCCGCGACGGCCGACGGCGGGACCGTGGTCAACGGCGGCGTCGGACCGAATCCCGCCCACGATTATGGCGGCCCGTCGCCCACCCACGCCCACGATACGGGGCCGGATCGCCGTTCTCGAGTGCTCACGCCGCTTTCTCATCTCCTCCACGTCGCGTGGTGGCTTGCCTCCGTCGCGGGACTCGTCCTCGGGACTCTCTACTTGCTTCGGGGCGGTCCGGAAGTCGCGCTGGCGCTCGATCTGGGCTTCGACGGCCTGTTCACCATGATCGGCGTCACCGGTGCGGTGTTGTCGCTGTACCTCTACGCGGTCGGTCGCCACTACGTCGGCGAAGGGGAGATCGCTCGCGCTCGAGACTCCTTCGGGTCGGTGTATGACACCCTCACCCACGCGGCGATGGAGACCAGTTTCGTCACCGTCTGGGTGCTCGTGGCCTTCCTCGTCTACGAGTACGCCGTCCTCCTGACGGGGGTGAACGTCACCACCGTCGCCGCGGCGGCGGGCGTACTCGCGCCCATCGGCGGCGCAGTGGTCGGTCTGATACCCGGCTGTGGTCCCCAGATCCTGCTGGCGAGCGTTTACGCCGAGGGCGGACTGCCCTTTTCTGCGCTGTCCGCCAACGCGATCGCCCAGGACGGCGACGCCCTGTTCCCGCTGCTGGCCGTCGACGCGAAGGCCGCTATCGTCGCGACGATCTACAACTTCCTGCCCGCGGTCGTCGTCGGCGTCGCGCTCCACTTCCTGTGGAGCCCGGTCTTCGGGATGGCGGAGTTCGGGTTCGGCGTGTTGTGACCGGCTCTGGGTAGCGCCCAGTCGCTGACATGCTCTGTATTACTCCGTAAGGCCGAGCTGTCGGTCTTTTTCATCGAAGTGTTTGCGCCTCGGGTTCGTCGGAGACGAACCCGAGGCGCAAAAGTTCGTTCTCTATACTTATCGCGGGCTTCACGAGTTCTTCTGAATAACGAAACCGTGATACTATCTACTGCTAACGCGAGGACTCGAGGCCGGGGATAACGCCGTCGGACTCGATTTCCACACGTAAGCACGACGATCGTACGCTGACCGATGTTCAGAACTCCTCGGTCGGCGGCGCGATTCCCTCGTCGCCGCCCTCGAGTTCGAACTCCTCGCGAACTTCCCGAATCCGGTCGCGGATATCGGCCGCCAACTCGAACTCGAGGTTGCCCGCCGCCTCTTCCATGCGGTCCTCGAGTTCCTCGACGTAGCGGGCGGCCTCGTCGTCGTCCGCGAGTTCCTTTCCGGAAACGCTCGAGGTGTCGGTTTTGCTTCCCGGAAGGTTGGCCTCGCTGACGTCCTTCTCGATCGTCGTCGGCTCGAGGCCGCGTTCCTCGTTGTACGTCCGCTGAATCTCGCGGCGGCGCTGCGTCTCCTCGATCGCGGACTCCATGGCGTTCGAGGGCTCGTCGGCGTAGAGGACGACCTCGCCGTTGACGTTCCGGGCGGCCCGCCCCATCGTCTGGACGAGCGTGGTTTCGCTCCGGAGGAATCCCTCTTGGTCGGCGTCCAGGATGGCGACCAGACTCACCTCGGGGATGTCCAGTCCCTCCCGCAGGAGGTTGATCCCGACGAGGACGTCGATCTCGCCGAGCCGAAGCGAGCGGATGATCTCGTGGCGCTCTAAGGTGTCCGTCTCGTCGTGCATGTACGCGACATTGACGCCCGATTCCTCGAGGAACTCGGTCAGGTCCTCGGCCATCCGCTTCGTGAGCGTCGTCACGAGGGTCCGCTCGTCGCGTTCGATTCGGGTATCGATGCGATCCATCAGGTCGTCGACCTGGCCGCTTGCCGGTGCGGTCTCGATCTGCGGATCGACGAGGTGGGTCGGGCGAACGATCTGTTCGACGATCCGGTCGCTCTCCTCGCGCTCGTAGTCGCTCGGCGTCGCGCTGACGTACAGCGTCTGGTCGGTCTTCTCCTGGAACTCCTCGAACGTGAGCGGACGGTTGTCGTACGCGGTCGGGAGCCGGAACCCGTTATCGACCAGCGAGTCCTTCCGGGACTTGTCGCCGGCGTACTGGCCCCGGATCTGGGGCAGGGTCACGTGGGATTCGTCGACCACGGTCAGGAAGTCATCGGGGAAGTAGTCCAGGAGAGTGTAGGGAGCCTCGCCGGATTCGCGATCCGAGAGGTAGACGGAGTAGTTTTCGATCCCCGAACAGTAGCCCGTCTCCTGCATCATCTCGAGGTCGAACGTGGTCCGCTCGTCGATGCGCTGGGCCGAGATCAGGTCGCCGTTGCGCTCGAAGTACGAGATTCGGGAGTCGAGGTCGTCGCGAATCTCGTCCATCGCGTCCTCGAGCGTCGTCTCCGGGATGGAGTAGTGCTCCGCCGGGTGGATCAACACGGCCTGCTGGTCGCCCTGCGTCTTCCCCTCGAGCGGGTCAACCTTGACCATGCGGTCGATCTCGTCGCCCCAGAGTTCGACGCGGACGGCGTAGCGGCCGTACATCGGGTAGATCTCGATCGTATCGCCGCGGACGCGGAACGTACCTTGCGTGAAGTCGACGTCGTTGCGCTCGTAGTTCAGGTCGACCAGTCGCGCCAGCAACTCGTCGCGACCGACCTCCTCGCCGACCTCGAGTCGAAGCGACATGTCGATGTAGTTGCGCGGGTCGCCGAGGCCGTAGATCGCGGAGACGCTCGCGACGACGATGACGTCCCCGCGCGTCAGCAACGAGCGCGTCGCGGAGTGGCGAAGTCGGTCGATCTCGTCGTTGATCGAGGCGTCTTTGTCGATGTAGGTGTCGCTCTGCTCGACGTAGGCCTCGGGCTGGTAGTAGTCGTAGTAGGAGACGAAGTACTCGACGGCGTTTTCGGGGAAGAGGTTCCGGAACTCCTCGTACAACTGGGCCGCCAGCGTCTTGTTGTGGGCGATGACGAGCGTCGGCTTCTGGACCTCCTCCAGCACCCACGAGACGGTGTTGGTCTTGCCCGACCCGGTCACCCCGAGTAAGGTCTGTTTGTCCATTCCCGAGTCGAAGCCCGCGGCTAACTGCTCGATCGCCTCGGGTTGGTCGCCCGCGGGGTCGAAGGGGGCGTCGACCTCGAACGGGCGGTCGACGTCGGGACGGTCCGGCTGGAGGGGCCCTCGAGTCTCGCTCATTATCGGAGTCAGGGGCTCGAGGCACTTTACGCGCTCGCATCGGAGATCGACCCGCCTCGCCGGCGTCTCCCACGTGGCCACTGCTCGCCCAATCGTTATGGGTCGTCTCGTGGTGGCCGGACGTATGACGGAGCAACTCCAGCAGGCTCGCGACGACCTCGAAGAAGCGGCGAAGTCGGCCGACGACGACGTCCGCGACGATATCCGGGAAACCGCCGAGGCCTTCGCCGACTACACGATGAGCGATACGGAACCCGATCACGCGATCCTCGACGAGCGACTCAACACGCTCCGACAGGCCCGCGAGCGGGCGGACGGTAACACCAGGGACAAACTCGAGTCGGCCATCGAGACGACCGAAGACTACCGCGAAGGGATCGACCAGGCCTAGCCGTCACGGGTCGATTCGAAGTCGTCTCGAGCGCCACGAGTCGGCGCTTCTCGCCGTCGGATTCGATCGCCGAACGGCCGTTCGATCGAACGCTCGAGCAGCGAACGGCTCGCGCACCCGGCATCCGGATCGAAACCCGACGGCTGGATTGCGACCGCGATCGTACGCTGTCTGCCGCGGCACTTTCCGCCTACCGTGGCACCTTCCGCCTACCGTAGCACCGAGAGATTTGCTGTCCTCCTTAGCCGCCACGCCCTCTTCAGCCGCCACGTCCTCCCCAGCCGACTCGCTCACTCACTGCGTTCGTTCACTCCTCCCTCGCGGGTCGCGTCGCGGCTCGCTGCCGATCGCCGCGACGCAGCGCGCCGACGAACGGTTACCGTTCTCGTCGGCTTCGGTGCGGTCGCTCACCGTCTCCGTGATGGCTGCTCGTTCCACGCGTGGCCTCGCACGCTCGTCCGTTCTCACGGTTCGGGCGGCAGTTGTCGGGCCGGCACACGACTGCTCGAGTATTTTCTCCGAATCGGTGATACGTCACGCCATGAGCCGATCTTCCGGTTCAAACTGGCAGTACAAGGTTCTCGAGCCACCGCGCGGTCCGACGATGGAGGAGGCGGTCGATCCGACGGCGGAACTGAACGACCTCGGCACCGACGGCTGGGAGCTCGTGACGACCATCGAGTACACCGGTGGCGGCACGAAGTACCTCGTCTTCAAACGACCCGAGAGCGCTACCGATGAGTGACGAGGTAAGCACCCAGAACACCATGCGCGAACGGGCCGACGAGAGTCGGCTCAAGCTCTGGTTGCTTCTCGGTGCGAATCGAACGCTCGTGACCGTCGTGATCTCGGTCGTGTTCTTCGCCCTGTTCGTCGGCATCGGCTCGCGACTCGAGCCGTCGCTCTCGAACCTGATCGAGAATCGCGGCGTCATCGAGACGCTGTTCTCCGCCATGATCGGCGCGCTCATCACGGGGGTCACGCTGGTCGTCACGATCAGTCAACTCATCATCTCCGAGGAAAACGGCCCGCTCGGGGAGCAACACCGACGTATGAGCGAGACCATGGACTTCCGAGATCACGTCACGGATCTCGTCGGCAAACCGTCGCCGGCCGATCCGTCGGCACTGCTGCGGAACCTCGTCGACGCCACCGAGTCCCGAGCGGAGCAGTTCCGGGAGTCGGTCGACGCCGCCGACGATGAGGCGTTCGCCGCCGAAGTCGACGAGTTCGTCGAGAGCCTGACCGGCAACGCCGACACCGTTCGCGAGAAACTCGAGGGAGCGCAGTTCGGGACGTTCGAGGTGTTGAACGCCGCACTCGACTACAACTACTCCTGGAAGATCTTTCAACTCGAGCGCCTCGAGGACGACTACGGCGGCGTCATAAACGACGAGCAACGCGCCGCCATCGAGGAGCTCAGAACGGCCCTCGTCATGTTCGGGCCGGCCCGAGAACACGTGAAGACGCTCTACTTCCAGTGGGAGCTTATCGACTTATCACGGCTCATCCTGTATGCGGCGATTCCGGCGCTGCTGATCGCGGGCAGCGTGTTCACGTTCGTCGACGCGTCGACGGTTCCCGGCACGACCGCCGGCATCGAGAACGTGCTCTGGATCGTCGCGACCAGCTTTACGATCACGCTCGTGCCGTTTTTCCTCCTCACCGCGTACGTCCTGCGGATCGCAACCGCCGCGAAGCGGACGCTGGCGATCGGTCCGCTCATCCTCCGGGGCTCCCAGCGCTGATGGGGGTGGTGACTCCCGCTCTCGCCGGTCGAGAGTCGGTGAAACGAGCCGTCGCCGAATGCCCGTCCGTGTTCTACCGAAGAAGCGGATTGGTCGGCGACGTCGCTTCCGGGCTCGAGTCGTCGAAGAATCCCTCCGCGCCGTCGAGGTCCAGGACGAACTCGGCTCCGAACGCGCCGGCCGCCGTCTGGAAGCCGTCGGCCGCATCGCCGGCGAGCACCCGCTGCGTAGCTGTCACGGCCGCATCGACGGTCACGATGTACGGATCGGGCGTTCGAAGGCGAGCGACGACGCGCTCATCGCCGGAGCGCGCTTCGCCCCAGAGATACGCCGAGCCGCGTTCGCGCGCCCGCTCCGACGGCCCCTCGCGGATGCCGGTGAGACGCTCGAGCGTCCACTGCACGGGGTTCGAAGCGAGTATCGGCGCGAGATCGCGGTGGAGTCTGAGGGCCGTTCGAGCCGGCTGCGGCATCACCGCGTATATCTCGACGTTCGGGATCCCCGTCGTGTAGTAGGCGCTCGAAACGTCTCCCGTCGGCATCGTTACGGCCGGACGATCCCCGCGGCCGAAGTCGATCCGTCGGGTCCGCCACGCCGCGGGCACGTCCTCGAGGGTCCCGCCGCGGCGGATCGTCCCGCCGTCTTCGGCACCTTCGATCACCGTTCTGAGCGTGCCGACCGACGGCACTCGAACGGAGTCGACGCCCAGCGCGAGGTCGGTCGCGTCCGGTAGCCGATCCGCGAGGTGCGCGGCGAGACAGTCCATCGGAACCGTCGAAAAGGCGGCGGCCGGTAGCAGGGTGACGCCGGCGTCGATCGCCTCGTCGTCTCGATCCTCGAGCGCTTCGATGACGGGGATCTCGCCCGTGATATCGACGTACTCCGCCTCGCTCTCGAGACAGCCCTCGACGAGTGCCTCGGCGGTGTTCGAGAACGGGCCGGCACAGTTCAGGACGCAGTCGACGTCTGCGAGAGCCTCCGCGACGACCGCGGGATCCTCGAGATCGAACCGTCGTCCCGGCTGCTCGAGGTCGTCGACCTGCTCGCGAAGCCGGTCACGGTTACGGCCGGCGAGAACCGGGTCCAGTCCGCGGTCGATCGCCTCTCGAGCGATCAGCGCTCCGACGAAGCCGTACGAGCCGTAGATCAACAGCGTACCCATACCGGACTCGATGGGGTCGGGGCGGTTAAACGACGACCCAGCGATTGTCATCGGAGACGAACTCGATCCTCGCCGGTACCCGATCGAGTCTCAGCCCGCTCGCCAGCGCCTCACTCGAGTCGGTCCAACACCGCGTCCTTCTCGTAGGAGAGCGTGAGCGACCGCGAGCGACCGCGACCGTCGACCTCCGTGTAGTCGGCGTCGATCAGTCCCAGTTGGTCGAGTTTGTTGACGATCTCGGAGTAGCGCGTGTAGCCGAGGTCCGTTCGCTCGCGGAACGCCTCGTAGACGTCGCCGGCCTGATCGCCGTCGTTGTTCGCGATCACCTCGAGCAGCGTCCGCTCCGTGCCGGCCAGTCCCGAGAGGCTGCGCGAGAGGTTGATGTACTTCGACTTCTCGTAGGCCTCTTCGACGTCTTCCATCTCGACGGTGCGGCTGGCCCGCATCTCGGCGTTCAGCCCGGCCCGGCGCAGCAGGTCGATCCCGACGCGGAGGTCGCCGCTCTCGGCGGTGAGTTCGGCGACGCGTGCGACGGTCTCCCTCGAGATGACGCCGTCGTTGAACCCGCGTCTGATCCGTTCGTCGAGGATGTCGACGATCTCGGGCTGGTCGTAGACCGGGAAGTAGACGTCTTCGGGGCGGAAGACGCTCTGGACGCGGGAGTCGAGTTCGTCGATGACGTCCAGTGCGGGGTCGGAGGAGACGACGACGACACCGATCTTCGCGCCGGGGTACTCCTCGTGGGCCCGCAGGAGCGAGTAGAGCGTATCGCTCGCCTCGTTCTCGTAGAAGAGGTAGTTGACGTCGTCCAAGGCGACGACGAGGACGCGGTCCTCTTCGACGAGTTTCTCCGCGATCTGGCCGAACAGCTTCTTGAACGAAATTCCGGAGGACGGCGGCTCGTAGTCGAACGTGCCCTCGAACAGCCTCGAGAACACCGAGTACCGGGTTGCGTTCACCTGACAGTTGACGCGGATCGTGCGCACGTCGCTGGTCTGGGCACCCACCTCGTCGAACAGTTTCTGGATCGCCGTCGTCTTGCCGGTTCCCGGCGGTCCGCGAACCATGACGTTGAGCGGCCGCGACCCGCGCACCGCTGGACGCAACGCGTACGTCAGGCTCTGGGTCTGGCCCTCGCGGTGCTTGAACGTCTCGGGAACGTAGTCGATTTCGAAGACGTGCTCGTTTTTGAACACCGACTCGTCCCACGACAACATCCCCCCGTCGGGGTCGTCCACCATTACTTTCACCACGCTCTCGAAGCTACTTAGTTGTTCGCTGCGAACATACGCCGAACTGGCGCTACCTATGTTACACCCGTCTATAAAACTCACTACGAATACTAGATCTTCCCTGACACTAGCCATAATACTTAACAAATAGCGTCAGAATGAGGGTATTAGCGGGATACTGTCCACCGGTCGTCACTCACGAGGAACGATTCGTGCACTCTCCAAGCCGGTATCCCGCGTCTATGACCGCTTCGGCCCGTTGTAGGGCGCGACACACTCGAACGCGACGCTCACGCCACGCGGCCGATTCGAATCGGCCGCCCGTGGCCGTGACATTTTGGATGGCGGATACGCTGGCAGCGCCAACACCGGTCTCGATTCGCTCGGTCGACGCGATCTGCCGGTCCGAACCGTGGACCGTCAGGCCAGTTCGATTCGCTCCACCTCTCGCTCGAGATCCGCCGGTGCGATTCGACTCCCGTGGGTCATTCGGACGTGCGCTCGCACCAGCCGTTCGACCTCGTCGGCACTGCTCGAGCGAACCATGAACTGACAGTTCCCGCTCGAACACGAAAATCGGTAGGGCATACCATCACATGATCGGGGTGCGGGGGTAGGTGTTGCACTTGCATACCCCAGTGCCGTGTGTTGATCACTCGAATTTCTCGAGGAGCCGATCGTAGAATATCGGCTCGGTGTCGCCCGCCGCCGCGGACCCGCCGTTGGCCGCCACCGCCCCGCCGGCTTCGGTCGCCAGTTTCTCGACGATCAGTTCCGGCGTCGATCGGGCGAGGTGATCCTTGACCGGCGACCGGTTCACCTCGAGGTCCCCGTCGACGAGTCCGACCGCTTCGATCCCGTCGACGGTCACGTCGTAGTCGGCCATCTCGCGGATCTCGCCGGCCAGGTGGGAGACGAACACCGCCGTCGCACCGTTTTCGGAGAGCGCCTCGAGAATGCCGGCGATGATCTTCGCCGACGCACCGGGTTCGGTGATGCTCTCGAGTTCGTCGACCAGCACGAGCGAGCCCTCGCCGCCCTGGGCGAGGTCGGCGAACTCCCGCACCGTCGACTCGAACGCGCCCGCGTCCAGCGTTCCCTGCGTTTTGGCGTGGTAGTGCAGATCGTCGAACCGGCGCAATCGGACCCGTTCGGCGGGGACTGGAAGGCCCATGTGGGCCAACACGACCACGCTCGCCACCAGGTCCAGCATCGAGGTCTTCCCACCGCTGTTGACGCCCGACAGCAGCGCCACGTCCGCCACCTCGTAGTCGACGGGATCGATCTCCTCGAGGGGTTCGTCGAGCAGCGGCGAGCGGCCGCCGTCGATCGCGAAGCCAACACGGCCGGGACTCCCAGCGCTGTCGTCGGTTTCGACGAACTCCGGCATCGTACACTCGAACTCCCGTCCGAACCGAGCGATCGCGAGCTCGACGTCGAGTTCGAGGGCGTTCCGGACCAGCCGCTGGGCGTCCTCGCGCCGGTCGGCGAGATCCCCCGCGAGATCGCGTTTGAGTCGCCCGGCGCGGCGCTCTTTCGCCGCCGTCAGCTCCTCGCGCAGCCGCCCGACGACGTCCTCGTCACGCTCGACCGGAAACGTCGGCTCGTCGCCGAAGATCCGGCGGGCCAGTTCGGCCTCGCCCTGATCGAGGTCGAGCGCCTCGATCAGGTGCTCGCGGGCCGCATCGACCGCCGCCGCGTACTCGTCCGCGAGCTCGCGCGAGAGCAGCGAGTCGACGCCGGCCCCGCGTTCGACCAGCGAGAGCAGATCCGAACCCTCGATCGTCACGTCCTCCTCGCGGATCGCCTCGCGGAGGTGGTCGTTGGCGACGCTCTCGGCCGTCCCCGCGGCCGCGTCCAGATCGTCGACCGCCGTCGTCAACCGATCGAGTTCGTCGTCTCCCGCGACCGTTCCGTCGGCCTCGAGTCGCAATAACCCGTCCTCGAGGGCGGCGAGGTCGCAAGCGGTCTCGAGCCCGGCCGTTCGGTGGACCTCGACGGCGGCTTGCAGCCGGTCTCGGTTGCGCGCGAAAAAGGCCAGCGGACGTTCGGGAACGACCTCCGCGGTGGTCTCGAGCGCATCGGGTCTGACCTGCACGTCGCCGTCGACGGTGACGCCGGCGAACGACTCGTCGAGCGCGATCACCGTCGAGTAGCCCCGGGCGAGTTCGGCCAACCCCTGGGCGTCTTCGATGATCTCCACGGAGAGTTCCGGAACGGCTTCGCGCGCTTCCGAGTACCGCTCGGCGTCGGTCGTCGCCAGACACCGCTCCCGAACCCGGACGTCGCCCGGCTGCTCGAGGGGTTCGACGCCCTCGAGGGAGTCGAGAACGGCGGTATCGTACTCGCGCTCGAGCGCCTCGCGTGCGAACGCCTGTACGTCCTCGATACGCGACCGGCGCGGACTGGGATAGATCGTCTCGAGTCGCTGGGCGGCGTAGTCGGTGACCGTGCGCGATTTGAGCAACGCGAGAACGTTCCGGTAAACCTCGCGGGCGCGATCGGTCGCGAGGAACCCGCCGGGATCGTCGTGTTCCAGCCGAATCGCTCCGCGGGCGATGCGGGCAGCTCGACCCTGGCTGATCCCCGGTGCGGTCGCGATCGCCGCGACGTCGCCCGCCCGAAGAGCGCCTTCGGGGTCGTCGAGTGCGTCCAGCGCCCGCGCTGTCTTTTCGCCGACGCCCGGAATCGACTCGAGATCCATGCTTCGTGAGCAGCGTATCAAACCGGAGCGAGAAAAAGTTCCCGCCCGGCTACCTGGGGTCCGGATGGTACCACTGCACATGACAGTGGATACCGACGTCGATTCCCGACTCGAGGCTTGCGCGCTCCGGGTCGCTCGTTATCCAGTCGGCTTCCCAAGGACAGGTATGGTACTCAAGAGATTCCTCGGATCGACGGTGACGCGGTCGCTGACGGTCATTTCGGTGCTCGCAGAGGCGAAGAAGGCGTTCAGCGAAGGCAAGCAAACCCGCGCAGTCTTGCTGCTCGGCGTCGCCGTCCTCGCCTGGAAGTGGATGCTTATCGGCCTGGTCGCACAGGGCGCCCTCAAACTGGTTCGCGGCGGTCGGTCGTCGGGCTCGAGTCCGGCGTAGTCGTCCATATCGACGGCCGTTCGGGGTCCGGCCGCTGAACCGAGGCGGAGCCAGTCTGTTTTGATTACGACTCGAGCGGTGGCGCCGTGTGAGGACGGTCGCGTCGTCGAAGCGCGAACCGACCGGCGCGAGTCCGACGGGGAGCCGATCGATCTCGACGACAGAAACGCCGATTTCGGGCGTGTCAGGTTCGGTCGAGCGCGGTCGCATCGGCGACGACCGTCAGTCGTCGCTCGGTGCACCGCCGGCGCTGGTAGCGGCCGGGTTCTCGGAGACGACCCAGCCGTCTTCGGTCGCGTTCTCGGCGATGTGGGGCTGGAACACCCAGGCGGTCAACACCAGAATCGGGATCATGGTGAGCGCGACGACGGCGTAGCCCGCGTGCAGGTTCGGGAGGAACGGCGCGGCGAACAACAGCGGGTAGACCGACCCGCCGACGGTGCCGATGCCGCCGACGATGCCGGCGACGGTTCCCGAGTTGTTCGGGAACATGGCGGGAACCTGCGCGAAGATCGCCCCTTCGGAGAACGCACAGCCCACGCCGACGAGGAAGCCGGCGACCACCGCGATGTAGATGTTTCCGGTCAATCCGGCGGCCGTCATCCCGAATAAGGCGAGCACGACGAACGTCATCGTCGCGTACGTCCACTGCTCGCGGTACCGTCCTCCGAACCACGGAAGGAGCTCCACCTCCTTGCGCGCCACCACGTCGCTGATGTAGCCGCCGAGCGGACGGAGCAATCCGGCTGCGATCGAAAACGTCGCCGCGAACGTCGCCGCGATCACGAGGTCGCCCTGACCGAACCCTTCGCGGTAGTACGTACCCAACCAGCCGTTCATCGCGACCTCGAGGCCGAAGGTCATGACGTACGCCGCCGAGAGCACGACCGCGCCGTGGCGGGTGGCGATGTAGAGCCACTGTTGCCTGCTGACTCCCTGTTTCGTGGCCTGACGTCGCGCTTCGGTTTTGGCGGCATCTCCGACGACGAAGTAAACGATACCGAGAACGATCGCCAGAACGCCCGTGTAGAAGAAGGCGGCTCGCCAGTTCGCGGCGAAGAGCGGATCGCTGTACCCCTCACCGAAGAGCCGCGGCAGCGTAAAGTACGCGCCGAGCCCCGCGCCGGCGTTGCCGACGCCGGCGAAGACGCCTTCCGCCAGTCCCAGGTTCTCCTCTTCGAACCACTGGGAGACGTGTTGGATGCCGATGACGAAGGTGATCCCCGCCAACGAGGCGATGACTCGAGAGACGGTGAAAATCTCGTAGTTCGGCGCGAACGCGCTGATGATCGAGAAGATCCCGACGATCACCAGCGTGAACCCGGCCGTCACCGGCGCGCCGAACTTGTCGGTAAGCGGCCCGATGATGATCCGGCCGAGCGGAACCGCGATGACGGCCGCACTCGAGACCAGACCGAGTTGGGTCACCGAGAGTCCGTATTCGTCCGCAATCTCGCCCGTAAACGGAGCAAACGAGAACCAGATCACGAATCCGAGGTTGAACATCGCGGTCGCGAGCAGCAGGTTGATCCACTTGCGGTCGATCATCCACTCACCTCGCACTCGCTCGTCGCGTTGCGCGCCGATGGTCGACGAAGCCGCGTGACGAATTCGCGGACGGTCGCTATCGACGAACTAGCCACGGGACGACGCTCCGTAGCGGTTCGTTCTCTGCTCTCCGTGACCAGGATACCGTCCATCCCTCTCACTCTGGGGAAACATTTGTAGCTCTGAACCCGGATTTTGTGACCGTTCGAACTCATATTACGGTTCAAGTTGCATCACAGGTGCTACATAAGCGTACTTATTAGTCGATTCTAACAATACTACGAAGTGGCCACATCACTAATGGCTTGTCACATCCTTTAAGAGCGGGACGAAACGAGCTATCGGCGGCTACAAATCGACATTCGGCCCACTGATCGGGAATAATTCGACGGATGTTACTCGAGCGGTAGCGAACGAGAAAATCACGCTTCTCAACACATTACTCTTCGAGGTGTTCGATCCCTTTCTTCGAGACGTTCGCCTCCGTAATTTCGCTCGGCATCCAGTCGGGCTTGTCGTCGGGCGCAGTCTCTTCCCACGCCCAGCCGTCGTAGATGTGAACCTTGTCGGTGCCTTTCTCCCGCAGTTTGAGTTCGACGCGGTCTGCCTCGTCTTCACTCGAACCCGGCTCGAGTCGTCGGGCCGCCTTGAGGGCAGCCTGACGGGGTGTGTTTCCCGAAAAGACGCTCGATTCGTCGCCCGACTCGCGCAGTGCAAAGTTTCGTTTACCGTCTTCGCGTACCATGGTTTTCGACTCCGTGTCAATTCAGCACATGATCCGACATAAAGATATCCCCGAAAACCGACCGACTGCGCCGGTATCTTTAAGTGTATAGCCTACGCCAGTATTCCGCAATATCTGTTTCTGAACTCGTGGCGATAGCGCTACGGCTATTCTCCCGACCAATGTGTGTGACAGTCTCCCGTTGAGGCGTCGAAAACACTTAAGTATATCCTACGGCGAAGTTCGTCATAGAATCCCGCGATGGTACGGAAAAAGAAGCTGAGTCCAAGCGGTGCCAAAGATGAAGACGGCAACTACCACAACGTTCACCTCAACCTCCACGAGGATGAACTCGCAGTCGCGGGCATGGATATCGGCGACGAGGTCTTCGTTCGGGTCCGGGACGGAAAGATCATTATCCAGAAAGCCGACGAAGAAGAGGTCGAACACGAGTTTTAACGAACCGTCAATCGAGAGCGCGGAACGTTCTTCGTGACCGAGCGACTCGATGAGACGTGGAAGTTTCGCTCCTGTAGAGGCACGAGTCCCCTCGGAGTTCGCGTGGTTTCCACCCCGTTCGTGCTCGATTTTCCGGATCGCTTCGTCCGCAGTTACGTCCGTCGTCGTCGTTCATCGCCTCCGAAACGCGAATGCGACCACCGCGGTAGAGCGGACGATCCAAGGCGCGACATCCTTTCTTTTAGGTCAACCTAAATTACTTATACTTCCTATTCTTTAGGTTAGCCTAAAATGGTTGGCGCGACACTCGGCGACATCAGACGGTATATCGAGTCGCTCGCGAGCGATTCGGGGTCGTACTATCTCGTCTGCGGGCGAACCGGCGAACACCCGGTTCCCGCCGCGGGACTGGCCTTCGAGTGCCGTTCGACGGCTCGAGCGGCCGCACGGGCGACCGAACAGTATCGAGCGGCGCTCCGCCGATACGATCCCCGCCTTCCCTTCTACGACGTGATCGTCTGCCATCACATCGCGAACGAGGCGACGACCGAGGACCGAGAACAACCGGCGTCTCCGGTCGCCGACGCGCGCGATGACCCGGCGACCGCGGCGCACGCGTCCGACGACCAGACGGTGATCAACTTCTGTCACACCGTCGCCGGTGCCGTCTTCGAGACAGTCGCCGAGTCGCCCCACGACGGCCTCGAGGACGCGATCATGGACACCTATTTCGAGGTCGCCGAAACGATCGAGGGGCCGGACGAACTCTGTCTCCGCCTGCTCGAGAGTATGGCGACCGAGATCGATACCCGACTCGAGGCCGAGGAGCAACTCGACGTCCTCCTGGCGGCCGCTCAGCGGCTTCCGTCGCAGCCGTCGGGTGGCGATCCCCTCGAGTCGGTGTTATCCGAACTGGAGTCCGTCGCGCTGTTGGGGACGTACACGGTCGACTCTCGCTCGACCGATTCGGCGACCGGAACGCGGTCGTGGACCGTGACGCTCGACGAGTACGCGCTCGGCCGCTCGGGGGAGCGCGTCGTGACCCTGCCGATCGTCCTCGAACTGTTCCGCCGGTTCCCGACCCGGGAACTCTCCCTCGTTGCAGCCGATTCGCCGGCCACCCGCTCGACGTCGTGGCGAATGACGGTCACGACTGCGCCAACCGACAGTCCGGACGGGCTGGTACGCGTTTCCGAACTCTCCCACCCATGAGCATCACGACCCACGTCCACGAGGCCCTCGAGCGTGTCGACACGGAGCGAGAGGAGGTTGCCGAGACGGTGACCGCCGTCGACAGGTTCGCGCGACGAGTCGATGAGATCCGGCCAGTATCGCCGATCAAACCGACGGGAGGCGGCTACGCTGCCGATGGAGGCGTAGTCGCCGCGGCGACGCGGTCTCGGCCCCGCCCACCGACGAATCGTTGCCAGGACGTCCGTGAGCTGTTCGCCGAGACGATCTACGCCACCAGTACCGACGCCGATGTCGATCGCGCCGACTCGCTGCAGACGACGATCAGCGACGAACTCGGGCAGGAGATCGCGCTCCTCCTGTCCCCGGAGACCGACCGCCAGTTCACCCCCGACGTGAAAGGCGCTGTGCTCACCGTGACGCGAAAGCGACGCGCCGAACTGAAGGCGATAGACGAGGCGCTGTCGACGGAAGCCGACTCCCTTCGCTCGGCCGTGACCGCCCTCGAGACGGTTACGGACTGGCTCACCCGGGTCAACGAGATTCCGCTGTCGGAACTCGGATTCGACGACCTGCGATCGCGACACGAGGCCCTCTCGAGCCATCGCGATCGGTGTCGGCAAGCGCTGCAGGACCGTCAGGCGGTCCTGCACGGAACGACGAAGCACCACGCCGCTGCCGGCGTTCCCCACCAGTCGCTCGTCTCGTCGCTCTACCGGCCCTTCCCGACGGCATACCCGGTTGTGGTGACGTTGTGTCGACTCGAGGAGTGCTGTGCGGACTGTCAGCGAACCGTTCGGGACCATCTTACTCGACGCGCCTGACCGCCCGCTCGAGTCGCTCCGGAACGACACACGCGCCCGCGTCTTCTCGCCGGAGCGCCTCGCGGACTGAACCAACGAAGAGCCGCGGCCTTACCGAAGCGCCTCGAGGTCGAACTCGAACGCCGCGACGGGCACCTCGAGATCGTACTCGACGAGCACTTTCGGATGGAGTTCGCCGATCACGCCGACGTCCTCGCCGTCGATGACGACCGCGGCGGTTCGACCCGAAATGAAGGCCGGGTGGTCGGTGGGCGGCGTCTCGAGGTCGACGTCGAACTTGCGCGCGAGCGCCTGCAGGCGCGCTTTCGCGTCCTCGTAGCCGGCGTCGTGGTTCGCGAGGACGGCCCCGACGTGGCGGCTCTCGCCGACGCCGGTGTTCTCGCTCTCGTCGAGTGCCGCACGGAAGCCGACCTCCGAGAGGTGCTGTGGATACGAGCGGTGGGTGTTTCGCTCGAGGATCATCATGAGCGAGGGCGTGACCCACGTCCGTAGCATGGTGTAGTCCTCGCTGTAGACCTCTTTGATCGTCGCGGGCTCGCCGGCGCCGTAGGCGTCCGACCCCGGTTCGATATCGAGGCGCTCGTAGTTCGCTTCCTCGCTGATCATGTGGAAGTTCAGCATGTCCTCGAAGCCCAGGCCGACGAGTTGCGTGCGCACGGCGCGCTCGAGTCGCGAGCGCTCGTGACGGCCGCCGACGGTCCCCACGTCGGGGTAGGTCGGCTCGAGTTCGTTGAAGCCGTAGGCGCGCCCGAGGTCGTCGATGACGTCCAGCGGGTGGAGCACGTCGACGCGGTAGGGTGGGATGGTCACGTCGTAGACGAGGTCGCCGGCTTCGCTTTCTTGCTTTTCAGCTTCGAGACCCGAGCGCTCCGCCAGATCGATCACTTCCTCGGGATCGAGATCGATGCCGAGGATGGTCTCGATGCGGCCGTGGGTGACCGTCTTCGTCTTCGTCGACAGGTCGGGACGCACCAGTTCGTGATCCGGGTACTCGACCGTCACGTCCTCGAGCGTCGCCCCGCGCGCCGAGAGCGCGTAGCAGACGATGTTCAGCATCTTGTCGATCGTCCACTGGTCCGTGCCGGTCATCTCGACGAACAGGTCCCTCGAGTCGGTCGACACCTCGGTCCGGCGGCCGTTGATCACCGGCGGGAACGAGAACAACCCGATGTCGTCGTAGATCGCGGGGTAGCGCTCGTAGCCGCTGACGAGGTCGGCGTAGGCCCGGCCCGTCTGATGCTCCTCGAGGACGTCCGCGGGCGTCATCTCCTCGTCCGAATCGAGCGGAACGAACCGATCTTCGTCGGGTTCGACGCCGACGTACCGGATGGTCGAACCCCCTTCGGTGGCGGACCCTCCCTTCAACATCGTCAGATCGTGAATCCCGATCGCGCCCTTCGCGCGCTTGCGCCCCATCGTCGCGTGGAGCTTTTCCTGGAGCTGAATGAGCGAATCGAGGGCGTCCTCGTCGAGGCTCACGTCCCGGATCACGGCACCCGTGACGTACGGCCGTTCGTCGGGCACCGACTCGTCGACCTCGATGGTCCACTCCGCCGAGTTCGGCGACGGCACGTGGACGCCGCGGGCGTCGCCGTACTGGTAGCGCATCGAGCGCGCGACGCCCTCGACCGAAAGCCGATCGAGGCGGTCGGGGGCGAACTCGAGTTCGAACTCGCCGTCCTCGGTGCGGCCCTCGAACTCGAGGCCGAGTCCGAACAGGTCGTCGATGAGGTCGTCGTCGCGTTTGTCCTCGTGGCCGGTCAGTTCTCGCAGTTCGTCGGGGTCGATATCGACGGTGGGCATCAGTAGGTCACCTCCGCGTTCCGCAGGAACTCGAGATCGGCGAGCGTGCCGTGGAGGTCGCGGATGTCCTCCGCACCGGTGGTCAGCATGGCGAGTCGCTCTAAGGCCAGTCCCCAAGCCATGACGTCGCAGTCGACGCCGAGGGGTTCTAACATCTCCTCGCGGAAGATGCCCGAGTTACCGATCTCGATCAGTTCGCCCGTTGTGGGATGGGTGCCGAACAGTTCGAAGCTGGGCTCCGTGTAGGGGTTGTAGTGGGGTTTGAACTGGATGTCCTCGATCCCGAACTGGGCGTAGAACTCCTCGAAGGTGCCCATCAGGTCCCGCACCGAGAGATCATCGGCCATCACCCAGCCTTCGATCTGGTAGAACTCGAGCAGGTGCGTGGCGTCGAGCGTGTCGTTGCGGTAGGCCTTCTCGACGCTGAAAAAGCGCGCGGGCGGTTCGATCTCGCCGATCTCGGTACCGGACAGGTACCGGGTCGTCAGCGAGGTCGTGTGCCCGCGGAGCGCGAGCGCGCGGGCGAAGTCCTCGTCCCACGGGGAGTGGTAGCCTTCGCTATCTTCGCCGACGCCGTCGCGGTGGGCGCGCTCGACGCGTTCGACGAGGTCCTCGGGAAGCTCGTCGATGTGGCTCGGCTGCTCGAGGGCGAACCGATCCCAGTGCGTCCGCGCGGGATGGTCCTGGGGCATGAACAGGCAGTCGTTGATCCAGAAGTCCGCGTCGGCGTGCGGGCCGTCCATCTCCTGAAAGCCCATGCCGACGAGGACGTCTTTGACCCGCTCGGACATCTGGCGCAGGATGTGGACCGTGCCGCCCTCGAACGCCTCGGCGTCAGCCTCGACGTTGTACTCGGCGAACTCGACGGTCTTCCACTCCCCACCGGTCAGGAGTTCGGGCGTGACCTGGCCGACCGTCTCGGCGGTCTCGATTCCCGCCATCAGTTCGGTGACCGCGAGGTCGGTCAGCGTCACCTCCCGGACGGTCGACTCGGTGCGCTCTATCAGTCCGCGGCGCTCGAGTTGCTCGAGCGTTCCGTCGTCGACGCCGGCGGCGTCGACCGGAACCGCACCCTCGCCGGCGAGCGCCTCGAGCGCGTTCGCTTCCGCGTCCGCGGCCGGATCGGCGTCCGGATCGGCCGTGATCTCGCCGCCGTCGATGACGCCGTACCCCTTCCGGGCGTAGTTCGAAAGGGCGATATCGACCTGTGGACCCTCGAGTCCCGAGGCCCCGATGACCCGCCCCATCTGGACGGGATCGCTATCGGCTCCGGCCTCGAAGGCCGCTTCGTAGAGTCGGACTTCGGGAAGGGTGTCGTCGGCGTACTCGCGCCCTTCTTCCGTGAGCGTGACCGTTTCGTCGACTCGCTCCTCGACGGCGACCAGCCCCTCGTCTTCGAGTTCGAAGACCGCACCGGTGACGGTCTCGGGGGGTAAATCGGTCGCCGCAGCGAGGGCGTCGACGGACTGTTCCTCGTCTGCGCTCGCGGTCTCGACGACCGCGACCTGTTGTGCTGGAAGTTGCATTCGCTTACCTGAATTGCCGCGCGTCGGTCAGTTAGCGGTTCCGACTCGGATTCGACGTCGACGCTCGGCGGATTCGACGGCGCGTCACGGTTGCCCGCGACGACGCCGGAAGAATCTCGAGCCGACGACGCCGACGTGGACGGTTTCGCCGCGAGCAACCGATGTGGTCGCTCTCGGCTCCACCGGCCCGGATCACCGGGCGAAAACGAAGCCGAATCCCGTCCGCTGGCGCGTTGATCGGGTGCCGACACCGGCCGAGTGGGATTCGGGTGCCATAGGACCCGCCTCTCGACGATAGACGAAAAATCTTGCGTTCAGCGTCGTTCACCCGCCCCGAACCAGCGTCGTGATATATAATTGAACTGTGCGCTACGGACGATTGTACATCTGTGTTATAAACCATACGTACATCGGTCAGTACTACCGACATATCCAGTACAGAGTGGCCGGTAATCGGTCGCTCTGCAACACAAACGAAACTATGGCACGAAAAAATCACGCCCTCTCGGACGAGGGCAGCATGACAACGGCGCTACGAAACGCGTTGTTCGCCCGATTCCCCGCGGGGACGGGACGGTACTGGAACGTTCTGGTGTACAGTTCAGCGTATCTATCGCTGATCGCGATGGCCGAGGTGGTCATCGTTTCGGCACTCCTCTCGCTGCCGCCGAGTCCGGCGGCGGTCGTCGTTGGACTGGTCGTTTTCGCCGTCTACACGAATGATCGCCTCGCAGATGTCGACACCGACGCGGTGTCGAACCCCGAACAGGCAGCGTTCGTTAGACGATATCGAGACGAACTCTACGTGTTGGCGTCGATCGCGTACGGACTCGCCGTCGCGCTCTCCGTGATCGGCGGTCCAATCGCACTCGCGATAACCCTGCTTCCGGGGGTGTTCTGGGTGTGTTACGCCACGGACTGGATTCCCGGCACTGGCGTACACGTTCGGCGATTGAAGGACGTCTTCCTCGTGAATACGATCGTGGTCGCGTTCGCGTGGGCCACGACGCTGACATTCCTTCCCCTCGCGTTCGCCGACGGCACCGTAACGATTCCGACGCTGATCGTCTTCGCGTACTTCTTCCTCCGGGTGTTCACCAACACGGAGATCCCGAACGTCCGCGATATCGATGGCGACCGGGAGATCGGCGTGCTGACGATTCCGGTGATGTTCGGTGTTGAGCGAACGCGCCAGATTCTCACCGGGATCGATCTCTGTACGGTCGGGCTCGTGGTAGCCGCAGTCCACATCGGATACCTATCCGCCCTACTGGCGTTTCCGCTTCTCGTC
This sequence comes from Natronorubrum halophilum, assembly GCF_003670115.1. Lineage (NCBI taxonomy): Archaea > Methanobacteriati > Methanobacteriota > Halobacteria > Halobacteriales > Natrialbaceae > Natronorubrum > Natronorubrum halophilum. The sequence continues at coordinate 640,480 of NZ_QQTY01000004.1, forward strand.
GGTATCAGCTACTCGCTCGGCGTCACATCACTGATCGGCCGGTACGAGAACGAGAGACTGTTGGCGAAGGCTGCCGAGTGCGAGTACCTCGTCGCCTTCGTCGCCCTTACGTTCGTCGTGCTGTTGTCCTGACCTAATCAACAATCAACCTACATTTTTGAGGTGCGGTTTTCCGGACATTTAATACCTGATGGAAGCATTCTCTTGGTATCTGTGTTCTCTCTTACGATTCTATCAGGGATCTTACTTGCCACCGTCGCGATCGGGGCGTCAGCGGCGCTCCTCGCCTGGCGAGAACGACCCGAACCGGGCGCAGTTCCGCTCGTCGTGATGCTAGCCGGACAGTGTTTCTGGTCGGCGCTTCTGGTTTTCGATCTGGAGGCATCGACGCTCAGCGGGAAAGTCTTCTGGGCGAACCTCAGGTGGATCGGCGTCGTCGCCATTCCGGTCGGCTGGCTGCTCTTCTCGCTCGAGTACACCGGCAGAGATCGGTACGTTCAGCCACGCTACATCGCTCTCCTCTTGATCGTACCCCTGATCACGGTCGTGTTGGCTCTCACCGACAGCGGGTTGCTCCATACCGAGTCGAATCTGGTTCGCGAGGACGGAATACTGCTGCTCAGTCGAACGCCCGGCCCCTGGTTCTGGGTCATCACCAGTTACACGTACCTGCTGGGACTGCTCGGTGCCGTTCCGCTCCTCAGGCTGATCCGGAACGACTCGCTGCCGTTCAGGGGACAGAGCATGGCGCTTCTCGTCGGAATCCTCGCACCGTGGGTGAGTAACATCCTCTTTCTCATGGGTGCCATCCCGGTTCCGGGGCTCGATCCCACACCGGTCGCGTTTTCGATCTCCGGCGTCGCCTGTCTCGGCGCGCTCACGCGTTTTCAGCTCTTCGGGACGAGTCCGTCGCCGAACCCGCGCGCCCGCCGACTGCTCTTCGAGCGGATGCCGGACGGTGCCCTCGTTATCGACGCCCACGACTACGTCGTCGACATCAACGAAACCGGCGCAACGATCCTTGGAACGGTGCCCGGTAGCGTACTCGGAAGTCCGTTTCAGGAGATCGTTCCCGACGATTCGATGGCTCCGACGGACGGGACGGTCCCGGAACGTCCCTTCAGGAGTTCACACGACGATCGACTGTACGACGTGACGGCGACGCGTATTACCGACATCCACGATCGGACGATCGGTCACGTCATCACGTTTCACGATATCAGCGAACACGTGCGCCAGCAACAGCGCCACGAAGTTCTGAACCGCGTCTTCAGACACAACATCCGTACCGAAACGAACGTCATCAGCAGCTACGCGGAACTCCTCGCGGACAGGGAGAATCGGGGTGTTGCCGACGAAATCACGGCCAGCGCGAGACGGATCGAAGAGTTGGCGTCCAACTCTCGAGAAATCATCGAGGTCTTCGAACAGGGGCGGGAGTCGATCGAGGCCGCGCCGCTCGAGTCGCTCATCGACGACGGGATCGAAACCGTTCGCGAGGAGTATCCGGCCGCTCGCATCGAGCGCGAGCCGAATCTGGGCGGCGTTTCCGTCGCCAGCCTCCTCGAACCCGTGTTCGAAAACCTCATCGAAAACGGCGTCGAGCACAACCCCGATTCGAACCCGTCCGTTCGAATCGGAGCCGAGACGGACGGCGATCTGGTTCGGGTCCGTATCGCTGATGACGGTCCCGGTATCGACGACTACGAACGGGACGCCCTCGAACGCGGCACCGAGACACCCCTCGAACACGGGAGCGGCCTCGGCCTCTGGTTGGCCAAGTGGGGTGCCGAAATCGCCGGCGGGACGATCTCCTTCGAGACGAACGAGCCGACCGGATCGGTGGTCACCGTCGAGGTTCCGGTGTTGTCGTTCGCCGACGACTCGCGAGACGAACCGGACGGGTCGTCGTCGTGAGGTCAGCGGCGCGCTAGCCGTTCGAGAGGCGTGTCGTCTCGAGGTCGCCGGAACCGACCCACTCGAATCCGGACTGTTCGGCGGACGCCTTCGCGGCCGACACCGCCGCGGGGTCGAACTCGTCGGCGAATTCGATGCGAGCCTCGACGGGTTCGGCCGCCGGAATCTCGGGGATGAACTCGTCGTCCTCGAGGAGTCCGTCGACGGTGATCGCTCCTCCAGCGCCGAGTGCGGCCCCGAGCGCGCGGTAGCGGTCGTTTTCCGTCTCGAACTCGTCGCCGGTTCCGAAGGTGTCGTTGCCGATTCGGGCGGTTTTTTTCGGTCCCGAGAGCGTCCCGAACTCCGCGTCCGGGGCGTCGTCGCGATTGCGCTCGAGTCTCGCGCCGTGGCTCGGGCCGTCCGATCCCCGGCCGCCACTTCCGTCGCTCGCGTTACCGTCGTTGCGAACCCGCGAGACCGACGGAGAGCCACCTCGGATTTCGAACCCGTCCGCCTCCGTGGATGGCACTGAGGTGATCGGACCCTCCGATTCCGTCGACGTTGCCGGTTTCTGTGGTTCCAGCGCAGTTCCCGATCCGTCCACGGTCCGATCCGTCGTCCCGGTCGCGGCGTCGGCGCTGATTTCGGGTTCGGCCTCGTCGATGAGCGATGCGACTGCGGCCGGTTTCGAACCCCCATCGCGACGCGTCGCTCGGGGTCCGTCCGAGCGTCGCCCGGCGCGCTCGAGCGCCCACGAGGGCCACGGTCCCGAAGCGTCGTCAGCCGACACGTCGTCGCTCGAAGCGTCTCCCTCGGGAACGTACGCCCCAAGGGCGTGTTCCGGAAGCAGCGGTCGCTCGAACGCCGAAACCCGCCGGCCGTACCGATCGCGAAGCGCCTCGAGTTCGCCCGTCTCGACCAGCGCGGCCCGCCAGCGGTCGACGCCCGCGGACAGCAGGACGAACGTCGCGTCGGTCCCCTCGAGCAGGCGCTCGTTGACGGCGAACACCGCGGCTGGCAGGTTGTCGTCCGCGAGCGGCGTGTCCGGGTAGGCGAACGTCGTCTCCCGGCGTCGCCCCCGCGGATCCGTCGCGGCGAGTTCCAGCCGGTCCCGTCCGGTCGCGGCCGGTCCCGTTCGGGTACACTCGAACGACCACCCGATCGCCTCGAAGACGGCGTCGAGTTGCCGCGCCAGCGCGGTCTGGGCGTACCGAGCCGAACAGGTAAGCCCGCGATCGCTCCGACAGATCGTTCCGTGCATCATCGCGGTCCGGTCGCGCGCGTCGGCGAGGACGTCCTCGAGGATCGATCGGAGCGACGTCTCGCCACCGGCCCGTCCGGGCGGAACGGCGGTTCGATACTCCCGCCGCTGGGACCGAACGTCGGCGGGCGTGACGCCGAACGAACCGAGAATATCGGCACAGACGACCACGTCACGGGTCGGATCGCCCGCCTGTCCGGTCTTCATCGACGCGGCCTACGACGCGGGTCCGGATATATTTTCTCCCCGTCTGACGGAGAAATATCGAGGCCCTCTGGAAACTGACGCCGACCGGACCGCACGAGGGATCTTCGATCAGTCCGCAACTGGCGTCGCTCGTTACGATGGGGGTCCTACTGGCGTCGGCGAGGCGATTCGAGTTCGATATCCGCTTGCTCGAGTAGCGCTGCGACCTCCTCGCGTTTTTCCTGGTGTTCCTCGAGGAACTCCTTCATCAACTGCGCGGCCTGCTCCTTGCAGTCGCCGCAAAGTCGTTCGCCGCCGACGCACTCGTCGTAGACGCGCTTGGCGAACTCGTCGTCGTCGCCGGCCAGCAGGTAGGCGTACAGTTCGTAGACCGGACACTCGTCGGCTTTCCCGCCGAGTTCGCGCTGTTCTTCGGCCGTCTCGCGGCCGCCGGTCGTCGCCGATTTCACCTTGTCGTAGCCGTCTTCGGGGTCGTCGAGCAGCGAGATGTGGCTGGCCGGGATCGAGGAGGACATCTTCCCGCCCGTCAGCCCGGTCATGAATCGGTGGTAGATCGAAGACGGCGGCTGGAAGCCGTAGCCCCCGTTGTCGACTTCGACTTCGCGGGCGAGTTCTTCGGCCTCCTCGCGATCGATTTCGAACGCGTCGATGTGGCTCTCGTAGACGCGCTTTTCGCCCTCGATGGCGTCGATCAGCGCGTCGAAGGCGGCGTCGGTTGCCCGCCGATCGAAGAAGCGGGTTCGCGGCCGGATCGGCTCCATGCCGGCCTCGTTGAGCTTCGTCAGCACCGAGGTGAGGACGTCGGCGGCGACGCCCAGTTCCGAGAGCGGCGTCTCCTCGAGCGCTTCGGCGACGTGGACGCACCGGAGCGTGTCGTCGTCGAACTCCTCGGGCTCGAGTCGCTCGTAGAACTCGGTGACGAGGGCGCGCTCGACGGGCTCGAGTTCGAAACTGGCGTAAGCTTCGGACACCTTGAAAAACCGCATCCGTTCGGCGAGGTCCCGAGCCAGCCGGACGTGGGGGTCCTGATCCGGGCCGACGGGGATGACGGTCGGCTTCGGCTCCTCGAGTTGCGGGTAGAGGATGTCGGCCATCTGGGTGACCACGCTCTGCATGTGCGAGACGTCGGTCTCGCCGTCGAAGCCGTAGATCGCCTGGAATTCCGAGAAGTTTGCCTCGGCTCCGAGGTCGAAGGCCAGGTCTTGGACCTCGCGGTTCGTGGACTGCCGGTAGAGCTCCCCCTCCTCGGGGTCGAAGCCGAGCGCGAGCAGCGACAGCAGGTAGTTGCGTGCGTGCTCGTCGATGTCCGCCCAGCTCATCCCGCGGGCCGAGTTGGCCTCGAGGTCGGCGATCAGGGCGTAGGCGTCGGCCCCCTGCTGTTGGTGCCAGATGATCTCGTCGAAGACGAGTTTGTGGCCGATGTGAGGATCGCCCGTCGGCATAAAGCCCGAGAGGACGGCCGCAGGATCTCCGTTTTGCAGCGCCCGTGCGACGGGCCGATAGTCCCGATGCCCGAAGATGACGCCCCGACGCATCAGGTAGTGCGGATTCGGCACCCGCTCGAGGATTTCGTCGAACTCTTCGATGCCGAACTCCTCGAAGAGCTTTCGGTAGTCAGAGACGCTCGAGGATCCCCACGGGTCCAGTGCGACGTCGTCGACGACTCCGCCGTCTGCTCGAGGGATCGCCGGTCCCTCGCCGTCGGCCCCGGCGGCTCCACCGTCGGTCCGTGGCTCCGTTCGCTTCTCGAGTGGGTCGTCTCCGGTCATTAGGTGCGTTTTGGCGCGCCAGCGCGCAAAAGCCTTCGGCTTCGCCGCGGTGAGTCGGCGGCCGAGCGACGCGCGGTAGTACAGAGTAAAGCGTCCTCGCGACGAACACGCTCCCGATGCAGATTCGAATATTCGGACACGAACGCGACATCGAGGGCTCGAGGATCGACGCAGCGCCGGCGACGATCCGCGAGCAAGTACGCGAGTACGAGGCCGGCGAGCGGGACGCGTTCGACCTCGAGATCGAGTACCCGGAGAATTTCACGGGACGCGTCATGCGGGAGATGGTGCGCATTCCGTCCGGCGAAACGCGAACGTACGGAGATATCGCAGCGGCCCTCGATAGCGCACCGATCGCCGTCGGACAGGCCTGTGGCCGGAACCCCGTTTCCGTGATCGTTCCGTGCCACCGGATCGTCGGCGCGGATTCCCTCGTCGGCTACGGCGGCGGGCTCGAGCTGAAGCGACAGCTGCTCGAGCACGAAGGCGCGACGATTCCGGGGGCCCCGTAGCCGGTCGATTCGGTCCGTCGTTCCAGTTCGACTCCGAGATGGTTCGTGACGCTTTCGCCGAGTCGCCGTATCAGACGCGATGTCGCTCTTGGGTTGCCGCGCGCAACTCCTCGAGCCGGTCGACCGGTTCGACGTCGGCGAAGACGACCGCCGCGAAGACGGCTTCGCCGTCGGGCCGTGGCGCGTCGCCGCCGAGGATTCCCCTCCCGCCGATGGTCGACTCGAGGGTTCCGCGCCCCTCCGCGATCGCCCGTCGGTTGAGCCACGCCGGCGGCCCGCCGACGATCAACAGCGCGCGCTCGGCTGCGTCGCGCTCGCACTCGAGCGTGAGCGTATCGTGGATTCCCTTTCGGACCACGGTTTCGACGGCGCTGACCGCGCTGCTCGTCTCGACGTCGGGCTCCGTCGCGAAGAGACCGAGCCCGAACCGCGAGCCGCCCGTTTCGACCGGCTGTTCACCGTAGCCGAGGCTCACGACGGCCGTTTCGTTCCCCATCACCCGGCCGATATCGCTCGCGTCGATCACGGTCTCGGCGACGCTGTCGCCGGACGCGGCGCTAGCGGCGAAGACGGCCGTCACTCGCCTCGCCAGTTCGCGGTTGCAGCGGTCGCGACCGTCGACGAGTCCCTCACCCGTACGGAGCCACCGCTCGTTGTCGAAGGGAACGATCGCGCTCGCGAGGCCGTCGAGTCGCTCGAGCGTCTCGATCGCGTTGGCCGCCGCGTTCGGTCGCGACGGGCCGTTCGCCGTCTCGGAAGCGATCGCGGACCCGGATTCGCTCGAGCCACCGCCGTTTTCGGGTGGGGTGTCGGCACGTCCGGCTTCGGGGGCGCCGTCGACCGCCGGCTCGAACTCGCGGTCGGCCGGCAGCGTCGCGAGCACGTAGACTGGTTCGTCGTACCGTCGCTGTAACGTTGCGACCAGCGCCGGGACCGTCCCGCCGCCGGTCGCACCGCCGAGGCCGACCGCGACGAGAAACCCGTCCGCAGCCGCCGAGGCTCCGCGATCCAGCACCCGCTCGAGTTCGTCGACGTGCTCCTCGCCGACCTCGAGCCCTCGCTGTAACTCGCCGTCGAGACCGGCGTCGAGTCCGACGTCCTGCCCGTACTGATAGCGGTGGGATTCCGGGACGTCAGTGTATTTCGGCAGCGCTTCGCCGTCAGTATCGAACGCGAAGACGTCGGCGACGAACGAGCGGTCCGCCGGCTCGGCGGCCCGAATCGCGTCGACGATCTGACAGCCCGCGCCGCCGATACCGATCACCTCGAGTTGCATACTGCTGTTATCACCCGCCGGGACTTTCACGGTTGCGCTCACGATCGTCGCGTTCGGTTCGCGGCCGCGACTGGATCGCGGTGCTCGAAACGACGGTCAGCGGACGAACGGCGTAGAAATAGCAGACTCAGGGCGTCAGCCGCTCGAGCGACCACCAGTCGATCTCGCCAGCGTCGTCGACCAGTGCGAACACCATCGTCTTGCGCACGCCGTGGGCGAGTCGAACGTCCAGCGCGAGGTCGCGGGGCTCGAAGACGTAGCCGTCGGGATGGACCCGGACCAGCAACTCGGAGTGACCGAGATTTTCGACCGACTCCACCTCGGCGTAGGTCCGGAAGTCCGCGCCGAACTTGTAGCCCGTCTTGGGGACGACGTCGCGTTCGCGCAGGGTCGTGTAGACGGCGAGGCGTCGAACGAATCGCTCGCCTTCGACCTCGCGACCCCGTTCCCGGACCCTCTCCGGATCGAGATCGATCACCCCGCGTTCGGCGAGAGAAGCCGCCTCGAGCAGCGAACACTGGAGCGTGGGCTCGTCGTACTCCCGTCCCTCGAGCGGTTGGCCGTAGAACCCCCGCTCGTAGAGCTCCAGCGGGGGATCCCAGACGACGACGCGATCCGCCAGCAGATCGGCCTCGCAGCCGTCGGGAAGCGGTGCCGCCGAGGAGCCCGACGGCTCCCGCCGGGAGACCTCGAAGTAGGTAATTTCGCTTTCCTCGTCGACGACCGCGAGGACGCCATCCCGGAGTTCGTCGGCCGCCACGTCGGTTCGCTCGCTGATGACCCGCAACACGTAGGCAATTTCGCCGTCTCCGGGTCCCTTTCCGCGCGGGAATACGGCGAAGTCCGCTTTACCGCCGGGCGGGTCGGTGATCCACGGCTCCGCGGCCGGCGAGAGATAGAACCCGCGCGACCGGAGGTCGGCGTAGACGAGAAACCGGACGCCGAACTTCGTCCCGGGCTCTCGGGCCACGAACGACCGGAAATCGAGTCGTTCGCCGCTCGCGTCGACGATCGCCTCGAGGTCCCCCCGGTAGAGCAGGTGAGCCGCCTCGACGGGCGACAGTGCAATTTCGTTCCCCTCGAGCGGATAGCCGTAGCCTCGCGAATCGTGATAGCGCTGGCGCGCATCGTCCCCTACGCGGACGACGCCCGCCGCCTCGTCGAACCGCCCCTCGAGTGACATAGCCGGGTGTTGGCCGGCCGGGACTAAGTGGCTGCGGATCGATCCCGAGTCGAGTACACCGGATGCAGTTCGGAGACGAACGCGTCGAAAGCCCCTGGCACGCTCGACTCCCACGACTCGCTGTGGTCCTCGTCTCACTGCGTTCGACTGCGGTCCTTGCGTCGGCGGGGTTCGTCGACCGTGCCAGCCCCTTTCAGTCCCACCCACCGCAGCGCCGGCTGGTCGGGGTCTGTAGGGCGGTGGATGGGTCCACTGTGGAGCGCGTCGTTGGGTTAGTCTCCCATCGTTGATTCGGCCTCGAGCGTCCGGTCTACCACCTCGTCACATGTCACGTCGAGACAGCGGGTTCCGCTGGCGGTTTCGAAGGTGGGGAGGCCACAGCCGCACTCGCCGTCGACGATGCCGGTGGGGAGCGCGAAGCCGGTCTCGCAGTCGGGGTAGTGCTCGCAGCCGGTGATGAGCCCGCCGCGCCGGAGGATCCGGAGGTCGCCGCCACAGTTCGGTTCCGGACAGTTCCACTCGCGATCGAAGGCCTCGCGGACCGCCGCGTCCAGGGACTCACAGCCGCGGTCGAGGCAGACGTTAAAGGCGAGGCCGCGCTCGACGCGCATCCGCGGGAGGCCACAGTCACAGTCACACTGCTCGTCGCGGATCGTCGCGTCGGCCGGCACGCCGTAGCGATCGCCACAGCCGACGCAGTGGACGCCGCTCGAACGCACCAACGCAGCGCCGCAGTCCGGACACTGACCGATCGGCGTCCCGGCCGCCGAGGCCGGGTAGTGGGCGAACCCGTCCTGGTCGTGGGCGGCGATCCGCAGCGTCTGGGTGTCCTTTTTCGCGACGAGCGTGAAATCGTTCGCGCGATCGCTCGAGATGCTGTCGGCCCGCGTTAGCCACGCGACGGGCTGGTAGCCGTCGATATCGTGAACCAACACGGTGTTGTCGGGTTTGACGATTGTCGTCACCCGGCCGCGGTACTCCTCGCGGTCGGTGTCCTCGGCGATAACGGTACAGTCGCCCGCGAGCACGCGAATCGCATCGTCGATCATAGGCTATCTGGCCGCGCGTTCGTATTTAAACTCGAGGACGGTCGGAACGCGAACGCGGTTCGATTGCGGCTAGCCGTCGACCTCGTTTCCGTCCTCGAATGCCGTCTCGACGCCGCTAATCAGATTGCCAGCCGTCGTGCCACCCCTGTCGCGCCAGTGGACCTCGCCCGTCCCGTCGATGGCGATCGTCGTTGGGGTTCCGGTGACGCTGTAGAAGTCGAACAGCGCTCCTGGTTCGTCGATCCCGATCGTCCAGTAGCCGTCCTGTTCGACCCACCAGTCCGACAGCTCCGAGCGCGACGGCTGTGCGCCGGAACTCCCGTTGATGAGGGTCATGACGTGGACGGAGCCGTCGGGACCCACGTCGTGTGACGCCTCGAGACGGTCGTACGCCTCACCGACGCGTGACAGCATTCCTCGGCTGGTCGGACACGTGATCCGGATGAAGTTGATCAGTTGCACCTGTCCGGACGTTGGAACCTCGAACGTCCCGCCTTCGCTGCCCGGCGCGTCGACGGCGGTGACGTCGAACGGCGGGTCCCGCTGTACGCCCTCGTTCGCCTCCTCTTCCTCGTCATCCTCGAGACAGCCGCCGAGTATCGGTAGCGTCGCGACGCCGGCGATAACCGATCGTCGGTTCGTGGTCGCGGCCGTCCAGTGGCGCTTCACCATTGATTGCTCGGTCGGACGTAGACGCCGCGGCGTCAGGAGTGTTTCCCTTGTGTCCGGTCCGGCGACCGACGGACGAACCGCCTTTCGTAGCCTCGAGTGACGACCGCGATAGCAACTACATCGAGGACGGCGCGGGCACGTACCCGCCCCGGCGAACCGAGCGAATCGAGCGATTCGAGGAGGGACGTCTCGCTCGTGGATACCGTCCTGCCCATTCTGGCACAATACGTTTCACGCCACCGGACCTCTACCCGCGTATGGCCGACACTACTGTCGAAATCGTGTTGTTCGACGGCTTCGACGAACTGGACGCGATCGGTCCCTACGAAGTGTTCGAGAACGCCGCTCAGGCCGGTGCCTCCCTCGAGACGACCCTTGTGACCCTCGAGGAGACCGACATCGTGACCGCGAGTCACGACCTGCGCGTCGAATCACAGGGAACCCTCGGAGAGCCGGACGTCCTGCTCGTTCCCGGCGGCGGCTGGACGACGGCGAACGAGGGTGTCCGCGCGGCCGTCGAAGGCGGGGTGTTGCCGGACACCGTCGACGAGCGGTACACCGAGGGCGCGACGGTCGCGTCGGTCTGTACCGGCGCGATGGTACTCGCCGAAGCGGGCCTGCTCGAGGGCCGTCCCGCGGCGACCCACCCGGTCGCGGAGGACGATCTCGAGGCCCACGCCGCGAACGTGGTCGATAAGCGGGTCGTCGACGACGGCGACGTGTTGACCGCGGGCGGCGTCACCTCCGGCATCGATCTGGCCCTGTGGCTCGTCGAGCGCGAGTTCGGCGAGGACGTCTCGAGCGAGGTCAGCGAGGAGATGCAGTACGAGCGAAGCAACGTGTTCGGGTAGTCGTCGTATCGGTAACGGTCCGGGGATCGGCTGGGTGGGAGACAGTCGACCGCGTTGCTCTCGTTTCGAATGCGTGTGGAGTGTCTGCGCGACCGTTTCGGGTGCGTGTGGAGAGTCGGTGACTCGCTCGTACTGGCGTCGATGAGTTCCACGTCCTCCCCAGCCGATTCACTCGCTCTCTGCGTTCGCTCGCTCATCCCTCGCACGGGTTCGCGTCGCGTCTCGCGCTGCTCGCCGCGACACAGCGCGCGCCACCGCACGTGGTTCGGTCGGTTCGAAACGCTTCGACTGTCGTCCGAACCGGCGAACCCGATTGCTTCTTGCCAAACGGCTATCCGTGACGGCCGGGTAAGCCGGTCCATGAACGCAGTGCTGTTCGATATGGACGGCGTCCTCGTCAACAGTGAGGACTACTGGGTCGAGTTCGAGCGCGAAGAGATCCTTCCCTGGGTCGTCCCGGATCAGGACGTCGACGTCGCCGAAGTGAGCGGGATGAACTTCCGCGAGATCTACGACTACCTCGAGGCCGAGTACGAGACGGCCGTCTCCCGCGAGGCGTACGTCGAGCGGTTCTCGGCCGCCGCCGAGGAGCTCTACACCGAGCGCGTCGACCTGCTCGACGGAGCCCACGACTTGCTCGAGCGACTGGACGACGAGGGCGTTCCGACCGCAGTCGTCTCCTCCTCGCCTCACCAGTGGATCGGCTGGGTCGTCGAGCGCTTCGATCTCGAGGGCGAGTTCGACCACGTCATCAGCGCCGACGACATCGACGCGGCGAGCAAGCCGGAACCCGACGTCTTCGAGTACGCGGCCGACGAGGTCGGCGTCCCGGCCGCGGAGTGCGTCGTCGTCGAGGACTCCGAAAACGGGATCGAGGCGGCGGCTCGAGCCGATACCGTCGTCGTCGCGTACCGGATCGACGCCCACGGCGATATCGACCGCTCGGCGGCGGACGCGGTCGTCGATTCGCCAGCGGAACTGCAGGGGACCGTCCTCGAGTTGGTCGCGTAGAAACTGAGCGGACGCCGACACCGCGCACAGCATTCGCTCGTCGCGTACCTACGCGACGTCGACTGTCCGCCGCTCCTCGAGCGGAAGCAACGGCTCCTCGGGGAAGGCGACGCTGACGGTGTACTCGAGTTCGTTCGCGTCGGCACCGAAGACGCCGACGGGGACGGTCTCCTCGTCGCGCAGGTAGGTGTTCGTACTGGACATCTCGATCCCGTTGACGGTTACTCGGATGCCGGCTCGAGCGGGTTCGCCGACGTTTCGAACCGTCACGTCGCAGACCTCGTTCTCGCCCGTCGGGATCGCCTCGGGGAAGTTGCCCCAGTCGACCTCGATCGACGGCAGCGATTGGCCCCCCTCGTAGACGCGTTCGGCGACGCCCGCCGACAGACCGGCATCGACGAGTCCCTCGATGCCGGCACCGACGATATCGCCGGGCGTCGACAGCCCCTCCGTCGACAGCTTGCTCGCCCGCCCTGGACCGACGCCGTCGATGGCCGTCAACCCGACGGCGTCCTCGGCGACGCCGTTCTCGATCCGGGCTTCCACCCGGCGGGCGAGGTTCGCCGCGTGCGGCCCCGCGAGGCGATCGAGGAAGGCCCCCAGCGCGGAGATGAGCCGCGTCGCGTTTTGCCGGATGACCCACGCGTCGCTTCGCAACTCCGCGGGGATACTGCCGCTGGCCGCGCCGTACAGGATCGCGAGCACCTTCCGATCGCCCGCGTCGAAATCGTCCGTCTCCCGGCCGACGAGCACCGCGTTGATCGCGTCGCGTTCGTCCTGTCGGGCCGACACCGAGTCGAACTCCTCGGCGATTGCGACCGCCTCGAGAATGTCGTCGGCGTCGAGCGTTTCGGTTCCACCATCGGTGACGCGATCGCACAGCGCCGCGAACTCGGCGGCCGTCTCGAGCCGGAGGTAGTACTTCGAGGCCAGCACGCCCCGCGGCGTCGCCTCGATCGAGAGCTCCTCGCCGGTCTCGACGAAGCCGCGGCCGACCAGGTCCTCGAGGCAGTCCCGGACGCGCTGTCGGAGGTTCGGGAAGTCGTACGCTTCGGGCTTGGACTGGCCGCGAACGTAGTAAAACGTCGTCTCGAGCCAGTCCATCACGTCCTCCAGGTCGGTGATCGTCCCCATCGCGATCTCGGCGTTCAAGTGGGTCTCGAGGCTCTCCGCGAGACGGGATTCGATCTCCTTCCCGTCGCGGAGCAGGCGGCGGTACTTGTCCGCGTCCGCGCCGTCGCAGACGACCCAGCCGTAGCCGACGTCGTCGTACCCCGGCCGTCCCGCGCGCCCGAGCATCTGGAGCACGTCGAGCGGGCTCATGTCGACCTCGCCCTCGAGCGGGTCGTGGACCTTCGTGTCCCGAATGACGACGCAGCGTGCGGGCAGGTTGACCCCCCAGGCCAGCGTCGAGGTCGAGAACAGCAACTCGACGTGGCCCGCCTTGAACCACTCCTCGACGAGGTCGCGGTCGTTCTTCGAGAGCCCCGCGTGGTGGAAGGCGACGCCGTCGAGGACGGAGTTACGGAGGGTGTCGTTCTCGAGGTCCTTCGTCTCGGTGTGGAACTCGTAGTCGCCCCGGGCACCCATCGGAACGTCGCGCTCGGCGATCTCGTCTCTGGCCTTCTTGGCCGCCTGGACGGTGTCCTGTCTCGAGGAGACGAAGACGAGCGACTGCCCGTCCTCCCGGAGGTGTGGCTCCGCGAGGTCGATCGCTCGATACAGCCGACGGTACTTGTCCGCAAACGAGTTCTCCCCGTGCGTGTAGGTCTTGACGCCCGCGTTGAGATCGACGGGGCGGTACTCGTCGCCGAACTCGAACGTCGCCTCCTCCGGCGCGTCGAGCCACGCCGCCACGTCGTCGACGTTCGGCATCGTCGCCGAGAGCGCGATGACTCGAGGATCGCAGAGTCGGCGCAGGCGAGAGATCGTGACCTCGAGCACCGAACCTCTGCGATCGGCGTCCAGCAGGTGGACCTCGTCGATCACGCAGACGTCGATGTCGGTGACGAAGTCGTAGCGTCGCGAGTCGTGTTTGCGGGTCGCCGAGTCGAGTTTCTCGGGCGTCATCACGAGGATGTCAGCGCGGCGCGCGCGCCGTGGGTTCAGATCTCGTTCACCCGTGACGACGTAGACCGAGTAGTCGAGGGTCTCGAAGCGATCCCAGTCGTCTTCTTTCTCGTTCGTCAGGGCTCGCATCGGGGCGATAAACAGCGCCGTGCCGCCGTCGGCGAGCGCCTTGCAGATTGCGAGCTCCGCGAGGGCCGTTTTGCCCGAGGCCGTCGGCGCGCTCGCGACCACGTTTTCGTCGGACTCGAGCAGTGCTGGCAGTGCCTCGCGTTGCATCGAATTGAACTCCTCGAAGGCAAAGGCGTCAGCGAATTCGGGGAGAACCTCGGCGACCTCCATCACACGAAAACGGGGTGTGACGGGTCAAAGGGGTTTCCTTTACTGTCGGACAGCAGTCGTCCGGGTTCGAACGACCGATTCTCAACCAGTTCTCGTCAGTAGTCTTCGGGGTGAGGGACTCACACGGTGTGTTATCGCGTGTTGAACACGGCGGCCAGCACCGCGCCGCCGGTGGTGAACACCAGCGGATAGAGGATCCCGCCGAGGACGAGCGCGGGGACGAACTCCGGGGCGACCGAGCCGGACGCGTCGACGCCGAAGACCGTTCCTTCGGAACTCGTCTCGGCGACGAGCGCACCGAGGCCCATCACGACGGCGTAGCCGATCGTAACCGGGACGCCGGCGACGACGCCCTCGCCGATATCGGTCACGCCCCACTGTACGACTAGCAGTGCACCAAGCCCGAGGAGAACGAGCGGCGGGATCACGTATAGCAGCGTCGCGCTGGTGCTCCCCGACTCGGCGATGAAGTCCACCGTGCTCGTGCTCCCGAACGAGCCGAACGAACCGGTCGTCTCGACGTCGACCATGTGGGCGTTGTAGAAGTACCAGGCGACGCCCTTCCACTCGGCGGCGTCCTCGCCGAAAACCTCGCGAACCTCGTCGACGATCAGCACGTACGTCACGAGGTAGCCGATCGCGCCGGCGAGAACGCCGAGGCCCGCACTCGCCGCGGTGCTCGAGTACCGCGCTGTCGCGCTCTCGTCGATCGTCGCCGATTGTGGCGTCATTGTACCATTCTTAAAGTGGTGTTGAATTAATGAGCGTTGTGGTTTCGCTCGATGAACGTCAGCAACGATGACCATTCTCCGGCTCTGTACTCTGTTTATACGCTGAGTAGTGCAATACCACGCCGTGAACGGCGTGGATACGCGCCGTCACTTGATGACGCCATCCACCGAGGACAGCCCGGCAGGATATTCCGCGTGAATCGCAATCAACACCGTTATATAATTTTGCAAACATAGGTTATGCATGGCGAAAGAGGTCGTCCCACGCACCATCGTTGCTTCCATCAGGAACCAGCGACAAGTGCAACCCGACCTCGACCCGCTTGGATTCGCCGCCAGTAAACTCTGGAACATCGCAAGATGGACTTGCGACCGTATCTGGAACGAAACTGGCCTCATCCCCGAGGATAGCGACCTAAAATCGTACCTAAAGTCCCACGAACGCTACGCCGACTTACATTCTCAATCGAGTCAGCGCGTTCTCGAAGAACTCGCTGAAGCGTTCAAAGGCTGGTACACGAAACGCCGAAACGGGGGCCAGAAAGCGAATCCACCAGCATACCGCAAACACAACAACGACCACCCACGCTCCACAATCACGTTCAAAGGCGCAGGATTCAAAGTCGACACAAAGTACGGACGGATCCGCCTCTCGAAAGGGCGGAACCTCAAAGAATACTGGTCCGACTTCATCCTCTGCGACATCCAAACCCGTCCAGACATTGACTTGGACGACGTGAAAAGCGTTCAACAAGTTCGCGCAGTCTGGAACGATTCGAAAGACGAGTGGGAGTTACACCTCGTCTGTAACATCGAAGTAGATGCGCCAGACACGCCCGGTGGGAAGACCGTAGGTGTTGACCTCGGTATCAACAACTTCGCCGCACTCGCCTACGAGGATGGCGAGGCTGAGTTGTATCCGTTGAACTGCTTGAAGCAGGACGATTACTACTTCAGCAAGCGTATCGCTCGCTGTGATGAATCGTCCTCGGAGCAGGCCACACGGTTGAACGCGAAAAAGTCCAATCGTCGCACTCACTATTTTCACGTCCTGTCCAAACACATCGTTCAACGATGTGTTGAAGAAGATGTTGGTACCATAGCCATTGGCGACCTTGGTGGTATCCGTGAAGACGAGGATAGCGAAGTGAAGGATTGGGGTAAACACGGCAATCTTGACCTGCACTCGTGGGCGTTCGACCGTTTCACGAACTTGTTGGAGTACAAAGCTAACGTCGAGGGTATCTCGGTGGACCGGGTATCTGAACGCGGTACGTCCAAGTCGTGTTCGTGTTGTGTCCGGGAGAGAAAGTCGAACCGCGTGGAACGCGGGTTGTACGTGTGTGACGAGTGTGATATGGTTGCAAATGCTGATGTGAACGGTGCTGAAAATATTCGACAGAAAGTATCTCCGAGTCTCACCCGTGGTGGGAGAGATAGGAGTAACGGCTGGTTGGCACAGCCATCGACGTATTTGTTCGATTCCGAGAGCGGATGCTTTGCACCGCGAGAACAGGTATTGTCGTAGACCTTAATATCCCAACCGCGGTCGGGATTCCCGCGTCTTCAGGCACGGGAGGATGTCAATTTCGCCGTAAACGTTCGGACACGAGAACGGACCGTCGAACTGCTATTCCGGTAGTTGAGCCGTTCCTCTCGGTATTCGAGTTCGATTCAGACCGCGACTTCGCCGGAGTTTCTCTCTCCGGTCCGAACGTAGTCATCGGCCGCGGCAACGATGCGAACCAGCGGTGTCATGACCACGAGCAAGAACCCAACGAGGACGGTCCGCGTGTAACTCGGTTCAGTTGTTACTACCGTCTCCTCGAGAAGGTGCTCAGGCTGCAATGGATGTGTGACGTGGGGCACGGAAACCGCGTTCGGTGACTCGACACCTGCTTCGAACTCGATAATTATCTGCTCAGAGTATTACTCAAATAGCTCCCATTTAATGCCGTTCCGACTC
Source organism: Natronorubrum halophilum (assembly GCF_003670115.1). Classification (NCBI taxonomy): domain Archaea; kingdom Methanobacteriati; phylum Methanobacteriota; class Halobacteria; order Halobacteriales; family Natrialbaceae; genus Natronorubrum; species Natronorubrum halophilum. Next base: position 657,273 of record NZ_QQTY01000004.1, read on the forward strand.
GATTGGCCGGCGAGAACCGTCCATCAATGCAACCGATACCCTGCCAGCAGCCATAGCCCGGGTCACCCGGCGGACGGCGGCCGTGCACTCGAATTCGACGGCGAGTGTCGTTGGCTGTCTCTCGTCCGCAGGATGCGTTTCACTCCGCCCGGGTTTCTCTCCCTGGAAATCTGGGAAAACATAATCTTCGACGGTCGGGTACTGGACGCCGCCTTCGGACCGCGTCGTGTTGCTCTCGCGTACGCGAGACGATTCTCTCCGTAGAGACTGTATTCCCTCCCAATGGACCTTGCGCTCTCCGTCAGCGGAGTTACGCCGTTGGACTACACTCGGCGATGCGATCGTTCCCATTTCAGGAGTGAACGGCAGGTGGTTGAAACGGTCCTGAATATATATCTAATCTGGTCTTTATGTCTATATATACCTTACTTGATAATTTGGCGGGGTGCACCTATAACCGTTCGATTCGTTCTCACATCATCTCCCTGTACAGAGAACCGGTCGAAGACGACGACGTGCGAGCGTCGATCGGCGTCTCGATCGATCGCGCTGAGAGCACTGACCGCGTCTGGCGGACTGATGGGACAGAGAGCCTACCGGCCGTTAAGCCCGCATACAGTAGCGAGTCCAAACCGGTATCCGACCTGCTCAGGCGGCCTTGAATTCGGCGAACACGTCGATGACCTCTTCGACGTTCGGACCGAGCGAATACAGCGACGGTTCGGTACACCCCGTCTCACAGTACTCGGCGACCTTCTGGACGCAGTCTTCGGGCGTTCCGGCGGCGACGACGTTGGTGACGACCTCGTCGGGAACGAGACGGCTGGCCCGCTCGATATCCTCGGCGTTCGCCGGCCAACCGCCGAGTTCTTCGCCGATCTGTTCGCCGACTTCCGGTGCGATACCCGACGCCTTGGTGATGTGGGGCTGTTGGCCGATATACTGGGTGACGAGCCCTCGAGCGGTGTCGATGGCGACGTCTCGGTCCTCGTCCATCGAGACCGCGATCAGCTGCGGCCGGTCGACGTCTTCGATACTCCCGCCTTGCTTTTGGGCTCCTTCCTCGAGCTTCGCCATCGCCTTCTCGTTGTGCTCCGGGGGAATGATGTAGTTCATGTAGACGCCGTCGACGACGCCCTTCGCGGCGAGTTCGCCGGCCATCTTGTTCATCGTCAGGCCGGTCGCGCCGATGTAAATCGGAACCGTTCGCGGATCGGCGTTCGCCCGCACCAGATCGAGTTCGATATCCTCGACCTGGATGAACTGCCCGTCGTACGTCACGTTCTCTAAATCGAGGAGTTTCTTGAGAACGGTACAGTACTCCCACATGTATCGGAGCGGGCTCTCTCGGTCGATACCGACCTGTTTTGCGAGCGGATCCCACCACGCGCCGATGCCGAGCATCGCTCGCCCGTCGGATAACTCGTCCAACGTCGAGAACGTCTGTGCCATCAACGCGACGTTTCGCGTGTAGCAGTTCGTCACCCCCGGCCCGAATTTGATCGACTCCGTTACCTGCGAGTACGCGCCCATCACCGTCATCGCGTCGCGAACCAACCGGGATTCTCCCTGCCAGACCGTGTCGAATCCCTTCTCTTCGGCGTAGATCGCGTACTGAATCTCGTCGTCGATGTTTTCCCGTTCCCAGTTCCAGATCCCGAGTCGATCGAAGGTCGGGTCCCCCATCTCAGTCCACCTCTTCGGCGAGCGTCACCGCGGCGTTCGCGATCGTCGACGCCGCCGCGTAGCAGTCGTCCCAGCTCGTATACTCCGATTCGTTGTGGCTCTTCCCGTTCTCGCTCACGGCGAACACCATCCCCGTATCGCAGATGCTGTGCATGTGCGTGGCGTCGTGCCCGGCCCCGCTGAAGATCTGCATGCTGTCGTACTCGAGGTCGTCCGCGGCCGTCTGGACCGCGTCGACGCAGGTGTCCGCGAAGGTTACGGCCGGTGCCTGCATCCGGTCTTCGTACTCCCACTCGAGGTCCTCTCGCTCGGCGGCGGCCGACGCCTCTTCGAGGACGCGGGTCCGCGCTTCCTCGATCACGTCGTCGGACGGATCGCGGAAGCCCCAGGTGAACGTCACCTCGTCGGGGATGATGTTGATCGAGTTCGGCTTCGCGTCGATGTAGCCGGTCGTGCCGACGGTCCGCTCGCCGAGCGTGCTCGGAATGCGCCGGATCTGCGTGATGACGTCGGCGGCGGCGACCAGCGCGTCCTGGCGATAGTGCATCGGCGTCGGTCCCGAGTGGTCCGCCTCGCCGTAGAACGTAATCGCCCCCCAGGTGAAGCCGACGATACCGGTGACGACCCCGACCTGTTTGTCGTTCTCCTCGAGGTACGGTCCCTGCTCGACGTGCAACTCGAGGTAGGCTTCGTACTCCTCCGACGGCTCACACGGGACGTCTCCCTTGTAGCCGATCCGCTCGAGTTCGTCTTCGAAGACGGCTCCGTCGACGTCGGTTGCGGCGTACTCCGTTGCGAGGTCGTGTGCACCGACCCACACTCCGCTTCCCTGCATGGCGGGCTGAAACCGGGAGCCTTCCTCGTTCGTCCAGTTGACGATCTCGATCGGATGAGCGGTGTCGACGTCGTGGTCGTTGAGCGCTCGAATCAGTTCCAGCGCTGCGACGACGCCGAGCGCACCGTCGTAAATGCCGCCGTACGGCTGTGAATCGAGGTGCGAGCCGACCAGTACCGGTTTCGCGTCAGGGTCGGTTCCCTCTCGGCGGCCGAACATGTTTCCGAACTCGTCGACGCGCATCTCGAGTCCGGCGGCGGCCATCTGTTCGGCGAACCAGTCGCGAACCGCCTTGTCTTCGTCGGACAGCGTCAGTCTGTGTAGTCCGCCGTCATCCGTGGCACCGATCTCCGCTTGCGTTTGCATCGTCTCGACGAAACGATCTTTCGCTATACGAACGGGCATACTACTTGATCTGTGGAGCGGTAGATAAGTCTTCGGTGAGATCCCCTCGAAATAGAGAGGTTCTGTTGAATACTAGTAGCGTTAACTACCGATATTGGAATAAAATATCTTTAAACTGAGCCAATACTCTGGAACACATTCAGCAATTTCCCCTTCTCCCGTCTCTATTTTCAAATGAAAGAAATACTAAGATAACGCTCATGTCGATAAACGGGCGTGCTGTCTTTTCCCATAACTATGCGAAAAAGTTGTGTATTTTCCAGTAAAGATGCATACATTGTGTGGTATGGGCTGTTTATACCTGATATATTTGTTGTATGTATGATTCCCGCGTCAAAATATTCCTCGGAAAATATGGTTGAGAATAGAGGTTTACGGACGTACGGTTGTAATATCTTGCTCGCTGACCGGTCCACTACCAGCGATATCGGTCGGCGGTCGCGCTGTAACGTCGTGCTCACACGCACGTTCTCGGTATCTTCCCGGTGCGACGACGAACTCCATCTACAACTGAATCGACGTACACGCCGATCGCACTGTCGTCGTCCGATCGAGCACGTGACGTCTGCAGTGGTGATACCAGCGGCTACCGCGGGACGTGCGCGCCGGGGAACCGTTATGAGCGACCCGCGCGATGGGTTCGCTATCCGCTGCGGGCGACAGTTCGGTCGGTCGTCAGCCCCGGACGGAGGCGTGACTCTCATATGTCAAAAACAGCACATACGACAAAACGAACGTGTACGATCGCGCGGGATTAGACCATCGGATCGGCTACGGGACGACGCCTGCGGTTATCGTCGTCGATCTTCAACGCGGGTTCACCGACCCGGCGTGTCCCCTCGGCGGTGAGCTCTCGTCCGTCGTCGACCGGACGAACGACGTGCTCGCGGCCGCCCACGACACCGACGTCCCCGTCGTACTCACGCGTATCGTTACGAACCACCCGAACGCAGCGGATCTCGGAACGTGGGTCGAGAAGATTCCGACGCTCGAGGTGCTGTCGGCTGGTTCGGAGTGGATCGAGATCGACGACCGCCTCGACGTCGGCGACGACGACCACGTCCTCGATAAACGACAGGTGAGCGCGTTTCACGAGACCGAGCTAGATTCGATGTTGTCGGCGTGGGGCGTCGATACGGTCGTCGTCACCGGCTGTACGACCAGCGGGTGCGTTCGAGCGACGGCCGTCGATGGCTGCTCGCACGGGTTCCGCGTGGTCGTTCCCGAGGAGGGCGTGGGTGATCGGGCGAGCGAACCCCACGAGGCGAACCTCTTCGATATTCAGGCGAAATACGGGGACGTCAGGCCGGTCGCGGAGGTTCGAGAATTCATAGCCGGCTGCCGTCCGTAGGTTCGTCCTCGAGCCCTGGTATCTCGGTTTGCACGCTGGGTCGGTCCCGATGACGGTGGCCGGCTTGCCCCCTCAGTCGACGTTTCGAGGGATCAGTGCATCGCATCCCCGCCGTCCGGGCTGAGCGTCTGGCCCGTGTAGTAGCCGCTCTCTTCGGACGCGAGAAACACGACCGTCGGGACGACGTCGTCGACCGTCCCCAGCCGCCCCATCGGAAGCTCCGCCGCTTTCGCTTCGCGCCACTCGTCGCTGATGTCGTCGAGGAGGGCCGTCCGCACCGGCCCCGGGGCGACGGCGTTGACGCGGACCGTCGGCGAGACCTCGCGTGCAAGCGCGCGCGTCATCGCGATGACGCCGCCTTTCGCCGCGGAGTAGTGGACCAGTTCGTCGCCGCCGATGATCCCCAGTTGCGAGGCGACGTTGATGATCGACCCGCCGCCGCTCTCGAGCATCCCCGGAAGCGCAAACCGGGTCGCGAGAAACACGCCTCGAAGGTCGACGGCGATCGTCTCGTCCCACATCTCCACCGGCATCTCGGCGAGCGGTGACTGGGTCAACAGTCCGGCGTTGTTCACGAGAACGTCGATCGAGCCGACCGTCGATTCGAACGCGTCGATCATCGATTCGACGGCGTCGGCGTCGCTGACGTCGGCTTCGAACGCGGAGGCGCTGCCCCCGGCGCGCTCGATTCCGTCGACGACCTCGTCGGCGTCTTCGGATCCTTCGTGTGGCGGATAGTTGACCCCGACGGCTGCACCCGCATCGGCGAGCCCTTCGGCGATTCCGCGTCCGATCCCTCTACTCGATCCCGTGACGAGCGCGTTCGCTCCATCTAGCGTCATACCATCACTTCCCCCGGACCCCTGTTAACTGTTTAGTTCCGCGCGACCAGTCGCGACCGGCGTCCGAGACGGAACGAGTCGTGCACTCGGGAGTAGAGCGGAGACCGACCCACTACAGTTAAGATAGTCACCATCATTTACCTTCCTGTATGGCAACTGCTGACACCCGTGTGATCAATGCGCGTGTTGTAACACCGAGCGGAACGATCAACGGCGGTATCGCCGCAACCGACGGAACGATTACCGCCGTCGGGGCGACCAGTTCGCTCCCCGACGCTGCGGAGACGATCGATGCCGAGGGGAACTACCTCATTCCGGGGTTCATCTGTCCCCACAACCACATGGGCATCTCTCGCTTCGAAAACGAGTATCACGACCAGTACGAACTGGACATGGAGACGGAAACGCGGGCGTGTCTCGCCGGCGGCGTGACGTCGTTTTTCACCTTCCTCCTGCAGGAAGAGCCGTATATCCCGGACATGGATTTCTTCGTCGAAACCGGCGAGGAGCAATCCTACATCGACTTCGGATTCCACGCGATCATCCATCAGGACCACCACATCGACGAACTCGAGGGGCTTGCGGAGGAGGGAGTCCGCTCGTTCAAACTCTTCTTTAACATGTACAAGGTGTCGGCACCGGAACTCGGGATCGGTCACTCCGATGCCGGACGCGTCTACGAAGTCCTCGACAGGACCGCCGATATCGAAGATGCGGTCGTCATGTTCCACGCCGAAAACGACGATCTCGGGACGAAAAAGGTCGAGGAACTCAAAGAATCCGGTCGGGACGACCTCAGCGCTTGGGCGGATGCGTCGCCGGGGATCAGCCAGGCGATGCAGATCGAACAGATCGGCATGCTCACGGACTATACGGACGCGACCTCCTACGTCGTCCACAACAGCATGAAAGAGACCGTCGACGCGCTCGAGCGGTACAAAGACCGGGGCGTCGACATTCACGGCGAAACCCTGCCGAGTTTCCTCGCGAACCACTGTGAGGAGGAGGACGTCGGCGTCTGGGGGAAGATCTCGCCGCCGGTCGGCTACGAGGACGACCAGCAAGCGATCTGGAAGGCCCTCCGAAACGGGACGTTCGATCACGTCGGCACCGATCACTGTCCGTACCAACTCGAGTTTAAGGGGCCGCGCGACGGCAGTGTCTGGGACTCGCCGCCGGGAGACCAGGGGTTACAGACGTTCCTGCCGCTCATGCTCTGTGACGGCGTGAACAAAAACCGCATTTCGATCGAGCGAATGGTCGAGGTGTGTTCGACGAACAACGCCAAGCGATTCGGCATCTATCCGCGCAAGGGCGCGCTCGTCGAAGGGGCCGACGCCGACGCCGTCATCGTCGACCTGACAAAAGAGATCACCGTCGACGAGGAGTTACTCTACGGGCTGGACAACCGCTGGTGTTCGGCGTTCGGACGCACGTTGACCGGCGCGCCGACGCACACGATCAAAGGCGGTGAACTCGTCGTCGAGGACAACGAAATCCTCTCCGAAAACGGGATCGGTAGCTACCTCCCGCGCTACGAAACCGGCGTCGAGCTACCCAACTGACGCGGCCCTCGAGACGGACCGATCTCTCGAGGTCGCGATCCGTATTCGGCGCGGAGACCGCGTTACTTCCCGCTTCCGTCGGGTCCGGTTCTATCAGGTAGAACTAAATGGTCGCTACGCAGATTGGTACACGATGACTGCCACGGCCATTACGATCGAGTCCTTGGAAAAGTCGTTCCAGAACGAGACCGTTCTCAGGGACGTCGAACTAGCGGTCCGAGACGGCGAGTTCTGCGTCGTTGTCGGACCGAGCGGGTGTGGGAAGAGTACGCTTCTCAACTGCATCGCGGGGTTGCTCGAGTACGATATCGGCGAGATCACCATCGAGGGTCGAAACGCGACCGACCTGTCCGTCCAGGACCGGGAACTCGGCTACGTGTTCCAGGAGTTCGAGGAGACGTTGTTCCCGCACAAAACGGTCGCCGAGAACATCGCGTTCGGACTCGAGCAGGGCGGCAGAGACTTTTCGGCGTCCGAAATCGACGAGCGTATCGAGGAGATACTGGCGCTGCTGTCGATCGGCGAGACGAAAGACGACCTGCCGGAGTCGCTCTCCGGGGGCCAACAGCAGCGAGTGGAGTTAGCGCGCCAACTCGCGCGCGAGTGCGACGTGATGCTCTTCGACGACCCGCTCGCTGACCTCGACTACAAGCTCCAAAAGCGCATGGAACTGGAGATGCGCAGCATTCACAGCTCCCTCGACAGCACGTTTCTCTACGTCACGCACAACCAGGATCAGGCGCTCAAGCTCGCGGACAAACTCGTCGTGATGAACCGCGGGATGATCGAGCAGATCGGCACGCCGGAGTCGATATACAACGATCCGGCCACCGCGTTCGTCTGCCGGTTCGTCGGCGATTCGAACGCGATCCTCGTCGAGGACGCCGTCAGCGGCGAGGTCGGCGAGGCGGTCGACGTGCCGTCGGAGATCGGGTCGATTCGGGCGACGCTACAGAACGAGTCCGGTTCCGATTCCGGACTGGTACTCGTCCGACCCGAAGCCATCGCGATCGGTGCCACCGACTGCGACGTGACGGTCACCGGCGTGCTCGAGGGACGAACGTACACCGGCGAAACCACCGAATTCGCGCTCTCCGTCGATGGAATCGACCGCGAATTTCACGTCGTCGTCCCGGACCGGCCAGCCGTCGGTGAGGTCGGGGAATCCGTTTCACTCGGCTGGAACGCCGACGATTCGATGTACTTCAGTACGCTCAGCGTGACCGATACTGTTACCACCGCTGATCTCATCGAGGGGTAACAATGGCCGATACAGAATACTCTCGGGAGCAGGCCGAATCGTCGACCGAGACGCCATCGGCGTCGGTGGACGACGGGAAGGCACTCGAGGTACGCGACCTGACGAAGATCTACCCCGACGGCACGCTCGCCGTCGACGAGATCAGTTTCGACATCGAGGCCGGCGATTTCTGCGTACTGATCGGCCCGAGCGGCTGTGGAAAGTCGACGACGCTGCACTCGCTCGTCGGAAAGATTCCGGTCACCGACGGCGAAATTCTACTCGGCGGCGAGGACGTCACGCACGCCCCGACCTACGAACGCGATATCGGGCTCGTCTTTCAGGATTTTCAGCTGTTTCCCCACCTGACCGTCGCTGAAAACATCGAGTACGGATTGAACCGGCTCGAGATCGAGCCGGACGTACGCGACGAGCGGATCGACGACGCGGTCGGGATGATGCGGCTCGGCGACCTCCGGGATCGAATGCCTGAGGAGCTCTCGGCGGGACAGAAACAGCGGGTCGCCCTCGCCCGGAGTATCGTCCTCGAGCCGAAGCTCCTCTTGCTCGACGAGCCGCTCGGTGACATGGACTACAAGCTCCAAAAACGGATGGAACGGGAGCTCCTCCGCATTCACCGCGAGTTCGACACCACGTTCGTCTACGTCACGCACGACCAGACCCAGGCGATGCGTCTCGCCGACCAGATCGTCGTGATGAACGACGGACAAGTCGAACAGTCCGGCTCCGTCGACGAGGTCTACAATCACCCGGCAACGGCGTTCGTCTCGACGTTCGTCGGCGATTCGAACATCTTTACGGGCGAGTTGACCGACGTTGCCGACGACGGCGACACCGCCCGCATCGAGACGGCGCTCGGCTCGTTTCTCGCGTCGACGTCGAACCTTCGATCGGAGCCCGACGCGCTCGTCGGCGAACGCATTCCGTTCTCGGTGCGGCCGCAGTACCTGCAGGTCGCAGACGATCTGGAAAACGCCGTTGAGTGCGAGGTCGTCGACGTCATCCACCAACCCGGTTCGGGCACGCAGGTCATCCTCGAGGCGGCCGCGGCCGACGGGGACGTAGAGCAACTCCAGTTGAAATCGTTCGATCGCATCGATCCGTCGGGCACGGTCACGGTGGGATGGAGTCCGGCGCAGGCGACCTTACTCGAGCGGACGAGCGTCGTCGAGGGAATCGACCTGGAAAAAGACGTGCTGGGCGAGTAACCGCTTTCGGTACGGCTGGTTATCGACGCCGAACCGTGATCGGCTGGACGCCGTCCCGAAGCGTGCGTTCTTCTAGCGCCGCGAGTTCGTCGCGAGTCGCATCGAGACACGCGACGTGATTGCCCGCGAGCTCCCCGGCGGGACTCTTGAAGCAGGTCGGACCGCAGGCGATCAGCAGCTCCTGTTCGTTTTTGTAGCCGGGGTACAGTAGTATATCTCCGCGCGAGGGGTAGACGGTGTGATTCTCTCGCGGAACCTCGGACAACTCGGCGTCGTCGACGTTGATCCACGTCGCGTACCCGCTCCAGCGCACGTGCATCAGTTCGGACTCGAGCGGGAGCATGGCCTCGAGCGCTCGAGCCGATGCCGGGGCTTCGTCCTCGAGGACCGTCGCGGTGTACGTTTCGCCGGCGACGACGAATTCGAGTTCAGTCATCACTCATCACCACGCGGTCCACCCGCCGTCGACGCACAACACGTGTCCGGTGACGAACTCACTCTCGGGACCCGCGAGGAACAGGGCGGCGTTCGCGACGTCCGTCGGCTTCCCGAACCGAGGCCAGGGCGTCGATTCCTGCCAGTCGGCGAGCAACTCCGCGTCGGTCTCGCGCCACTCAGCGTTCTGTGCGGTCTCGATGATCCCGGGGGCGAGCGCGTTGACGTTGATCTCGTCGGCAGCGTAATCGAGGGCCATCTGCCGGGTCAGATTCGAGACGCCGCCTTTCGACGCGCAGTAGGCTGCGCTACTCCCGCCGCCGACCAGCCCGTAGATCGACGAGAGGTTGATGATCTTCCCGTCGTCGCTCTCCTTGAGCGCCGGCAGGGCCAGTTTGCTCGCGAGGAACACCCCGCGAAGGTTGACGTCCAGAATCTCGTCGTATTCGTCCATCGGCGTCTCGTCGGCCGAATACTGGTAGTAGATCCCGGCGTTGTTGACGAGGACGTCCAATCCGCCGAACGCCGAAACGGCCGTTTCGACGCCTTCGCTGACCTGCTCCGTCTCGGTCACGTCCATCTCGACGAACTCGTATTCGGCACCGACCGCGTCGAGGCGATCGAAGACGGGCGTCTCGTCCTCGAGTTTCGGCTCGCGTCTGACGTCGGCGATAACGAGGTCGGCTCCTTCCTCCCCGAATTTCGTCGCAATCGCGTTCCCGATTCCCGAACTTGCCCCCGTGATAAGGGCGGTACGACCGGCTAATCGATTTCCTGCCATTCGTGTGCACACACCGCGCCGATCGAAAAATACCTATCGTTCGGCGTATTCGTCCGCGAACAGCGCTTCGATCTCCTCGAGTGAGTATCCCGACTCGCAGGCGAGTCCGAGTTTGATTCGGGCTTTGTGCGCCGGGAGGTCGCCGCCGTGGATCGCGCCGTGTGATCGCAGCGTCTCTCCACCGCCGCCCCCGCCGTACACGGCAGCCGTCGTTCCGGCGTGACACCGCGACGTAACGACGACCGGCGTCCCCCCGTCGATCGCGCTCGCAACCGCGTCCCCGATGGCGCTCGTCGCGTTTCCGAGCCCCGTCGCGTTGACGACGATTCCGCCGACGTCGTCCTCGAGCGCGCGGTCGATCGCTCGCCGCCCGACGCCCGCTGCGCTCGTCACGATGGGGACGTCGCTCGACACTGATCGCGCCTCGAGCGTCCGGCAGTAACTCCTCGGCTCGCGGAAAACGCGGATCGACGACCGCGTGAGCGAGGCGACCGGTCCCGTATTCGGCGATTCGAACGTCTCGAGCGCACTGGTGTGCGTTTTCGTCACGTCGCGGGCGGCGTGGAGTTCTTCGTTGGCCGCGATGTACACGCCCTCCGCGATTCGGTCGTGGCTCGCCGCTCTGACTGCGGCGAGGAGGTTCGACGGCCCGTCCGAACTGACCTCGTCCGGTCTGCGTTGTGCGCCGGTGAAGACGATCGGCCCGTCGGCGTCGCACGTCGAATCGACGAAGTACGCGGACTCCTCCATCGTATCGGTCCCGTGCGTGACGACGACGCCGTCCGCGCCGGCCTCGAGTGCGGTCTCCGCGGCGTCCGTGAGCGTCGCCATCGTCTCGAAGTCCATATCGAAGCTCGGTATCTGTGCGACTTCCTCCACCGTCAGGTCCGCGTGCGTTTCTACGTCCGGAACGGCTGCGAGGAGTTCCTCGCCCCGTTTGTTCGGCATCGCGCCGGCGTCCGCGTCCGTACTCGCGATCGTTCCGCCCGTGCTGAGCACGACGATGCTGGCTGGCATGATCGATAGTTTCGCCCCGCTCAATTATCTCTTTCGCGTGTGCGGGACGAGTGTGCACAACGAATAATCATTTCCAACTGTCATACGGTCAGTTGTGAACCAACCTCCAGTAAGAACACTTAATAGCAAGGGCTGTATGTTGACGTTTGTGATGGTAGACGGCATTAGCAGACGGAACTTCGTAAAGGGGGGAAGCGCAGCGACCGCTGCCGCAATCGCCGGCTGTGTGGGGGGCGATGACGACGTCGGCGAACGAAAAGCCCACGATGACGACGAGATGGGCAACGGCGAACGTCCGCTGCAGTGGATCGGCCCGGACTGGGCGATTAACAGCGAACAGGCGGACAAGATGACGGAGATGGGTGACGTCGAGGTCAATACCACTATCGCGACGATCGGTGACACGCAAGCCCAGTTGCTGGGCGGTGACGCAGAAATCACCGACGTAATGACGACCGACACGACGGGTGCCGGCGCGTTGACCAGGGACAATCCGAGTACGATACCGATGCCGGTAGACGAACTGGATAACTGGGACGAAGAACAGATTTCGGACCTGTTTACGAATCCGACGGAACGGCTCAGTCACCTCGGGGCGCAGGTCGAGACGGTCAACCGCGAGCTGTGGGTCGATGGCGACACTCGTGAGGAACTGCTGTTTTCACCGTACGCGTACAACTTCGACGCGATGGGATACAACCCGTCGTACGTCGATGACGTCTCGCTCTGGAGCGCCCTGTTCGACGAGCAGTACGAAGGGCGGACGATCGTCGGGGAGACCGCGGCGATCACCATCCCGCAGTCGATGATGCACCTGCTGGACAACGATATGCTCGATGCGGATATCGGCGAACTGAACGACCCGACGCAGGATCAACTCGATGCGGCGATCGATTTCTTGATCGAACAGAAAGAGGTCGGCCAGTTCCGTTCCACCTGGGAAGCGTACGGCGAATCGGTGACGCTCATGGCGGGCGAAGAGGCCGTGATCGGCGACCTCTGGCAGCCGGCAGCGATGGACGTCAGGCGGGAGGGTACTCCGTGTACGTACGCGACGATGAGCGACGGCGTCCAGGGATACCGATACTGGTACGGCGGCATGTCGACGCTCATCGGCGCTCGAGAGCGACGAAACGTAAGCGAGGTGCAGTACCTGTACAATAACGTTCATCTCGGTGCCTGGTTCCCCGGTTTTATCCAGGGGAGCGGATACTCCGTCCCGCACTACGAGAACGAAGAACTCGTTCGCGACGGATCCGACGAGTCCGGAGACGGAATGGGGCCGGAGTACTACGACTGGGCGTACCGTGGCGAAGCCACCTACGATTCGCTCGACGAACCGGCGCTCTTCGATCCGCTCGATTACGACTGGTCGATGGAAGAGGGAAGCCCGGACTCCAACGGCGGAACCCGCGACAGCGGTCCGATCGAAGAGCGAATCGACCGCATCGGCTTCTTCCAGATCTGGCCGAGCGAAGCCGACTACATGGTCTCGCGCTGGGAAGACTTCCTCGCCGCCTGACCCCGTCGAACCGCCAACTGAGTTTCCCGAAATCAACGACATTACACGACTGTTATGAGTTCAGAACCTAAAACCGGCCTCTCGCGTTTGATACCGACAGACAGAGACGATATCGTGACGGAAGTAACCGGTCTCGTCGCCCCGACCGTGCTCTGGTTCGTGGTGTTCCTGATCGTCCCACTGCTGGTGATTCTCTTCTACAGCTTTCTCACGTACGAATCGTTTAGCGTCGTCCAGGAGTTCACGCTCTCGGCCTGGGTCGACAACGTGATCACCTCCGGTGCGGTTCACAGCGCGTTCGTCAGGACCATCGGCGTCGGAATCATCGTGACCGCGATCACGCTCGTGTTCGGCTATCCCCTCGCCTACTACCTTCGATTCCACACGACACCGATGATGGGAATCGTCCTGCTGTTGTTCTTGGTTATTCCCTTCTGGACCTCCGAACTGATCCGGACGTTCGGCTGGCTCCCGATTCTCGGCCGAAACGGGGTCATCAACGGACTGCTGTTGAACCTCGGCGTGATCAGCGAACCGATGGGATGGTTGCTCTACTCTTCGTTTTCACAGGCGATCGGCTACCTACAGAACTACGTCGTGTTCATGGCCGCACCGATCTACATCTCGCTGTCTCAGATCGACGAAGGGCTCATCGACGCGTCCGAGACGCTGCGTAGCAATCCGATCCAGACGTTCCGAAACGTCACGTGGCCGCTGAGCCTGCCCGGCGTCGCGATCGGCTGCATGTTCACGTTCGTGCTGACGATCGGTAACTTCACCGTCCCGTCGTTCCTCAGCGGCGGTGCAAACACCGTGCCGACGTTGATCTTCAACCGGTACGGTCAGGGCCTCAACTACCCTTCTGCCGCGTCGCTCTCGATCACGCTTCTCGCCGTGATCTTCATCTTCGTGTTCGTCCTGTTCCGCGTCGTCGATATCGCGGATATCGCGAGTCAGGAGTAGGGACTCGAGTTCGCTTCGCGGCTTTTTCGGACTCGAGTTCGTTTCGATTCGGCTGTCACCCGATCAGTGCCGTCGCCGGTGAACCGACTCGTCACGCGCTTCGCTCGAGAGTTTCGCTGCGGTCGTCACAACTCGCCGCGAACCCCTTCTTCGAATCAGCGTCGGTTGCTCTGAGAAACGGTGCGAACCCGGCCGAAAGCAGATCCGCGAGCCCCGCGAGCGCCTCACTGGTGCCAGATGGTATCGTCTTTCTCCTCGAGATAGTCCTGATGCTTTTCCGCGTGCTCGTCGTAGATCGCATCGCCCGGTTTGGTCGGTTCTTTGGAGAACGTCGCGTCGAGCGTGTCGTCCACGCGGAGGATGCGTATCGCGACCTCGACGGCGCTGACGTAGCACTCGAGGCGGGTCGCTACCGGATCGAGTACGCCGAACGCGTACGGATCGCCGATCGTTTTTTCGGGAAGAATTAGCCCCTGCTGTGCATCGTCTTCGGCGTGCTCCGTTGCTTCTCGGAGATTCGCGACCGTCTGCATCGGATTCATGCCGGCGTTTCGCGCGAGCGTCGAAACGAACCTGTCGGTTGCGTCCGCGAACGCGTAGAGCGCCAGTTGTCTCCGGTCGTGTTCCGCGAGCGCGCGCTCTCGAATCGCCGTCGCCACCTCGAGTTCCGTCGCACCGCCGCCCGGGAGAACGCCCGGCGGAGCGATCGTCTCGCCGTTCGCGACCGCGACGGCCGCCGTCGCCTTTCTGAGTTCCGTCGTCGCCTGCTCGGCGACCTGTCCGTGAACGCCGCGCAGGAGGAACGTGACCGACTCCGGATCGTCACACTCGTCGAAAACGACCATGCGACGACGTTTCCGACGCCCCTTCCGTCGGTCGATCGTCCGTTGTTCGACGAGGCCGGCGTGGCCGAGGTCCGATGCGGTCACGTCGGTCGGATCGACGACCGGCGTCGCACCGGTCGCTCTCGCCAACTGCGTCAGTTTGAGTCGGTTGACACCGCGAACGCCGATGATCCCGCGCTCGGCGAGCAGTTCCTGATACTCGTCGCTGATCCCGACCCTCGTGACGACGACGTCGACGCCGGCGTCGACGAGACCAGCAACGACTTCCTCTCGCCGCCGTACGAAGACGTCGTCGAACGCCTCGACGTCGTCGGGGGAGTCGATGCGGATGCGTTCGTCGTCGCGTTGTATATCCGGGTCCTGTAGCCCGCCGGTTTTGCCGTCGTTGGCTTTGCCGCGTTTGAATCCGGTGAGCACGAGCACCGATGCGTCCTCCTTCCGGGTGGGCATCAGATCGCTACAGATCTCGTTGCGGTCGAGTACCGTGCCGCGGACGAGTCGCGAGTCGGCGATCGAACCCGACCGGAGTTGGCGCACGGCGAGCGTTTCCGCGTCGGGCATTCCCACCCGTTCAGCGGCCTCGACCGCCAGTTTCGCCCACGTCTCCCGCGCGTTGCCGACGTCGTTTCCGGTCATTGCGGACCGCGCCACCGCCTCCTTCGTCGCCGTCGGGTCCGCGAACGACTCCACCGGGCGGGCCACCGATCGCAACGTTCGTCGGGCGCACTCGAGTCCGGCCTGGTACCCTTCCTCGACCGTCGTCGGATGAACGCCGAGTTCCAGGAGCGCCTCCGCCTCCCGCAAGAGCGCACCGAGTAACACGACGGTACTCGCGACGCCGTCCGGGATCGCTTCGCCGACGACCGCCGTCTCCCCCGGACGCTCCGAACCGGCGAGTCGGCGAATAACCGGTCCCATCGGGTGTTCGATCGGCAGTTCCTCGAGAATGGTCGCCCCGTCGCTGCTGATCGTATACTCGTTCATATCGGGTCGCGCGGAATCCTGTTTTTGCGCGCGCGACTGGCCCGTCCCGATCAACGTATCGCGGGAGAGCGGGCCGAGGGTCGACTCGAGGACGCCGGAGACCGCCTCGACGGCGACGATATTCGCTCGAGGGAACGTCAACACTACTTCCTCGGTCGACTCGTTTTCCGTACTCATTACTCGAAGAGGGTCGTTCGATAACCAAAAGTCTATCCTCCGGTTCCGCCGGTATACGTCCCACGCCCGCCGGACAGTACTTTTATATGGGATGGCTACACATCACACCGTAGATGGCGACGAATCAGTCACCTGTCCGCAAGAATACCGGCCAATCGGCGATGATGCGATTTCTGCAGCACCTCAACACGAAGCGCCTGTTGGCGGCGTATTTCGTGATAATCTCGTTATACATTTACGCGCCGATGATCTCGTTGATCGTCTTCTCGTTCAACAGCGGGGGAATCGCCCCACCGTATCAGGGCTTTACTCTCGCGTGGTACAACGAACTGTTCGCGAACTCGGGAATGATCACCGCGATCTGGCGATCGATCCAGCTCGCGCTCGTTGTAACGGTGATTACGACCGTACTCGGCACCGCAGCAGCCCTCGCGTACCGTTTTGAGTTCCGGGGAAAACGAGCGTTTCTGTACCTGATCATCCTCGGCATCATCACGCCCGGAATCGCGTTCAGCGTCGGTTCGACGCTGTTCCTCAACGAAATTCTCGGATTTCCACGATCGATCTGGATCGCGCTTCCGGCCCACGTGGTCTGGACGCTCCCCTTCGCAGTCATCGTCTTGCTCGCCGGGTTCCCCCCGAACCTGGCGCAGAACGAACAGGCGGCGCGGGTGATGGGTGCCAGTCGACTCACGACGTTCCGTGAAGTCGTGTTACCCCAGATCGCGCCGACGGTGCTCGGCGCAGCCGTGTTCGCGTTCACGCTCTCCTACAACGAAGCGGAGCGGGGGCTGCTTCTGGTCGGGCGAAACCGCACGATGCCCATGGAAGTGTTCAGTATTGCGTCCGCCGAGCGCGCGACGCCGGAACTGTTCGCCCTGGGAAGCATCACGACGGCGTTTTCGTTCCTGTTGCTCATCCTCGCCGGCGCGCTCGTCACCTACGGCTCCAGGTCGTCCTGAGCGCTCGGCCCCGTACCGTCGCGGACGCACGGTTCGTGAGACGATATTTGCCGCATCGTTTCTGTCATAGAAAATCACGAAAAGTCTTTTTAGCGGCTCTTCGAAGATAAAGCTGCAATGACATCGAAGGTCTGCCTTACGTACGACTTCGACGCGGTATCGACGTGGCTCTGGTCATACGACTCCTGGGATATGCCGACACGACACTCGAGAGGCGTCTACGGTGCCGAGGTCGGCGCACCGCGCTTGCTCGATCTCCACGACGAACACGAGATCCCCGCGACGTGGTTCGTCCCGGGTCACACCATCGACAGCTTTCCGGAGATCTGTGGCGACGTCTGGGATCGCGGGTACGATATCCAACACCACGGCTGGAGTCACACCGGCCCGGCGACGTACGAAACGAAAGAAGACGAGAAAGCCGACGTCGACCGCGCGATCGAGTCGATCGTCGATCTCACCGGACGCAAACCGACCGGCTATCGCTCGCCCGCCTGGGACTACTCGGCGGACACGCTGGACATCCTCGACGAAGTCGGCATCGAGTGGGACTCGAGCAAGATGGCGTCGGACTTCGAACCCCACTGGCTCTACGGGGACTGGAGCGCTCCCGAAGACGGCCCCTACGACCGCGGTGAGCCGACCGACATCGTCGAACTCCCCGTCTCCTGGCAGCGCGACGACTGGCCGGCGCTGACCTTCACCTGGGCACGACCGCATCGAATGGGTTACGTGAGCGAGGATTCCCTCTTCCAGCGCTACTACGATCAGTTCGACTGGATGCACGAGAACGTCGACGACGGCGTCTTCATCCTGACGATGCACCCGCAGGTCATCGGGCAGGCACATCGCATCAGCCGACTCGAGGAACTCATCGAGCACATGCAGTCGAAAGACGACGTCGAATTCGCGGAGATGGACGACGTCGCGGCCGAGTTCCGAGAGAACAACTGATCCGTTTCGTCCGCCCCGATCCGGCGACTGACCGACTCAGATCCGATCGAGCAACTCCCGTTTTTTCGCCTCGAACTCGTCCGCGGTCAGGATCCCTCGCTCGTGGAGTTCGGCGAGTTGCTCGATGCGCTCGATCGGATCGTCGGTCTCGGGGTCGCCGAGTCGCTGTTGGATCGTTGCGAGCGCATCAGCGGCCACCGTTCGGCCGCTCCGTCCGACGTCGATGTAGTACCGGCGTGTTCCGCGGAGGACCAGCCGCTGACTTCCGTTCGCCGTCTCGAGGCTCGCGGCGGCGAGTTCGTCGAAGGGAACCGTCCGGTACTCGTCGCTCGCGGGATCGTCGCGTTGCACGACGAGCAGTAGCCGGCGGTCCGTAACCACCGTCATCAGATCCGTTCCGTGGCTGGCCATCTTTCGCGTACGGCTCGCTTCTCGGGCGGCGTCGTCATGGTCGTCGCGCTCGTAATCCATGAGGCGGCCTCGGAGAACGGCGTGTAGCCGTTCACCGTCGTCAAGTCGGTCGACGAGCGCGGTGCGTCGGACACCACCCAATTCCGTCGCCCGAACCGACTCGCCCGCCGTCTCGGCGATCAGTCCGTCGCTGAACGGGATATCTCCGTCGTCTCGGTCTGCGTCGGAGCGTTTCATACAGGTGGACTCCACCCGCACGTGTAATACGGTACCGGTTAGCCGAGTACACGGCGACGCCTCCCGCGGGCGTTCGCCCCCCTCGTCGCCTCGAGCGACCGTTTCGTCGCGTTCCGATAGTCGCGGCTTTCGGCCCGCCGAGCGGGCCGGGCACAGCAAACGCTTTGCGGGCTCCGGACGAACGCTCACGCGGTAGCCGAGCTATGAAAATCAAAGCGATCAATCCCAACACGACCCTCGAGATGACCGAAAACATCGGCGTCGTCGCGGACAGGTACACGAGCGACGACACCGAGATCACGGCGGTCTCGCCCGAGCGCGGGCCGGTGAGCATCGAATCCTACTACGACGACTATCTCGCCGTCCCGGGAATTCTCGAGGAGATCATCACCGCAGGCGACGAGTACGACGCCTTCGTAAACGCCTGTTGGGGCGACCCCGGTCTCGACGCGTGTCGCGAAGTGACGGACAAACCGGTCGTCGGAATCGCCGAAGGATCGATGTACGTCGCGAATATGCTCGGCGCGACCTTCTCCGTCGCAACGATTCTCCCGCGTGCGCGGGATTTCATCGAAGAAGCGGTTCGAAAAACGGGGCTGGAAGGTAACTGCGCCTCCGTGCGCTGTACCGACTTGACCGTGGTCGAAACCGAAACGACTCGCGACGCTGCGGCCGAGGCCCTGCTCGATGCGAGCCGGCGAGCGATCGACGAAGACGGTGCCGAAGTGATCTGTCTCGGCTGTGCCGGGATGGGCGGTCTCGACGAACCGCTCGAGGAGGAACTCCCCGTTCCGGTCATCGACAGCGTCGGCGCGGGTGCCGTACTCGCCGAAAGTCTCGTGCAACTCGAAAAGACCACGAGCAAGATTCGAACCTACAAACGACCCGAATCGAAGACGATCGCGGGCTATCCCGAGCAGTACCAACTGTAACGCGCTCTCACGGACCCGCTGCAGACTCGAATCGCCGTCCACGAAAGTATCGAATGACCGTTTCGCGGCCGCTCGAGTTCACATGGTTCTTGTGAACAGACATCACTATTGTCACTCCATTCGTTCGCTTCTACTCGCCGGCAGTGATACTAGCGTCGACTTCGACAGAAATTATTGCCGTTTTCGAATATTTACACAGGTACTACTGTAATCTATGTATCGGCTAGTATTCTGGATGATCGTCCGATAATTGGGGATATTACTTTTATACAGGTCGAGAAATATGCGATTAGTGGATACAGTTCCACCCTTACCGCTCTAAAACCAAATTATCAAAGCCATATCGTATCGTTCTCGATCGCTTCTTTGAGCGTTTCAGCCGTGGTTGATCCATGGTAACGATGAACTAACTCTCGAGAGGTGTACGCTGAAATCCCCTGCTGTCAGCGTTGCTGTCGATCTCGGACACCGCGTCCGACGTGTAGTCGCGGACACTCGCGGCCTCTCGAGTATTTGGACGTTGATCGAATCGAAGCTGGTATACCGGTGGTTGTTGAAACATTTTCCAATTACCACACATGGATGACAACACCGACACCGAAATCGCGCTCGACGAAACCGATCTCACGATCCTCGAGCGAGTCGAACAGAACAGCGATGTCAGCCTCGAGAGTTTGGCGGCCGAACTCGACCTCTCGAAATCCGCCGTTCACTACCGGTTGAACAAACTGAAAGAGAACGGTGTCATCACGTCGGTTTCCGCCGACGTCGATCCGCTGGCGATCGGTCTCAACATGCTGATGATTACGGACGTTTCGGTGTCTCACGACAGCGGATACGCGACCGATATCGGTGAGGCGCTGGCGGACATCGACGGCGTCTACCAGCTGTACTATACGATGGGAGACGTCGATTTCACCGTCCTGTCTCGAGTGCAAAACCGCGAACAGATGAACGACCTCATCGACGATATCGTCGCTATCGACGGCGTCAATCACACCTCCTCGAAATTCGTCATGAAGGAACTCAAGACCGGGAACGAAACGGTTGCGAACATGTCCGACGAGATGATCGAAAACGTGCTGCAAGAGTAAGTCGATCACCGGTAGCCTGCGATGGCCCACCGGCGATCAGAAAACCGTCTCGAGCGAACGAACCATTCCCAAGAAACTCAATTAGAGTTTTTAGATACAGGTCTAATAACCTTTTCTTGATATTTTGTGGTCGTTCCCGAATTCGTCTACCGTTCCCTGTGTTCCGGCCCCATCTCTTCCGGGAGCGCGTCACGGTTCTCTCACGTCTTTTCGAAACACTCGGTAACTCTTGTACTCCTTAGTTTCTTACTGGCTGCATCTGGGGCTCCTTGCCGAAATTGCTAGAATATATCGAAAAACTCACCTTCAACTCCTTCTCTTGAATTAACCTAATGGTTTCCTGAGAGGTCGAAAGGATATATCTGAAAACCACATGTACAGTGGCTATATCTCTCAGAATGTGTTCTATTGTCGACCGAGGGGCGTATCATGATCCAGCCAATATCGAATTTTCACTCGAATCCGTGCCCCCAGTATGGAGTATCGATCGAGCCGGCCCGAACGAGAGCGTCGACAAATTATCGTTTTGGGTAATTATATCCTCTCTGTTAGTTTATGGCGAAGGGATAAACTCTAATAAAGTTTCTAAACCTGCGATGACGAGGAACACCGAGCGATTCGAT
Source organism: Natronorubrum halophilum (assembly GCF_003670115.1). NCBI lineage: Archaea > Methanobacteriati > Methanobacteriota > Halobacteria > Halobacteriales > Natrialbaceae > Natronorubrum > Natronorubrum halophilum. The sequence goes on from NZ_QQTY01000004.1 coordinate 678,363, forward strand.
CCGGCGAACCCGCCGTTGTCGTCCGACGAGCACTCGCTTACGTCTCCGCCGACGACACCTCTCCGAGTTGATTACTGAGGAGACTCGAGACGCGTTCGGGGCTGGGGACTCGCTCGAAGGTGAGTTCGGGTTCGCCGGAACCGGCGGTGTAGACGGTCAGATCCCCGTAGCCGAGCGCGCGGCCGGGAACGGTCTGGCTGAGACTGGTGTTCTGGACGCGGTCGAGGCGGAACTGGGTGACGTCTCTCGAGACGACGCCGTGTTTCTTGTACAGTTCCGTCGTGGTGATCACGTAGCGGGTATTCGTCCAGACGAGGTATCGAGCGAGCACGAGGACCGCGCCGGCGACCGCTAGCAGGACGCCGACGATCGTCAAGAGCCCGGCACCGTCGGTTACGGTCCAGCCGACGAGGACGAGGCCGAGGAGTACGATGCCGACCCCGGCCGGCAGTCCCATCCCCATCGTGATCGGGTGGGGGCGACTCTCCCAGACGACGTCGTCATCGTCGCTGATGTGAAACCAGTCGGGGGTCGTGCTGAACGCCATTGCTGTGGGTATTCCACTCCGCCGCCTAAAGCTATCGGGCGGCTACGGTCCGTAAGCCGGACATACACCGCTCGAGACGGGTCGCATTCCGCGAGTACCCGACGGACGCGGCGCGCGTGTCGGGGTGACCCCGTCATCACCACGGTTTTTGACTCCGCGACCCGTTGACCGGGTATGAGCAGCGCACGCAAGCCCGACTGGCTGAAGATGCGACCGCCGTCGGGACGGGAGTTCGCGGGCATTCGGGAGACGCTACGCGAACGGAACTTACACACCGTCTGCGAGGAGGCGAACTGTCCGAACCTCGGCGAGTGCTGGTCGGGCGGTGCCGGCACGGGCGACAGCGAGGGCGGCACGGCCACGTTCATGCTGATGGGCGATCGGTGCTCTCGAGCCTGCAACTTCTGTGACGTCGAAACCGGCGGGATGGAGGCGCTCGATCCCGACGAACCCGCGAACGTCGCGGAGGCGATCGCCGAGATCGGACTGGACTACGTCGTCTTGACGAGCGTCGATCGGGACGACCTGCCGGATCAGGGCGCGGGCCACTTCGCCGAAACGATCCGCGAGATCAAGGCGCGCCATCCCGGCATCCTCGTCGAAGTCCTGATCCCCGACTTTCAGGGCGAGGAACGGCTCGTCCGAAAGATCGTCGACGCCGATCCGGACGTGATCGCCCACAACGTCGAGACCGTCGAACGACTGCAGTTTCCCGTGCGGGACCGCCGCGCGGGTTACGAACAGAGCCTCGGCGTGCTCGAGCAGGTCGAACGCGAGTCCGACATCTACACGAAGACGTCGATCATGCTCGGCCACGGCGAGTACGACCACGAGGTCTACCAGACGATGGCCGACCTGCGCGAGCGCGGGGTGGATATCGTCACGCTGGGTCAGTACCTCCGTCCCTCGCGGAGCCACCTCGAGGTCAGGCGCTACGACCATCCGGACAAGTACGAGACGTGGCGTCGCGTCGCCGAGGAGGAACTGGACTTCCTCTACTGCGCCAGCGGGCCGATGGTACGCTCGTCGTACAAGGCGGGCGAACTGTTCGTCGACGCCGTACTGCGCGAGGGCAAGAGCGTCGAGGAGGCGAGAGCCGACGCGCGGCACACGTCGTCCCAACAGACGAACTCCTGAGCCGACGGCTGAAACCGCGGCCGTCACTTTCGGACAGACTCGCGCAAGTATTTACGTATCGACACTAATTCTCCTCCGAACACGACGAAACAAGCACTGATGGACACATGTGGACAAATATGGCCACAACTAGCCCGATCGGATGGCAAGAATCTCGTATACAGTAAACTATTTTGGGAAACTCCTTTACCGTGAGCGATAGTTCGGTAGGGTATGTACAGGTGGGTCTACCCGTGAGTACGTTACAGCGCAACCCCCGGGACCGAGTACAGATACTCGACGAAGCCGGTCGAGTTCTCGAGGGCGCCGAGGTTCCCGACCTGAGCGCCGAGGAACTGATCGAGATGTACGAGCAGATGCGGCTGGTTCGTCACTTCGACGAGCGGGCGGTGAGCCTCCAGCGACAGGGTCGGATGGGAACGTATCCGCCGCTGTCGGGCCAGGAAGGCGCTCAGGTCGGCAGCGCCCACGCCCTCGATCAGGACGATTGGGTGTTCCCCAGCTACCGCGAACACGGCACCGCGCTGGTTCGCGGCATGACCTTGGAACGCACGCTGCTCTACTGGATGGGACACGAACAGGGCAACAACATCCCCGACGACGCCAACATTTTCACCGTCGCGGTTCCCATCGCGACCCAGATCCCCCACGCGACGGGGGCCGCCTGGGCCTCGAAGCTCAAAGGCGAGGAGAAGGCGTTCCTCTGTTACTTCGGCGACGGCGCGACGAGCGAGGGCGACTTCCACGAGGGCCTCAACTTCGCGGGCGTCTTCGATACGCCGTCGGTCTTCTTCTGTAACAACAACCAGTGGGCGATCTCGGTCCCTCGAGAGCGCCAGACGGCGAGCGAGACGCTGGCCCAGAAGGCCGAAGCCTACGGTTTCGAGGGCGTCCAGGTCGACGGGATGGATCCCCTCGCGGTCTACAAGGTCACCCGCGAGGCCGTCGAAAAAGCGAAGAACCCGGGCGAAGGCGAACTTCGCCCGACGCTGATCGAGGCGGTCCAGTACCGCTTCGGTGCACACACCACGGCCGACGACCCTACCGTCTACCGGGACGACGACGAGGTCGAACGCTGGAAGCAAAAGGATCCGATCCCGCGCCTCGAGGCGTATCTCCGGAACGAAGGGATCCTCGACGACGAGCGCGTCGAGGAAATCGAGTCCCGGATCCAGACGAACGTGGCCGACGCGATCGACACGGCCGAGTCGATCGAACGACCGGATCCCGAGGAGATCTTCGCACACGTTTACGAGGGGATGCCCCGACGGTTACAACGACAACTCGAGTACTTCGAATCGATTCGCGAGCGACACGGCGACGATGCGCTCTTAGAGTGATACCATGGCTGCAGAGACAGACACACACGCACACGCAGACGCGGACGGAGAATCGGAGAGCCTCACGCTGGTGCAGGCGGTTCGAGACGGCTTGCACACCGAGATGGAACGCGACGATGACGTCGTCGTCATGGGCGAAGACGTCGGGAAGAACGGCGGCGTCTTCCGCGCGACGGAGGGGCTGTACGACGAGTTCGGCGAGAATCGGGTTATCGACACGCCCCTCGCCGAATCCGGCATCGTCGGGACGGCGATCGGGATGGCCGCCTACGGCATGCGCCCGGTTCCGGAGATGCAGTTCCTGGGGTTCATCTACCCCGCGTTCGACCAGATCGTCTCCCACGCCGCACGCCTGCGCTCTCGCTCGCGCGGACGGTATACGTGCCCGATGGTCATTCGGGCACCCTACGGCGGCGGCATCCGGGCCCCCGAACACCACTCCGAGTCGACGGAGGCGATGTTCGTCCACCAGCCCGGACTCAAGGTCGTCATGCCCTCGACGCCCCGCGATACGAAGGGACTGCTGATCAGCGCGATCCGGAGCCCCGATCCGGTGCTCTTCCTCGAGCCGAAACTTATCTATCGGGCGTTCCGCGAGGACGTTCCCAGCGAATCGTACGAAATTCCGCTCGGCGAGGCGGCCGTTCGCCGCGAGGGAAGCGATATCTCGGTCTACACGTGGGGCGCAATGAGTCGGCCGACGATCGAGGCCGCCGAGAACCTCGCCGGCGAGATCGACGTCGAGGTCATCGACTTGCGGACGCTCTCGCCGCTGGACGAGGAGACGATCGTCGACTCGTTCAGGAAGACGGGGCGCGCCGCGGTCGTCCACGAGGCTCCCAAAACGGGCGGGCTGGGTGCGGAGATCACCGCGACGCTCCAGGAGGAGGCGCTGCTCCACCAGGAAGCGCCGGTCGAGCGCATTACGGGCTTCGACACGCCGTTCCCGCTGTACGCGCTCGAGGATTACTACCTGCCGGAACCGGCCCGCATCGAGGACGGCATTCGAGACGCGATGGAGTTCTAACATGGTCCGCGAATTCGAACTACCGGACGTCGGCGAGGGAGTCGCGGAGGGAGAACTGGTTTCGTGGCTGGTCGAGGAGGGCGACGAGGTTTCGGAAGACCAGCCGGTTGCGGAGGTCGAAACGGACAAGGCCCTCGTCGAGGTCCCGTCGCCGGTCAACGGGACGGTCCGCGAGTTGCACGTCGAGGCGGGCGCGGTCGTTCCCGTCGGGACGGTCATCATCTCGTTCAACGTGGAGGGCGAGGACAGCGAGACGCCACGCGCCTCGGACGCGAGTAGCGCGGAACAACGTTCCGCTGACAGTCGAGCGGCAGAGCCGCGAGACGACGGTGAAACCGCGAGCGAGGGCGAGACGACCGCGTCGGAGGACCAGCAGCGGGCGAGCGCACCCGCCGGCGTCGACGAACCCGACGACGCGACGACCCAGTCCGATGCCGACGAACCAGCCGGCAGCGCTGGTGCCATCGGTGCCGACGCCGACGAAACCGCGACGCCGCAGGATCGCGTCTTCGCGCCACCGCGCGTGCGAAAGATGGCCCGAGCGGAAGGGATTGACCTCGCGCAGATCCGTGGCAGCGGTCCCGGCGGTCGGATCACCGCGGCCGACGTGCAGGCTGCAACAGACGACGGAGACGAACGGGAATCCGGCGGGCGGACGGCACCCGAATCGACGGCCGAGGCCGACGACTCGAGCGACACCGAAACCGGTGACGGGACGGCAGCGGCGGCCTCGAGTCAGGCCAGGACGGGAACGAGCGAGCCGCCGGCGCAGATCGAGTCCGCCGACCGCGACAAGACACTTGCCGCACCCGCGACCCGGCGAATCGCCCAGGAGGCGGGCGTCGACATCGACGCCGTCCCGACCGACGAGAAACGCGAGGGCGAGGCATTCGTGACGCCCGAGGCGGTTCGGGAGTACGCCGAGGCCCAACGGCGGGCCCAGGAGGCCGATCGAGCGGCGGTCGAGGCCGGCGAACCGGTCGGCGATGCCGAGGCGGGGCCCGACTTCGCACCCGGCGAGCGAGAGCGCCGCGAACCGTTCAAAGGCGTTCGCAAGCGGATCGCCGAGGCGATGGTCGAGTCGAAATACAGCGCGCCACACGTCACCCACCACGACGAGGTCGACGTGACGGCTCTCGTCGAGGCTCGGGAGGAACTGAAACCGCACGCCGACGAGCAGGGGATCCGGCTGACCTACATGCCGTTCATCATGAAGGCAGTCGTGGCCGGGCTGAAAGAATACCCCGAGATGAACGCGGTCATCGACGAGGACGCGGAGGAGATCGTCTACCGGGATTACTACAACATCGGCGTCGCCACCGCGACCGACGTCGGACTGATGGTCCCGGTCGTCGACGACGCCGATCGGAAGGGACTCTTACAGCTCTCTTCTGAGATGAACGAGGTCGTCCAGAAGGCTCGCGAGCGCACGATCAGCCCCGACGAATTACGCGGATCGACGTTTACGATCACCAACGTCGGGGGCATCGGCGGCGAGTACGCCACGCCGATCATCAATTACCCCGAGGCGGGGATCCTTGCAATCGGCGAAATCAAGCGCAAACCCCGCGTCGTAACCGACGAGAACGGCGCGGAGTCGATCGAGCCACGGTCCGTGCTGACGCTGTCGCTGTCGTTCGATCACCGACTGATCGACGGCGCGGTGGGCGCGCAGTTTACGAACACCGTCATGAAGTACCTCGAGAACCCGAACCTTCTCCTGCTCGAGTGACTCGCCGCGAGCACATCCGTGCTCGCGGTTCGGGATTCTGACTCGAACTTCCCGTCGAATCCAGCCGTCAGTCGCGTCACCGCTCGAGGAGCGAAACGTGGTCCGTCGCGGCGATCGGACGGGCGCGAGAGCGATACCGCTTGCGGACGTTCCTGGCCCACTCGATCGACTCGTCCGACGTCATGCGGCCGAAACTGCAGATGTGGCCGCGCTCGGTATACGTCGTGACGCCGACTTCGATGTTCTCGTCCGGTGCGTCGACGATGAACAGTCCGAACGGGAGCGAGTCGTCCGTCACCGCCACGACGGATTCGGCGGACCGGATTACCGCTCGACAGTCCGTCCGGTGGTGTTCGACCAGAGAATCGAGGGTCGCCGACTCGATGACGAGATCCACCGTCAACAACTCGGCGTCGAGTTTCGTCGCCAGGGCGTCGACCGACCGCGGATAGACGAGCGCGGCGAGTCCGGACACGTGCTCGGCCCGATCCAACCACTCGAGAAACGCGTTGAGCGGCGCTTCCGGACTCGTCTCGGTCGTGACGACCTCCGCGTCGCGGATCACCGACGTCGGCGGCAGTTCGTCGGTCGGGACCCCCTCGAGCAGCGGTCCGGCACCGTAAATCCCCTTCGAGAGGCTCATCGCGTCGCGGTAGAGTTCGGCGTGCAGGTGCCCTCTGTTCGTCAGTCGGTAGCCATCCGACGTTTGCTCCACGAGCGACTGCTGTCGTAACTCGCGGGTCTGGTTGTACACGGTCGACTTCGAAACGCCCAGCTCCGCCGCCAACTCTCCTTTGTACTCCGGTCCATCGCGGAGCGCCTCGAGGAGCGGTGCCGACTTCGCGAGACAGCGGACCAGGGAGTCGAACCGCGGCGGTTCCCGCCGTTGTGCGGCTTGCTCCCCCATGAGATATTAGTATTAATGAACAAAAACTGAAATAAAATGTACTGTACCGGAGAAAACCACCTCTTCCCTACGGCCGGTACGGGCCGCCGATCGCCGGTGCTCTAACTCTGTGCCCCACCTATACCTCTTCGGTGGGGAGTGCGGAGACGACTCCCATCGGAGGATCTTTCAGACCGACCTATTCGAATACCATCATTACCGAACCGATCGTTGGCCTACGGGAGATGACTCGCGATACCAACGGACGGGACGCAAACGAGCGCACACGATCGAACCGACGACAGTTTCTGCACACCGCCGGCGCGACGACGGCGGTGTTCGGTCTGTCCGCGGTCGGAGCGGCGACCGTCACCGCCAGTGACGAATCCGACTCCGTCACAGTCCTCACCGGAAGCTACGACAGTCCGGTCGAGACCGACGCCGTTGACGCGATCGATAAGACCGTCGAGCGCGCCGCTACTGACCGCGACGAGCCGACGCCGCTCGCCAGATCCGAGCCGGCCGGGAAAACGGACTCGAGCGAACTCGTCGCGTACATGCGCGAAATGGGCGACGACGGCGTCGTCCGTGAATACCGTGGCGTCGCCGAAACGCCCGGCTCGGCCTCCCTCCTCCACGAGCGCGCCGAACGCCGCGCAACGGCGCTCGAGCGTCGAGATTCCTGGGAGCCCCAGAGGGGGTTCGATCGAAACCAGCTCTCGACGCAGGACCTCGACATCGAGAACATGGAACGAATCTACGAGAATCACCTCGAGACGGTCAAAGAGCCGTTCGGCGTCGTCGGGACGTGGATCGACTGGTACCATACGCGCGACGAGGACCGGGCCGTCAACGCGATCACCCAGCGCGTCGCCATGGAACCCGGGACCCAGCTGTGGGGCTCCACCTGGGGGAACAACGACGGGTTCGCGGAAACCGACTGGAGCAACAACGAAATCGGCGGCGAGGAACTCAACGACTGGGAACCGTTCGGCACGCAGGACGGGTCCGTCAACAAGAGCGTGAGCGTCTCCGCGTCGCTGTCGGCGTCGCCCTCGCTGTCGGCGTCAGTCAGCTGGACCTACAGCCAGCCAGCGCTGATGGTGGAGGATCAGACGAGCTTTCACGAGAACAAGAACCACTGGTTCTTCGACGCGAACACCGGCGCGACCGAAACGAGCACCATCGGAATCCGTCCCGGAAGCATCTGCTACACGAACCTGCCGACCTGCGAGTGGAAGCAGGTCTGTCAGGTCAAGACGATCGGCACCTTTTTCGAGGAATCGACGTTCCACGACCACCACGAGACCTTCGGACATCACGAAAACCTCAGCGTACAGCACTGCTGAACGCGACCTGGACACGCGGACTCGAGAACCGTCGGCATATCAGTGCCGGCCGTTTTCGAACGAGGGCCACGAATACCGGTGTTGCGGGCGGATTCTCTCGACCGAGAAGGGATACCTACACTATCCTTCGGCTCATTTATTCGCGTCATGGTCGTCGGAGATGTCACCACTGGAACGGACGTACTGGTAATCGGTGCTGGCCCGGCCGGCTACGTGGCCGCGATTCGCGCCGGACAGCTCGATCTCGATGTCACGCTCGTCGAAAAGGAGGCCTACGGTGGTACCTGCCTGAACCACGGCTGTATCCCGTCGAAGGCCCTGATCACGGCGACCGATGTCGCCCACGAGGCCGCAACCGCCGAGGAGATGGGGATCCACGCCGACCCCGCGATCGACCTCGCGGGGATGGTCGATTGGAAAGACGACGTCGTCGATCAACTCACCAGCGGCGTCGAGAAACTCTGCAAGGCCAATCAGGTCAATCTACTCGAGGGTACCGCGACCTTCGTCGACGAAAACACCGTCCGCGTCTCTCACAGCGGCGAGGGACAGGGCTCGGAAACCCTCGAGTTCGAACACGCCATCGTCGCGACGGGTTCTCGCCCCATCTCGATTCCGGACTTTTCGTTCGGGGCCGAGCAGGTTCTGAACTCGAGACAGGCGCTGGCGCTCGATTCCGTTCCCGACTCGCTGGTGATCGTCGGGGCCGGCTACATCGGCATGGAACTGGCGAACGTCTTCGCGAAGCTGGGAACCGACGTCACGGTGATCGAGATGCTCGACTCCGTGCTGCCGGGCTACGACGACGACCTCAAACGACCGGTCAAACAGCGAGCCGAGGAGCTGGGCATCGAGTTCCACTTCGGCTACACGGCCTCGGAGTGGTACGAGCCGGACGGCGGCATCCGCGTCGTCGCCGAGCCGGTATCACAGGCCGCCGCGGACGGCGGTGCAGCGACCGGCGACGCCGACACGACCGAAGACGACCGTCTCGAACTCGACGTCGAACAGGTGCTCGTCGCCGTCGGCCGCGAACCCGTCTCCGATACGCTCGATCTGGCGAACGCTGGCGTCGAGACCGACGACCGAGGATTCATCGACACCGACTCGCGTGCGCGCACGAACGTCGAGCACATTTTCGCCGTCGGCGACGTGGCGGGCGAACCGATGCTCGCCCACAAGGGAAGCATGGAGGGACAGGTCGCCGCCGAAGTAATCGCCGGCGAACCCGCGGCGATCGACTACCAGGCCATGCCCGCCGTCGTCTTTACCGATCCCGAAATCGCGACCGTCGGAATGACGGAGACGGACGCCGCGGAGGCCGGATTCGAAACCGTCGTCGGACAGTTCCCGTTCCGAGCCAGCGGCCGCGCGCTGACGACCGGTGACTCGGATGGCTTCGTGAAGATCGTCGCCGACGAGGCGGACGGATTCGTTCTCGGGGCCTCGATCGTCGGTCCCGAAGCGTCCGAACTCGTCGCCGAACTCGGACTCGCGATCGAGTTGGGTGCAACGCTCGAGGACATCGCCTCGACGGTCCACGCCCATCCGACGCTCTCGGAGTCGGTGATGGAAGCCGCCGAGAACGCACTCGGCCACGCGATTCACACGTTAAATCGGTAACCCATTCGGGCTCTCGTCACCTCCGAACGCACCGACGACTCCACTCTCCAGATCACTGTCGCTGGTATCCGCGGTGCCCTCACCGACTGTTCGCTTCCGTTCTCGAGCGATGCTAGTTGCACTTCGAGTCGTCAAACCGGGACACTTCTTCATCCCGTCGGTCGAACGCCCACATGATCGACGGCCGGAGCGCACCGACGACACTCGTCTCGCCCGGGACCGCCGTCGATCGGCTCGCAGGGCGATACGGTGCGTCTCAAATCGCGACCAACGGCTACTGGATGTATCGGTTCGCACACCGCAACCGATTCACCGTCCTTGAGGCGGGCGACGGGCCGATTCTCGAGTCGATCCGACACGGTAACACGCGATTACCACCGTCTCCACCGAATATTACGCCCTCGGGTTCGAGGTCGACTCCGATCCGAACTCGCTCGACTCACCGTCACAAAACCCTCCACGTCATGAACGGGGCCGCTACTCGGGGGGTGATTATCGCAATCGTCTACGAAGAAGCGATGGACATTGACGAATTCGATAACGTCCTGATAACGTCGGTGGGCTCCCGTCCCTCATTGCACGTACAGCGAGTACGCGATCACGAGGAAGCCGGCCAGGACGAGCAGGCTCTCGAGCAAGATTCCTAACTCGAGCTGGACGCCGAGCAGTTCATAGAGCATTCCGGCGAGGACGAGTCCGAGCGTCACGAGTCCGAACCCACCAGCGAGCAGCCCGAGCGCCCGTTGGCGCGTCCGTCGGTAGGCCTTGAACGCGAAATACGTGATAACGCCGCCAACAACGAGCACGAGCGTCTTAACGATCGCGAGCGCAAGCGTGATCTCGGTCGCGCCGGTCTGATATGGACTCATGTTTCCTTTCGCACCTCCGACCACAGCTCCGCGAGCCGTTCGTCCGCCGTCCGGGCCGGTCGCTCGATCTGGACCGCCAGCGATCGATCCTCGTCCAAACCGAGCGTGATCTCGTCGAACGCCACCGCGTACTTGCTCGCGTGGTGACCGTCCTGGCGGATCTCGGTCGACTCCTCGAGCAACGTCGACTCGGTCAGGAGCTCGAGCTTTCGGTACAGCGTCGATTGTGGAATGTCACACCGTTTCGCTAGCTCAGAAGCCGTCATGGGTTCCTCGAGATTCCGGATAATCTCGCGGCAGTCAGGGTCGTCGAGCGCAGCGCAGATCTCCTCCGCTGGCGGCGTCGACTCCGAAGCGATCGGGTCCCGGACCATTCGTCTACCCCTTACAACGCACGTGGTTTATCGGCATCGATGCGTTTCCCGCCCGTCCAGGCCGATGGACGGGCTCGCCGAACCCGTTCGCCTGTCGGAGCGCCGCCCCAGTCACGAAGCTTTCTTGCGCGTGCACGCTCGAGTAGGAGCCACGCGGGTCTCATTCGGTCCGACCGCGTCTACAAGGGCGGGATGATCGGCCGACCTCCGCCCGCGTCACACGGCTACCGATCGCTCAGTTGTCACGTTCGCCCCGTTCTGGAGTGACCGCTGTATTTCGTTGACTATCGGTTGACGTGTGGTCCGTCGAGGAAGCTGATCGACCCCTTCCGCTGGCTTCCAGCCGACAGTCCGTTTATTAGTATGAATGAATTGACCGATTACTGGAAAACCGTGCCATGGTATCGGCTTTCTATGGTCGATTCATTCGACGGCCTTATATGTGGAACGGGCATTCGGTATTAATGCGAACGACGTGACGCACTCCGTCGCGTTCCCTCCGGCCGCGTTCCGGCACGGAGGTAGGCACTGCATCCACTCTCGTACACACGGTCCATCGGTTCTATCCGATGGCCTTATCCGTACAAGGGCACTCGAAATCGGATGTGCTCGTGGCCGGCATCGCCGGTCACAGCGATCCGCTGCCCTTATACGTGTCCGGGCGTTCAAATCGAATCGGAAATGCCTTGACGGAAGCGGTTTCCGTCGGGCTCCGATCCGACGCCCTTATATGTACGAGGGGATTCGGATGTAATTGCAAAAGAAGCTGTGATCGACGGGGCGTTCAACCCGCTTCGTCATCTCGGATGGCTCGAGTCCGAAGGGGTTATGTACCCCAGACGGATTACGAACACATCCGAAGGAAATGAGGATTCCACCCCTGCGGTCCGCCGTACAGATGGGATCTGATGTTAGCCTTGGTAGTTCGGTGACGCCCGATCGGTCTTCGATCGCGGTCACCGAACGTGGACCCATTTAT